>JAYYVF010000066.1:0-178240 GCA_036343635.1 Candidatus Latescibacterota bacterium | reverse complement strand
GAAACTGCCATTCCACTCACAGAAACGGGCTGAGGATTACCCATAAACCATAAAGCCAGATCCAACATATGGACCCCGATATCAATGCATGGTCCTCCACCGCTATGTTTTTTTTGAATAAAACCTGGTCGATTTGGTATTCCGGCACGCCTTAGTGCCCAACAACGTGCATGATACACATTGCCCAAAGACCCAGAATCTACTTCCTCTTTGAAAGAAATTGCGTTACCCGTAAAACGAACACTCTGTGCCGTCATCAGCATTTTACCAGACCGATCCCGTGCCTCGATCATTTTCAAAACTTCTTTTGGCGTTGGAGCAAGTGGTTTTTCACAGAGTACGTGCTTACCTGCCTCCAAAGCTGCAATACTAAGTGGAGCATGATACATGTTTGGCGTACATATATCCACAACGTCAATTTCGTCATCTAACCAAACTTGACTGACGTCTTCATACAGTTTGCTAATCTGATGATCTGTACCCCATTTTGTTAGGATTTCTGAATTAACATCGCAACCCGCCACAATCTCGGCATCCTCGGATGCTATCCATCCTGGCATATGAGCTCCCGCTATTCCTCCAACTCCTACTACGGCGACGTTTAATTTAGCGCCCATCACTATCTCCTTCGTGTCTGGTAACATTTCATGGTCATGAGGAAAACAATTTAATTGAGTTAAATAGATCCTACAAACTATAACACTTGACCACAGGCCCGTGACTATTTAGGATAAACCATCCTGCTGACGCAACAGATTCTTAAAGAGGAAAACATGCCAGCGAAAAAAACAAATTTAGTAGTACTGGGTATCGATAGTTTACGAGCCGACCATATGAGTTGCTACGGTTACGGACGTAATACTACACCCCACATTGATGCTTTTGCAAAACGTGGAACGTTATTCGAAAAAAACTATTCCGCACATATTCCTACCACGTCTGCATATGCTTCAATGCTTACCGGTTTAGACTCATTCTCAACCTCCGTAGTAGCGTTGCGCCACGAAGGGGGTCTTCCAAAAACCATCAGAACTTTACCGGAGGTTCTAAAAAAGAATGGATATAATACTTCCTGCGTAGGGTTTACAGGGAATCCAAGCTCGCGCGGATTTGATAAATACCTTGACTATCCGGCATGGGGCTCTTGGGCAACGGGTAGAAGCCCCAAAGCGGAAGAGCTTAACAATGTTGCCATACCCGAATTAGACCGGCTGTCGCGATCCAAAAAACCATTTTTTCTTTTTCTACGTCACATGGATCCACATGCACCATATTTACCACCAGCACCTTTTGAACGAATGTTTTATAGCGGGAATGAACTCGACCCAAAAAACAAATCGATGGACCCCGTATTCTCTTTTAAACCATTTTGTGACTTTTTTGCCGACTGGATGCCACCTGGAGTAAGAGATCGCCATTACATGGATGCACAATATGACGGGGCTATCGCCTATATGGATGCGTGTATTCAACGTATAATCACACGTATTCAGGAACTAAATCTGATTGATGACACCTTAATCATTCTTAATGGTGACCATGGTGAAACATTATACGAGCACGAATGCTGGTATGACCACCACGGGATGTACGAGAATACATTACACGTCCCGCTTATCTTGCATCTTCCGGGGAAAATTCCATCTGGAGAGCGTATCAATGGAATAACACTTCATCAAGATCTTGTTCCTACAATACTGAAACTCCTCAACGTAAAGACAGATACAAAATTTGATGGTAAGTCACTGCTTCCCCTCATACAAGGCAAACGAGCAACCAATTACTCTGAATTTTATATCACCGAGTGTACATGGATGCGAAAACATGGATGGCGCACTCCCCAATGGAAACTCATGATTTCATTAGAGCCTGATTTTCATTTTAAGCCTCGAACAGAGTTATATAATCTGATTGATGATCCACTAGAACTAAAAAATCTGGCCAATATAGAGAAGGATATTGCTAAACAATTAGAAGCACGCATGTTAGCATACATTGCCAAACGCGAAAAAGCCACTGGAAGAGAAAATCCAATGAACACTAATGTCAACTGGCATGGAGTAAAAAGCCAAGATGGGCCATTCGAATCTTCTCAACAAGCCTACGACACGTTACATATAGGATCTGTCGGCGCAGCGAACAAACTTCAAGCCGGAAAACGAAAAAAAATAAAAAATTGATCAATGGCCGAAATAGTTGATTCGTATCCCTGATCCTTTTGGCAGAGTCTGTGTGAATATATTACCAGAATTATTATATATTGTCCCAAGCCCAGTCCAACCAAGGGATGAGAGCCTTTGTATCATTTCGGTCGACGGTTGCACCTCCCCAAATACGGAGCCCTGGGGGAGCATGTCGATATGAGCCGATGTCATATGCAACACCTTCCTCATCTAGAAGGTTGGCTAAATCTCTTGCTTTAGAGCGTCGTTGCGAATCCGACAATTTACAAAAATTTTCATCTGTAATTCGAAAACAAATAGATGTATTCGACCGAGTTTCCACAGTCTCTGCCAAAAAACCGATCCAGTCACGCTCCATCACCCAATCTTCGAAATATCGCAAATTTTCGTTCGACCGATCGATCAATTCAGACAATCCGCCAATTGACTCAGCCCATTTTAGGCCATCAATAGCATCTTCAACACACAACATAGAAGGTGTGTTAATAGTGCTGCCCTCAAAAAGGCCTTCATTCAGGGCTCCGCCTTGAACCATTCTGAACAACTTAGGCATGGGCCAAGGAGGCTGATAATTCTCCAAGCGCTGAACAGCACTTGGACTCAAAACGATCATACCGTGTGCTGCCTCACCCCCCATTACCTTTTGCCAAGAGTAGGTAACAACATCTAATTTATCCCAGACTAACTCCATAGCAAAAACGGCCGAGGTGGCATCGCAAATCGTCAATCCGTTCCGATCTTGGGGGATCCAATCGGCATTAGGTACTTTTACGCCTGAGGTAGTACCGTTCCATGTAAAGACGACATCTCTATCACAATCGACTTCCTCTAAAGCAGGTAACTTCCCATAATCTGCTTTGAAAGTCCGCACATCAGATAATTTTAATTGACCTAATATATCGTTCGCCCAACCATTTCCAAAACTTTCCCAACCTAACACATCCACCCCACGTTCACCAAGCATAGACCACATGCACATTTCTACTGCACCAGTATCTGAGGCAGGCACAATGGCAATCTTATAATCGTCAGGAATTTTAAGTATAGATCTTGTTCGATCAATCACTTCTAAAAGCTTTTCTCTACCCGGGTTTCCTCGATGTGATCGCCCAATAACGGCCCCTTGTAAAGCATCAGGAGTCCATCCAGGTCGTTTAGCACATGGTCCCGAGGAAAAACAGGGATTTGCAGGACGTAAATTCGGTCTCATACAGTAAAAACTAACTCCTCCAAAATATGAATTTTAAAAAAATCTATAAAAACCTCTTTATACGTGCTTATGAAGATCAAAAACAAGTTCCATAGAGGCCCACCATTCCTCTGGTGCGGCTTCGGGGACTCGTTGTTGAAAAGTACGCATAAGATCATCCCATTCAGCAGCCTTAGGGTTCTGCTTTATATAACGAGGAAAATCACGATTAATATCAAATGTATCACTAGTGGTCATGTACATAAATAAATGTGTTCCCAGCAAAAATATTTTCATGTCTTTTACCCCGATCTCACAAAGTCCTTGGAGGGGTTCCGGCCACGGATTTGCATGATACCGACGATATTCCTCTATCTTTTTCGCATCTGATTTCAAATCCAAAGCCATACCAAAATGCTTCATTGTCCTCTAACCTCCGCGCGATAAGCAGCAGCCAGCAACTGAACAGGATGCATAACTACGAATGATTCTCCTTCCCGCTTCCCCCCAAATTGTAGTTGAACCGCACAGCCTGGGTTTCCTGTAGCAATCACCTCAACTCCAGTTTTCTTGATGTTACCCATTTTTCTGTCGAGCAGACTCATAGACATTTCCGGTTGAGTAATATTATAAATCCCAGCACTTCCACAACACCAGTCGGATTCTTGTAATTCAACAAAATTTAAGTCAGGTATTGATTTTAACACGATCCTTGGTGCATCAGACACTCCTTGCCCATGCTTTAAATGGCAAGACTCGTGATATGTTACTGCTTCAAACCCACAACCAACGGTTGGAGATCGAAACCCTATTTCCACTAAATATTCATGAACATCTCGAATTTTTTTCGACCAAATCTTTGCACGTTCAGTATAATGTACATCATCTTTTAAAAGTCGATCATAATGCGCTAAATGGGAGCCGCATCCTCCGGAATTAACAATCACCGCATCTAGTTTTTCAGGAGCAAACGAATCTATGTTTTTTCGAGCGAGATCACGCGCTAGGCCTAACTCTCCATTATGTGCATGAAGAGATCCACAGCATCCTTGATCTAGTGGTAAAATTACTTCGCATCCATTTGCGCGCAACACCTCTATGGTATCGG
Source organism: Candidatus Latescibacterota bacterium (assembly GCA_036343635.1). Lineage (GTDB taxonomy): Bacteria > Latescibacterota > UBA2968 > UBA8231 > UBA8231. The sequence goes on along the minus strand of JAYYVF010000066.1, from coordinate 173,760 downwards.
CATTTGTCTCTGCAAAGGAGATATCTTGAATACAACCACTTACAAGTGCCACACGGAATTGCGGAGTTGGTGGATTTCGCGTTTGGGAATGATAGTCGCTTGTGAAATAAGGACTAATTCTAGGCGTAAGAGGCTCTAATTCCTGTAGAGCCCTTGGCAATACCCTTAACAACTTGCTTCTTCGCACAAGCGATTCGAGCCCACTCCGCTGATAAAACCGCAAAAGTCTACCGAGCTTTCGTAGGCGAGACAAGCTCATAAACAACCAACCCAACGTCCAACGACGAATCAAACGCCTCTTGGTGCTTTTCAAAACGTTGGTGCGTTCTATTTCACCTCGGGCATTTTCAAATAACGTAGCATAATCGACCCCAGCCGGACAAGCCGTTTGACAAGCCAAGCACCCCAAGCAAAAATACATCTCTTCAGCAAAATTTTTTGTAACCTCTGTATGACCATCCGCAATCGATCGCATCATAGCAATGCGACCCCGCGGTGAAGATTTCTCCTGAAGGGTTTCTGTATAAGTGGGACAGGTTGGCAAACACATACCGCAATGCATGCATTGCTGCAATACAGAATAGTCTAATTGACCCAATAAATTTAAGTGATCTTGGCTCAATCAAAAACCTTTCCGGGATTTAGGATACTATTAGGATCAAACGAATGTTTTACCTGTCGCATTACTTCGATACCAATTTCACCTAATTGTCTAGGTAAAAATGGTTTTTTTGCCAATCCTACTCCATGCTCACCTGTTATAGTTCCACCCAAACCAATAGCGTGATCAAAAACCAAACTCATAGCCTCCTCAACACGATGCATTTCTTCCTTATTCCGCTCATCACATAAAAACGTGGGATGCAAATTTCCATCACCCATATGTCCGAAAGTACCCACGCGTAAGTTATAACGAGTAGCGATATCGTTTATATACTGAACCATCTCGGCCAATTTGCTCCTAGGCACAGTTATGTCTTCTAGTACAACTGTTGGTGCCAAGCGAGCTAACGCAGAAAACGCTGTCCGACGAGCAGAAGCGAGCCTCAACGCTTCCGACTCAGATTCTGCAACTCGGACCTCTCTGGCACCTTTGGAGCGAACTAAAGAAACAATTTGGTCCGCTTTGTCGGCTACCTCAGAAGTATGGCCATCAACTTCTACTAAAAGTACAGCGTCACAGTCCGTCGGCAGGCCAATGCCTGCATAATCTTCCACACATTGGATGGTAACTCGATCAAGAAATTCGAGAGTACAAGGTATAATTTTGTTCTCTATAATCAATGAAACAGCCTCCGCAGCTACCGTCATGCTATCAAATAAAACTAACATCGTCTTCTTTGCAGAGGGCCTTGGTATCAATTTAAGGGTGATTTTCGTTATAATCCCTAACATTCCTTCTGAGCCAACAAACAAATCTCTCAACGAAAAGCCTGCGACGTCCTTAACGCATCGAGTTCCTGTCTTTAGTATTCGCCCATCGGGTAGGACTACTTCTAGTGCCATTACGTAATCACGCGTTACGCCGTATTTAAGGCCACGCAAACCACCAGAATTATTTGCTACATTCCCACCTATGGTGGAAATCTTTATCGAACCGGGATCGGGAGGATAAAACAAGCCCACCGACGTAGCCTGATCTGCAATCTGTTGAGTCAGTACCCCTGGTTCGACCTCCATTACCATATTTTTTTCATCCACGTCCAAAATCCGATTCATACGCACCATACATACTACAATGCCGTTTGCCACTGGAATAGATCCTCCAGCCAAACCGGTCCCAGATCCTCTTGTCACTACTGGAACACCAAATCTGTTAGCTTTCATCAAAATATTTTGAATTTGCTCAACGTTTTCCGGAAATACCACACAGGACGGCTTTTCTTTCAACATAGCAGTTCCGTCATATCCGTATACGAGGAGATCTTCTTCCTCCGTTAGAATTTGATCAGTGTTCATATTTTCTGATAATTCTGTAATCAGTTTTTCATTCAAAAGCTTATAACCTCTTTACATACCTTGCCAGATTCTATTCTCAAAATCAACTCCACTGTTCTTGACATACTTAAGTTATAGAATCTATACTCTGCACATTAAAATAAAAGGATCTTACATGTTGAATATAACGATTCGTCAAGGCCACCTTCACAAACAGCGCGCCGATGCTATTATTGTCAACCTCTTTGCCGAAACTAAAAGCAATCTGCTTGAAAAAGCCGCAGATCTCGTTCAAAACCGAACAATTCAACAAGCAATAAGCTTAAAAGACTTCACTGGTAAACTCGGCGAAACACAACTCCATTATGTTCCAGAGGCATCACCTTTTAAGCGGATCTTAATAATTGGATTAGGCTATCAAAACGATTTTGATTTAGAATCTGCCCGTCGAGTAGCTGCCATCTCTATTCGCAAATTAAATGAAATAGGGGTTCGTTCGGCAGCAACTACCTTTGTTAACTCTGAACAAAATGGCCTATCATCACAAGAAATGGCCCAAGCACTGGCCGAAGGTAGTTATTTAGCACTTTACCGATTTGAATCGTATCGTTCAAAAAAGAGCAACAAAGGTATTCAAAAGCTCACAATATTAGTTTCAAAGGAAAAACATCTCACCGATATTAAAAGGGGAGTAAAAACAGGTAAATCCATAAGCGAAGGTACTATATTAGCAAGAGATTTAATTAACGAACCTGCAAACGAAATTACGCCCATAGCACTTGCTAATGTTGCAAAGGAATTGGCTCGACATAACGATTCCATACGCTGTCGCGTCCTGAGTGAGCCGTCTATAGAAAAATTAGGGATGGGGGCTTTGCTTGCAGTAGGCCAAGGAAGTATCAATAGGCCTCAATTCATCATTATAGAGCTCAACCCTCACTCAAAGAACCGCCCGCTAATTTTTTTGGGTAAAGGAGTCACTTTTGATAGTGGTGGCCTGTCACTTAAAAGTGTGTCAGGTATTCGTACGATGAAATGTGATATGGCGGGTGCAGGTGCTGTGATCGGAGCCATATCTGCTATATCTAAACTAAAACTCAAACAACGTATCATTGCTCTCATTCCCGCTGCTGAAAACATGCCCGATGGTAAATCGTTTCGTCCTGGAGATGTTGTAAAAACGCTTTCTGGGAAAACCATCGAAATTCTCAGTACTGACGCAGAAGGTAGACTGATATTAGCAGATGCCTTGACTTATGCCGAACGATACAATCCTGATGCCGTAATAGATTTAGCTACCCTGACGGGGGCCAGTATCACAGCATTGGGCCATCACGTAGCTGGTTTATTTTGTTCTGATGATTTGTTAGCAAACCGACTAATTGAAGCAGGACGAGACACTCATGAAAAAGTTTGGCGTCTTCCACTTTGGCCGGAATATCGGGAACAAATTGAGGGAGAGGTGGCAGACCTGAAAAATTCCGGCGGCCCCCCTGGCGGGGCAAGTACTGCCGCCGCTCTTTTGTACGAATTTGCAAGCGCTTATCCATGGGCCCATATCGATATTGCAGGAACTGCTACAAGCAACCAGTCTAATTTTTACACCACAAGAGGAGGTGTTGGCTTTGGCGTTCGACTTTTAACGCACTTTGCACAAAGCTGGTCTGATAATTTCCAAAAAAGTAGATGAAGGGGGCCTTATGATACTATCTGATATAATGCTGAAATCTATGCTGGAAGATGGCAGTCTAAGCGTCGATCCATTGACGCCAGAGCAAATTCAACCGGCATCTATCGATGTTCGATTGGGAACCCATTTTTTAAAAGTAGACGAGAACCGAAGTGATGTACTGCGTCTTGACTCCGAAGTAAGCTATGAGGAACTCGAACAGGAGGAAATAGTCATACCCCCTCTATCATTTTTGTTAGCAACAACGCAGGAGTATATTCGTCTACCTGACAATGTGACAGCTTTCGTCGAAGGCCGTTCGTCTATAGGACGAATGGGTTTATTTATTCAAAATGCGGGTTGGGTCGATCCAGGCTTCGAAGGTAATATTACCCTCGAACTATTTAATGCTAACCGACTTCCGATTAGATTGCGTTCGAATCGCAGAATATGTCAATTAGTATTCGCCCAGATGGACCAGAAGTCCCCTAATCCCTACCGTGGGAAATACCAAGGACAGCTTAAAGCCACAGGCAGCCGTATTGCTATGGACGTCGACAAGTAACAATAAACAGATCTTTTTACCAGATATTTTCTTGATGAAAAAAAACCTCCTGCATTCAGTCGCGGCCTTAACCGTATTTTTGCTGACTTTCTCATTACAAATTCAGGTGTATAACAACGAACAAGCATCAAGAATTTATATCGAATTTTCAAGCTGGGACGCTTCATTTCTAGGAATAAATCTCTTTTTTGCGTTGCTCGCCATTGGATTCACTATATACCGGCTTGTGCGATATAAAGACTTCAGTGAAAAACTAATAACAAAACTGACCTCTGCCACATTCTTAGCGCTATGTCTTAGCGTAATAAAGGGTCTCTCATTTTTCTCGGCAGTTACTAATTTCGTGCCAATAATAATCACACTATGGGCACCACACGCTTTTTGGGCAATTTTGCTTTCTTGGTTAGTCTATCTGAATTGGCCTGAAAACACCGATAGCAAGCCTATACATTGTAAGAATGGTATCGTTAGCATCTTTTTGTTTTTTGCATGCCTTATAGTCTACAGTGGATATGCACTGTATTTCTGTCAGGTTACCATGCTTCATGGAGATGAAGCCCATTATCTTCGTTTGACGCAAAGTCTCTTACACGATGGCGATATGGACTTGACCAATAATATCGGCTGGGAACAGGAATCTGAATATAGCACAAGGCCTTTTGGTATCCACAAAGCTCCTGGATCACCAGAAGGGAAAATACACTCGCTACATCCGATTGGTTTACCTGTGTTATTAGTGCCCGCTTACAAATTTGGGCTTTCGGTCTGGTCTAACCCCAGATTAGCGTGCGCACTATTCATGGCGCTTCTTACCTCTTTTTGTATTCCATTACTTTACATCTGGTTAAAAAAAATTGGTATTCCTCACTTTATCGCTCTAATTAGTGCAATAATCGTCGCGACATTGAGTCCTGTAGCCTACTACTCGAACCAAATCTATCCAGACACACCCGGGTTGCTCATCACTTTAATTGCTCTGCTCTACCTATCACATTGGCAAATACCAGGTGGGGAATATAGGTCTGTTGGTAAGAAATTAGAATTGCCTCTCATAGGAATCGGCATCTTTCTTCTGGGAATACTTCCATTCCTCCATCCACGCTTTGTCCCACTGTCGATACTATTGGGTTTTGGAATATTAGCTCAAGTTTATTACAGTAAAAACAAAATTTCGGCTACCATAATAGCTTCTCTAATTTCAATAGGAATAATCTTTCTGCATGTCTCCTATCATCTGGCTTTCAGTGATGACTGGCTAGGATCGTTCAGACCGGGAAACGCCTGGGATGAAACTGCAGATATAGCTACCTGGCGCTTTTCACTTTTTGGACATTGGTTCGCAGCGGGAATAGGCCTAATATACCTTGCACCGATTTTCCTGCTGTCTTTTGTCGGTCTATCTAAACTGAGCAAGCATCAGCGAAAAAGCCTTTTTATCGCAGGTATATTCTACATCGCTACAGCAGGAGTAAACGGATTACACCCTGATTGGCGTTTCGGATATTGCTTACCTGGCAGGTTTCTTATTACGGCTATACCCATTATCGCTTTAGGACTATCAATCGCGCTACCATTACTACGGAACTCAATCTGCTCTCTGTTTTTTGTGTCTTTCTTGATGGCAATTAGTGTCGAAAGCATCATTATTGTAACGGGCTTACCCGAAAGCGCCTATGTAGGCGACCTACTAGCTAACAGAATTATTGAAGATTATTACCGCTTCTCTTCACATTTTTTACCGAAATCGTCGATACACAATACGATATATTACGTATTGCATTGGTTCGTTATCGCAGGATCTTTATATTTTTCACTCAACTCAAATCTTCCCACAACACGAAGAAAAATACTCTTTTCAATCGCAATATTACTGAATCTATTTGTTTGGAATAAATACTCTAAAGCGATTGGCATTAAACACCTAACATCATACTACATTTTCCCAGACAAATACGATGCACCTGTTGGATCAAAATATCCAAAGTATATTTATTCTCTCAATACAAGATCACTGCAGGATACAATTAGCAACCAAGGCGGTGGCGTTAAGTCTCAGCCAAAGATTTTACCTGAGGTAGTGAGCTCGACATTGCTACAATCTCCAAATTCAACAACATTAATTCCTGGATTCTATTATTTCCAAATACCCGACCTTTCGTTTAGCAGTTCAAAAATAGGTCTCAGAGGACATCTCTTATTAAACCATAGAAAAACAGTGCAGGCTGTATCAAATTACGAGACTAAACAGATTTTAACTATTCTGGACAATACCAGCCGAGCCCTCGCCCTCCAGGCTACAGATCATGTTTTTGGTTATTTAAAAATAGTGCATAGCGGTAGTGATACGATGCAATTCGGTAAGATTAAGGCTTCGTTTTCACCGGTAAGACTCCTAAGTACCAAGAAAAGTCAAATTCATAAACTCGACAACAAAAGCAGTCCGAATCCATCTGCTTTTTTCCAAAGTATTGTGCTTCCTAAAGGAACTTATAATGCAAATTTTAAAATTTCTGGCTCTACTTCGTCTGCTCTTCTCAAACAATATCCTAAACCATTGCAATTAGCCCTTTATTATACAAACGTCAATGAAGCCATAGGCTTTTACCAAAAAATGGCAGAACTCTGGTTTTCACATAATCACGATACCCATATGGCGATTAAAAATTCAGAATATTTTTATCCCAGGCTAGAGTCAGTTCAACCCATTTGGAAAACTCTTCTTCCATTGATAAGCGACGGTTTCAATATTTCATTCGAACTTCCAAAACGAGGAACAGTTTGGCTTTTAGCTAAATACGAAGGACCGCTCAATATTAAAATCGATTCTGTTACTTTGTTTAAAGAAAAACATTATTGGAAAGGAGACCGTCTTGAATAACGAAGAGGCTCTTGCCCTACACAAGCAGAGTTTTGTTATGGATGGGCACAACGATAGCATCGTGGCGATGATTCGTTCTGGTAACCGTAACCTAGATGGAACTACAAAACCAAATTGGCGTGAACATGAAGGTGCAGTAGCTTACCTCAGACAGTATTATACAGATCCCGAAAAAAAAAGGCTTCAGATAGACCTGCGAAAAATACAAAAAGGTGGGCTCGATGCCGCTTTCTTTGCCATTGATTGTACACGGTCCTGGTCGAACAATCTGCTCTACGGAATGGATGCAATTGGCTACTTTATGAATGAAATTAAATCAAACAATAATTTCATAAGAATAGTTCGTAGCGCATCAGAATTGACCGTCGCAAAGAAAAGTGGGCTGTTTGGTGCTCTTCTTGCAATCGAGAACAGTGATGCCTTTGAACGAAGCCCTTACATATTACAACTTATGTACGAATTAGGTGTACGAAGTGTCACGCTTACTCATAGTACCCGATCCCACGCTGCCGACGGGTGCGAAGTCTTAAATGGTGGTGGATTAACATATTACGGACATCAACTAATCGAACAAATGAATGACCTTGGAATCATAGTTGATATTTCGCATATCAATGAAGTGGGTTTTTGGGACGCAATAGAAAAGAGTCAGCATCCTGTAGTTGGCACCCATAATTGCTGTCGTGCTCTTTGTGATCATCCTCGCAATCTTACCGACAAACAACTAAAAGCAATAGCTGAAAACGGAGGAATAATTGGTATTACTTTTGTGCCTTCATTTGTTTCCTCAGATAGAGCGAATTTAGATAGCCTTCTAAATCATATAGAGCATGCAGTTCGAGTCGCCGGCATTGACCATGTAGGTTTGGGCTCAGACTTTGATGGCGGCGGAGATCTAATAACAGATGCCACAAAACTGCCCGAAATCACAATAGGATTAGCTGCCCGCGGGTTTGACGAAAAAGAGTTGAAGAAACTTTTGGGTCTGAATTGGCTGCGTGTAATTCAAGATGTAATTGGGTAATTAGTTAGACAGATTGTACAGAGAATTGAATTTTTTCTTTAGATAGTTGGTAAAATCTTCAACACCCAAAGGTCGACCCGTTACTTGCTGTACTAATTCATCCGCAGTCAATCGCGATCCATAGGAATGAATATTCTCATTAAGCCACTTTTTTACGTCTATCAATTGGCCCTGAGATATTTGATCAAAAACATCAGTTATGTCTTCACATAACTGTTTAAAAAACTGTGCCGAGTACAGATTACCGAGTGTGTAAGTGGGGAAATAACCAAAGTGTCCCAAAGACCAGTGTACATCCTGGAGGACTCCATACTTATCATCTTTGGGAACTATACCCAAATATTTGTCCATTTTCTCATTCCAAGCTTCGGGCAAATCCTTAACTACCAACTGCTGCTCAAACAGAGCCACCTCCAATTCAAGCCTCACAATTATATGCAGATTGTAAGTCACTTCATCAGCCTCAACACGAATAAATGATGGAACTACTTGGTTTATTGCTCGATAGAACCGATCCAAATCCATATCATCAGCAACACCCGGAAATATTGTCTGCAATTGAGGAAAATAGTAATTCCAAAATGCAAGACTACGGCCGACCATGTTTTCCCACATACGAGACTGCGATTCATGAATCCCCAATGAAATACTCTGACCAACAGGATCGCCCTTCACATCCGAGGGAAGTCCCTGCTCATACAACCCATGGCCGGCCTCATGCATAGATCCGAACAAAGATCCTGGAAGCCACCGTTTATCATACCGCGTTGTAAGACGAACGTCGTCAGGAGACGTGCCCGAACAAAATGGATGAATCGCAACATCCAAACGCCCCGATTTCATATCGAATCCCATATCAGATATTATTTGACGGCCCAATAGTTCTTGTTTCGAAACATCAAATACCCGATCCAAAATTCCCGCAGCAGGTCGAATCCCCTTTTCCGAGATAGCATCCACCAACGGGACCAATTCTAATCTTAATTGTTCGAAAAGGGGCATGATACTTTCAATAGTTGCACCAGGCTCGTATTCGTCAACCAAAGCATTATATATTGAGCCTTCATATCCAATCAAATCTGCAAATTGACGTTTTTGATCAATTATTTTTTCCAACCATGGACGAAAAACTGCAAAATCAGATTCATTTCGCGCGGAGATCCAAGCCTCGTGTCCTAGCGAAGTTGTTTCACTCATCTCAATAACCAATTGACGAGGAATTCCGACTGACCTCTTTAGCTGGCGTGCAACCCGAGATATATTCACAGCCTCATCACCCTTTAATTCAAGATCTTTTAGCCTCTCAACAGTCCGAACGAACTTAGTCTCAGTCAGACGTTCATGTATCAGCCCAGATAAAGATCCTTGAGCCCTGGCCCGCATGTTAATACCGTTGGGTGGCATGTACGTCTCCTGATCCCATCCCATAAGAGATTCGGCATGCTTTAGGTCTGCTAATTCTCTTATCCGAGTTAAAAAGAAGCTATAATCGTCTTGCATTTCGCGACTCGTTTCCCTTCGTTATCTTAAGAAACAAAACGTTTCCCCATTCGTAGGTTCCAGTAAGTAGGAGAAATCTAATGAAAATTATACGCGCTGAGCGTTTTGCCCTCAACATCCCCTTTTATGCAGCCAGAGTCACTCGAGCAAACCACCGGGCTCAAACCCACGGTGAACGTGTGTATGTATATCGCCTAGAGTCTGATTCCGGACTGGTCGGTTGGGGCGATTCTACAAATCCTCCCGATAAAGTAGAAAGCCTTATCGGTGAAAATCCAGCAGCCCTAATGTTTAGGGATGAAATTGGCTTTGGCCCTCAATTAGCAGTGCTTGATCTCGTTGGTAAAGTTAACGAAGTACCGGTGCATGCCCTAATTGGGAATCAAATACGTAAACGCTGCCCCATTTCTTGGTGGGATATAGATATGTCTGCGGAGGATTGGTGTGCCGAAGCCCGCGAGTCGGTAAAGCGAGGCTATACCACTTTTAAAATGAAGGCACGTCCATGGCGGGATATCATTGCGCAAACCAATGCAGTGTCCAAGGTCGTTCCAGGAGATTATCAATTTGATGTAGATTTTAATGGTTTTCTACTTAACCAAGCGAGAGCTGAATTGACCCTGAATCAATTGGATGAAAACCCGAATGTCGGAATGTATGAAAGTCCATTTTACCTTCACCGTGATATTGACGGGGCTCGAATATTGCGCGAACGAGTTCGAAAACCAATTGTGGAACACTTCCAGGAGCAGTACCTGCGAAATGACTGCTGCGACGGATTTGTTATTGGTGGGGGAACGCGTGCGACAATCCAACAGGCAACCCTTGCAGCAGCACAAAATAAACCTTTTTGGCTACAATTAGTGGGAACAGGTATAACCGCCGCATATGCGGCTCACTTGGGTTCAGTCCTTAGCCATGCTCAGTTACCGTACATTACCTGCCATGAATTATGGAAACACGACCTGCTTCGGAAACGAATAGAGGTGACCGATGGGTATATGGACGTACCAAATGGCCCAGGACTTGGTATTGACGTCGATGAAAAGGCAATAGAAAGATACAAAGTAGACGAGCGGGAAAAAACGCCCAAAGAACTGTATTTAGAACGTAAACGTATTCTTCGAATTAGTTGGCCCGGTGCCGGTAGATCGAAACGAGTATGGGAATTTACAGATGAGACCCTGTATCAGCCCGCATTCTACCAAGGAAATATACCTCCATTTTCAAGGGGCGCAGATCTCGAAGTTATTGAGGACAACAAAAGTCCCGCTTTCAAAAGGCGCCATTCTGCTCTATTGGCACAGGGAAGATAAGGTTTCGTAGACACATGGGCCGGCAACGTCCATGTGTCTACGTATCTACCACTTATATTTTCTTCTGTGCCTCGATCGCGCGATAGCCCGTAATATCATATTCGATACCAACATAATCGAGCAATCGCAACAATGATCGCAAAGCAACTCCAAAACCGTCCACCCCACTAACGCCCCCGAATTGACCGCCACCTTTTAAGTGAGGCTCTAAGTCAAGAAATACCCCAGGGATTCCATGTTTCTTCAGCCGACGAGTCAGGCTTGGAATACGACCTTTAAAGTCTCGAAGGATTTCTTCGTGCCCAGAATCACCGCGGTCCGCTGGAACAAAATTTTTCAATCGATCTTCGTCGACATGCCCTTGCCAATTTAACTTTGGATCTATCTTGTAATCCTTTATATGCATCCAACCCAGACCAGACTTCATCGCACGATATTCAGAAATAACCGCGACCGTATTAAAATTTTGACTCGTTAAGTTTCCTCCATCAAAAATCAGATAAAGGTTTGGATGATTAACCTTTCGATACAACGAACGAAGCAATTTTCCGCTTTGTCCAATTAAATTAGCTTCGACTTCCAATCCGAAACAGACACCTCCCTTTCGGCACTCTTCACAAATTGCATACAATTGCTCTGCGGCTTTGTCCAAAAATGGTTCAGGTGCCTCTCCACGTGGATGATAAAAAGAAAAACCGCGAATCAGACGCGTTTCTAATGCGCCGGCTAAATCAACAGCCTTGCGCACGTTATTATTCAAATATTTTTTGAAAGGTACATACTTATTCATCGTTCCATCTTCAATATCAAGTAATTTGACCTTACCTATCGGAGATCCTATGGACGACACACTGATTCCAAAATCATTGTGCAAGGAACGAAGACGCCGAAGCTCTGTAGGTGTCAATTCCAATGCATTCTTAACGCCATTTCCAACATCTACAAAGCGAACACTATAGTAACTCATACCTAAAGCCGAAAGCATCGTCATTTGAGATTCAGCACATTTGTCTACAGGGCCTTCATCGGAAAACCCTGTTATTATTACTTTTGAACTTTCAGCCATTTATTTACTCCACATTTTAATATTAACTTCCCGCAAAAATATAATTTTCAAACATTTTTTACAACCCTACACAACCCGACACTATGTGCTTTGAAATTTCTCAAGAGTCATATCATCTTATCAGATTGATTTGAGCTGATCCCGAAGTAATGTCTTTAACCATACTCTGTATGACGTCTATCTTATCTGAGATAATAGCGACTTCGATACGAACGTTACTACTGTATGTTTCACTCTGAATCTCAGATCCCATTTCTAATAGTCGAGCCTTACAGAAGTCATAGTATTCATAGGGCAATATCATATGTAGTAACACAGTTTCATATTTTACTTGAATTTCCAGCGCATCTAGTGCGGATTTAGCCGTCTCTGAGTAGGCACGAACCAATCCGCCGGTCCCCAATTTTGTCCCTCCAAAGTAACGAGAAGCAACAACAAACACATCACCAATATCAGCACCACTTACGACAGCTAACATAGGCCGGCCGGCTGTACCTGAAGGCTCTCCATCATCACTCATTCCCTGAGTTACAGATGCGCCGTGACCTATCGAAAAAGCATAACAATGATGCGCGGCATCGGAAAAATTTTGGCGAACAGAGAATATAGATTCCCTTGCACTTTCTACACTTGAGGCAGGGCCGGCCGTACCTACAAAGCGTGAATTTTTAACTTTCAACTCAATCTGACTTTGACCAACTGGCGCAGAGTAATTGCTATTGGTCTCCATTTATTTCCCCTCTGATGATCTTGTGCCTATTTTATAGATTACTCTCAACCCACAAATACGGCAATGGAACAGATAAAGAGTTTTCAAAATACCTTCGTAAAAAAAATACGTTCGCTCAAACACAAAAAATACCGACAAAGAGAAAACCTGTTTTGGGCCGAAGGTATTCGAAACGTCTTTGAAGCCATAGACAATGACTGGAATATCGACGCACTCGTCTATTCACCAGAACTGTTGCGTAGCGATCAAGCAAAGATTCTTTTGAAAGAAACTACTACTAAAAAAATTTCCGTTAGCAAAGCAGTATTTGAACGCATAGCTATTGGAGAATTGCCTCAAGGAATGGGTGCAGTAATAAAACTTCCTGAAGAGCGCACGTTTGAAAAAGCAATACCAGATAAAAACGGATTTTATGTAGCCTTAGAAAACCCACAAGATCGAGGCAATGTGGGTTCAGTGATTAGGTCCACTAGCGCCGCAGGAGGATCTGGAGTGATATTAGTGGGCAAGTCTGTAGACCCCTACGATCCTGAAACAATGCGCACAAGTATGGGTGCTTTGTTTTCAACTCCGATCTACACCTGCAGTTCAATTACCGATTTCATCTCATGGAATCGAAAACATAGCATCAAACTATACGGGACTTCAGCAAAGGCCGAACAAGATTTTCGCAGCGCTGAATACCGTAGACCTTTGACCCTCGTATTTGGCAATGAACGTCTAGGGATATCAATCGATCTCCAAGAACAATTAGATTTATTTCTTTCAATACCGATTATTGGTCGAGCAAGCTCCCTCAATCTTGGGGCTGCAGTAGCTGTCCTAAGCTATCAGGCGCAGGGCTGGCGGGCGACTTCCTCCGTAATAAAACCATGAAAAATACGGTACCCGCACATTGGGAACTCGCCACAAAAAAACGCCTAAATGAATTTATCTTAGATCAAAATACCACCGTCCGTTTGATCCATGACGAAGACCCCGAAATACGCTGTGATCGTCTTGGATCAGTTTGCTGGTTCTACTGTTACAGAAAAATTTCTGCCGAAGACTATGCAGCCATGGCAGACCTATCAAATCAAGTGGGATCATTACATTGGTGCGCTCATTTCATGGAAAACCAAGATAGTAACCCCACAAGACCAGTAAGATATTCAAATAATCTACCAGAGGAATGGGTAGCCAGCGAGGAAAAAGTCAATTATTACTTCCGAAAATCTCAAGGAAAATCGCCCGGGTTATTTTTAGATCAAAGAGCCAATAGAAGATGGTTACGCAAACGCTCACAAGGCCTACGCGTACTTAATCTCTTTTCATATACAGGTGGGTTTAGCCTAAATTCTGCGCTAGGTCGAGCCAAAGAAGTAGTAAGTGTTGACCAAAATCGAAATTTTCTTAAGTGGTCAAAAAAAAATTTTGAACTCAATAACCTTCAGGTGTGTGATTGGGAATTTTGGGCAGCAGATGTGCGTTACTTTTTACAGGGGTGCATAAGGAGAATGCGTACCTTTGATATAATTATTTGCGATCCGCCTTCTTTCTCTCGCAGTAGCAATGGGCTATTCCGTATCCAACACGACTTAGTTGATATTCTTCAGCAAATCGACGAAATATTAGCACCAAATGGACAACTTCTTTTATGTACGAACTACGAAGGTTGGGATAAAAATTCATTGAAGAAATACGCTCGGGAAAAACTACCTAAAGACCGCTATTGCAACATAGATCTCCCAGAATCTGACTCAGATACAACTAGTACAAGCTTGTACAGCGGGTTAAAATCTATTGCATTGCAAAAAAAAGCCGGGTGGAATCATTCATCTTCGGCTTCGCTGACCTCGCGCGTTCGAAATTCGTTGACCGCCTGACCCAACGCAATAATTAAATTTTCTACGCCTATTCCACTTACAGCAGATATCAAATAATGAGGCGCCGGATGATCTGGCAACGGATCTGCAAATTTTTCTATAACTATTAAATCAGCTTTTGTGTAAGCTATTCCCCAAGGTTTATTAAGCATTTTTTTATCGAAAGCACCGATTTCATCACGTAACGAACTCAAGTCTTTCTCTGGGTGAGGAGAGGTACAATCAATTGTAAAAAGGAGAATCCTCGTCCTTTCTATATGGCGCAGAAATTGCGTACCGAGACCTTTACCCTGATGTGCACCATCTATTAATCCAGGAATATCAGCCATCACAAAATGTTCGTATTCTGCCCAATTTACAATCCCGAGATGTGGTTCCAACGTAGTAAAAGGATACCCTGCAATTTTTGGTTTGGCAGAGGATAAACGTGAAAGCAATGTAGATTTACCAGCATTCGGAAAACCGACTAGACCTACATCGGCTAATAACTTCAATTCAAGACTCACAGACAGGGTTTCACCAGATAAACCTGCATCTGCTCTGCGGGGGGCTTGATGGCGAGATGAAACAAATCGTGCATTTCCTCGACCTCCGCGACCACCTTTGAGTAATATACGCCGCTCTCCGGGAGTCACTAGATCATACAAGATAATTCCATTTACGTCTTTTACTAACGTACCAGGGGGAACACGAATTTCTGCATGGCGACCACGTTTTCCTGTCTTATTTTTACCCTGCCCATGATCTCCGCGATCCGCTTTTATATGATGCCTGTACCTAAGATCGCGTAACGTAGATAATTGAGCATCGACAACAAATATTATGTCGCCCCCATCACCTCCATCACCTCCATCAGGCCCTCCCCGAGGTATATATTTTTCGCGCCGAAAAGAACAGCAACCGCTACCGCCAGTTCCCGACTCGACAAGCAAATTAACTTCATCGATAAGCATTTTAATCTGCTGTCATTCGACGTGCAATAGCAGTTACAACCCTCCTTGGGACAAGCCTAACGGAAAAAGTCAAAATCTTGTTGAGAACACCATGCACTGCTACACGCTTACCTTTAACCATTGACACGTAACCATAGCGTGCAACCTGCTTACTTGTGGGCAATTTTCTCATATTGAACATCAGCGAGCGCTCAGCTTTTGCAGTATCAGCAAATTCTGATTCTGTTGTACCGGGACAAAGCGCTACAACGCGAACACCCATCGGATGGACTTCGTTTGCAATCGCTTCTGAAAAATGGAGTACAAAAGCTTTAGTAGCAAAATAAACAGACATCATCGGTCCAGCTTGGAATGCAGCAGTAGAGGCAACATTTAAAATTGCTCCTTGCCTTCTAGCAATCATATCCGGCAAAAATAGTCTCGTCAACTCCGTTAAAGCTATAATATTCAAATTGACCATCTCTATTTGCCGAGTCAAATTCGAAGACATAAACGGGCCATAATCTCCAAAACCGGCATTATTTATGAGATAATCAATCTCTATTTTCTGGCTCTTTACCTGATTAAATAAATTTTTCCTTGATCCATCAACCGACAAATCCATTACGACAACATTTACCTTAACATCATATTCTCCACGTATAGTCTCAGCAAAGTCTTCCAGACGCTCCTGGCGCCTAGCAACAACAACCAAATCGTGACCGTTGGCAGCGCACTCTCGTGCCAACTCTAAACCGATACCACTAGACGCTCCAGTTACAAGAGTAGTCTTTTTCACGAATCAAACTCTTCCACATTTGCTTCAACTTGCCATTCATGAGCCAATGTTTCATAGGTGGCACTCTCGGCATTCCACTGTAGATGTATAGAGCCAACAGGTCCATTGCGTTGCTTACCAATTATAATTTCGGCTATCCCTTCCAAGCTTGCCCCATCATTTCCTTTCATACCATAAATATCGGGTCGATATATGAACATCACCACATCAGCATCCTGTTCTATTGACCCACTCTCACGTAAATCTGACAACTGCGGCCTTTTGTCAGTACGGCTTTCAACAGCACGAGACAACTGAGACAATGCCAGAACTGGTACATCCAGTTCCTTAGATAGCGCCTTCAAACCACGGGAGATCATCGAAATTTCCTGTTCACGACTCTGTGCACGTGAGTGCGAACTCATGAGCTGAAGGTAATCCACTATAACAAGTCCCAGGCCTTTTTCTCTCTTTAAGCGACGAGCCTTTGCTCGTGCCTCCAAGACTGATATACTAGGGGTGTCGTCGATATAAATTGGTGCTTGAGCTATGCGACCTATAGTCTTCGTTATACGAAGCCATTCATCATCATGAAGCCGACCGGTTCGCAGTTTGTGGAGATCTACACGAGTTTCGGCACTCAATAAACGCTGAGCCAATTGCGTTTTTGACATTTCCAAGCTAAAAATAGCCACACCTTTGCTCTGATCGTTTTCAATACCTGACATAGCAGCACTTCGAGCAATAGATAATGCAAGAGCGGTCTTACCTACGCTGGGTCGAGCGGCTAATATAATTAAATCGCCACCTTGTAATCCTGCCGTTTTGTTATTTAAATCAGGGAAACCTGTATCAACACCAGAAACTGTACTCGTCTGATTATGTGCCCGCTCTATCTGATCAAGCGTTTCACCCATCACATTTTCTAATGCTTGGAAACCTTCGCCAATGTGATTTTCAGATAATGAAAAAATTCGCTCTTCCGTTCGATCTATAAGATACTGTACCTCATCAGTTCCATTATAAGCTTGTTCAATAACCTCACTCGCCGTTTCTATTAATTTTCGACTTAAAGCTTTATCCAATACGATTCTGGCATGGTGGTCAACATTCGCAGATGTAGCAACCTCTGAAGCCAGTTTTGCTAAATAGCTAATACCGCCAACATTCTCTAACTGTTCCTGACGCCTAAGCTCTTCAGACAACGTCAATTGATCTACTGCCTCATTTTTTTCGTAAAGCGCAATCATCGCCTTAAAAACAACCCCATTTGCAGCATGATAAAAGCTGTTTTCATCTAGGATTTCTAAAGCTCGACCTATCGCCTGTGAATCTATCATCATGGCACCTAAGACCGCCTCTTCGACCTCCACAGCTTGCGGTGGCATTCGTTCAATGGAACTACCTCTATTGTTTTCAGGTCTCGCACCATCTTGTCGCCCTTGTTGATCCGGACGGCTCTTTCTATCACCATTTCTTTCCTGCATCAAAAAATCCTTAGAGATCTACGCCGTCACAAAGTCGGCGAACTTTTTTCATGTCTTCCCAAGTGGGACGTTTCCACTGAGGATTGCGCAATAGAGCTGCAGGATGATACGTTGCTACAACCGGTATTCCCTTATACGAGTGAGTAGCCAATCGCAAACGGCCCATTGATTCATTACTGCGTAACAATGTCTGCGCAGCAAATCGACCTAATGCACAAATCACCCGAGGACCAATCAACTCTATCTGTTTTACCAAATACGGTTCACACGTTTCTATTTCCGAATTAAGTGGATCTCGATTATTAGGCGGTCTGCATTTAAGAATGTTACAGATATAAACATCTTCTCTAGTTAAATGCATTGCTTCAATTATTTTATTGAGTAATTCTCCCGCAGGCCCAACAAATGGTTTCCCTGTGCGATCTTCCTCTTCTCCGGGCGCTTCTCCAATAAACATAATATCAGCGTCATTGCTACCGGACCCAAAAACAAAATTTCTTCTGGTGCCTCCCAACTCACAACTCATACATCCACTTATACTTTCACGAAAAGAGTCTATCTTAGAAAGACCTGACATTTCGCTCGGGATTAGACTAGCTTTATCCGAATTACCTATAAATGGTGCATAGTTTTGCTTTACAAGAGATCGACCCTCTCTCTTTTTATGATCGATTACTAGGTCTTCAGGCAAAATAAAATATTGACCTTCAAAAAGTTCTAAATCCTTAATAACCCTGAAAGCAGCCTGAAAACTATCGTGGGAAGAAACCTCATCAATCAACGTGTGACATCCTTTTATTTTTGATTTTACTCGTAAGAGGTATCTTTATGAATAATCGCTAACAAGCAATCTAAAATCTTGTCAGCTACTTCATCTTTACTAATCTTAGGTAACTCCACAGTCTTCCCAAAACGATCAATTATCGTAACTACGTTTGTATCGTGTCCAAAGCCGGCCCCCTCTACGAACAAATTATTCAGTACAACCAAGTCTCCATTTTTACGAATCAACTTATCTTTTGCGTTTGATAAACCTGATTCCGTTTCCATAGCAAACAATACAGTCTTCCTATTTCCCTTACTGGCACCTAGTTCAGAGGCAATATCTGGGTTTTCAGTTAACTCAAGGGAAATATTCGACTCGCTGCGTTTTATTTTTTGATTATGCAATTCTTTCGGTCTGTAATCGGAGACGGCTGCTGCCAAAATAGCGACATCCGAGGCCTCAAATAATTCACTGCATACAGATCGCATCTCTCTTGCAGACCGAACTGAAATTATTTCTATGCCCTCAAGCCCATGAAGATCCGTTGGTCCCGAAACTAAAGTCACTTCTGCACCACGCGCTCTTGCTCGACGAGCAAGAGCATACCCCATTTTCCCAGTTGAACGATTTCCAATAAATCTAACCGGATCAATATCCTCAAGAGTAGGCCCAGCCGTAACGAGAATTTTCAGTTTCGTCAGATCACCACAATCAAAATTCTCCTCTATAGCAT
The DNA here is from genome assembly GCA_036343635.1 of Candidatus Latescibacterota bacterium. GTDB lineage: Bacteria > Latescibacterota > UBA2968 > UBA8231 > UBA8231. The sequence goes on along the minus strand of JAYYVF010000066.1, from coordinate 154,513 downwards.
CAACTATGTCCTGAGTTTCCGGCAATCGTCCTTTGCCTTGCGTGCCTGATGCTAAATCGCCCTCCTCCGGTTCAATCCAACACCATCCACGAGAACGAAGTTTCTCCGAATTCTCTTCCACGGCTGGATGCGCCAACATATGATGTTCCATGGCAGGTGCCACAACAATTGGACACCGAACGTTCAACAGTAATGTTGACAATAGATCATCTGCCAAACCGTGAGCCGCCTTCGCAATAATATTTGCAGTGGCAGGGACAATTGCAACACATTCAGCCCATTCGGCTAAATCTACATGCAATACTGTAAATTCAGGGTCTTCACAAAACATTTCAGAATAAACTCTATTGCGTGACAATATAGAAAGCGTTTGAGCTGTCACAAAATGTTGAGCATTCTCCGTTATCACAACTCTGACTTCGGCACCACGTTTTATTAATTCTCGTACAACAAATGGGGTTTTATAAGCAGCAATCCCTCCGCTTACAGCTATTAATATTCGACGTCCCTTTAGCATTTGGCATCTCCTGCTAATCCAGCTTGAATTCTGGTTACCACCTCATCAGCAGAATGAAACTCTGTATTTATAACGAGATCATATATCGACAGGTCCTGTAGGTCAATATCATGAAAAATCTTATAACGTTTCAATTCTGATTCCTCACGCATCTTCATATTGACCAAGGCCTGAGTATCGCCTTCTCGCAATGACAAACGATCTGCTCTAGTAGAATTAGTTGCCTCTAGCCATACTCGCAAAGCTGGTATTTTATTTCGCAAAGTCATCCATCCAACCAAGCGCCCTTCCATTATAATCGGTTCTCCCTTTTCAGCATATCGAATCATTTTTTTGTCAAGTTCACGGTCTATGGTTGGATCAGATTCCGCCCGAATCCCAAACTCATTGAGCGTCATATTAGCCTCTTTGGCCAACACGCGAAATATTTGCCCAGCATTAACGTACGACCAATTAAGACGAGTACGCAGCTTGCTACTTGCGGTACTAGTTCCACTACCAGGAAGCCCACTTATTGTAACAATCGAATAATCCATTTCAGGCCAAATTTTGAACTTGTTCGCGAATCCGTTCTAATTCTTCTTTAATTTCAATTACCTTGTGTACAATATTTGTATTTGCGGCCTTAGAACTAACAGTATTCGCTTCGCGGTTCATTTCCTGAAGTAAAAAATTAAACCTACGTCCTACCTCTCCACCCACACTCAGCGTCTCCATGAATTGCTCATTATGACTCTCAAATCTAACAAGCTCCTCCGTTATATCACTTCGCTCCGCAATCAATGTAACTTCCATTGCTAAGCGATCCTCATCAATTTCTGCAGATTCTATCAAATCATCAATTCGTGACCTAAGACGATCGTTGATTTGTTTCCTAGCGATAGGAACTTCTTCGGAAATATCTGCAAGAACAGCTATTATTTTCTCAATTCGCATTTTTATGTCTTCCGCCAACAGCTGACCTTCCCTTCCACGCATAGCTACAAATTCATCGGTAGCCTCTTCAAATGCCTTCAGAACCAAATTTTTTAATTGATCATGCTGAGGATCCATTGATTCTTTTGCAAAGACATCAGGCAACTGCATAAATGTTCCCAACTCAATATTTCCCGATGACCAAATCCCAGTTATCTCCTTCAGTCGCTTTGCCTCTATTAAATAACGCTCGACGACTTTTTCATTTAAAACAGGCATCGTGCTATCTTGGTCGAAAAAATCCATACTCAAATTCACACTAACTTTACCGCGATTCACCGATTTCTGCAGGCATTCACGCAGTAATGGTTCGATAGATTGCAACATCTGTGGGCATCGTATTTGGATATCAAGGAATCGGGAATTAACAGACCTTATCTCAATATTTACTTGTCCGGCGGAACCTTCAACACAAGCACGCCCAAATCCTGTCATACTGGTAATCATATCTTATATTCCATTTGCTTTGAGATTAGTTTCTAAAGATAATTGGCCCTGCACAATGTGTCGAGATGTACTTAATGTTATCTAGAACTCACGACGATTTGCCCCAAACTGGAAAAACCAGATAACCTCGATAAGATTTGATCCGATTCATCTATCTTCCAAAGCCTCTGGCCCATTGCGACCCAGACCACCTTGCTCCTTCTATCAACAGCTATTGATCGCAGCTGAGGAAGATCGACCCATTCCCGCAGCAATTCACCGTTTGTTGTTAATTTTGCTAATGTCTTATTTGAAAAAAGCCAAATAACTTCCTCAACTACATCTACGGATAAACCTATTGCATCGATGATTGACAGATTATAAAGCTTGTCTGAGCCATCAGACTTCAATTTAATTATTTTATGTCCTTCATCCGTTAGTACCCAGCTATCCCCAAAGCTATCTACAGAAATAGCCATCGGCCGATCTAAACCTCCAAATTCCAGTACTTTTCTACGATCTGCCGAGTAACGCAATATCCGCCCTTGTAACCTATCAACTATCCAACAAGACCCAGCGTAACCGGCAAGCCCTACTGGCTGATCGAAATTAGCATCAACTGCAACAAGCTCTAATGAATCTTGCATCGAAAGATCAAACGAAAAAACTCTCTGCTGAGTTATATCTGCAACCCATCCCAAACCTGCCACCCCGTCTATTTCTATGTCAACGACCTCACCCAAATCAGTTGTAAAAGACTGGACTCGTCCCTCGATATCAATACGTATGATACTAGATGATAAACCATCTACAAACCAACAACTACCATCCAAAACGTTGACTCCAATATCATTGATTTCCGAAAATTGCCCACGCGCGAAATGGCCACTCCTTCCATCAGGACTTATCTTCCAAACAAAACCAGTCCCTTTATCAGCTAACCAAATAATTTCAGGACCCGGCGTGGCCAAATGGACTTCACCTAAAAGTTGTTCGCCTTCATCCTCCACTATTATGGCTAACCTGTATTCATAAGTTTCTCCATTTTCAACCTGTTCATCTCGGAAATTTGTCGTTTCCGGTGCCAAAACAGGGTCATTCAAAATCTGCCATTCGCTTCCTGACCCGTTCAGACGAAGCAATTTGTACCCTTCAATGTCATCATAAGCAGTTAAGTTCCATTCTAAGCTTACGTAACCATCTCCAGCAATACACACTAAAGTAGTCGGACTTCCGTGGGCATCTATAGCCTTAGAATCAAAGGGGTTTACGCGCTGACGGTCCGAACAAGCAACAAAACAGATGACGGTGAAACAACAAAACCATTTCATTCGCAAAAAAATATTAGATACGTCGTCATACCAATACCTAGCTCCATAGCAACCAAAGCCGAACCCGCCAATTTATCTAAACGCTCAGCTTTAGTGAATTCATTCTGTAACTTAGAGGAATTGGCAGTCCTTAGATAACTACGATAAGCTCTATCAGCCTGCTTTTTGTTCCAGTAAGCAATAATTCCCCCAGCGACCGTAAAAACTGAAGTAAAGAGGACTGAAGACCGAAAAACAGTCAGGGAAGGAACAGAATCTCGGACCCGTATTTTTTGTTTCAAAGAAAAATCCCGCACTGATGACTCATTAACCTCAGTACAGCAAACAGGTAGAACTGGTTGTAAATCGACTGCACTCACAAACGTCACAAAAAACAGCATAATCACTATGGCTAATAAAGGAATCCGGCTTCGGTTCAACATGATTCAACGGTTACCAAAAGCATAAAGGGTCTTTTTTTCAGTTGCCACAAAGATCGTTCCATCTAAAAACGCTGCGGGCTGCAACGCGGGGCCATCGAGCCGAAATTCCCAAAGAAGTTTCCCGCTTTCAATATCGATCGCATAAATATGCTCATCACTTGAAGGTACGTAAACAATTCCACCTGTGACAACCGGACTACCTTTCACAACACCTTCGGTTTCGTAATTCCATCGAAGGTTTCCAGTATCGATTTCAATACCGTGCAATTTTCTATCAGACGTTCCGACAACAAGAATATCCTTTTCAAGCGACAGTCCTTCAGTCGGCAAGCCACTGATCGAACACTCCCACTTAATAGCACCGTTATTAATGTCCAATAAAAACACCTTGCCACTTGCCGTTGCAACAAAAAGCCCAACCCTGTCACCAAAGGGTATACTTCTTACGGCGCTATCAAGTTGATTGGTCCAATTAGATCTTCCCGTTTCAACCGAAAAATGACTTATAGTTCCATCGCTGCTACCAACGTAGACTGCATTTTCAAAATACCCAGGGCGCACACGTAGAGTATTTTCTAATTCAGTATTCCACAACTCTTCACCTAGAACCAAATCATAAGCTATTATTTTTCCATTTTCATTCCCGACAATTATTACATCCCCAACAAAAACAGGCGTCATGCAACCGCTCTCTAGCCCATTCCAGTATTGAGATTGAGTTGCACGATTCCAAATTAACATACCAAAATCTTTTTCCTGGACGGGCAAACCGAACCAGGCATTAGACAAAGCCAAAGGAGCACTTATTTGCTCTCTAAATTTTTTCTTCCCAATTCTTTCACCCGTTTTATTATCAAAAGCATATAATGAGCCAGAAGTAGTGGCTTGATAAATCACGCCTTCGGCACCAAGGGTCTGACCCATCGCTGGGCCGTCCATAGAGTAACTCCAAAGCAAGGTTAGGGGTGGGGTTGGCACAATATTATCGGGCACTCTTGTTCCGACAAATATACCGGGGCTACATCCAGAATAGAAAAGAACTGTAAAAACAACAAAAAAAAGTGATTTCACAATATTAAAAGTCCCATCCAAAGAAAAAATCCCAATTAGTTTTTGACTGTACTGACTTAAAATTTGTTCGGCGAGTTGCGTCCAAACGAAAGACAAAAGCTCCTCCAAGCGCCAAACGAGAGCCAACCCCAAGTGCTCCACGCCAATCTCCAAACGAATCCGTCCATGCATTACCTGCATCCAGTAATAGTGCTCCTCTGAATTGACCAAAATCTATGTTGCCAAAAGGTAAACCAATGTGGAATCTGTCTATGAAAGGAAACCTCAACTCCTGATTAATCAGTAGCATCTTACTGCCCCAAATTGAACGCCAAGGATATCCCCTAAGAGTCCATGATCCACCAAGTGAAAAATATTCAGGTACGTCACCGAAACTCCTTCGGGCCATATAACGCATAGCCCAGTTCAACCTTTGCCCCAAACGAAAATAATGACGATAATCCCCGTAGACTGAAAAGTTAAACCGGCGTGAACTCTTCAAGTCGACAGTCTGAGATAAGCCAATATTATACCTTGTTCCCTCAATTGGTCCGGTTGGCATCCATAACGAAGTGTCATGGCGATAACTAATGAAATTGTTAATCAACCAACCATTCAATTTCCTTCCTTCAAATTGCCGGTCAATTTGTGCATGGCGTAACGAAATTCGGCTATCAAGACGTTTGTGGCGAGAAAACGGATAGCTAACGCCTACAAACCCTCCTGTTCGCTCTTCCCTGACAAATCTACCGAACTTGCTTGAGAATCGATCATTTAATCTAAAAAGTCCCCACGACCAGTTTCGTTGTTGGCCTAAATGTAAACGTGTTAAAGCCAAGTTTAATCCATTTGCAAAGCCAGACTGGTTACCCGAAATATGCGAGAGGACAAACGAATATTGATCATTCCCTAAAATATCACTCAGCAAAAACTGCAAACCTCCGGACGTACCAAATTCAGGATCTTGCGATATCTGACTTTGTGCAACATCCAACTCCATCTTCCTATTATAAGGCCTTTGCGCAAAACGTCTATTCCCCCCACCATTTTCCACCGTCCATGGCAAAGAGTCTGCCAAACTCGTGAAAAATTGAACATCATGCTCATATGGCAACTTTAAGTCAGACCTATAGATTTGAAACTTGCCTCCTTGATAGCCCGAAAATAAAAATTCATCACCATCAGGAGACCACGCCGGGTCAAATGCTCCAGTCAAAAAACGTGTTAATTGACGAACATGTGCCACCTCATCGTCAAACCTTATTAAATGGATGTTGAAAACAGAATCACGGTCTGAACTAAAAATGATCGAACGACTATCAGGTCCAAAATCCGGTTGCTGATCAATAAATTCACCTTTTGTTAAACGCGTTAGTTGACTATTTGCAATGCTATAGAGAAAAATATTGTAATTCCCGTACCTACCCTGCGGAAAGCGATCTGAACTGAAAGCAATAAAGTTTCCATCAGGAGACCAATCGGGGTCCCGGTCATGATATACATCCTGCATCAACGGACTCAGCGAGCCTATATTAGTGTCTACAAAGTACAAATCCGTAAAACCATTTTTCCCCGCACCAGAGAAAACAAGTTTATCTCCATTAGGAGAAAAAGATGGAGAGGAGATTGCAATTACGTCATCAAAATATAGGTCGTGTAGCAATTTTTTTCTTTCAATATCCCAGATATATAAATGATCACGTCCACGGTTTTTCGCTGCGAAAGCCAACAAATGTCCGTCAAAAGAAACAGCAAGTTTGCTTGTCAATGGGTGTAATGATTCAATAGCTGTTAAGCGTTCGCCTTCGACAATGGTCTCGCCGCTTTCATCATCCCCTCCTCGGGCTATCTGAGTGTACCCCTGCCGGTTGTTAAAATAGATATAATCAAGTGAGCCTTCATTATCGAGCATCCACGCTGGTTTGATATTAAATCCGCCATGAGTCAAAGCTTTAGCAGACTGAGACAGAAGGTTTCGGTTTGAAATAGCAGGAAAATAACGTTTACGTTCCCCAAAAATCCATTTTTCGTTGAATGATTCGACGGTTTCTCCAGTTGTAAGAGAAAAAACTTCGTTAAACGTTTCAGCACGCCACCAATTCACAAATAATTGTTCAAAAACATCCTCACCGTATTCGTGCGCCATAAATTCACAAATGGATTCACCCTGTTTATACATCTGGAAAGTTCCATTTATCTGGTAGATTTGTTGTATTGAGGGAAAATTCTGACTAAACAAAGCGTCACGCAAAATCATGTCTCCTAATGCTGATTTCCGACTTGACCAATATTCGGCCAACCCTTCAGAAAACCAAAGAGGGGCCGGACGAAAATCGAGAACGCCATGGCGTTCAAGGATTCGCGCGATTCGGTCAAACATAAAAACATGCACCAATTCATGGTGCAGGACACGTTCATATTCCGGGATCGAACCACTGAGAGGCAATGCTACTCTACCCTTTAGGTATTCTGTGAATCCAGCGACACCTTCCGGCAATAGATTCGGTATAATATTCGTCTGTTCGAAATAGATATGGGAAGAGTAGATAACGAGCGGTATACGCCGCCTGACCGTGTGAACAAACTTTCGCTCTAAATCTCGAAATTTTCTTTCAGCCATTGTAGCCGTATGAGATGCAAGCTCTTCCTCTTCAGGGAAAAAAAAGAGGTCGAAATGTGCAGTCTCGATTTTTTTCCATTCAAATTCATCAAACTGAACCTTATTTTTTCCAAAACCAAGTATCTGCCCGTAACTAAAACTTGCCCATATTAAACAAAAGGAAATCTTTTTAAACATTTTCCAAATAACCCCCAAAGTCATTACCTCTGCTTTCAATCCCAGAACGAATCTCGACTTTTTGACCCGTGCGTATTCCAGCGGTAAAGGTATCGCTTTGTCGAACACCGCCTGAACGGCGAACTAGTACATTTGGATTAAAATTGTGATAAAACTCAAGAAGCTTAGGGTCGCCATGCCACAAAGCTATACCTTCTCTTTCAATTTTTTCTTTTCTGTCACGACTCGACAATTTTTCACAAAAACCCTGTAAAACACCGGACCAATAACGTTGTCTTTCCTTATTCGATTTTATTCCTTCTTTCTTTCGGTAATCATCCCACAATACGGGCAATAAATTGGACAGATATTGATGAACGTACGAAGCCATATCTGTATTTGCGATAGTACCGTAAATCTCCAAGACGGTCCCGATCTGATTACAGGATGCAACGTAGGATTCGGCCCATATTGTTTCAACGAAAAAATGTTCATTAAGAATATAGGCCAACCAGAGTTCATAAGATGCATGTCGTCGCTTTACTGGCCCAATCGATCGACGCACAAATTGACGATCCCTATCCAATTCAACGAGATCAATATTATACTTCATGAGAAGCGTACGAACCTTCTGAATTGCCGCTTGAGCCTCGTGTTCATTGGGACTATCAACCAACGACAATACTTTGCGTACGCGCTCCATGACACTTTTTTGTAGACCTGGATCTTTCAATAACCCTCCAGTTGACTTATCGCTACACCGTAAACGCTTGCAAGCCATGCGAAAAGCGGGGCCATGAGCTGTTTCGTCGTCTGGCCGGATAACCTGATCAACGTATTGATGAGCCATCTCGTGTCTCAATGTATCCAGAACCGTTAGCCAAGAGTCTCTTACAACATGATCGTATGAAATACTTATGACAGGAGGATTATTACACCACCGCCCCAGATAAGTCTGAGACGAACCGACATCAATTAAGGGAGCAACAAGAGCTTCGTGCAGATAAAGAGAATTGTAATGCTTCCACCAATATAAGATTTGACGCGCCCATTCAACTCGAAGATGACCTAAAGACCCCCGTATTGATTGCATCTATTCAACGGAGGGTACTCAAAAATGATGGACTAAGCACACCGCGAGCGACCTCCTGCACAGGACCTTTCATAGTAAGATCGAAACTCGATCCAACGTCGATATACAAAGTGCCACCTGGCGACTTAACTGTCACCGGACCTTTCACCAAACCTAATCGAACAGCAGCACTTGCAGCAGCACATGAGGACGATCCGGATGCCTGTGTTTCCCCTGCCCCTCGTTCCCAGATTAAGATATAAATAGATTTAGGCCCTAAGGGAACAGCCAACTGAACATTAATACGCCTTGGGAATATGGAATGATTTTCTATCTGTGGACCGAGATCAATTAATTCCTCTCGTGTCCATTTCTCACCCTTTTCTCGAAATAACACGCAGTGAGGGTTACCCACACTTACACCGGTAAAACGAAATTTTGCACCACCGATTTTAATAGATTTTTCAATAAGTTCTTTCACCTTCATGGTACACGGCAAAGAATGAGGTTCAAACGTTGCCTGTCCCATTTCTACCGTTGCACTATCGGCCACGCCATCATCATTTACGTGCAATTTTATATAAACACGACCGCCCTTTGTATCCACGCTAAAAGAGGTCTTACGCACCTTTCGGGTCGCATGTAGATAACGGGCAAAAATCCTCAGACCATTTCCCGACTTTTCCGCCTCGCTTCCATCAGGATTGTATATTCGGAGACCAAAATCAGCTTCTTTGCTTTTGTCCAGGGCTAAAATACCATCGGAACCAATCCCCCAATTTCTATCACATATTTTGCGAATATTTCCAGGAGTAAGTTTAAATTCCAATTCATTAGGATCCATAGCAATATAATCGTTACCCAACCCATGTCCCTTAAAAAATCCATTTTTCATTATTGGCTCATCCGGTAATTCGTGAATTATCGCAGCAACCAACCACATCTATTTAACAACTCAAGAAAATTATAAACTGAGTTAAAGGTGGTCAACTATATTGGTTAGAATGACTATTCCTATTATATTCTTTTCTATGCTTTACTTTCATGTCGCGCTCCCCAGCGAAGCCAGGCCGCTGATCGATTTTTACCAACTCCGTCAGGATTTCAGTCCCAACCCCTTCAGGATTTATAAGTCTAGTGAAGTCTGTTTGGTTATTTCAGGCCAAGGAAAAGTAGCTACCGCAGCAGCTATCTCAGCGACTTCGATTCAATTTCAAAAACATCCTGGCCCATGGGTCAATGTAGGCATAGCAGGTCACGCCTCAGCATCTATCGGTGACATATTTTTAATAAATAAAGCCGTCGAACACTCTACAAAATCAACATACTACCCCTCTATTCCATTTGAAACACCTTTTCGTGGATCAAAAATTATAACATGCGACCAACCAACCTCGAAATATCCAGATAACTGCCTTTACGATATGGAATGTTCTGCATTTTTTCACATAGGTCAGCAATATGTTCCAGCCGAATTGGTACATTCAATAAAAATTGTGTCGGACAACATCAAAAACCCTTTTAAAGACATAACATCTAAGGTGATTATTGGACACATTGCTTCCGCTATTGACGGCATTACCAATTTGCATGACTGCATGGCTCCATTTGTTAAATCTTGGATTGAATTAGAAGCGAATCCCAGTTTTTATACCGAAGCAATAACTCGCTGGAAATTCAGCCAAACGCAACAATCTGAATTGCTTCGTCTATTAAGACAGTGGCAAACCGTTTCTTCCCATAAACTCCCATGGATTAAAACACCAGCATCAAGTCATGAAGTTTTGATTAAATTAAAGAATGCACTATCGGACGTAAAAAACGCACCAGATTTATCAAGTAAAGATGCTTAACGCAAAGAGACAATTCGGAAATGTTCAGACTAATATATATCGAAAAATCTTTGGTAAAAAATCAAAGGACCAGAGAAATACTTGATAGGTTTCCCCAAGCGGAGCACATAATATGCGAGCGTTACAACGAGGTCTTTAATCGTCGCAAACAAAACTTCCGGTTTCAGAAACAACAACCTGCTTTAATAATTGCGGAAAAATTAGGAAAGATCGTGATACCTACTCCTGAAGGCTATGGAATTGGAGGGGAAAATAATTATTACTTTTCACACATGCTGAATTGTATTTATGACTGTCGTTATTGCTTCTTACAAGGAATGTATCAAAGTGCTAACATTGTTCTGTTTATCAATTATGAGGATTTCTCTGCGCAAATCGAAGAAAAAATTACATCCGCCAATAAGAGCCCTCATTTTTTTTCTGGGTATGATTGCGACAGTCTAGCCTTAGATCCGATAAGTGGTTTTTCCGATCATTTTTTAAATTTCTTTGAAAAGCATTCGGACGCCATTATTGAACTCCGCACCAAAAGTGTTCAAATAAGAAGTTTATTGAAACGAACAGCTCTACCAAATTGCGTGGTTGCCTTCAGCTTGAACCCTCAATGTGTCTCAACTGAGCTTGAGAAAGGAACTCCTAATTTATCCCAAAGAATGCGAGTTATAACAAAGCTATCTTCCAATGGATGGCCTATTGGACTGCGATTTGATCCTCTAATTTATCATAAAGATTGGAAAGCCCAATACAGCTCACTCTTCCACTATGTATTCAACAACGTTTCTTTGAGCAGTATTCATTCAGTGAGTTTGGGCCAGTTTAGATTACCAACGAAAATGTTCAAACGAATTCAAACCTTGTATCCGGAGGAGCCTATTCTTTCATGGGGCTTGACCCAACAAAACGGCCAGGTGTCTTATCAAGAAAAATGGGCCTCTGAAATGCACGAGTTCTGCCTTAAATCTTTGGAAAGCTATGTACCTTCAGACATTATTTTTCCATGTCCATCAATCACAACCGAAAAAATTGCAATATGAAAATTCTGATCACTGGAAGTTCATCCGGCATTGGGCTGGCTTGCACAAATAAATTATTAAGCGAAGGTCACTCCGTAATAGGCTTATCTAGACGCTCAATGACAGTTCAACACGCTAACTTGGACGCCTTCTCTATAGATCTTGGCCAAATAAAAAGTCTGCCGGAAAAATTAAATACTATCTGCAAAAAAATTGAGCCTATCGACGTTGCCATCTTGTCCGCAGGCCAAGGCCTTTTTGGCCACCTTGAACAGTTCTCCTACGACCAAATACGCTCTGTCATCGATTTAAACTTAACGTCTGCAATTTACTTAACACGCGCAATTATACCACAAATGAAATATCAACAGCAGGGACATATAATATTCATCGGTTCAGAGGCTGCTCTTCGAGGTACTCAACAAGGAACTGTTTATGCAGCATCCAAATTTGCTCTTCGAGGTTTTTCACAGGCGCTAAGGGAAGAAGTATCCGGATGTGGTATTCGCGTAACTTTAATTAACCCAGGAATGGTACGGACACCATTTTTTTCTAACCTAAAATTCCAACCTGGACCACATGGTCAACATGCCATTGAGGTCGAAGACATCGCATCTACAATATACCAAGCTATCACTACAAGAAATGGCACCGTAATCGACGAAATAAATATTTCGCCACAACAGAATGTGATTGATTTTAAGAAAAAACAAGATGGAAAAGTATAAGAATCGGCCAATTATATGGTCCGGTTTTTATTTTTTTATATCTAAAGAATCAGGAATTAACCCTAATTCGACCAACGGCCTCACATACAACCGCGAAAACATAGAAAAATGTGGACTATTCTTTTCCCGAGCAGTGACAATCAAACGATTTATTTGGCGTTCAAAAGGTGATTCAATCACCGATTTGATCTCTCCACTTTTCCCGTCATAAGAAATATCAAGCCGACCGACTTCAGAAAAAAATGCGTTTACTACGCCGGGACGATATCTACTCGGATCAACAATTCGAAGCGAAAAATATGGTGGCGGATTAGTCGTCATTTCAATTGCGGATGGAACTAAATTCGAGACATGTAATGGAGATAAATTGAGCTTATATTTGAATCGAGTCTCATCCATATTTCCACCGACAATAGGTAAACGCGGGATACGAGTTAAATCGACCGTAGAGTCAACTGCTCCCTCGTCTTGGGCAAACATCAATTCGAATCCCACTTCTCGAGCAACGTCGACAACGACTTCATTGTATTCGCCATAAGGATAGGCAATGACATCGGTAAAAATGCCATTCTCATTAAGCCTTTTCTGCGCTAATAAAATATCTGACTTTACCCATTCTCGATATTGAGACAAGGTTTGATTTGATTTAGGTCGGCCGATCCTTCCGTGGGTATACGTATGATTACCCACAGTGGCTCCCCATTCCATCATTTTTTTCAACATTTCCCATGTCATGGCACCCGTCGCTCCGCTAGATAAGGGCCGAACATCTACAAACAATGTAAATGGGAAATTATACTCTTTTAGAATAGGAAAAGCGTAATTGTATATAGAGCTATATGCATCATCTATCGTTATCAATACTGACTTTTTCGGGAATGGTTCCCGATTGAATACCAAATCTCGGAATTGATCCAAATTTAGTACTGTATAATTCTCCTGACGCAAAAACTCTAACTGTTCACGAAATAATTCGGGAGAAATATTTGTCGAAGGGTATTTACTCTCACCAAAACGATGATACAACAAAATACTCACGTATCTGGGACGCAATTCAATTTCGTCGCCATAAATAGGGTTACGAAACAGCAGCAACAACAATAAAAAGAGCATTTATATACAGGCTTTTTCATCTAACTGTGAAAGATTGTTGAATTCAATCATTCTTGTAACATCGGAAATATATGCTTCACCACGTATCGAATAAGAACCTAACTGGCCTACGAGATCCAAGCCAAAAACACTTTGATCTTGATCTCTTTTGCGCTTCCGAATTACGCGAAGAGACTGATAAAAAGGATGCGTATTCAAATTGCGCAAATAGCCTTTTACACTTTCAGAAATGCTAGTATAGACAGCTAATCGAAACTTAGCATCCGATCTCCCACTTGCTTCCATTCCAGGAATTTTATCACTCCAAACTCGTTGGCCAAACAAATTGTTTCCCTCTCGCGCAAAACGTGAGGTCCCCCATCCAGATTCAATAGCTGCCTGTGCCAAAATTAGAGACGGAGGTATACAGTCTACTCTAGTTAAAAGTTCAAGTAAAGTATCTCTACGTGATGGCATTTTAAGATTAACACGTTCAAGTGAGTATTCGGTTACCATTTTCTCGAGAAAAACATCGTCATTACTTGAATGCAGCAGCCGAATCAAGCGCTCCCGCCTTACAGCGATCACATCATTATGGAACTTAGCAATGCGGCCCATAACAGAGAAAAATAATTCTTTTTTTTCTGCAACTGGGAGTTGGAGCATATCTTTCGGCATGGACCGCAACGAGACAGAATCTGGAGATCGGACGATCAACCTTTTTGCAACTTGGGCAGTATCGCTTGTTACTTGTTTCAAAAAAAGATCCCGCCAAGTGGAAGCAGAAAAAACTTCGGAATCTTTAGCAAAGTATGTTTTGTAACCTAGCGAAGAAGAATCGACATAAGTTATTTCCCGGTAATCAACGTCTTGAGAATTCACTAGGTCGAAATTCAAGAAACATATTGCCGCAATCAAGTATAATCTTCTGAAGAGATAACAACTAGCACAAAATAACATTTACTAAATGTGTAAATTTATCGAACGAGCAGCAACCTTCGAACCATTGCTTGATCTTTCACACGTAAACGATAGAAATAAATTCCTGAGGCAACAGGTTTCTCCACATCATTTCTCCCGTCCCAATTAAAATTATGAGATCCCCCTTTAATCTGTCCACTGAATAAAGACCGAACAATTTGCCCCAGAGAGTTGTAAATTTTTAAATCAATGTGAGAATCATTAGCAAGAACAAATGGAATTGTTGTTTGTGGGTTGAATGGATTAGGGTAATTATTCAAAAGTTTATTCGTGGCATTTAAATAAACTTTCTCTTTCATACCTACACGAAGGATTCTACCATCCTCCATCAATAATTCGCCGCTTAGCAAACTCATGTCAGAAGGAAGACCTAGAACCGGTGAACCAGCGCCGGCTTCAACCGCTCCATCTGTCAAAACGCTGGCGATCCTTAATCCATTTTTTTCCTGCCAAATTCGTGTCACAACATCAGGCCTATCCCAAATACTACCTGTAATTGTCAAGTCATTCGGACTGTCACCACCAACCAGCAGAGCCATACCTCGCAAAGATAGGCTGTTACTGAGCCTCAGCCCTCCATACTGCCCTCGTTCCAATTCGTACACAATTCTGGATCGCTTGCTTGCCGGTAGACTCCACTCCATACCTACAAGACCAAAATTCTCTGCCAATAAGAAAAAATCCGCTATGTTAACAGTATCGTCACCATTAAAATCACTTTGGCGAGCCTTTGGTTCCTGTGCCACATTCTGATTGAAAAAATCGACCAGAAGCGCAAAGTCAGCTAGATTAATTCTGTTATCATCATTTGCGTCGCCAGCCAATAAAATCGAACTGGTATCTCGACCAACCCATTCAAAACTCAGTGTAGTATCGGCCAATTCCTCTCCTACCACGACTTTCCCACCCTGAGCCCGAACCTGTAAATGAGTCGGAGATTTCACCAAAACATCGTAACTACCTGGTGGGACCTGACGAAGGTTAAAATCTCCATTTCTATCAACCAAACGCTGAATTCCAAATTTAAGAGGGTCTAGATCGTTTGATGGAGACATGAACAATTTTCCTGCTTCGTCATAAAGCAGCACCGTTACTGCACTACCTGTATTTGCAGGCCAACCCTGTAATTTTATATTTCCTCTAACTAAAAAATCACTCACAGCTATTTCTAGCGGAATCGCTGGAATGAACGGCATTACCAAACTACCATCGACATCCGCTATAGCACTTATACGATTATTGATTACATCATTGTCTATGTATAAAATAGACTGATCTTCTACATTTGCCACAAACCGAAGCTCTCCTAAATAAACCGGATCGATACCCGGGTCTACCAAGGCCGTCCCAACTGAATGTAATATTGACAGATCTACCTTTCCAACTTCTCCATCATGTAATTTGTTCTGATAAACACGTCCAGTAAATAGTCCATCCACATTAAATGGAACAGCAGCGGACAAACTTTTAGACAGATTAGTAATCAATGAATCAGTAAGGGCATCAATGAGTGTTAAAGAAGAATCATCGTACGACAAATAAAGAGAAATTCCCGTCACTGAATGCACAGTAGGTATCAAAAAAGTGCGAATAGCTATTGTATCACCGATACTATAAGGCCCTTCATTCCTGACTTCAAATTCGAAAAAAGGAGCAGGTTGGGAAATAGCCCACACCGTGTCAGAAGGAGTAGATGAGACAGAAGCATTACTAGCAACAACGTTATAGAAGAACGTATCCACTAAGGTTGCCGCTACATCAACATATCTACGAAGACCCTGACCAACGGTATCTATCGCAACATAGTCTCCTTCACGATCATCCGCTCTGTAAATTACGTAATGGGTTGTTCTGCCTAGTTGTTCATCTATTTCCGGGGCAACCCATTGCAGTTCAACGCGACGACCCAAATCCTGGCCAAGATCATTTGCCGTCAACTTAGTTGGAGGTCTAGGGGCATCACCGCGTCGGGCGTCTTCATTTAAAAAGACAACAAGCTCCTCATCAGACGGAGCAATTGCAACAATGTCATTTGCTCCGTCATTATTTACATCAAAAATGGCAACATCTGAAAGAACAGATTTCGCTGTTACTACTTGGCGAGTACTATAATTCGAATTACCATTGTTTTCAATAAAAGTCAAAAAATCACCGTCGCCACCGACTACCACTATGTCACTAAAAACATCCAGCGTCAAATCCGACAAATCCATATCAATTGGCGCCAATCCGACAGGGACTCTCTGGTCAAGGTAAAAAGTTCCATCACCATCATTTAAAACTATAGCGATATCTTTAGACTCCTGATTTGCGGCTATAATATCGTTGTCACCATCGGCATCAATATCTGCAATATGGACACGGGTCGTACCCAATCCAACTTGAATTTCATATGGTTCATCAAACTTTCCACTACCATCTCCCAACATTATCGAAACACTACCGGATCCGCTGTTGGCAACGACAATATCTGGATAGACATCTTCATTCAGGTTGCCACCTGTTAAATCAGTAGGGCTCAACGCGACTTGATAGGCATCGCGAGTGCTAAACGTCCCTCGGCCATTGTTCTGGAGAACCATTACCGAGGCAGCATCACTATTTGCTGTTGCAAGATCAAAATCCCCATCTGCATCAACATCAAGAGGCAAAACAGCCGCGACCGTGTAACCGATATAAATATCGTTTCTATCCGAGGCCAAATCTCCGGCCCCATTATTCCTGAGTACCGACAATGTTCTGGCCATTGGATCAGCAACAATTAAATCAGGCGCCTCACCATATATCGGTGCGACGGCCATGGAGTTCGGGCTATCCCAATCTCCATACGTTACACTGTTCGACGGTATTCTCTGTTGCGTCCCAAAATTTCCATTACCATCGTTCAATAAAATACGCAAAGACCCCGCCACACTATCTGCCAAAACGATATCGATCGCTCCATTTGCATCTAAATCAGCATTGAGCATCCTTGATATCCCTCGGCCGACATGCAGACCATTCTGTGCTCTTAAGGCAAGAGCACTGCCAATACCGCGTAATGGAACCCGAACTTCGGCATTGATCCTTGCATCACTTCTGATTACGAGTTGACCAACATATTCGCCAGCTGTTTGAGGAGAAAATCGAATCACTACTCGATGTTCTTGAGCTGGCTCAACCACAAAACTTTCCTCAGATGCAACAGTAAAGCCCTGTCCATCAACAGACAACTCATCCACCCTTAGTGAAATGTTTCCACTGTTACTTATCAAAACAACCCCTAAGGAATCAGACACCAATTCGACGGTAGAAAAATCAAAATTCGTTGTTGAAAGCGTCAATTCCGATGCAGACCCAACACCATCTACAGTAGCTTCGACCTTTGAATCATCTTCTCCTAACACCACGAAACGAGACGATATTCCCTTCGCTATCGAAGGTATAAAACGCAATTGGAGTTTTATTTCATTCCCAGGTAATAACAAATTCGGAAGAATACTCATTAGACGAAAAGAGTCATTTTCAAAATAAGCATTACGTAACTTGGCTGAGATATTACCGATATTCGATAAAACTATGAAAGTGTCCACATAGGAATCAAGTGCGACATCATCAAATTGAACCTCTGATGGAGTCAGGATTAATGATACTTGTTGCCCGAGGCCTATTACCTCTAACTCTGAAACCGGAGTATCTCTATCGTTACTTTTGATTTCAATATTTTCTACGATATCACCCACAGCTACAGGATGAAAATCAATTTGGATCTGTTTAGACCCGCCGACAGGAATAACAAAATCTTTCAAACTGACTGAAAAGTTTCCGGTATTTTTGGTTATTATTTCTGAAACAATTAATTCTTCCGTACCATCGTTATATATTTCAAACATTTTAAAATCTGTTTCCGACACCTTCACTGCACCTAGATCAAGCTTATAAACGCTCGTTCTTATTATTGGCTCCGGAACAAAATCAATTGAATAGACACCTGAACCAGCCGTCCCCACCAATACTCTTCGTTCATCCCCTGATATCAATGAAATCGTTCGGACAGAGAGGTTTGAGAGACCATTGTTAATTGATGACCAGGTGCGACCGCTATCTTTACTGCGGTAAAAACCTTCTGACGAAGTCCCTGCAAAAAACACACCGGGGCTCTCTGAATCAATAGCAATGGCACGAACATTCAAATCCGTTAAACCATTATTCGAAGCTTGCCATTGGTTCCCCCCATCACTACTTATAAAGACCCCTTGACCAAAAGTGCCAACATTAACTGAACCGCTTCCAGCTTCGACTCCGATGGCTATGCTGCGAACACTTAAACCTGAAAATTCATCCATTAAGGTCCAGTTTACTCCGGCATCTGTACTTTTATACATACCGTTATCCGTACCAGCGTAAACTATGTCTGGGTTAAGAGGGTGCACCACTACACAAAAAATAATCTCTGATAAAAACCCCGAACTTATATTGGCCCAAGTATCTCCTCCATCCAAACTCCTAAAAACACCTTGGCCAAAAGTCCCTGCATAAACACGATTATTAATGCCCGTCGAAAGACTGAGCACTCCCGTATCAAAACCTGCGACCGCCGCCCAAGTGGATCCTGCATCTTCGCTCAACCACATGCCGGACCTCGTTCCCGCGTAGACAGTTTTGGGCTTCTGAGGATTGATAGCAAGGCTAAGTATGTTTCGATCGATCAAAGATACCCCACGCAGTTGCCAATTACGACCTCCATCGTCACTCCGATACAACCCATGCACAGACCCCGCATAGAGTGTGTCCAAATGTCCCTCGTGAAAATCGACAACATTGACTGCAGCGGAAATACCACTCCCCGCATTCGACCATTCATTAGTCGCAGCCATCAATATTCCTACTTGAGAGGACACAATAAATAGAAATATGATGTTGAACTTTGATTTTCTCATAGTCATTCTCGCAAGCTCAACGGATTAACACCAACACAGCCCTCTCACGACGGCTATAATTTTGCAATTCAAAATAATAAACTCCACTCGCTACTCTCATACCCTTATCATCCGACCCATCCCATCCTACGCTCCAAGCTCCTACTTCCTGATATTCATCGGTAAGAGTTCGCACCTTTGTCCCCAGAGCGTTAAAAATATATAAGCGAATTTCGCCCGGATATTTAACTCGATAATCAACTCGTACATCTTGTGTTTTTCCAGGTCGAAATGGATTTGGATAAACACGCAAGGGATCATTTTCTAATCTATTATCCGGTGAAACAACTCCCTTCCTGAACAATCCAAGATCTTCAACCGTAGTTGAGAGCCATCCTGTCTGTGGATCAATACTTGTCGGTAAATCAACCCATTCTTTTTTATCATCATCCCAACGCAATAGACCTAAATCCGAGTTTTTTTCAGACGAAGTCAGAAAATTCACAGTAACTGGAGCCCTCAATTTTTTTCCTCTCTCCAAATCAATCGAGTAAACCGGTTCTCCTTCACTCCCCCCTGGTACTTTCTGTGGATCCAACTTGTAAACGACAGCAAGTTGCCCAGGCCTTGATGCAGAAGAAGGTACATTGAGCATAACTTCCGGATCAGGGCTTCGAATATTGCCGCCTTTATCATCCATCCAGGACAAACTTACTTCCTGTCGTTTTATACCTACATTACCCGCCAAATCTTGAGCTTTAACCTCTATATATACAATACTCTGTTTAGGTTCACCTGGATGTATAAAAGCTGTTTTGTAAGTATTCGGTCCAACATCTTTTACAGAAAGACTATCCTGACCAACAGTAACTAACGGTGGGCTCATCAAAGCTTCATCGGCACTAATTGATATGCCAAGTTCTTCGGAAAATATTGGATGACGAACTATATCGAGACTTAGCTCTGGTACTTCCTCATCTTGATCAATTAATACTTTAAGCTCTGCAACATCTACATTACCCTGCGGATCCGTAGCTGTAATCTTTAATGTGCGGTTTCCTCTTTGTCCTCCAGGCACAGATAAAATTAGTTGCCCATCGGAAATACGAGCAGCAACACCAGCTTCCGCTTCCACATCCACCTTCATATTTTCAACTGGCGTATCCTCGTCAACAATATAAGGCTTCAGATCGATCTGCTGTTCGCGTCCACCTTCCTTTAAAATAACTTGTGGCAACTGGCCTATCGTCGGCGGATTGCCTCCACGAAGAATCCCCACTTCCATAGAGCCAACATCTACGTTTCCAGCTGGGTCACGAACGATAAAATGAAGGACCTCAATTGAGACCTGAGTCTCCGTGGCGTCAACCGTTAAAATCCGAGTATCAGGGTCAATTGAAACCGGAAGATCCTCGTGACCACTAACACTCCATTGTAATTTGGAATCTGGGTTATCGTCTACAACATAATCATCTAAATCAACAGATGAGTCGATGTTGCCTTGCAGTATTTCTAATCTCGGAAAGGAACGTAATTGAGGAGACAGACCTAACCCATTAACAACAACGCGAAGGTCCGAGGTACGAATCCGGCCTGTGCGATCCAGAGCCTTTAATTCAAGGCTCTGACTTCCTGTAAAACTTTCCAAACCGACTCGCAAATAAAGTCTGTTAGAACTCGAATCAATTTCGGCTACAATTTCATTTGTTGAATCAATACTCCAAACTAAAACCGGAGAAGGTCGACCTTCGGGTGCCAGTACATATTCAGTTAATAAAAGAGACGAATCAGCGCTTCCTGAATACAGTTCCACGGCAGGAAAGGGAAACAATTCAAAAACTGGTGGTAAACCGACATCGATACGCCCCGCTTTTTCTAAACCACTCGTATCCTGTGTTTTAACAATGACTTGAGCAGATAACGGTGCCCCCTCTAATCCGTCAGAGTCTTCCCGTCGAATTGATAAATCGTGACTAATAGGATTATAGGAAACGTCAATTCCCGGATCAGATTCAATTTCCCAGATTAATTCGCTTTCACGATCGGTATCATCATAGGCAAAGTCATCTAGATCTACTTTTGCCTCGTCGCCACTACTTTCCAGATTGACTTCAGGCAAAGGGGCTAATTTAGGAGGCTCACCACTTCGAGCAAACAATACAGGCAACGTAACCTCATCAAAATTTCCATCAGGATCATTTACCCGTAAAGTTATAGCAGCAGGTTCAACAAGTGACTCCTCAGCTCTAACAAACAACTCTCTCTCAAATACATCGTACTGCGAAATAACACCCGAGGTAGAGATAAAATTCCAATTCAATTGAGAATCTTGGTGATCAGGGTCCTCCACCCAGTCATCCACCAGAAAACTTGCAATTTCGCCTGACCTCAATCCCACTTTACCATTAACCGTGAGAATCGGCCCCAAGCCATCTTCGCCCTGTTGCATATAAACCGTTATAACCTCGCGGTCAAAATTCCCCTGACGGTCAGTCGCCGTAACTCCAACCTCGCCCATTCCTTTAAAACCTGGCTCAGCAGCAACATACAGTACACCGTCGATTATGTTCGCAACAAAGCCACTATCAGGCTCTATCGTCCAGATTATTTCTTCTTGTGATTGATCGTCAGTAACTTTGTCAGTCAAAATTAGTTGCTGCTGACCACCCATTGGGATTCGCATGAGTGAAAATTGATCTAATTCAGGCCCGATAGACTGTCCTTCTTCTAAGACAATTACAATTTGCCTCGTCTTAATACTAAGTCCGGAAAGATCCTGAGCGCTTATTGTGACAATACTTCGGCCAACTTTTGTCCCATAGATTAAAACATCGTTATCTGACAATTCGGCTCTAACACCATCTTGCAATTCAAAAAATACTTGAAGCGACTCAATAGAGTCATCAACGTCTGTGAAAAAATCTTCTAAGGGAATTGTTATGGGTGGCCCATTGACAACTGGATAAATTGGGCTTGGAGCAAAAGCTTCCGGCGGATCATTTACGGGAATCACTTCTACGGGTACCCTAAGCGAATCGGTTAATCCATCGCTATCAGTAACAAAAAAATCAACAAAATTATTTCCGAAATAATCAGGCTTAGTAGTAAAGGTGACAATCTTTGAAATGGGGTCAATCTTCACGTTCAAACCATCCCCACTCTTTGCCTCCCAAATTAAATCTTCTAAATCGTCATCTAAATCAGTTACTTTACTATCTAGATCAATTGACTTATCCTCACCATCCTCAAGGAAACCTACCTTTGCTGGCAAACTTTTTATCACAGGTGCTGAACGCACATTTAGTGATATGGTATCTGATACAGAGATACCTTCATTTAATTCATAGGCGGTAAATATCATCCGTCTTCTTCCAACAAATTCTTTGTCGGGCCTCATCGTAACTTGATTAGTTTGCTCATTAATAAATGTTGATATTTCACTCAAGCGAGAATGCGTCCAGAAAACGTCTGTCAACAACGTATCGACGTACTGATCTAAATCGAATACCATTTCTGATTTTCCCTCTATCAGATCGATGTCAGGCAATGGATCCATACGAAAACCCGTGACATGTATCGTTACGGATTCAATAGGAGTATTAAAGTATATTTCGCGGCCAGGAGCCCCGTCATAAACGTAATGTGTTATATAGTCTCCAGGTGCCTCTTCTACAACTATAGACGTCGTATCGCCACTAATCCTACGCAAAACCTTGAAATTAATATGCGCAACTACTCCCTTCCCTTTTACCCCTTGTCTTGGCGCACCACCAACAGCTTCTACATAACTCAAAAGGACCTTTTCATCTTTGTTTTCTGCCGAATTTTGAAGCATTATTCCATCTAAAAAATCTCCACTTAAAAAAGGCATTCCCTTTCCATCTGACCCCGAAACAGGATCTACGGACAACACGTTTGGATCGTAGGACAAATAAATACTATAACCATTGATAATCTCACCTTCGGTGTCGATCACAATCTCCACGGGTACTGTTTGTCCCAACTCAACGCGATTCGTTTCAATCAACATTGGACTACTTATTTCTATCTTCGCTGCCATTGACGGTGAGGATGAGATAAGTAACAACCCGAAGAATAACGATTTTAGTTTTCTTAACATATTGTTCATCGTAATAAAACCATGCTGATAGTCTCGACTTCATTATTACTCTTTAGACGGCAAAGATATACACCGCTTGCTACTTCCCGATCATCTGCATTTAAGCCGTCCCAACTCATTTTATACCAGCCCGATTCAATCCAACCATTATAAATTTCTTTGACGGGTCTTCCGAGGACATCATAGACGACAAGTGATATTGGACCATCAATATCAACACTAAAAGGGATGTGAGTGGAAGGGTTGAATGGGTTCGGATAATTAAGATTCAATCGAAAATCTGCAGGCTTTAAGTCAACTGTATTGCCATTAACCAAAGCTTTGATAGCGTTCATTCCATCATCAACAACGAGCACGTTACTAACGACCGGCAATTCGGGATCATTAACACGTGCCTTCAACTTCCATTCTAATTTGGCAGGGATAGGTTTCCCGCCTAAGCTGGAGAATCCCCACAAAGTTCCATATGATGTTTTACGTTGGACGCTCATTCCTAAGTCGCCATCAGAGCTTGTGACAGAAACCCAATCCCAATCCGTATCGGACCATTTAAATTCGAACTGATAACCTACCAACAATTCTGGTCCTAACTTTGTAATAGGAACGACATAGAAATCTCCAACACTAACGGATTCTCTTTCTGTCTCATATTCAAAGCTAAATGAGGGTACGTCGACAATAGTTTTGTATACGGGATCCAGACCACGTTTAGAAAAATTAGAACCAACAATAGACAAATCGACAATGTCAATCTTTCCATCCGCTGTTATATCAGCTTTTCGGATACTATCACCATCGGCGACGTTTAAACCAAAATAGCTAGCTACATAATCCCAATCAGCTAAAGTTATTTCGTTGTCAGCCAGCAGTTCACCATTTTCATCGACGTAACCTACTACGTCTCCTCCACGAACAAAACCAGAGCCCTCATAGGGATCGCTAACGGGATGCAATCCTGATATAACCTGACCAGCGTTAGCAGATAGAGAACGAGAAACACCTGGCAAATATCCATCTATTACGAGGTATAGATCCCAAAGACCTGCTGGAACGTTAACCAATTCAAATTTACCGCTTGTTTCTATCACCGTCTGAATTCCAATGCGATTTGGATTTATATCGTTTGTAATCGAAAAGGTTGAGTCGGAGATAGGAAGATAAGAACCATTACTACGAATTTGTGCTGTTGCTTCTGTCTGCATGTCCACGCGGCCTTCTAACTGTATGGATCCACTTAACGTAGCTCTGCCTGAAATTAAAGACCCCTGCGATAACACTCCATCGGATAGATTTCCTATTTCTTCTCCGTCCAATTCTAGGAGAGAAAATGGCTGATCTTTCTCTCCTACTTTTAATTCTAAGCTCGTTAGACCAGAATAAAGCAACGTCTTCATTTCAAAATAAGCCAGTACAGCACCCTCCTTCAGTCCGGATATACCTCCCGCAGCTGGCTCTAAATAGTCCAAAGTAAGTATAGACTGCCCCGAGCCGTCTTCTAATGAACTAACGCTGTTTTTTAACATCTTTGCTGATGAAAAATTTGGCGATAGATAAAAGGGTTGCACTCCCTCTAATTCAGGATCCTGATCTATTGGAGAAAACGCAATATTATCAAAAAGAATACTCGTTTTAATCAGATCAACAGATTGCTCTGCCGTGATACGAAGTTCGAAAGTCTGAGACATACCCTGGTTTCCCATAGTAAATTGTTCAGGCCAGAGCGAAATCGGTAAATCAATAATTTTTTCTACACTTTCATTTTCTATCGTAATTAGACCGGGCGCTTGCCAACACCATGCCTCAGTAAATTCAGATTCATCGGTTATCGCGATATACACATTATAGGTGCCTTGCCCAGGTGGCGCATCGCTATTTATCCCACGTACCAAATGGTCTATGGAAAAATCGATATAATCACTGGAATCGTCTTCACTTAGGTCGTAAATCGCATTAGTTTTAGATTCACTATATCCGTCAGAAGAATTTACCACATATACGACATTTTCAATCAGTTCGCGGTATTTCGCTACTGAACCAAACTCGGAGCTAACCAATAAAACACGAATCTGTGCATCATCATCTATGTCTATAGCATCCCATGCAATTCTTCCGAGATCCCCAGGACCAACTGTTATCTCATCGACTGGCTGCAATGGCGTTAGCGCTGGCGGATGATCAAAAATAATTTTAGAACCCTGATCATTTTCTTGACCACCATTTATTTGAACCAATCTACGATGCTTCCCATCGCTAATCAGCCCGTAAAAATAGTAGGGCTGACCACCTATCAAAGATGAACTTTCTTCACCATCCAACGACCACAAATCCCAAACATATTGGTTGTCTTCCCGCGAATCTCCATCTTCTTCTATCCCTCCGGCTATCACCCATGCTTTATCTTTCAACAAGGCAGTGAACAATCCATCGGTGCCGGGTAATTCAAAACCCGAGGCTTTCCCTGCTGGCTCACTGCTATAATAAAGATCAATTAGAGCATTATCGTCTAAATCAAAATCTCCATTAAATCCCTTTTTTCCCCAAGTAAAAGTCAGATAACGCTGGGGATTAACTCCCCCCGTGAAGATGGTATCCACCTTTCCACCACGACCGTCAGTTGGAGTATCAAAACGTAAATAAGGAGAATGAATAACTTGGATGCGCCCCTTACTTCTTCCCAGTACAATACTGCTCGCATCAGAAACAAGCGCATAAACATAATACACACCCTCGGCAACGAAATCATTTCCTGAAAATTTCCAAAAGAAGCTATCTGTTATACTGATTGGTCCGGCTTTATTTAGTAATTCAGCATCTGCCAACTCAGGCAGACCTTCGGCATTAAAGGAGTTTGCCGCCACAGTAAGCGTAGAATCTTGACTAGCAAAAAGATAGACTTCTGGGGGATCATCTGCATCATTTACCTCAAAGTCTATCTTAACCCTTCTCGGACCTTTACCGTCAGGCACACCGTTGACATTATACAACCCCCCAGAATCAAGGGTAACGTCATCAATGGGTCCCACAGAATTAATTTTCGGAGGACGAAGAATCTGGATTTTTCGACTACGGCCAAGAACCAAATCCTCTGTCATATTACAAATAGCGTAGAGAAAATAATTTCCTTCAGCTAAACCACCTAAATCTAATTGAATGCTCGCAGCGTGTCTTTCTGAGGTAGAGTAACGAACGCCAGTACTGGTTAATACAGGCTCTAAACTCAAGGTATCTATATGAACTATATCTGATGCTTTTGACCAAAAGAAACTATACACCAGATCGTTATCATCATTTTTGTCACCTATGTCTAAAATATTGCTGATAGAGGTAACGCCACGATCTACAACAAGATCCGGAAGAAATTCAACAAGTGGTTTGGGTTCCTTAGGAAAAAGGTTACCATCAAATAATATTACAGTATCTGCACCAGCAGCATAAAGATTCGAAAATTGCACTATAGCTTTAGCACCGAGTTGACTCCAATTAGATTCATCTACAAAGCGAACTTCAGGACCTTTGGCAACACCAGGTTCCTCTTCATTGGCGAATAATACTTCGCCGTAAGAAGCGACACCAATAGGGGTATTTAAGCCAGCGTAAACTGGGAATTGTATATAGATCTCAGAATTTTCTGCAATATTACCCAAAGATCCTATAACAATCGAACCCGAAGCCGTTTGATCGCTGACAAAGATACTCGGATCATCAAAACCAATTGGTTCATAAGAAACTCGAACCTCATCTCTAAACTGACCGTCATTGTCACTATCAAGTATTTTAAGACCGTCAGGCAAAAATATGGTCATCGATTTATCTGAGGCTGGATGAGTCGTTGACAACGAAACTAATAACTGCTGCCAATACGATTGGGGTAGCAGTCCCCCAATGGGTATGGTAGAAAGCTGATCGGGCACGATACTAATGTTTTGCGCGTTTGCTTTGGGCTCTCCCAGCCAAACAGCAACAAATCCAGCAAACAGTAATTTTTTCATGACGTAGCTTTCATTTGCAGATTATGTTCCGCAAAGTAAAGAAGATCTTTCCGTTTCACATATACCTCTCACCGGACATCACAAAGAGTTAAATGACCATAAACTCTTATTATATATGGCATTTACCGCATTATACGATTCTGCTGTATAAAATCTCTACATAGCCAGATAAAAATCCCATGGTTCATAAGAGCAAACAATGTTCCAACTAATCAGACTTTCCTTTAAATACCCGTACTACCGTAAGAGCATCATCTGGGCCGAAGCGAGTACAGTGCCAGATCGTACACGAAAAAAATAGATACCACTACTCACGTTCCTCCCTTCATTATCCTTTCCATCCCATTGAAGAATGGACGGACCAACTTCTCGCCAGGCCTTCTCAAAGTCACGTATTCGTCTCCCTAAAACATCAAAAACTGCAGTTTCTATAAAATCAGATTTGCTCATTTCCAGTTTTATCGCAACGGTACTATTGAACGGATTTGGATAAACTTTTAAGGCGGATTCAACAGAGGTAGGAGCCCCACGAGAATCTACACGAACCCATCCAGATCTTGGAATAATAGCCCTTAATTGACCTGACCCATATTCTGTTGGTAACCCCTGCCATGAGTCTGAGTTGTAGTAAGCTAAACCATACAAACTACTGTCGACGTGCATAAAAACATGTGCCATTCCTTCACGCAAAGAGATGCGGTATCCCATGCTATCCTGATAAACGAGAGCAAATGAATCACGCCATTCTCCTTCAATTCTAAAATTCCCATCCGCGCTGTATATACCACGGCCTAAACCGATCCGGCCCATTGAAACATGATGGCTTAATTCAACTATTTCTCCATCAAAATCGCGAACAACAAAATCAATCTTTGCTCGAGAGACACCTATCGGATTCCAAAAAAACGTAGATTCTTCAAGCTCACGTATCTCTATTTTTTGTTGATCAACTAAAATTTCAATCTGGGCCAACCGTTTATTGGTTTCTAATTTCCATGCTATAGTATTGTCAGGCTGCAAATCACCCGTAACAGAAACTCTAAGAGGCGTTATTTCAATATTACGCACCCGTATTTTCACGGCTATTTCATCAGTCATCCCAGACTCGTCTTCCACAAAAAGATATAGAGTGTCAGGTACTGAAGAACCATCAAAAAAAAGATGGCGGCCTTGTAGAGAAAAACCACCTCGTTTCCCTTTCAATGAAAGGATTAACTGATCCGGAGACGAATCTTTATCTTCTACAACGACTATCCACTGCGCCGAATCTCCTGCAACTATTTCAAACTCTGGGGGCATATCAAAGCTCGGCGGGAAATATCTATTATCGACATTTTCTTCCAGATTTTTTCTATCATAATTGCTTCCAATTTCAACATTGACAAAACCGCCTTTAATCCATCTACCATCAACTAATTGTGCTTCTACTTCTATACTGTAAAGTCCAGGGTTCCCAGAGACGTACAAAAACCCATTTTCAACTACAACATTGGCTTCCGAAGATCGAACTGCCCATTCTTCTACCTCACCTTCACCTATAAGTAAATTATTTAATGCGAAACCATCATTTGAGGCATTTACATATTCAGTTTTTTTGTCTAGGCGTACTATAGATTCATTGATATTGATCGTAAGAGGTATTTCAAATGAGGCGTTACCACTTCCGCCACTTACTACAAAGAATTCACGACCCACAAAAGCATTTTGCGCATTTATAACAAGCCGTCTATTATCATCAATCGTGATTTTTACATACACCCCTCCGCGAACACTCCACGACATATTCGTAATATCCTTAGCGTCTATTAATTGATCCAATGATTCGCTAATTCTAAATTCACCAACATCTACTGTAATATCCTCTAAGCCTTCAATGAAAATTTCACTTGATTTTTCAATTACCACCCTTTCTACATTTTCTTCTATTTCATATTCGTCCGTAATTTTGATTAAATCACGACTAAATAAATCAACGCGGACTACATCCGTGATCTCATTTCCAAACAAATCAGTCGCAGTAAAAAGAAGGATACTTTGAGATGTGACTGAATCGGAGGAAGTAATTGTTGCCCCGCTATCAATCAAGACAACATTTAGACCTTCGCCTCCCATATATGACCATTCTACCGAGGGATTTGCATACTGGCCTAAAGGGATGAAAAGTGATTCTCCGTACGAAAGGCTTACATCAGGAATATCAACAGACAACAATGAATCAGCCTGCTTGGTTACCTCGGTCGTTGACATTCTTCGTTCGGGAGATTCTGACATTAAATAAATTTCTACGCGAATGTTTTCGCTATGCCCTTTTTCGTCTAAAGCAGATAGTTCAAACCAACCAAAACCTTTCGCACCCAAGGGTGCACTTATTTCAACAAATCCCTGATAAACCTTGGCTCTGATAGTTTCTTGCCTTCCAATATTCCACTCCAATTCATTAGCAACAATTCCCTCGATAAAGGTGTGCAAAGGAATCAATATAGAATTCCCCGGAAGCAGATTTGGTACAGAAGGGACATTTAGACCCCAATTGTTAAATTCATCTTTCCGTGATAATGAAGAATTTAAATCTTCAGGGACTTGTTCAGGAGAAAACGTATGTTTTTTTTCAACAAACCAGGACAATAGGCCTTCAGCAGTATTACCGTCTGAATCCTCGACACGCAATGACAACGTAACCTCACCTTCTTCAAAAAATCCCAATTCCACAATGGAAGTTGAAGATTCGTGCCATTCCCACATTAAACCTGATGAATCAAGATGTAACACGATTGATTCCCAAGGCGAATCATGATCAGAAACATATTCGCGTAAATCCACTTGGCCCACCTCACCAAGGGATCTATAACCGTTAAAAACATTTCTAACATTTGGAGATGCTGATTTCGTTGGATTCACCGTTACTTGCAATGGAAATATAGTGGTCGCTCCGCTTGGATCAGTAGCACTTAGAACTACAAGCCCCTTTCCAGGAAGTATCCCCTGTATTTCCACTTCACCTAAGCCACAGGTTGCTAGAATAGACTTCTCTGATTCACAATTAATTTCCAGATCATTTGTCCTGTTATCCACATCATACACTATATCATCTATGGACCAACGTAGAGACTCACCTTGAACCAAATCGATAGGTATTAATTTCACAAATTCCGGAGGATCGTTGAGACCTTCAATCTCAACTTCCCATTCAACCGAATCACATTCATGGTAAACATCGCAGACATTAAGCTCCAAAACTCCTGTTCCGAAATAATCGGGAGCGCTTCTTAAATACAGACTGTCTCCAACTATTTCCACAGCCAATCCACGACTCGTTCCCACATAATTCAAGGCCATAGATTCTTCAACACCGATTAGATCTAGCCAATTATAAACCTCAGGTGAAGAATCCTCTAATAAAGACAAAAGCCCACGATTAGGTACCGAGAAATTACTCGTAAGAGCCTCGTTTACATCTTTGGTATTAGGAAGGTCCAATCCTGAAGGAATCGGAGCAATAATCCATTCTAATCCGATTCTATTGAAATCAAAAAAATGTTGAACACCTGGCTGAGTTAGTAAGGTATAGGATGATTGCCTACGACCTGCCATTTGGATTTCAACCTTAGCTCGCCTATCTAATTCTGGAACTTTTCTTACTTTGAAACGTACTTGAGCCAAACTGCCTGTAACCGAGCTAACAATTCGAGAGCCATTGTTATCACGACCAGTAACCACCACGTAATTGAGTTCCCCCCGCTCATTATCCATTGAATTTTGATAAACATTCGCTTCCCAGAAACTTCCACTATGAAAAGGTATTAATTCAGAATTGGCGTCAAATTCCTCTGAAATAATTTTCAATAAGTCAGAATCGTATCGGAGGTAGACACTGGCAGAAGTCATTGAAGAAGATCTTGGGTCAATTCGAATATCGACCAACAGCGTATCTCCTAAACTGACTATTTGAGGCGCTGGAGTTTTGAGAGAAAGAAAAGCATTATCTGCTACAAGCTCACTAGCAAAAACTATCAACGCGAATATTAATCCGCCCATGATAAAAGCTCAGCGAAGTAACAGCATCTTGCGAATCGAGATTCTATCATCGAAACGCAAACGTAAAAAATATGTGCCTGATGCCACATCCCGACCCGAATTATCCCTACCATTCCAAATGACCGTGTGCAAACCTGGTTTCGAGAGCCCCCCAACTAATGAACGAACTCTGCGACCTAGTACGTCGTAAACACCAACATCTATCCTTCCTTCGTATGGCAAATTGAAGCTTACTTGCGTATATGGGTTAAAAGGATTGGGGACATTAGGAAGTAAAACCACCTCTTTTTGCGAGGAGGAACTAAATTTTGCTCTGTGACGGCCACCCAAAACATCCATCCACTCCATCTCCGCAATAAGAACTGGCACGTCCTCATCCCCAACTCGTTCGAACTCGAAACTCGCTAGCGTAGAATTATTATTTACTCCGTCACCAAATCCAACCAATGCCGACGCCCAAGCAACCTCATCCTCAGAGAAATATTCTGCAAACACAGCTTGACGACCTGAAAATGAAAAATCTTCGGCACCTATCCATCTCCACGTTTCTGAATCGTAGTTAACTCGGACGACATAAGCCCGCATACCCGAAACACCTTCTAAGACAGCTTCAATTCGAAGGCGCCCATTCGATTCAGAGGAAAGAATCTTCATAGTAGAAGGATTTTCAGAAGTCTTAGTAGACGCCTTAAATACGGGTGCCACACCTTGCGAATTAAAATTTGCTGCGACCATGTTCAAATCGGCAATCCATACAAGGCTATCTCCGTCAATATCTGCGAAAGTAGCATCTCCACCTACCTCTACTGTCTGACCAAAATACGCCACAACATAATCAATATCGAGTTGGTCTATTTCATTGTCAGAGATAGATTTACCTTCCTTATTCACATAGCCAGTGACATCGCCGCCAAGCAAGTAACCCGGATTAGATCTACCATCCATTTGAAAAGTAGGTTGAAGATCAGAAACAGTTTTTCCATTATCTATAAGAACCGATGGGATTTGTCCATCTAAGTAGCCAGGTCTCCTCACAACTAATTGATACTCGCCTCTCGGGATATCTACCAGAGAAAATCTTCCGTCAAAGGACAATGAATCCTGTATTCCCAACAACGTTGAATCGATATCATTTGCCGCAATAAATCGAGCGTCACTGATAGGTTCAAAACTGTTTCGGTCTCTTAGATAAAACGTTGTTATCCCACTAAAATCTTTGCGCCCTTGCAATGGGATTTTCCCATCAATACTTCCCCGACTTTGGACATTTATTTTCATAGCATCATGCGAAGCTATGTCTGCTAATGTCTTACCATCTCGATAGAATGCCGTCTTTCGTGTCCCTAAATGGTTAAACCAAACGTTAGTAGACCCAACGGTATCCCGTGTAACAAATTGAATAGAAGCAAGGGACCGCCTTCCATCATACCTTTTGGTTCCCATTTGTTCATAATAAACAAGGTCTAGAAGATATTGTCCCGCATACAGACTATCCTGACCCGAGAGTAATGTATCCCTCAGTACCATCCCAGTAGCTTCACTTGATAATTGAAACGGTTGGACGCCTTCCTGTCCAGAAACCTGATCTACTAATCGAACTAAGGAGGTGTCTACACTAGCAAAAATCGTAATCAAATCGACCTCTTCCCCTCCCGTATTAGGATAAATTTGTACTGTAACGGTATCACCCGACGATCCGGTATTCACAGTAGCGGGTAAAAACTCTAGATTTAATCTTGGTAATCCAACGGCACCAGCCGGTCCCAACCCTGTAATCTTTACCCTACCCGGGGCACGACGAGCCAAAGCTTCGTCATTTGGCTGACTTTCCAACGTCGCATCTACCACGACATATACATAATAATCTCCATCTGTAATCGACGTTTGCACGCACGACATAGTTTTAACGAGTGTGGCAGGACGTACACTGAATCTCTGTTGAGAACTTTCGGTCAATAACTGTGTCGTAGAGCTACAACCATCTTCCGAATTAGCTAACCAATCAGAGATTCCATCCGACCGCAAAGCACTGTAACTCGTTGAATCTCCCAATATTTCTGCAGCAGACGCCGAAGTCAATATCACCCAAATGCTCGCTTCATCATCCACATCGATTGCTTCCCAGGCAACATCAAATCCGTGCCGACCATTGAATTCAAAAGTATTAGCAGGTTCCACAACTCGAAGAAATGGCTCGTGACTAAACTGAAGAACCTGTGGCTGATCTGACTCATCATTCCATCGAACCAAACGTCGCATAGAGTCGGTTTCAACTATGGCATATATTCCATAATCAACTCCTTCACGAGGCACTCCCCCATCGTCAGGATTATGATAAGTCCAAATGTCCCATTCATATTGATTGTCAATACGTCGATCGTCTTTTTCTTCGAGTCCATCAATAATCAAGTGTGTATCTTTTGAAGAATCCGCAGCAGCAGAGGCGATATCTTCTGCTCCATCAGGGATGGAATAATCAAATCGACTGCTATAATACAATGAGATTTTTGCACTATCCCCAATTGCTCTATCTCCCTCATGGCCACGATCTCCATTCCAAGTGATAGTATAATACCGTTCACCAAGACTCCCTCCAGTGTGGATAAATCGATCTTTTCGTACGTCTAAGGCTATAAAGGGAGAATGTCGCACACGGAAGCTGTGCTTGGATCTCTGAACTGCTTGCGTTTTTCCATCATTTATCACACCATAGATGTAGTAATCACCGGTAGGGACGTAAATAGAATCCGATATCGCAATATTCCAATACTGGCCGGTATCCCTACCTTCTAGAAGTATTTTTGTAGAGTCTATCGGCTCTGCTTCCTTCAATCCCTCAACAACTAAGTTGGGACTCGAACCACTAATTATTAAAAAATCCTTTTCAAGAGTGTCAGCTGTTGCGTAATAAAGTTTTACAGTTGCGGTGTCGTTGTAATCAATCGCTTTAAAATTAACTTGCATAGAATTGCGAGACTTCCACTGGGCACCGGGCTCCCCCGTATCTAAATCAAGTAAATTACCTGAATCCAAATAGTCACTATCATCACTTAAAAATTCCCCAACCCATGAAATAACAGGATCATGCCGAATTCGAATGCCTCTGCTCCTTGCCAATGGAAAGTCACCCGTTAAATTCGAAGTGATATAGACGTAATAGACTAATTCTTCTAAATCTTCAATTTTTAATTTGAATTCCATCAAATCGCCCTCTATTGCTCCGATAGATTCTCCGGTGTCGCTACTTATAGCAGGCGTGGCCACATCCCCATAGACACGATCTAGATTTCCATTCGTCGATATCCATACAAAAAATTTAGTATCATTGCTATTGTTCCCGTCGGGATTCGTATTCCCAGAAACAAGACCATATCTCCCTACATAACCACTTTCGTCTTGCACAAAATCCGGGAACCGGATCCCCTCATCCTCTGAATAA
Source organism: Candidatus Latescibacterota bacterium (assembly GCA_036343635.1). Taxonomy (GTDB): domain Bacteria; phylum Latescibacterota; class UBA2968; order UBA8231; family UBA8231. The sequence continues at coordinate 119,796 of JAYYVF010000066.1, read as the reverse complement.
TTAGTGGGGAAAATATCTCCCTGCGGATTAGTTGTTGTATCAGCCAGTGCTCGATCGAAAACTGAATTTAATTGAACTACATTTAGATCCCGTGGCTGGACAATGTTTAGCATTAGCATGCCCGCTGAAATGGGTTGTTCCCTACTGTTGGAAAAGGAAATCTGCCCATATGCCAGTTGAGAAGAGTTAGTATTTGATGGGCTCACAATGGGAAAATGAACATAAATTGTTCCCTTCAATCCCCCATAGGTGCTTTTCAAAACGATTCTTCGACTACTAACATTTTGGACTACCCGATAGCCAGTACCAATACCAGATGAATCTTCTACATTCACTTCATCTACTAACTCTCCATCGCGGTCTGTATCGGCTATCCCAATTTCACTAGGTAATCGAACAATTATCGTGTCTCCCGCAGAAGGGTGCTCGTTTAATTCGATCTTCAGACGCTGCCAAAACGGATTGTCAACAGTAGCCCCAAAGGGTATCCTAGACAGACCACTGGGAGACACCGAAGCGGACTGGCTCCAACTCACTGCAGGACTTAAACTTACAACTAAATATATTAAAAAATAATTGCGGAGAATGTTCATGTTTTTCGTTTTCTAGCCGACATAATAAAAGAAGGTCTCTCTTTAGTATATCGCTCGCACCTTCAAATCCTTTAATTGCTTGGATAGTTAGTTAATAGCAATCAACATAACCAGACTTACGATATGTATTATCTGCAGATCAACAACCACCTTACGCAATGGACTCTGATTTTCCTATTGGCTGTAATTCCATCAACGATCAGAGCTCAGACCGTAGCAACCATAGCTGGAAACGGTGTTAAAGGATTTTCCGGTGATGGTGCTACGCCTATGAACGCCAAATTGAGTGGCCCAAGTTCTGTTTGGCGCGCAAACAATGGGTCCCTATACATTGCAGATACAGGTAATCACCGTATAAGACACATAAATACCAACCGCGGAACTATTACGACGATTGCCGGAACCGGAGTTGCCTCATACAATGGTGATGGTGCTGCTATTTCTCGCAATTTGAATACGCCCACATCAGTGGTAGTGGATGGAAATGGAAATATTTACTTAACCGATACTGGGAACCATAGTGTTCGCCGCATAGATAATAGTGGAAATATGACTACGGTTGCTGGGACGCAAGTTAGGGGGTTTTCTGGAGATGGAGGTTTAGCAACATCTGCCCAACTAAATTCCCCAACAGGGTTATATATTCGAGGTGATACAATCTATGTTTCTGATAGCGGAAATAATAGGCTACGGAGTATAAACGGCAGCGGTATTATAACTACAATTGCTGGAAACGATACAACCGAAGGATTGTTTCTTGATAATATCAAAGGGACAAAAGCCACTCTTAAAATGCCACGCGGTATTTTTGTAGACATAAAACACAATGTCTATATCGCCGACAGCGGAAATCATAGAATACGTTTTTTAAATAATATTGACGGGCAATTATCTACATTTGCAGGAACCGGTGTTCCAGGATTTTCTGGCGATGGGGGATTACCCATCGACGCTCGCTTATCGTTTCCAAGCCATGTATTGTTGGATGATCAGTCCGCGGTTTATATTGCAGATCGTTTCAATCAACGAATAAGACAAATAATCCCCAATCGCCATATTCGGACTATCTCCGGTGACGATATCGCCAACTTTAAAGGCGAAAATGCACCTGCAAACCGAGCACAATGGAAGAATCCGACTAGCTTTTGTCAATTTGGTGATACCCTATTCGTCATCGACCAAGGCAACAACCGAATTCGGACTATCGTGCCAGGCGGTACCATAGGACCCGCAACTAGTGTTAATATTGAGCCAGGCGGTGAAGCACATCTTTTTAGTATTGCATATACGGGAGATGGGAAAACAAGTATTAATGGAGTACATTTTACCGCTAGCGATTTACAAACTGCGACAGGTTTTGAGCAAAGTGACGTACGTTCCTTTAATCTATATGAAAATGACAAAAACACCTTAACTGATGCGACTCAAATTGGCCTTTTGGATTCAGCAAATTTCTCTCTTGGTATTGAGGCTTTTGTCTCTGTTTCTACTGCGAGAACGCCAGAAGAAGACCAAACACGCTACTATATCCTCTCAGTTGTTTTCTCCAGACATGCAACGCAAAACCATGCAATGCGTATCAGTGCACCTACGGGAGCTTTATCTACTAATGTTGGTGGCTACGGTACAGCAATAGCAGCGGACGATACAAAAGCTTTTTTCGTCAACGTCAACTCTACCAAACTTTCATTTCAGATACAACCCCAAGGTAGTCTTAGTGGCCATTTCTTAAAACAACAGCCTACGGTTTATGCCATAGATGAGAATGGTCTTATAGACTATAATTTTTCAGATACGGTCGCAGTTTACACGTCAGGATCCGGGACATTATTTGGACACACTGCAATTGCTAAAAATGGAAAAGTGACTTTCACATCACTACGCTATGACACTGAATCTGACGATGAGAAAACGTATCTAATCGCTCGTAATGTCGCAGACAATAAATACGATGCTTTGGAAAGCCCGCCATCAGAACTATTTGCTACCAATGTCTCCAATGACCCACCGGTCATTCAACTTGAATCATCTTATTCATTTATTGAAGATGATCCTATTGGCATCACACTTCCTTTGGAGCATACCATATTTGACGAAGACGAAGACGAGTTAAGCATCAAACACAATGGCAACAAAACAGAAATCGTGTTAACCAATACCTCAATTACTATGCGACCTTTTCCGAATCTTTATGGCCTAGACACATTAACCATAACTGCAAGGGACGATTTAGGTTTAGAAACATCAAAAACGATTTCGATCCAAATCCAACCCGTTAATGATTATCCGGCTTTTTCATCTTTTGACACACTACGATTCAGCGAAGATGACACACTTAGCATACCTGTAAAATCACTGATAATTGATACAGACAACGCTCTATCAGAATTAGAAACATATTTTTCACCATCAAAAGGCCTATTTATAAACAACATCGCTGATGAGCAAATACTTAAGTTGTGGACCGGTGATAACACAAATGGTTTATTCGCTATAGATATCGAGACGAAAGATCTTAGTAGAATCTCACAAAATAAACAGTTTATGGTTTTGGTCGAACCGAAAAATGACCCACCTAATTTAACTATGAAAAAACTGACTATTCAGCAGGGATATAAAGCCAAAATAGATCTAAAACAACTAACCACAGATATTGATAGTGCACCTCCCAATCTTTACTGGACAGCGATGTATGATTCTTTAATCACTGTAGAGATTGATTCTGAAGGTAATGCTACACTAGTCCCATCCCCACCCTTTCATGGAAAACGTCAACTAGTTTTCACTGCGCATAACCAAGATGGAAAGAGTTCAATCGACACATTAGACCTTGTTATTAAGAAAGTGAACTCACCTCCAATATTATCTAACCCAGACACTCTGTATTTATCTTCTAATGAAACGCTTCATATTGAATTGGACAATTGGGTCAATGACAAAGATGACTCCCTAGAAACTCTAAATTGGTCATTTTCTGAGCTTCCCGGCGCTATCATTGAAAAAAACGTTTTAACCTGGATACCTCCAACCGAGAACCCCTCAAGTTTTTACATATTAAAATTATTAGTCAAGGACCCTCATCAGAAAACAGACAGCGGAGAAGTTACTATTATCCTGAATGGGACGGAACCGTTACTCCGACAAATTCCGACAATTCAATTTTCACCGTATAAAGAATTCAATTTTGACATTGGGCCCTATATGGGCCCTCAGGCAGATCAAATCATTTTAGATCCATCAAAACAACTAACTGCTGCATTTGACACTTCAAAGAAATCCATTTCTATCCAAGCAATTAATGGATTTAAGGGGAACACCCGTTTGAACATCACGGCTGAGTCCAAAGTTGGACGCCAATTGGTGATGGAAATACCAGTGATCATCACGAATCCTCTTCCTACAATCAATACGTTTCCTGACATTTTCCTACGTGCTGGAGAATTGTTCAGAATTTCACTTGATCACTTCGCTGTAGACGATGAACCCGTAGATTCTTTGACTTGGAGTGCTATGCCAGAGTCAGGTCTGCAAGTAAGTATTCACACGGTACTAAATACTGCTACGGTTTCTGCCAATAATGCTGAAACCGGTTTGCGAAGTATAGACTTTACAGCAACCGATAGACAAGGAGCAACTGCAAGACAGAGCCTCAACGTAATGATACATGAGTCTGCATCTTCAGATGAACCAACTTCAGAAGTCCAATCCAACAGCGAACCCGTTATAATAGACATCAACTCAACAGACTTTCCTTCTATCCAAACTATCTCCCGAAAGAAAATCGAGATACGTAAACTTCCGGACATAACCTTGTTTGGATTGGGGAAAACCAAGATTGATCTGAATCGATATATAGAGTCATCTCACAAGGCAGACCAACTTTCATGGCGAGCGCATATTATACCAAATCAGCTCTTTACCTTCGAAATCGACTCCTCACAAACATTATCCATTTCGGCAAACAGTTTTCCTACAAATGGCACCTTACATTTACAGGCATCTGACAATTATGGTATAGCAACCACTATAACAACCCCAATAAGACCTTACTCCACATTACAAATAAATTCATGTGATTTTGATAGAGACGGATTAGTTGACTTAACAGATTTTTTTATTCTCGCAGACGTTTTTGGGCAAACATTGACAGATTCAGCCTGGAATCCAAATATAGATATAGCACCTAACGGAAAAATCGATTTTGACGATTTCTTTCTTTTTGCTGAATCATTTGGGAAATCGAAAATAATTCATTATTAACTTATCAGAACTTTACACACTCTTCTCCCTCCGAGAGGAATTACCAACAAAATAATAAACCTCATGAAAAACATATTTCACAAAATACTTTCTTTTACCTTGGTTTTATTAATTGCCAATACAACAACAGCACAAGAAGAACCTAAACCTCGATTTACACCACCTAAAATAATAACAATTATTCGCCCATTTAATCATGGTTTAGCACCTTCTGATTCTATTACAGCACCCATCGACTATATAATTGATCGGGGACAAGATGCAAACATTAATACAGGAGACACTTTAAACGTATACCGAAAAGAAATCGTCAACCGAAATTTAGATTTGACTATGCGTATTTATGTTGGAACAATGGAAATAATAGATTCTCAAGAGAAAACATGTATCGGTGATTTTACCTCAAACGAAAACATTGGAATTGCAACAATCCTACATAAGACTGCAATGAAAAATGACTACGTCGTACCACGTTTATCTCTCAATGCAAGCGTACTCTTCGCATCTGGCCAGGCGTCGCTCAATCCCGGCACTGCAGCCGAGTTCGACAGGATTGCAAAATTTGTCGGAAATTTCTCCCCCACAAAAATTCTTCTTGTGGGCCACACCGATAGTGACGGAAATGCGGATTCAAACCTTCGTCTATCCGAAGATAGAGCAAAAGCAGTCAAAAATTATCTTACAGAATCGTACGACTTTATCACATCAGAAATGATCGACGCTCGCGGACATGGAGAGGCGTATCCTATTGCACCTAATAATTCACCCGAGAATAAAACGCTCAATCGACGTATTGAGGTCGTAATTTGGGATTAGCTACAAAAAAAAGACGACCATTGGAAAAGAGATACGTTAATTATGATCAAAATGTATTCCGTCAGGACGGCCTGTTGATACGTTCTTCTTCTCGTGCTGAAGCTTTTTCGCGAAGAGCTCGCCCCTTATCCGGAGTTGGGTCCGTTACAACTCCATAAATATCTCGCCCTTCATGACCTTCAGGTAAATGCTCAGTTATGGGAAGACCTTCTTCTGTTACAAAAAGAAGACAATGGCAATACTTATAGATCTGCATATCCTCACATGGACAGATCCAAGTCCTATGTTTTATCTCTTCAGTCTTATCAGGATAAAACCTACAGGGACAGAGCGGACGTCCTAATTCATCTAGATTACTTGCCAAGCCCAACAAAACAGAATGCATAGTATCGGCATCCGGATGAGGACATGTTCCAGATTTTGAGGTATATGCATCGATTAGTTTCTGTACTCTTTTTTGAGATTTTTCGGTTGGTGAACTCATAACTCGATCCTCTCTTTTAAAAAATGTTATAAATTTAGCGGCATTCGTATTTTAGCCATTAAGCCATCACTGCCAGACCAAGTGGCAAGGCCTGCATCCCATTGGATGGAATTTTTGTTCATAGCATTTATCTTGTCATTGAGTTGAAACATCGATGCAATCTTAACCCAAGAAAGTAAGGGCAACCAACCAGCAGTAGCGTCTTCTCCAGTCAATACAGCTGTCATCAAGGCAACACCTGTAAACGTAAAAAGTGACAACGCCTGTTTTTTATCGCCTAAATACAAATAACCTGCTCCAGGAAAGATCATTTCGGAACCCAAGGCAAAGGTTTTTGACTTCGAGTTACCAATCAAGGTGGATCTTAGCTGGATACGCTGGTTTCCAAGCACGCGAATCGATTTAAACCCTCCAACGCTATATGAGACGATCCTACGCTGAAGAGCGCCGTAAACCTCAATAACCTCTACACTATCATTCGTTACATTTTCCACTCTTATTTGACGTGTTTTCCCATTATTCAATACCGCTTCGCCCCAAAGCCCCTCAGATTCAAGCTTCTTCAGAATGGGTAACATAGGCGGCGAAAATTCCTCGGCATGGAGTGAAACACATTGAAATACAAAAACCGAAAGAAACGCTCGTAACATTAGAATGCCCCGTAAAAATTTGACCTCTTACCTCTCTCGCAATTTATCTTTAAGTACAAGTTATGTCAAACAAATTCCCTGATATAGCAAATGCGTTGCTCATCTAAATCTCACTATATAACTTCTGTAGGATTTTTAACAGGAGATCAACCTTTGAATAAAGAATTGTTGATAGCAATAAATGCCGTACGAGAAGCAGGTAAATTAACAATAGAACTCCTAGGAGATAAATCTACAAGCTCTCAAAAACCCAATGGAGATATACTCTCAGAAGCAGACATCTCGGTAAATAAACTTCTAAAAAGTAGGCTTACAAGTGGATTCCCCAATTACGGTTGGCTTTCTGAAGAGACTATAGATGATGACGAACGATTGAATAAGAAGCATGTTTGGATTATAGACCCTATTGACGGAACCCGCGAGTTTGTTGAAGGGATCCCAGAATACGTTATCTGTATAGCACTTGTTGAAAATGGAGCCCCCATCGTCGGCGTCCAGTATAATCCAGCACTTGACCAACTTTTTGCAGCTATTCGAAATGGAGGTAGTTTTCTCAATGGAAAACGCATTTTCTGTAGCGAATCCCGCGATCTTTCAAAAGCTTCTGTAGCAGTTAGTCGGAGTGAATACAAAAGAGGTGAAATAGAGCCTTTTCGTTCCTACATGGGTGAATTAACTCCTATTGGAAGTGTCGCATATAAACTCGCATTAGTAGCTTCGGGACACTACGATATCAATTTCAGTGTCCAGCCAAAAAATGAATGGGATGTTTGTGCGGGAGATCTGTTAATCCGAGAAGCCGGTGGGTGTATGGTGGACCTCGACGGCAGGATCCGCTCATATAATCAAAAAAACACCCTGATCGCAAAGGGCCTGATAGCTGGCAATTCGCAACTGGTAAATTCAACATTACAAAGAGTTAATGAAAATGAGCACTCATTTAAAAATGGAGATTCCAGACCGTGAAAACCACGCGAGAGGTCGCTATATACCTTGAATCATATTGCACACTTCTTGAGTTAAGTGGTGCGGAAACTTTTCGGGCTCGTGCATATAGCAACGCAGTGCGAATATTTGAGAATATGGAAGATGACATTGACCGTTTAGTTGAGGAAAAGAAACTTACTAGCATCAAAGGAATTGGGAAAAGCGTAGCTTCTTTAGTCGAAGAATTTTATTCCACAGGATCATCCACCGCGTTCATTAAACTCCAAGAATCTATCCCTAATGGATTGTTAGAAATGTTGCGCATCCCAGGTCTCGGCCCTCGCAAAATTTCTATTTTGCACAAAGAAGCAAATATCGACACGGTTGATCAACTTTCTGCCGCCTGCAAAAATGGCAGCCTCAGTGAACTCAAAGGATTTGGTGAAAAGACACAAAACAATATACTAGAAGGCATAGAACTCCTTAAGGAAAACCAAGGTAGGACCCGAATAGACATAGCGGGCAACGAGACGGTACCTCTCTATCGGGCCCTAAAAAACAACCAAAACATTCTACAAATAGAAATCGCCGGATCGTTCCGCCGAGCACTCGAAACGGTCAAAGATATTGACTTCGTTATCAGCGCTACCGATCCAGCAGCTGCGACCGAACTATTTACACAACATTCTTCTGTAAAGGAAGTAATTCAACAAGGAAAAACAAAGAGTGCTGTTCGGCTTCACAGTGGGCTGCAAGTGGATCTTCGTATCGTATCCGAGGAAGAATTTCCCTATACCCTACACCACTTTACGGGAAGTAAAGAGCATAACGTGGCTTTACGAGCGAGAGCAAATGAACGCGGATTAAAGATCAACGAATATGGCCTACACAAGGATGAGGAACGAATTCGTTGTGTAGGAGAAAATGATTTTTTTGCTGCACTAGGTTTACAATACATTCCGCCTGAACTTCGAGAAGGCCAGGGAGAAATTGAGGCTGCTGAAAAGGAAACTATCCCCGACTTGATTTCCTCGAATGACATAAAAGGGATGCTCCATATCCATTCTAATTATAGTGATGGAATAGATAGCATATCTGATTTAGCAACCGCGGTAAAACTACGAGGCTTTAGTTATATGGGATTAACCGACCACAGTCAGACCGCAGCATACGCTGGAGGCCTATCTTTTGACCGCGTCAAACGTCAATGGGAAGAGATTGATATTCTGAATGAAACCTTGGCGCCGTTTAAAATACTCAAGGGAATAGAATCTGATATTCTTTCAGATGGTTCCCTTGATTATAAGGATAATGAATTAGAGCAATTTGATTTCATCGTAGCGTCGATCCATTCTCAATTCAATATGGATCGAGAGAAAATGACCGAACGAATTGTTCGTGCCATAAGTCACCCAAGCACATGTATAATTGGTCATTTAACCGGTCGATTGCTCTTAGAAAGACCAGGTTATGAATTGAATTTAGACATTATCTTTGAGGAGGCCGCCCTAAATAAGGTCAGTATAGAAATAAACGCACATCCGTCCAGACTTGATCTAGATTGGAGACATGTAAAGACCGCACGAGATAGCGGTGTTTTGATAAGTATAAATACAGATGCGCACCAGCTATCTGGCTTAGACAATCTGCAATACGGTATTGGAGTTGCTCGCAAAGGATGGCTACAAAAATCTGACGTACTCAATACCATAGATGCAGCTGCGTTTATAAAATTTGCTAAGAATAAACTATGAGATGACAGTCAATGTAATGGCCATAGCTGGAAAATCAGGATCCGGCAAAACAACACTGGCTCAAAAACTTCAGAGAGCCCTAAAAAATTCAGAAATCGTTTCTTTGGACTCATATTACCATGACTTAAGCCATTTATCCTACAATGATCGCGGAAAAATGAATTTTGATGTCCCCACATCATTGGACGCAAAACTATTTGAAGCAGATCTGGCTAAGATAAAAAACAACGAATCTATAGAAGTTCCCTCGTACGATTTTACTAAACATTGTAGAGCCGGACTCTCAAAAACGATTAACAACAAGAAAAACATTATAGTAGAAGGGATCTTTTCGCTTTATTTTGAGCCTATTTTACAATTCTATAATTTGAGTATCTATTTAGATATTCCCAATCAGGTCGCCCGTAATCGTCGCATCAACCGTGATATCAATGAGCGGGAACGTGGTTTAGATTCCATTATTGAACAATACGACAGGCAGGTAACTCCTATGTCCAAACGTTATATAATTCCGACTCGATCAAGAGCAGACCTGATTTTGAACAGTTTATTACCCATCGATGTTCAGATCGAGAAAATCCTTTCCCGTCTCCCTACCCAGTTTGTAAATTAAAAATTTTAACTATCTCTAAGTAATTAGATTACAGTAACAAAGTTTGGCATTCCCTAAATGTTCTGTTTTATAATATATTACGTCATATATTGGTAACTGCTCTTGGACATAATCATGCCAAAGGGTACCCGTTTTGAGCAAATCTGACAAAAATCAGCGTAAGCGTTCTCCAAAAGACGCTTCAGACTTAGAAGAAACATTTCTCGAACAATTAGGCGAAGACAATCAAGTTAGCCCTCATGAATTTGAAGAGGCTCATCCTATGTATTTCGGTCCTGCTGCCATGTCATGGATGGTCGTAAACATTCAAAACGATGGTCAGGAAGCGAGAATGGAAAAGATTTGTCTATCCGGAAATTTAGATCTTGGAGTCGAAGATCTACGCAAGGCCTTGGAAGAATGTTATTTAATCAGAGAAGGTGTTGACGTCAACGCCTTGGACGACATACTGGCCTTAGCAAAAGTCGATGCCCATCAAATATTGAATTGCTCCCAAATAATCGCAGCAGGAAGACAGCCTGTCCCTGGGGAGAACGGATTTCTACGGTGGATTGAAGACACCAAGCACTCCGATATTGAAAAGGCATCTCAGGCCGGCAACCTCTTTCATTTGGATTCTTTTGATGGAATCTCAACTGACTTCGAAGCAGTACTTGCCCTTCCTGAACAAACCATAGCCAAAATACAGTTACCGACTCAAGGAGAAACTGGTTTAGATGTATTTGGAAAAGAGCAAATCCTTCCCGGTTCTAATGCGAACATTAAAATGGGAATTAACGTTCGCTTGGAAGACAATCAAATAATCGCTGAATGTTTAGGTTATGTTGTTTTTGACATTGATACGGTTTCTATTATACCACCCATATGGGTAGATCAATCGAAAATGAACGTTTTCTACATCCATTTAGAATTATTGTACTCTCCTTCGCCAATAGATCGTAAATGGATAGACAATATCCTTGAAGAGATGAGTATATGTCATGGTGTCGATGAGACAAAAATAACGTATTTATGTTCAGAAGATTTTTCTATTAACAGATTCGCGCTAACAAGAATAGCCATAGGAGACGATGCTATACCCGGAACCGATACCCAAATTGAGTACACCTTTGATCCCGAATTACATGCTGGAAAGATTTTGTCAGACGGAAGCATTGATTTTAGAGAAAGAAATAGCGTAATCGGCGTTGTTTCAAATCAATTATTGGCTACCGTGTACCCCGCTACAGAAGGTTTACCTAAAATTAACGTGTATGGAGAAGAAGAGCCGACAACAGATGGTAAAAACATAAATTATCATGCAGGTCAAAACGTGATTGTCGAAAATATTGACAATGAAACTTCCATTTCTTATAAGGCAGAGATAGATGGAAACGTTCATGTATCCGGTAAGACCTTACACGTCAAACCATTGTATACTGTAAAAGGCGACGTTGATTACAATACAGGAAATATAAACTCACCTGTAGATGTACATGTAATGGGTACGGTCCGATCTGGGTTTACAATTGAATCGGGAGGAAGTATCACCGTAAGCGGTGGAGTTGAATCAGGCACAAAACTTATCGCACAAGGTGACGTACTTGTTTCTCAAGGAATCGTAGGAGAAAAAACTACTGTTATTGCTCGAGGACTATTATCGCTTGGGAAAGTTCAAACAAAATTTTTGCAAAACGCATCGCTTCTGGCTCAAGGAGACGTTGATATTGGTAGTTATATATATAATTCGCAAGTAAGAAGTGGAGGAAAAGTTATTGTTCATTCCGGTGCTGGCAACCGAGGAGGAAGCATCGTAGGGGGGGAAATTCTTGCATCTGAGTCGATCACTGCCCGACTTATAGGTTCCGCCACAGCAACGAACACGACAGTCGGAATTATCGCAGATCCGGTGTCGGCAATCAAACTAAGTAAACTAGAAAAAAAATTAACTCAACTACGCAATGCAATTGACCATTATCTAAATATGTTGGGCATAAGAGCCTTTGATTCCAACCGTGTAAAATCAATTTTACAACGCGCCTCAGAGAAAAGACGTTCCCAATTGGGTGGCCTCATCACAAAACTTTACCAAGCAACCCGCGCTCAAGAACAAATGAATTCGGAGCGCGAAGTACTAATAGAAGAAAATAAGCGAATAGAGAGGTCTGGACATATAACCGCTCAAGGAACCATCTTTTCTGGAGTCGAAGTAAAACTAAGCACCGAAAGCATAATAGTAAAAACAGACCTCATTCAAACGTTTTTATACCTTGACCAGCAAGGCATTCAGCACCGGCCAATAATGCAATAGAATATTGGGCTGAAAAAAATGCAGCTAAAATCCCATTCGTACTATTATGATTTAGTCCAACTGAACTTCTCCGCCGGATGATTGACTTCGGTAAATCCCGTCCAATATTTTCAAGACCTGTAGCGACTGTTCAGCGGGGACAGGCGATGGTAAGTTTTCAGTAATTGCTTTAGCAAAGTCGACACATTCTTCCGCATGTGCTTCCAGACCGTCATACATCAATTTAAGTTCTCGATTATACTGCTGTCGCGTTTTAAGATTACTTTCATAGATCTCACACTTAGGCCAATGAGCTCCTCCGTCAGTACCATACAGCCACATTTGCATGTCTTCACCTTGGGTGTCATGATGTAGCAACCAACTTACTTCCAGTACAAGAGTAGCCCCATTTTCAAAGCGAACAAATGCAGCGGCAAAATCTTCTACGTCATATTCAGGAGGAATTTCATTGCGACCCCACTGACTAAAGGTCCCGCTTTGGTTAGCCAGTTCAGCGCGCGCAACACCAGTTACCGCAACAGGTTCTGGGTTTCCCATAAACCATAGAGTTAAATCTAAGATATGAACCCCGATATCAATACACGGACCACCACCACTGTGCTCTTTAAGAATAAACCCTCCACCTGTTGGCGCACCTGCACGGCGCAGCATCCAACTACGAGCATGATAAATCTGTCCTAAAGATCCTGTATCTAATTCGGCCTTCATAGCCATTGAGGATCCCTGATATCGAAAATGCTGAGCAGTCATTAACATCTTACCGGACTTATCACGAGCATCAATCATGCTGCGAATATCATCAGGCGTTGGTGCAAGTGGTTTTTCACACAAAACATGCTTACCAGCCTCCAGAGCAGCAATACTCAAAGGAGCATGATACATGTTGGGAGTACAGACATCAATGATATCAATGTCTGAATCATCAAATAAAACGGCTGGGTCAGAATGTAATTTTTTTACACTATGTTCATTTCCCCACTGCTTAAGCACTTCAGAATTTAAATCACATCCCGCGACAACTTCTGCATTACTCGAAGCATCCCAACCCGGCATATGTGTCCGAGCAATCCCACCGACCCCAATGACTCCAACCTTAAGCTTTTCCATTTAAAATGATCTCTCCCATTTTTTTTAATTATTATGCGTAGAAAATCGTAATTTTTCACGCACATTGCAATGTTTCGCCTACTAAATTGATTCTATTTGGGAAGCTAGTACCCATCCCCCCATTCCATTGTGCAGACGAACCAAAACCCACTCGTTTTCTCCTCTTTTCACAAAAACCTTGGTCCCCTCATGAACAACAAAAACTTCCGTCTGAGTTATCCCAGGCCCACTACGAGCAGTGACGACATCATTCATTACAATTGCTGGTTTCTCTCCCATCAAAAAGTAGATTCGCAAAAGCATCCAACCACCAGAGAATAAAGAAAGAACCACAAAAATCACCAACAATACTGTCGATTTTCCCTTCCATCTATTATACCATAAACACCAACCCGCTATTACAAATAAACAAACCCAGCTAAAGGAAAAAACCAAGCTTAATTCATTCATTGTTGGAAAGTTGAAAAAATCACCGAACAACCTCTCTATGTCGCCTGTGTCATCAGGCTCCCGATCCTTCTTTACCTCGCGAGCAAAACGTAGATTCGCCTGTATATCTTCATCGCGGGGGGACAATTTTTTAGCTCTTTCATACCACAATATCGCTTTCCCGACATTTCCATTTTCAAAATAAGCATTACCCAAATTATAAAATAATAGGGGATTTATTCCGCCGGATTCTACGGCTCGTTCGTATCGGGCAATAGCTGAGGCAAACTCTCCATCCCTGTAATGAGAGTTTGCCTCATTATACAATCCCATTGCGACAGTTTGAGATCTCACTTCTGACAAGGACGACAGAAAAAATAAAACCAACAAAATCATACTTGCTGCTCCAAGGATTCAATCAATTCCTCAAGTTGAATTCGCACTCTTTTCATCTCCTGAATGCTTACCTTTTTTTGGGCAAAACGAGCATCATCGCAGAGAGAAAACAGTAACCGCGTTTCCTCTATCAGCTCTGTTGGGACCTCTGCATTTGTCAAAAACCTCACGCAATCTTCAGCTGTCATACCTGCCGAAGGAACATTAAATCTGTCTCCCAAAAATTCCTTAAGTGTATGTTGAACTCCTGCGTAATAAACATTTGAATCCCCGGATAATAATAATTTGTCCACATGTTCTAACTGCTTTAGCGCCTCTCCGCGCGCACGTCGCCGACGAGCATATGCTAAATCTCCTTGCAAACGCTGGCGATGCTTATTTACACCGAATAATATTCCAAAAGATATTGGAACAAATATCTGCGCTAACCAAAAAAGCTGTGATTCATAAAAAACCGTTGGTACCATCCACTGATTCAAATCAGGTTTAATGTAACGAATATCCCTTCCCACCCGTTCGATATCCGCTCTCTTCAGACTATACACATTTTCATTCTCTTCTTGCATGTCGCCTTCTTCACACCGAACGAACATTGTATCTGATTTAAGAGTGATATATTCCTCCAAATCGGGATTAAAATATGCAAACTTCACGGGAGGAACTTTAAGGATGCCCACCCTTTGAGGAATTAAAATATACTCATAGGTACGGCGACCACCGTATCGTCTCTTTACAAGCGTTTCTTCTTCTTCAATAGTTGGATCGTAAAGTTTCACTCCCTCGGGAGTATCTAAATCAACACCTTTTATAGCAGCAAAATTACCTTCACCAGAAATTTCTATCCGTAATGTAACAGGATCTCCTACCCGAACCTGGTTAGGTGTTATTATTGCCGAAAGGTTGAAATGGCCAACAACGCCGGTAAAAAACACCGGACGACCACGTTCAGGCAGAGACATAACATCAATTGACAACGAATCACTCTGAATCAAAATACTTTGAGATCTTCCAAATGGATCTGACGAAAAAAAATTGTCCAGCATATTACCTCTGCTTGTCCTACGAGCAGGGATATCACACGTTATCGTCATCGGTTCAATATGATGAACTCCCGCGCGTGTTGGGAAAAGAGCCATAACACGTAGAGGAGCTACATTGAATGAAATGCCCTCCACTACTTGGCGATGAGGCTCTAACTGCTTGGCCACCCATAGCTCCTTATTCCAAAAACCTGAAAAACCAGGTATCTCTTTAAATCCCACATTATACAACTGATGCCGATAAAACAAATCAAAATCAACGTTGAGCTGTTGACCCACAAAAACCTTTTTACGGTCGATATTTACTCGCAAATACAAATGTTCATTTATGTCAAAACCCTTATTCGCACCTGTAGATCGCGCCTGGCGCTGTTGGACCTGCCCAACTTCTATGTCTATTGACCGCGTTTTATAAATTTCACCTCCCAGTATAATCTCTGCTGGCTCTATTCGAAAATTCCCTGCCTTCTTAGCATATAAGAGGTAGGTCAATTCACGCGTAAAGCTCGTATTAAAATTTATCATTTCCATCCGGGTACTCACTGACGGGCCTTCTACATGAAACCCATCCATAGAGAGCACAGGAGACGGAACATGAGACATATTTTCATCAGAAATAATTCGCAACGAATATCTAATTGGCTCTGATTGAGAAATACGTGTACGATCTACACTTGCTTCAAATTGTATTTCTTGCGCTACAACTGGAGATACCAGCAAAAAAATCATCCAAAAATTGGCGCTAATCCTCATAATTCACCAATCCTTACCATGAGTCTCTCCTGTAGCTCGAAAACGACGTCGCTGGGAATCTTTTTCACGATCCTTTAACGCATCCAGAAGTTGTTCGGCATCTTGTTCACCCATTTGGTCAACTTCTTCAGCAGTTCGCTGCTGCTGCTCTTGCTCCTGCTGCTCTTGCTCCTGCTGCTCTTGCTCCTGCTGCTCTTGCTCCTCTTGCTCTTGCTCCTCTTGCTCTTGCTCCTGCTGCTCTTGCTCCTGCATCTTTCTGAGAGCCAACTCTAAATTTGCCTTGAAATCTTCATCATTTGGATTAATCCTCAATGCCTCTCGATATGATTCAGCAGCTTTTTCATACTGCTGCTGTAGATACAAAGCATTACCCACATTATAAAGTGATCTTGATTTCAAATTTTCACTGGAGCGCTCTGCCGATTGATTAAATTCATCAACAGCCGACTCAAAATCTCCCTTTTTAAAAAGAGCATTTCCAACATTAAAATTTAAATGTGCAGAATTGGGCCGCTCTAACTGAGCATCCCGATAAAGACGCAATGCGTCATCAAAATTGCCCTTATCGTACAAATCTTTTGCCTCGGCACTCTTTGAGGCCACCGGATCTCCAATCGTAGAGGCGCTACTAAAAAACCAGACAGCCACAAAAACCGATATTCTCATAATCTTTTTCAACTTTCGAATCGACCTTTCCAAATATTACTAATTACCCGCCGATCACCTAGGAAAGCTTCAGAGAGGAAAAGAATAAGAGCAAAAAACAAAGG
Organism: Candidatus Latescibacterota bacterium; assembly: GCA_036343635.1. GTDB lineage: Bacteria > Latescibacterota > UBA2968 > UBA8231 > UBA8231. Next base: position 102,914 of record JAYYVF010000066.1, on the reverse strand, counting down.
TATTTGAAATCTATCTTCAAAGTTTGTCGTCGGTGCCGATGTAAATTCCCGTTGATCCATATTAGATATTTGTTCAGAAATAACGGACAACTCTTTACCTTTTTGTGTGGAACGAAAGTAGTCTCCATCAGTCGCCAATGAAATAGAAGTTAGAGTCTCTTCATCCAGTCTAGTCTTAACGTAATTACCAGCTTTATCTTTGTGATAACTGCGTCCTCCTCCCGTTTCACCCTGAGGGATCAATTCCCCATCGTTTGTGCCAAGCCCCACTGCAAAGATCCGTACATCCTCTTCTGCCAACTCATTCGCAATCTTTATTGGATCTCCTACGTGTTCCTCTCCATCCGTAAATAAAACCACGACTTTGTGCTGCCCCTCTTTATCATCAAAGCAGTCACCCGCCAAACGTACCGCATCTCCAATTGCAGTACCCTGAACAGGAATCATTCCTGCATCAACCACATCTAAAAACATCTCTATAGCACTATAATCCAGCGTTAATGGACATTGAACAAAGGCCTGGCCGGCAAAAACCACTAACGCAACCCGATCGCCCTCCAAACTATCCAATAATTCGCGAATTTGTTGTTTCGCATGTACCAAGCGACTGGGTTTTAAATCCTCAGCTAACATACTTCGAGACACATCCAATACAACAACAACATCAGATCCTGTACGCTGAGATATCTTCAATTCTGCTCCAAACTGTGGCCCTGCAAGTGACAATATAGAAAAGAAGAAACCACCTGTTATCAATATATATTTAGCATATTGTCGCGTACGGCTAAGATCACGCGTAAGTTGGTTTACTATGGCCAGATCGGCAAAACGCTTTAAAGAATTCCGTCTATCTCGTATCGACCACAAAAAAAAAGCGACCAACATTGGCAAACACAATAAAAGCCAAAAAATTGGGGGATTTTCAAATCGCATTATCAAAACTCATGGTAAACTACGAAACCTAGTATTAGACAAAAGGATCTCACAAAGTAGCAAAAGCAATCCGGCCCAGAGAAACAATGTATAACGTTCAGAGTATTCCACATGGATTTCGGACGTTATCTCGGTACGTTCTAATTGTCCGATCTCTTCATAAATTTGTTCAAGCTTTTCTTCGCTCGTTGCACGATAGTACTTTCCACCTGTTTTTTCCGCAACAATACGTAACGTCTCTTCGTCAATTTCAACATCGACATTTTGATATCTGGCACCAAAAATACCCGGCACAGCACGGCGTATAGATCCATCGCTACCTATCCCAATCGTATATACCCGAACACCGACAGCGTCAGCTGTTTCTGCTGCCGTTTGTGGGTCAATCTCACCCGCATTATTAACTCCATCCGTCAATAAAATAATTACCTGACTTCGACCTTCGGCTTCACGTAGCCTATTAACTGCATTAATCAAAGCCATACCAATTGCAGTACCATCCCAACTTTTTTCCGCAATTGGTATCCCTTTTAAAAATTCGAGTAATATTTTATAATCCAGTGTTAATGGACATTGCGTAAAACTTTCTCCGGCAAACACCACCATACCGATACGGTCATTTTGACGACCACTGATAAAATCACTCACCACCTGTTTTGCTACTTGTAAACGAGTACGCTCGCCATTATCTAGATCATTAAGTTCCATACTACTTGAAACATCAAGCGTAAGCATGATGTCAATACCATCGGATGAAACCTGACGTTTTGACCTGCCAGCCTGAGGCCGTGCCATAGCTACGATCAACAAAGCGATACCCAATAGTTTCAAACCAATCAGCAGGTGTCTTAGTCTAATGGACGGCGGCGCCTTCAGGCTGTTAAAAACAGCGACGTCAGAATAACGGACACTACTCTGTCGAAAACGCCTCCGGCGGATATAAACATAGAGTAGGAAAGGCAACAGGATAAGAAGAAGTAACCACTCAGGATTTTCAAACCTTAGATTTTGCATCGCTTATGCTTTTAGCCTTCTATCGGCTATTTTCCTCTTCCTGCTTATTTAATTTTTCAAAGCTATGTAAAATATCCAAACCAAGACGGGGAACATTATTAGCATTATCCAAATCTGGATGAAAACGGGCAAATTTAACTAAATCTGCAGTCGACAAATATAAACCTGTCCGTCTAATTAATTCATTGTCAACATTTCGCTTACGCAAAATAACCTCGATCTCTCCTGTCGTTTTCTCCATTGCTTCTTCGACCCATACTTTTTCGAGGAACTTGCGTAAGTTGTCAGAAAGCAAAGAGTAATACGTTTTTATTTCGCCCTTTTCCAACAAACCCATCTGTGCAATCCGATTAAATTCGGCCTCAAAATCTACTTCTACAACTTTATGCAGGTCATACGAAGAACGGTGGCGATACCGTCTAAATAAAAAATACACTCCACCCGCGACGACTATGAATAACAAAACGACAAGTACTATAGCTATCCAAATAGGAACACCCCCTGTTATATAAACCGGAGGCTTTATATCTCTAATTTCCTCTTCATCTTGTGAAAGAACACTGTTAACGGAAACCGTTAAGGGAAAACTCTCAGAAACAATTGTGTCTTCTTTCGAATCTAAAAAAAGAAATTCTACTGGAGGTATCGTTTGCTGTCCCAACGCAAAGAATTGAATATTACCATGAAGAACAATCTGCTGACTATCGTCAATATTTATCGGGCCAACAAGCTCCGTCAAACTAAAATCGACATCTGACCACACAAGCCTCAAATCAGGATTAAGCAAATCATATGTCAGAGGATACTTTAGCTTTAGTTCAATTCCTAAGGGTTGCCCCAAAGTAACACTGGTTGTATCGGCCCTTAAATCTATTTGAGGCATACCTGATGCCCGCCCAACAAAACAATAGACAAAAAAAACTACGCTCCAAAGCATCAATACTACCTCGTAGATACCGTATCGACTAAAGTAGCCTCTTGCCGAACATCATCTACATCAAGATCTATATCGGCAAAACTATCCAAATCAATCCGATAAGCCTCTAAACTTTCGGGTGTTTCTAAGAAAATTTCTCCATCACTAATGGAAAATTTTAACTCCGCAACTATACCATTCTCCCCATTAAGGTATATATCCAAAATGGACTCCCCTTGTTGAACTTCTGTAAACGATAGAGTCCTTAAATCCAACAGGTCTGTCAACAATGCATTAACTTTCCACGACTTTGCTGGTTCTTCCGCAGGTTTTTTCAGAATCCAAACCCCAGCAGTATCCTTCGAAACTTCAAAGCCAAAAGCTCCATTACGTTTTATCTGTATGTTGGTAACATGGTCTCGCGAAAATCGAATAGGTGTTTTATCACGCAAATCAAAAACAGAAAATTGCAATTGCTGAACCAAGGTCGAATCGACTAAGAAAACCGACGTTCTTTCGGGATTACGTGCGAAATATCTACCATCCTTATCCCTACGACCGATAAACAGGACATCTATTTCATCAAACGTACCACTAAACAAATCACCTTCGGCATCTATATCCTTTGCAACAAAATCCAGTCTTGTAGCCTGATCTATTGTTAACCCATATTGTTCCAAATCATTTGTATTTGGATTTTCATTGACAAACTCAATTATCTCAGCGTTCTGAATATTTCCTAGCAGTGCCTCTACGCTATCACGATCTGCTGAGGCCATTATCGGTGCTTTTAGTTGCCATGAGCTAACAGACTTAGCTAAGACAATATCCTTAGCATCAACACTGACTCTACGGATTGCGGTAACGTCATTCTGCGACAAATTTGACAACTTGCGATTTCGCAGGTCAAACGGTGTTTTTTCCAAATTATCATAGCGCCAAGCTCGCACTACATCTATCTTGGGGTTTGGTCCTGTCGTCCTGACATAGGTAAAACGATCCGTTGGAGCATCAATGCCAAAAAGAAGCGTATCAAGAGGCCCCTGTTTTGTCTCAACAAAGACACTCAGCCTAGGAGATTCCAACCCATACTCACCGAACACACCGGGGGCCAAAGCCTCCGCACTGTCAACAACCGTTTTTTCCCGTTCCGATTCGTTTAAATTTCTTAAATATCTATCGACGGCTTCCGAATCCGCTTCGTCCTGAACAGGAGACAACATAACCCAATCATTTTCTTCACGACTTATCTCTATGCGTTCTTCACCATTTAGCACTACCAGTTGGGTCACTTCTGACACATTGAAATCAAGCATTTTCTTCGACTGCTCCGCTGCCTGTCGGCGTTCTTCTCCACCTTTGATCTCATACAGATAGACAAAAGTCAGAAGAGCAGCGAATACAATACCTATAACTAAATTTGTTTTGAATTTCATCAGTCACCTCTCTTCTCATCAACAAAAGCTTTACGGATCCATGTCAATACTGCGATATTGACAACAAATACAGCAGTATACAGCAATTGAAGAGTCTCGTCAGACAACACGAAAAAAGCTCCGATACTACACACTACAGAAACGATAATCGCTGGTATCCAGACCATCTCGTTCCGCCGATAAATACCAAATGCGACACCTAAGCAAAGTATCCCAATTAGTATATGAAACTGCCCACCAACAATGTCCGCTTCACTTAAGGCGACCGACGCAGTTATCAGTAAAAAAACACCGTTGGCCACAAACGTGTACATTAGCCACGCGAGGCAGCCATCAACATACGACTGATAGCCTCTCTTTAAAACCATAACAAGCCCTGACAAAGCCACCGCAAAAGGTAGAACAAATACCGAAATCCATAATATCACATCCCCCTGATTGCCAATTAAGTTTATCGGGTTGTAAGGGGGAATCCGCTCTTCAATCTCTAAGCGATCCTCTCCTTCTGCTAACCATTCAGCACTGCTCTTGATCAATTGCCCATTCGCCTGCTGATCAAAATATTCATTAGAAGCAAAATCTGAATCGCCAAAAACGACAAGCTTTGTCGAACCCTCTTTGGCTATGGCTGTGTCAACATTTGCTTTAACAGCCACAGCTATTGAAATCGGCCCGCGAGTATCAAGTTGGGGATCATATTCAACCTGTCCTCCATCTCCCATAATGGGCCCCATGTCACTCTCTCCCCAACTTCTTTCATGCGTTATTGCTAATTTAGTAATTTCTGGGTTTTTCAAGCGATGGGAGGCTACCTGTATTGACCGAGCCAAAGGAAAGAAACTCATTGTTCCCCGACTAATTCTTTCGCTAATAGGATGATCACCGTAATTCATAACTACCGGCACGGACACATCAGTTCCTCCAAACAATTGACCCAATCCACTTAAATCGACAACAAAATCCTGACCTACGTTTATCGAGTAAGAATCGAGCAGATTCTCTAAACCAGTCAATCGTCCGGGATCCAGTAGAAAAAGGCCAGATCCCCCACCCGCCAAATATTTGGCTAGGTTATCAGACTCCGCTGGCCTAAAAGGCTGCTTTGGCCCAAGCGCTACTAATAACGTTGCATCCTTCGGAACCCCTTCTCCCAAATCAAGGTCATCGATAATATCAAAATTAAGTTCCAGTAGACGGGATTTAAATTTTGAATACCCCTTTCCATCCACCTGATCCAATTCAAATTCACCATGACCTGTGGTAAAATAAGCTTTCAAATCTTTAGCATTTAAAGCTTTTGATATTGCATTACTCAAAGCCTTTTCATTTTGTAAAATTATCCTCTCGGTACGAACACCACCTTCGCCTCTCAATTCAACAATTGAGGCTCCACGCTCACGAATATTATTCTGCTGCACTATAAGCGAATTCTTCTGTGGATCAATCAATTCGTAGTCAAAGTTTCTAGATAGATGCTTATACTCTTTCATCAAATCTTGGAAACGAACCCCCTCCATCTCACTCATGAATGTCTTCACATTCACATAGTATCCTCTATCTTCAAGGTTATTGAGCAGCCCCGAAGTCTTGTTTGATAGTGTGTACAAGTTTTCCGCCGTCATATCTTGCCGAAAATTGTAACGATCTCCGATAAAGTTTAGTAGAGCAGCTACCCCCAAAGACAAAACGACTCCAATTCCCGCTCCCACTAATTCCTTAACACTCCATCGGCCTTTCCGAGAAACAACCATCAAACCTATACCCGATATGGCAAGCGGGTATAAAACAACACTAAGCCAGAAAACCCATTCGCCTTGACTATCAGTAAGAGCAATTGGGTTATGTCCAGCTTTTCGAGGCCGAATTGAAATCAGGCCTTCGTCTTCGGCCAACCAACTCACAGAATTTAATACCAAATCGCCATTGCCTTGGTAATCAAAAAATTTGTTTGTGGCAAAATCAGAATCACCAAAAACTACCAACCTTCCCTCTTCTCCCTCAACTGCAACACCCAGAGCAATTGGACCAGGAACATCAATTCCTTCATCCAGTTTCACCGTCTGATCTCCGCCAGTAAGAACGGACAAATCAGTCTCAGCCCATCCCGACTCTGAAGTAAGCGACAACTCAGTGCCAGAAATATTACGGTTTACTGTGCCATCAAACCGAACCGATCTTCCCAACTGATAAAACGTCATTAGACCGCCATGTTTTTGAGCTATAGGATGGTCACCGTAAGACACAGAAACAGGGGTAGTAAAATCAAGGCCAAACAGGGAGCCGAGGCCACTTGTATCAATAACAAAATCGTTACCAAGGACAACACCCCAATCACTAAACAATGGCTCAAGCCCACTGTCATAGATGGGGTCAAGCATAGCCAACACCGCTCCCCCGTTTTCCAGATAATCGCGGATGTGATCTTTTTCAATAGAGAAAAAAGGATTACGGGGGCCAACTATGACAAGAACTGCGCAATCTTCTGGTACTCTATCGACCCGAGCAAGTAGCAATGAATCCTGGACCAAATAATCGATATTTTTCAATCGATCTTTAAGAACATTTAACCCCTCTGGATCACTACTGAGAGTCCTTTCACCGTGGCCGACCGAGAAATAAACCTTTTCCCTACGATCACGAATAACCTTGAGCAAAGAATTGGTGATCTCACGCTCTTCGAGTTCTGTTATTTGTTGTTCTTTTCCCAAAGCTTTCAACAAAAGGGTGTTGTATCGGGTAATACCATTTTCTTCCGTAAGCCCAGGTTGACGATCAGGATCTATCATTTCGAAGCTAAACCGAGAACCGTTATTAGCATATTCGGCCAAAAGCAATTCTAAATCTTGATTCTCACCGCCCTCAACAAATGCCAATGCTTCAACATCCCGATCAAGGTTTTGTAGAGTCTGTACGGTCAGATCTGACAGACTATGTAATTTACCCTCAGTGAGATCAAGTCTCTCGCTATAACGATCACTAAGAAAATTCACCATGGCAACAATGCCAAAAACCATGATCCCGCCCCAAAACGCATTCAACCAGCGTCCATACTGAAGAAACATTGATTTATCAATTACACCGGCCACCACAACTAAGAAAATTCCTATAGCAACGTTGAAAAGACCGCCACCACCAGTTTCAGGAGAGATTACGTAGGCAACTCCACCAACCAGCGTTAATAAGGCTCCGGCTAAGCTTAACGGAACAGCATAGTTTTTCATTTCAACGCCTCCAGCGCCGCGACTCCACGACGCGCGTTGTAAGAAACAAACAGAAAAAAGTGAAACTGACATAAAACACAACGTCTCGGCTATCAATTACCCCGCGTTGAAAATCTTCGAGGTGTTCTATGAAAGATACATACTGAAGAATTTTCGCTGCGGTAGGACCTGCAAAACTGGCAGACCAGTCAATAAGCCAAAACAACAGGAGAATACCGAAGGAGAGAAGTACCGCAATAATTTGATTTTCTGTCAAAGCCGACGCTAGAATACCAACAGATATAAAAGTCGCCCCTAGAAACAAATAGCCCATGTAACCAGACAAAATAGGTCCCCAATCCGGAGAGCCGTACGCCTCAAGAATCAAAAAATAAACCAAAGTCAAGCTAACAATGACACTATACAAGGTAAGGCAGGCAAAAAATTTACCCAACAATATCTGAACCGAAGTAACAGGAGATGTCATCAATAATTCTATAGTCCCTGTCTTTTTCTCTTCGGCAAAAAGACGCATTGTGAGCATTGGAACAATCAATAACCAAATGAAATCCATAACAGCAAAAAACTGTGTAACAACCATCTCATTCAGATTAAGGGCAGGCATCGCACCACCCATTTGCTGAGCACGCTGACTCAACTGAAGACAAATAAGGTTAAATTGCATCAGAATACTACGAAACAAAAAACCCGATAAAAACAGAAATACTCCCGCAATAACATACGCCACTGGCGAAACAAAGTATGAACGGAGCTCTTTTGAATATATTGCCATAAAATTTCCCATTATACTGCTACCTCCTCTGTCGTCAAACGCAGAAAAATATCTTCTAAGGTCATATCTAAAGGACGCAATTCACGCAAAGAAAAACCTTGATCAATAACATTTCGAGTCAATATATCACGAATATCTACCCCCGGTGCACTAGTTATCAAGTAGACCTCTTCTGATTCATTCACCACATCGAGCACACCTTCCATGGACTGTACTTGTGCCAAAACATCCTCAGGCGGACCGGTAATAACCGCTCTTAGCACATCACCATCCTTGAGTTGATCAATTAAACTTTCTGGCGTTCCCTGACCAGCAATTCGGCCGTTATTGATAATTACAATCTTATCGCATGTCATACTTACTTCTGAAAGTATATGTGTGCTTAAGATTACCGTATGATCTCCGGCTAACCCCTTTATAACCTCACGAATTTCAATAATTTGCTTGGGATCGAGCCCTACGGTAGGTTCGTCTAAGATCAAAACATCAGGATTGTGAACTAGCGCTTGAGCTAATCCGACACGCTGCTTGTAACCTTTAGACAGGTGGCTTATCACCGTATGTTGGTGATGGGCAATGCCTGTTTTCTCCATAGTTTCATCAATTGCATGGGAAATCGAGGCACTTTCTATCCCCTTTATCCTAGCTATAAAGCGGAGATAGGATTTGACGGTCATATCAAGATAAAGCGGTGGCTGCTCAGGGAGATATCCAATACGACGACGGACTTCCATCGATTCTTCAACCACATCAAAGCCCGCAACTCTGGCAGTACCACTCGTCGGAGGAAGAAAGCAAGTCAACATCCGCATGGTTGTTGTTTTTCCTGCTCCATTTGGCCCTAAAAAACCAAGAATGGAGCCTTTACTAACGCCGAAAGAAACCCCTTCGACGGCGACTATTTCACCATAGTGTTTAGCTAAATCGTTTACTTCTATCAATTTAAGCCCTCCTTTAAAATTTTATCTGTCGATTCTTTTAATTGCTTCCCATATTCATCGCCGACGCGCTCTATCGCTGAACAATGCAACGAGTGGTTCAACGTAGGGTTTTGTGACATCAATAGAGACGTGATCTACGTCTAGTCTTCTAAATAACTTCGAGAGATCTTGCTCAGACTCCATTTGCATTTTCCGAAATTCCTCACGGATTCGTAATACCTTGGTATCAATTACTATTTGCTCACCCGTCTCCGCATCTTCTAAATTGATAAATCCTACATCGGGTAATTCACGTTCACGAGGATCACATAACGAGACAGCGACCAAATCGTGCCGTCGACGAACCTGTTGAATTGCCCGACTAAACTCTTTGTCGATAAAATCAGAGATCAAAAACACAATACTTCGACGATGAAGAACTTTATCTAACTGATCCAAAGCTCCCGCCACATCCGTCCGAACTCCCTTAGGTTCAAAATATAGGAGCTCACGTATTACCCGAAGCACATGTTTACGTCCTTTTTCTGGTGGAACAAATACCTCCACGCCATCCGTAAAAATAAGCAACCCCACACGATCGTTATTATTGACAGCAGCAAACGCTAATAAAGCCGATATTTCTACACCCACTTCACCTTTCATTTGCTTAAATGATCCAAAAGATCCTGACCCACTCGCATCAACAATTAACATCACGGTCTGTTCCCGCTCTTCTTCGAATATTTTAACATAAGGACTTCCCACACGCGCTGTTACGTTCCAATCAATCGTGCGCACGTCATCTCCTCGAAGATATTCACGAACTTCCGCAAACTCCATCCCGCTCCCCTTAAAAGCAGAATGATATTCACCGGAAAATAATTCGGTTACAATGTTCCGAGAACGAATTTCTATACGTCGAACTTTGTCTATGATTTCTTTAGGTAACAAAGCAAACCGTCAAGGGACTTCAACGTGATCAAATAACATTCGTACCAAGGTGTCGGAATCAATCTCTTCTGCCTCAGCTTCGTAACTAGGCACGATGCGATGCCGCAAAACATCCATTCCTACCGTTTTAACATCCTCAGGAGTTACGTAAGACCGCCCTCGAAGAAAAGCATGTCCTCTGGCCGCTCGGAGCAAAAATATTGTCGCACGAGGTGAAGCCCCGTTTTCGATCAGAGCTTCAAGATCAGAGATACCTACTTCTTTCGGAGAACGCGAAGCATGGACCAAATCAACTATATAATCTTTAATCTTATCGTCTACATAAATCATACGGACGACCTCACGCAGTGAGCTGAGATCTAATTCCGTCAGAACCTCTTGCGTGCTAATCTCCCTGCCGTCACCCATCCTATCGAGAATCGATCTTTCTTCGTCCCGACTAGGATAAGTAACTCTTATTTTCAACATAAACCGATCCATTTGAGCTTCAGGAAGCGAATATGTTCCCTCTTGCTCTATTGGGTTTTGAGTAGCAAGCACCATGAAGGGTTCAGGTAATGGGTAAGTCTTATCACCTAAAGTAACTTGGCCTTCTTGCATACACTCCAATAGGGCACTTTGAACTTTAGCAGGCGCTCGATTTATCTCATCGGCTAAAACCAAATTAGCAAAAATAGGACCCTTCTTGGCGACAAATTTTCCATCTTGCTGATTATAAATTAATGTTCCGGTAATATCTGCGGGTAGGAGGTCGGGCGTAAATTGTACTCGCTTAAAAGAAGCCGAGATAATTCGCGCCACAGTAGAAACAGTTAGAGTTTTTGCAAGGCCTGGCACCCCTTCAAGTAAAACATGTCCTCCACAGATCAAACCGATGATGAGGCGTTCGATCATCATACGCTGACCAACTATTACACGATCGGTCTCGACAAACACTCGCTCGACTAGGTCGGCATGTTGAGAAACTTTTTCACTTATTGCATTGATGTCAATAGATGGTTCCATATACATCCCCGTTGTATCATTTTAGAAGCAAAAAATCACGTTACAGCAATCCTACCCAAAGATTTTTCAACAAATTCTCTTTAACCATGTTTAACTCACAAATCCGAAAAAAATTCATTTCATCTTTCGTTTGATCTCGCTTCAGGATAATCCTTTTCGAAATTGACCCAATCCTCAGGATTACGCCCAACGTGTGGCAATAAATGCCGTGCACTTTCCACCAGATCTGAGTCAGGATAACGATCTATAAGTTGCTCATAGGCCTCGCGAGCCTTAGAGTAATCTTGCAAAAATTCTTCGTAAATGAACGCCACCATAAACTGGGCCTCATCACAATGCTCACTCGCCGGGAATCGCTCTATCAATTGCCCATAAAGAGACAAGGCGTCCAAAAAGCTACCACGTTGCTGGACAACGGCAGCAAACTCTTTAAGAGCCTCTGGAGCCAACTCGTGGTCAGGGTAATGTTTTAGGAACTCTTTGAATAAATCCGCAGCCCTCGGCAAGCCACTCGGTACCGATGCAGCAGAACGCGCTTCTGCCATCAAACTTTCAGGGTCCTTACCGCTACACCCAAAAATCAAACTGGCGACTATAAAAATTGGTAGAAAAACAAAATTGTGCATTTTAAATCAGACAGCTGAACGAATTATTTAGTTCCCGCTTATTAATTTTTCTTTTCGACGTTATTTTTCTTGACACTTTTACTGTTGGGACTACTAGAATCTGACTTTGAACCTTTTGATTCAGACGAACTAGAATCAGACTTTGATTCCGCTTTGGCCCCTTTTTGATAACTATCACTCCGGTAATCAGTTTCATAAAAACCGGATCCTTTGAATAGCAATCCTCCACCGCTACTGATTAATCGCCTAACCCGCCCACGACACCCTTCTTTGCGACAAGTCTTTACTGGCTCAGCATTAATACTCTGGAACTCCTCAAACTGAAAACTGCATTTCTTACATTCGTACTCGTACGTAGGCATTGACATATTCCCCACTCAATACATCCATTTCACTATACTTCCAAATATAAACTCTCTTCCATCTTTTGCAACAAACTGTCTAACAATTAATCAAATCACAGTCAGTCTCCTTAATCCGTATCTACAGCCTCGTCATACCAGAAAAACGTTCCTAAGTCGTTACCTAATTCAGGCAAATCGTTTGTCAATACCGATTTGTATCTATCCCGCTCAATTTTTAACAATGACAATGCACTATTTACTCTTCGATCTGCATCAAATTTAATGCGCCCCGAAGCACCCTCATAACTTTTTACTTCAGAAAGCCGTTCGTGTATCTTGGCAACTTCACCGTCCGAATCTATCAAGGCTTTAATCAATAATTGTGCAGAATCGAACCCAAAGGCCGCGTACCTCGGGTCATTCAGATAAGTTTTTCGATAATCATCAATAAAATTGCGCCCACTTTCCAAATCCTCCTGATGCGGCGAGGCAATAATAGCACCTTCCAGGTATTTTCGCTCGCTTCGTCGCATATTCTTCAAACCTTCGGGGTCAAACCATAGACTATTTCCCAAAATTTGGGTATTCAAACGATGGAATGCCAACTGTGGCGCAATCGTTTGGGCATCAGAAAAATCTTCAACCACTAGTACAACCCCGTCTATAGAATCGATAAAAATTTTAGTGGAATCAACCTCAGTCTCTGGATAAAGACTATCAATTAATGCCTCTTCTCTCTTTAGCTGCTCAAGCAAATCAAGAAGAAAGGATGAATCTTGATTTGCCTCTGAAATTCCAACTGAACGAAGTGAATCAACAGCTGAAAGCGTATCTTTATGAGTTGGAGATAATTCAAAGCCTACCTTTCTAACGGCTTCAAAAATCCTGCGAAAATCTTTTGTCTGGTTAGGTATGTACCAGTCTGCAAGAGCAACGCGGCCACCATTTTCTTCAGTCGTCTTACGGAACTCTCTTTCAAAATTCCATCCATAATCCGTAAGTGGTGCAATAACGACCAGATTGTGCATCCCCAGCACTAAACTGGCATGCTCTCCCAACATTTTCCCTTGCAATTCTGGCACCGAATTGATTTGAAAGATAAATTGCCCGAGAGAATCTAATCCGCTCTGCTGGGACAGTGGTGCAATCAAGGGAACCCGAGAAGCTTCCGCAACCACCGCAGCCGCTACACAGGCACTACTAAATAACGGGCCGATTATTCCCACAACCTGTTGATCAACTAATTTTTTAGCTCCTCTAGCTACTCGGAGTAAGCCACTTCCATTATTTTCCTGAAGGTCACTATTCAAACCCGAATTAATCGGTAATGTTCCATAGTCTATACCTGAATCTTCAATAATTATCTCAAAAGGATGGCCGGCAGCAACATTTGCCATTTCCACCCCATTATAGATTTCCTGAGCAATCGAAGCATATGTTCCACTTAAGGGCAAGAGAAGCCCCAACTTCTTCTTAGATCCCTTTTCCCCAGTGGGTAAATGAATCAACTCTTCCCTTTCATTAGGAACCGACACTGGTCTATTTACAACCAAGGGATTCGAACCCAACACCGTGCCTGGCAGATCACCGAGACGAAAAAACACACCTTGAGCCCCAATAGCATCTCTGTAATTTTTTAACGCCATCTTAGACTCAGCGATCCAACCTAAACGACGGTACCACAAAACTTCACCAAAAAGAAGCGCTTCGTGCATTCGCGAATCTCCGACAAATTGACGAATCTTCTCAACCGCTTGATTACTTATTTGTTTGTTAGCCACGATTGCAGTCAAGCGTTCAGCAGCTATGGCCTGTAACGACAAGGGTGACGAAACAGAAAGAAGTCGTCCATAATGCTCTGCTGCTTCAAAAAAACGCTTCTTTTTATAAAAAACATCAGCTCTTAACAGATAAGAATCTGCGACATAGCGACTGCTTGGATAAGAAGCCTCGACATTTATAGCCAAGGACAAAGCAGAATCAAAATCACCCAAACGAAAATAACATTTTCCAACCATTAATGTAGCCGCACTCGACCGATGGTTGTTGGGCAATTGCAATAACTGTTCAAACTTAGATTTTGCTTCTGAAAAAGCTTTTTTTTCGTAGAATTCGATCCCGATATCGAACAGTTGATTAGCCTTTGCAGAAAACCCTCTACCGTTGGATTGGGCAGGATTTGCAATCAAAATCACCAAAACAGAAAAAATCATACTGACTAACGAAGATCGTAGGACGGAATGCATTAAAATTCCTTTATAAACAGGCTATTATTCGAATGTAGATTTACTCAAACACCGTGTCAAGTAGACTTGTCGCTACGCTTACACGCTATTATATTAGGTTACCGTTAAACAAATGTGATATTAATATTTCATCTCCTGCCAAAACTCTAATGACCATGCGCGCCGAAAAAATTGGTTTCGACCCCGAAAAACTGCGCCAGTTGTTAAATCAGCAAATACAAAGCCAGGATTCCCCCCAAACAGAAGCCGTTGGACAGGAAGCAGGTGACTCAACAACAAACTCAAGTCAGCCCATTGATTTCGATCTGATTCCAGAGGAATTAGAAGCGTATTTGGATAGGTACGTCATAGGTCAACGAGAAGCTAAATCTGTCCTATCAACAAAAATCTGTACGCACTTCAATCGCTTGAAGCTATTAGAGGAAAATGAACGCCGTCTAGGAAACATCAAAAACAACGTTTTACTTATTGGTCCAACCGGAGTAGGGAAAACATTTCTAATAAAACTAATTGCTAACAAGATAGGCGTCCCTTTCGTGAAGGGTGACGCGACGAAATTCAGCGAAACCGGTTACGTTGGAGGAGATGTAGAAGACTTAGTCCGTGAGTTAGTCAGGGAAGCTGACGGAAATATTACTCATGCCGAACATGGAATTATTTACATCGATGAAATAGATAAAATTGCATCATCTCGTAGCGTGCAAGGTCCTGACGTCTCACGCTCTGGAGTTCAGCGAAACCTTTTAAAATTGATGGAAGAAACAGAAGTAGATCTCAAAACACCTCATGACATTGCTTCTCAAATGGAAGCCGTAATGCAAATGCAACAAGGTGGGAAAGTTGAACGCAAAAAAATTAATACCGGCAACATCTTGTTTATTGTCAGTGGAGCTTTTGCCGGCCTTGAGGATATTATAGGGAAACGACTGAACCACAAGTCAATTGGTTTCAACTCTAACGACGACTCAAAACAAGAAAATTTAAATGATCTTTACTCGCAAACATGCACAGAAGATTTAATCGAATATGGCTTCGAATCTGAATTTATTGGACGTCTACCAATCATTGCTGTACTACACGAGTTAAGTGAGACTGATTTGCTTTCGATTTTAAGAAATCCTAACAGCAGTGTCATAATTTCGAAAAAAACTGACTTTCGCGCATACGACATCGACATTGAGTTTTGCGATGAGGCACTAAAGATGTTGGCTGCCAATGCTTACAAAGAACGCATCGGGGCACGTAGTCTTGTCGGGGCCGTAGAACGAGCACTTCTTCCATTTGAACGAAAGCTACCTTCAACAACCATAGGCCATTTCGTTGTAACTTCAAATGTTGTCGAAAGCCCACATGACGCACTGAATCAACTTTTGCGCACCAGGCCTCTTGCTTCTTACCTCGAGTCTTTTCTCAAAACAAGTGGCATAGAATTGACGTTTACAGACGAGGCAGAGAAAACTCTGCTCAATCTCGCCAATGAACGTAAGATCGAGATTACTACTCTATGCGACGAGCTATTTTATGACTACAATCATGGGTTAAAACTCGTTGGCTTGGCTAAATATGAAATTTCTCAAAAAGACATTAACGCTCCGGCTGAGACTCTTAATGGACTTATTAAAAAACATTATGAAAATCAACAGGGAAAAGCGGACTAATTACTAGTCAATGAATATTCCTGCTCCTTCCTATACAAAGTACTCAAACCAATCTGCAATATTTTTGCAGCACGACGTCGGTCATTCCCCACGGACTTAAGAGTCTCGAGAATAGCGATTTTTTCCATTTCTCTAATTGACATTCCTACTTTAAAATCACCTCCAAGAGATACATTTTGGCGACGACGGATATATCCTGGTACATCTTCAGTCTCCAACAAACCCTCACTCGATGTCATGACAATCATGCCTTCAATGCAGTTTTTTAGCTCTCTAACATTACCAGGCCATTCATAATTACTTAGCACATCCAACGCCCTAGCACTTATTCCCTCAATAGACTTCTGATTTTCTTCAGCAAACTCTTGAATAAAATTGTCAACCAAAAGAGGTATGTCGTCTCGACATTCTCTAAGCGGTGGAACCTCAATAGAAACGACATTCAATCGATAAAACAAGTCTGCTCGAAACGTACCTCCTTTAACCATCGAATCTAGATCTCTATGCGTAGCAGTTATAAGCCTCGCATCAACTAATCTTGTCTGCGTGGCACCTACTCGTTCAAATCGACCGTCTTGTATTACCCGCAACAACTTAACTTGTGTTGGGAGCGGTATATCACCTACCTCGTCAAGAAAAAGTGTGCCTCCATCAGCTAATTCAAATCGGCCTTTTCGAGAAGCAGATGCACTTGTAAACGCTCCTTTCTCGTGACCAAAAAGTTCACTTTCAACAACTCCTTCGGGCAAAGCTCCACAATTCAATTCGACGAAGTTTTCACCTTTACGACGACTTTGCTGATGAATGGCTTTGGCAATTTCACCTTTCCCAGTACCTGTCTCCCCTAATACCAAAACGCTCGTCCGGGATTGGGCAACCTGCTCTATTTGATGGTAAATTCTTTGCCATGCCGACGATCTACGCGCTATCCCACCGAAACGAAAACGATCGTCTAGCCGACGTTGCAAATTTGAGACCTCACCAACTAATTTCTGGTAAGAGAGACCCCGATCTAAAACAGCACTTATTTTTGCAATATTAATAGGAAAAAACTGGAAATCGAAAGCACCCTGACGCATAGCTTCAATTCCAAGCTCAATTTCCTCAGGAGTTGCAATTGCTATAGCACATATCGACCTTTCTAACCTAGCCGCAACTCCTTGGAGACGTAGACCATCTATCCTAGGCTGTCGTAGAGGATAAATCATAGCATCTATCTTTTCTGTATCTAAAACCTCATAGGCCGCTTGCCCTTCACGAGAACTAATTACGTGAAACCCTTCCGCCTCCAAATGAGAAACCAATTCCTTCTCTTCATTAGATTCTTGAAAAACCAGTAAAACCCTTCCACGAACACCCTTTTCATCCACCTGCGACTTCCTTTCTTGCCAAATTTCAGATAAAACCAATCTCTATATTTTAATGGCAAAATGAATTTGTGAAAATTCTAAGAATTTAACGGCAATAAACGTACCTAACCAAGAGTGCCATAAATAATGCCATATTGTCACTATTTATGCAATTATTGACATGTTCAGTGTATAAATTCTTAGAAATACCAATCAAATTAACATTTTAGGAATAATATCATTTTGAAAGGCACCATTTTTGCGTTATTTGCCATAAAATAATAATGGTAATCCAACTATTCGTAGTGAATTTGCCAATGTTGCCAAGAATAAATAAAAAGACAAATCCTTTTATAGCAAACATAGAACTAAATAAGGTGGCTAAATATTGCCCTTATTCAGCCATCCTATATGCCAATTTCAATTCCAATAACAAGTACAAATTGGGAAGAGTGACCTTTTTACGGAAAAATGGAAAACTCTATACAAATGGCTCAAAGCTTTACGTAACACCAACCAAACAACTTAACTCTAAGACAAATCCTAATTTAGAAGGACTTATTGTATCGTTACGTTTTCTAGCCAAAGCGCGTTATTATTCTATTGAATGCAGAATAATTGAAAACATTGAGTTTTCATCAAATTCCCAATGTCAGAAAAGAATAAATAAATGTGCCCTTGTTTTAGAACCGACTGGAAAACTCACGAATATAGATCGACGGCAGTTTGTTAGATATTTTCAAAGCGTGGAGAAAAGGAATAGTAGGGCAATCATTCCCCATGTAAATTTTGACCTATATTTACACAGAACGAATGCGAAATCCCCGATTGGGAAAAACGACTTCCCCGATATCCGTAAATTAGAAATATTAAATTATTGCAACAAAAGTCCTAAGATATTTCAACCATCAAAAGCCTACAAAGCTGTTAGAGATATATTCCTCCAAAAAAAACCCATGGAACGTTTCCTGTCCGCCAGTAAAACTTCACAATCGGCATCAAACGAAAAAACGAATAATGCTGGCTTCCGCGAGACTGAATTAGGCCGTATGAATTTGTTAGGCGTTGAAACCGAGATATTTCATGAACACCTTGTTCTAAGTCATTCCCCAAAGACACGTATCTTCAATAGTATTTACGGAAATGATTCCAACCCGTACACGATGATTCCAGGAGAAATTATTTCAGTTAATTACGAACACAACGATAAATATTATCAAATGTCAACCAAAGTCATGGAAACAAGTAAACACAAACAAATCGTGCAACCATTAGAATTACCGGTGCAACAAAGCGGATTGAAATTAAAACTGATCAATTACAGCCCAGGGGGAATTTTTATAGAAGGCAACCGTGAGTTGATACAACTACTATTCGCAAAAAATAGTTTTCAAAATCGTGCCTTAATGGATCAACAATTATTGGATTTTAACGAAAGAGCAATTCAACAAGCAATCGGACAACCCATTTTTCACTTGACATTTTTTCCACGATTAAAATTCCCAAAATCATTACATCGTTTCGAGCCGCGAATTCCATTCAAAATCTGCCTATTAGCCCAAATAGTAGCCGGCCGCCTGTTAAAAATTGATCATCAACAAACACTTCAACTCAATATTCAATTTTGCTATGAACTAGATCATAATGCAGAATGGCGCCAAATACGCAATTTAAAAAGTAACACACATTTCAAGACCATTTCCGAACATATAAGGTCTTTAATAAGATACATTGACGACTACGAACCATGAATATTTTCCAACAGATTTCCAATTAAAATAAAAAACTCTTTTCTTAATTGTCTTTCCTTTTCTTGGCCACCACTCGCTCCTGAAAAGCATTACGAAGCTTTTCATCTGTAAATTTATTCTGTTGTTCCGCTATTCGGTGTTGAACAGATGAAACCAATTTCTCACTCTTATTTTTGTCCTCTTCAGACTTTTCATCTTCCTGAAAGCACTGATTAACAACAATTAACAACTTACTATAAGTATTCTGATTTTGAGACCCAGGATGTAAGTTGTGAGGTGGCATAAAATTTAAACCGTGATCTATTCTTCTACTCGAACGGTTTTCAATCAAATCGCGTGGAAAAACACGAAACATAACACGAAAACCTTTAGCGGTCTTTTTTAATCCATCCAAGAAGAGGGGGAGATAGACCTCGTCCTCTTTCCCTACTTTCTTGTCAAACAATTTCATTAAACTCTTCGCTACTTTGTCATCGATACGAAAGTATAATAGGAATCCGACCTTTGCATTAATGGTCTGAAGGTGCTCATTGGGGTTATCAACTACGATGCCGTGTAATGCGTCATCATCTATATCTGTCAATAAATTTTCTTCGATAACTAATTCAACATTGCCCAAATTGCCCATTTGGTCTATACCAAATTTCTCAATTATTTTTCCACCATCTTTTGTAATGTATTTTTCCAGAGGATCTCGAATACTCTTAAAGTAATCTCCCTGATTGCTACGTTGCGACCAACCACCACCACCCGGGATACAAAACAATTTAGGATCCCAACAATACCTTTCAATAATTTCTTTGGAAATAAAAGCCGGACCATTGGGCATACATGTTAGCGTATCAACACGCACTTCTGCAATATCTTCACCCTGGACGTACACATTATTTGACAAAGATTTTTTTGCCTCTTCACGAGAGCCGACCCATGGTTTTGTTGAATCCAAAGGATTCTTTTGGATATAAAAACTACGACGCAAAAAATAAGCTTTAGCAAGGAAATAGATAGGTTTCTCTCCTCCAGGCCCTGCAGCAAAATACGAAAGCTGTAGTGGTTCTCCTGAACTAAGTAATCGATCCGTAGGTTCGAAACTACCTCCTCCCGATCCGGTAGGCCAAGAAATAAACAAGACTGCTCGAGGGCGTTCCCCAAATTTACGGAATGTAAAATTACGTACTATTGATCGGCCTCTACCATTAGAGACAGACTCCGTTTGCAAACGCGGTCGCAGCAACTCACACGAGACATCTCCATGTTCAAATACGGAAAAATACTCCTTCATCTTTCCTGCAGTATTTAACACCTGTCCCGAGGAAACCTCGTCTAAAACTCTCTTCGCTGTCTCCCCTTTGTGGTCAGAGTCACGATCAGTATTTTCTTTTGACACTGACGGCCCTTCTTCATTCATTTGACCCCATTCTTTTATAGATACAACCTACCGTTAATAACGGTAATAGCTTTTAATGTTTCGTATGATAATTTCTACACACACATCAGTCAAGTTTCTTCAATTCGCAAACAATTTCACAATGAGGGGTTTGCGGGAACATATCTACTGGCTGTAATCGCTCTATCTGATAACCAAATCCAACTATCATCTCAAGATTTTCGACCAAGGTCTTTATGTTACAAGAAACATACAATATCCGAGGCGGTCCAATCTCACCTAACCTTTCTAAGACTTTTGGGTGTACACCTGGACGTGGAGGGTCTATTATTACCAGATCAAAATTAAAATCATCCAAATTCTTGAGAAAATCTTCAACAGGCGCCGAAATAAATTTGCAATTATCAACCGCATTTTCCTCTGCATTCCAAACTGCATCGATAGTGGCATCTGCTACGACTTCAACTCCAGTCACCTCTTTAGCACAGGTTGAAAGATATAGAGCAATAGATCCCGTCCCGCTATACAAATCTAATATGTTTCCTACATCTTTCCCGGCCCAATTTCTAATTATTGCATAAAGTCGTTCTGCTTGCTCAGAGTTAGTTTGATAAAATGAGCTGGGAGATATTTTTAATTTTTGATCACCGCACGACTCTTGTATATATCCATTCCCTTTCAAAACAAATGAAGCCTCGCCTACTGCTACCTGTGCCTTTCCAGTATGTCTACTAACTACAATATCAGAAAGCTGTGGGACCCTTTTACGAACATACCTTATCAACAAATCAATCAGTGAATGCGGATATTCGGCAACCACAAGATTGATCATCAATTGCCGCTTTGCTTTAGCTTCTCGAACTACTAGAAACCTTAACAACCCATCATGAGTTTTTAGATTGTAAGGCTTTAGTTGGTATAATTTTGCCCCAGCACGAAAAGCCTCAACAAGCATATTTGATTCTGGAGACTGCAAATGGCATTTTTCTATATCAAAAATACGGTTGTAACGACCCCTTATATGTAATCCTAATTGTAATACTCCGTCCCGATCTGATCCGAAAGAAAATTCCATTTTATTTCGGTAATAGAAAACATCTACACTTGGTAAAATCGACTCCATTTTTTTTGGCAACAAATTTTTTCTCTCCAGAGATTTCTGTACCAAAGACTCTTTTAAATTCAATTGATCTTCATAAGAAATATCTTGCCAACGACATCCCCCGCAAATACCAAAATGAATGCATTGGGGGTCAATTCGTTGAATTTCACATGAAATAATCCGGACAATTTCTAACTCAATACGTCCACGGCGTTTTTTTACTATTTTACCCTCTATTCTATCTCCCGGTAAACCTCGACGTACCACAATATCATTTTCCTGAACTCTTCCAATCCCATCACCTCTGTAATCTATCTCTATGACTTCAACTTCCATCAAATCTCCACGCTTCATTTAAGATCCCATTGCAATAGAATTGTACAAAAAAACGGCGGGGCAAGAAAAATAATCTTGCCCCGCCAATTTAGTCATGCAACTTTCTTTGAAACAATTATTCTTTAGAATCACCTGCTTGAGTAGCACTGTCAACAGAAGTATCTATCGAATCTTCAAGACGATCCACTAATTCGACGATACTCATAAAGCTCCCGTCTCCCCGGCGTGGACCAAGTTTTATGATGCGAGTATATCCCCCATTCCGACCTTTATATCTGGGCCCTAACTCTTCAAACAGTTTAGTAACAACAGCTTTATCTGCCACTGTCCGCAAAACCTGGCGACGAGCATGTAGATCTCCGCGCTTAGCAAAAGTAATCATATGTTCCGCAGATCGACGAAGTTCTCTAGCACGAGCATGAGTCGTCTTAACACGCTCCTCAGAAAGTAATGAAGTAACCATATTAGATAACATTGCCCTTCTATGAGGAGCATCACGGCCAAGCTTGGCTACTCTTTTCTTATGTCTCATATATATTCTTCCAGTCTAACTTAGAATTCCTCAGAATACGAATTATCAGAATCATCATCAATTTCTACGTCCTCATATGGTTCCAAATCCATACCCCACTTTAAATCTAATTGGTCAATAATCTCTCCCAGTTCATTGAGAGATTTTCGCCCAAAATTGCGGTATTTCAACATCTCCGCCTCACTACGTCCAACTAATTCCCGAAGATAACTAATTCCAGCAGCACGCAGACAATTGGCCGACCTAACTGACAACTCAAGTTCATCGACGGGCATCGCAAGTAGTCTCGCTACTCTTTTCGTCTCTTCATCAACCTCAATTTCTTCGGGGATCTCGACCTCTTCCTCAACGTCCAAAAATAAACCAAAATGTTCCGTTAAAATACGCGCAGCATCCCCAAGCGCATCCTCAGGACTCTTCGAACCATCGGTCCAAATATCCATTTTGAGAGAATCATAATCCGTACGACGCCCTACCCGAGCATTTTCTATTTCATATTTCACCTTGGTCACCGGAGAAAAACTACTATCTATTGGCACTGAACCTATTGGTTGATCAGAGTTTTTATTGTCTTCTGCAAAACAATAACCTCGTCCCACACCAACAGTTAGTTCCAAAACCAAGTTGGCATCTTCGCCTAGTGTGGCTAAATGCAACTTGGGATTCATCACCTGAACACTGGGATCAACGGACAAGTCTCCTGCCACTAAATTACCAACACCAGACTTTTCAATACGAAGAGTGCGGTCCTCGTTACCAGTATATCGTAAAGCAACCTGCTTGAGGTTCAATACGATTTCTGGAACATCCTCCCGCACACCATCAATTGTAGTGAACTCGTGTTGGATTCCATCAATTTTAAATTGTTTTATTGCCGCACCTTTAATAGACGAAAGTAGAGTCCTACGGAGAGAATGTCCCAACGTAACACCAAAACCACGCTCAAGCGGTTGAATAACAAACCGACCAAACGTTTCTGTCTGGCTCTCTTTCTCAATATCTACTTGCTTCGGCATCTGAAGACCTTCTAACTTCATAAACCCATTTGCTCCTAAGAAGAGGAGTGATTCAATAAAAATTTTTACCTAGGAATTAGGCAAAAAGCTACCGTTCGAAAACTTCAACAAACTAAACCCGACGTCGCTTTGGCGGACGACACCCATTGTGAGGGACTGGTGTCACATCTCGAATGGCCGAAATTTCAAGTCCTGCACTTTGCAAAGCTCTAATCGCGGACTCACGACCGACTCCAGGGCCTTTAACCCAGACTTCAACACGACGTAGCCCCATACCAACGGCCTCCTGCGCCGCCTTTTCTGCTGCAATCTGCCCAGCAAATGGCGTGGACTTTCGACTTCCTTTAATGCTCATCTTTCCTGGCGTGGACCAAGAAATCACATTACCATGGGGATCTGTCAAAGTAATAATAGTATTGTTAAATGTAGCCAAAATATGCGCAACCCCCACAGCCTCTACCTGTTTTGACTTTTTACGTTTCCTTCGTCTTTCAGGTGGCAAATCTATTTCCTTCTTTCTTTATTGTCATTACAGTTTCTTGCCAGCAATTGCTCGACGAGGTCCTTTGCGAGTACGAGCATTCGTCTTAGTTCTCTGTCCATTAGCCGGCAAACCTCTCCTATGTCGGAAACCTTTGTAGCTACCTATATCCATAAGGCGCTTAACATTCATAGTGACTTCACCACGCAAACTACCTTCAACTTTATAATTCGTTTCTATTATTGCCCGCAAACTATTAACCTGATCTTCTGAAAGCCCATTAATACGTAACTGCGAATCAATCCCAGCTTGATTAATTATACTCTCAGCTACGGATTGGCCTATCCCAAAAATATAAGTAAGACCTATGGCTACCCTCTTGTCACGTGGTAGATCAACACCAGCAATTCGTGCCATCAGAAACCCTCCTCAGCCTTGTCTCTGTTTATGCCGTGGGTTCCGTTTGCAAATAACGCGAACAACACCATTTCGGCGAATAATTTTACAATCTGGACAACGTTTACCAACAGAAGCTTTTACTTTCAATTTTCTAACACTCCCTAATTACGATAAATACTAACCTCGGCGCCCTTGAATTCGTCCCTTTTTCATAAAACCATCATAGTGCCTAGTCATCAACTGTGACTCAACCTGCTGTAACGTGTCTAAGGCCACACCAACAATTATAAGCAAACCTGTGCCACCAAAGAACTGCGCAAAAGAAGGATGAACATTGAATTGTTGAATCACAAAAAACGGGAAAATTGCCACTGCTGCCAAAGCTATCGAACCCGGCAACGTTATACGAGTCATAATCCCATCTATATATTGCGCAGTACGCTGACCCGGTCTAATACCAGGTATAAACCCGCCCTGCTTCTTCATATTATCCGCCAATTGATTCGGATCCATAACAATGGCGGTATAAAAATAAGTGAAGAAAATTATCATCGCCCCAAAAAAACCCCAGTAAACAAACGATTCAGGAGATAGAATCCCACCAACCGATTGGAGAAAAGCGCTATCTGGAAACATTTGAGTGATTGTACCAGGAAGAAACATGATAGATTGGGCAAAAATTATGGGAATAACGCCAGCCGTATTAATCCGCAAAGGAATATGAGTACTTTGCCCGCCCATAACTCTGCGACCAACAACACGTTTAGCGTATTGAACAGGAATCTTCCGCAAACCCTGAGTCATCAAAATCACAAAAGCAATAACTAAAAACATCAAAGACAAGACTATTAATTCCTCAATAATGTTCTTGCCCAAACCTTGATTTGCAAGGAAATGTTGATACTCATTCCTAATAGCACTCGGAAGTTCGGCAATAATCCCTATAAAAATCAACAAAGAAATACCATTTCCAATACCACGTTCGGTTATTTGTTCACCTAACCACATTATAAAAACTGTCCCCGTAGTGATAGTCAACATTGTCTGAAGGACAAAACCTATACCTGGCTCAGGGACTGCAGGAAGTCCGGAGGCAGGGCCACGAATAGATTGTAAAAAATAAGTAATCCCATAAGACTGAGCAGCAGCAAGAATCACAGTAGCGTATCGAGTATACTGATTTATTTTCTTCCTACCTTCTTCCCCCTCCCTTTGCAGTTTTTGGAAGGTAGGGATAACCGCCCCTAACAGTTGGAAAATAATGGACGCGCTGATATAAGGCATGATACCAAGTGCAAAAATTGCCGCACGAGTAAAGTTTCCTCCCACGAACATGTCATACATCCCTAAAAGTTCGTTACCTGAGTTAGAGAAAAATTCTTGGATAACCGCGACCTGAACCCCAGGCACAGTTATCTGACCACCTATACGATAGACTACCAGGATACCGATAGTAAATAGAATTTTCTCTCGCAATTCAGGGATCTTGAAACAATTTTGAAAACTTTGCAGCATCATACCCTCAAATTATTTCAGCTTTTCCACCAGCCTGCTCTATTTTCTCTCGAGCAGCTTGCGAAAAGTTATTTGCCTTAATCGAAACACTTTTAGAAAGCGAGCCTTCACCCAATATCTTGATCGGTTTATCACAATACCGAATCAACCCCGCAGATAAAAGCTCCGTTGGTCCAACGACACCTTCAATACCGGCCGACTCAATAGAACCGACATTTACAGTTTGATACTCCAGGCGAAATCTAACATTAGAGAATCCTATCTTCGGTAAGTGCCGGAAATATGCTAAAGTCCCACCAATGAAACCAATACGATTCCCACGTCTTGCACCAGAACGCGCACGCTGACCTTTATGTCCCTTACCTGCAGTTTTTCCCGTGCCGGACCCAGGCCCCTGTCCTAAACGTTTACTTGTACGCCTCGATCCTTTGGGACACTTAATTTCACCTAATCGCATTTCATAATCTCCGACTATTCTTGTTCGCGAACTTCAACCAAATGCTTGACTTTTTCAACCATTCCTCGAATTTGAGGTGTGTCGACATGCTCAACTTTTTGATGTAGACGTGTCAATCCAAGCGCCTGGATAGTATCTTTCTGGTTTTGCGCCCGCCCTATGGCACTTCGACGCTGTGTTATCATCAGCCTCATACTATGAATCCTCCTAAGCCCGCAAAGTATGAACGGGGACACCTCGGTCCCTCGCAATCGTATCAGCATCACGCAATTCCTTCAACGCCTCTAAAGTGGCTTTGATAGCATTTTGTGGATTAGTTGATCCCAACGACTTCGTCAACACATCATGAACTCCAGCAAGCTCCAAAACAACACGTATACCGCCACTAGCTATAACGCCTGTTCCTGTCGAGGCTGGCCTAAACAAAATGCGCGCAGCTCCAAAGCGCCCCTCTATCTCATGTGGTATAGTCCCGTTAACCACTGGCACATCAATCATGTTCTTCCTAGCTGCTTCGTTGCCCTTACGAATTGCTTCCGAAATTTCACTAGCCTTGCCCGCTCCCGCCCCCACACGACCATTCCGATCACCAACAACAACTGTTGCATTAAAGCTGAATCGACGCCCCCCCTTACGTACATGGGAAACCCTTTTTATACTATTTTGAACAACTACCTCGCTCAGCTCCATGCTGTTGGAATCTATTTTAGCCACTAAAATAACTCTCCTTAAAATTGTAGCCCGCCCTCGCGAGCTCCTTCGGCAACAGCCTTTATTATTCCGTGATAGAGATATCCTCCACGATCAAACACCACATTTTCAATGCCTTTTTCTTTGGCCTTTTCAGCCAAGATTTTTCCTACCTCGGCTCCTTGGGCAATACGACCATCAAAAGATCGGTCACGTAAATCCTTGCTAAGGGTTGATAAGCCCAAAAGGGAACTACCTGTAGCATCATCAACAAGCTGTACTTCAATATGCTTGAGGGAACGATGTACTACGAGCCTAGGTCTATCTGACGTACCAGAAACCGTCTTACGAAGCCGAAACCGGCGCCGACTTATTCGATCTCTATTCCTGATTAGATGTTTCTTATCTTTCATAATTATGCACTCGCCGCTGTCTTACCTTGTTTCCAGTTAATTACCTCGCCCTCATAACGGATCCCTTTACCCTTATATGGCTCCGGTTTACGTTTAAAACGGATATCCGCCGCAACTTGGCCCACCACTTGTTTGTCAGCTCCTTGCACAGTTATGCGAGCTTGACCACCACCCTGTCCTTCACCAACAGATAGACTTACGCCGATTGGCGCTTCATATACTACTGGATGAGAATAGCCCACATGCAAAGTCAACTTGCTCCCCTTAGCCTCCGCCCTCCAACCCACTCCATGAAGATCTAAAGTCTTTGAAAACCCTTCACTAACACCCGTCACAGCATTCGCTATAAGCGAACGCGTTAAACCGTGCAAGGCACGGGCTTCCTTCTCCTCGCTCTTACGCACCACCTGCAAACTCCCATTTTCCTCATGCACCGAAACATGATCAACAACAAAAGGAACTTCTACAGACCCCTTAGGCCCTTTTACAGAAATTTGACTTTCAGTAATATTAACATCAACGCCCTGAGGCAAAGATACCGGTGTATTTCCAATGCGAGACAAACTTATTCTCCTCCCCTTTTTACCAAACGCTACAGAGGATCTCGCCACCAATTCCTGCCTGGCGAGCTTCCTTGTCCGTCATAACACCCCTAGACGTAGACACTATCGCAATACCTAATCCACGTTTGATCCTAGGAATTCCGGACTTATCCGAATAAAAACGTAACCCGGGACGACTATTACGACGAATACCTCGAATTAATCCTCTATTACTTTTATCATACCGCAAATACAACCGTAAAACCCCTTGTTTACCATCCTCTATCATCGCAAAGTTGTCGATAAAACGTGTCTCCGCTAAAACCCGAGCTATCTCACGTTTTAATTTCGAAGATGGAATATCTACCCTAGGGTGTTTAGCAACGCTCGCATTACGAACTCGTGTCAACATATCAGCTACCGGATCTGTCATACTCATTATATTTTAATCTCCCCTACCAACTCGCCTTAGTAACACCTGGAATTTCACCTTTGAGGGCTAATTCACGAAAACAAATACGACACAGACCGAATCTACGGTAATACGCACGCGGCCTACCGCAACGCTGACAACGATTATATTTGCGCGAACTAAATTTCGGTGTCCGCCGCGCTTTGGCTATGAGTGACTTCTTAGGCATTAAAAAACTCTCCCAAATTTAGTTGCCAAAAGGCATACCGAGCGAATGCAACAACTCACGCCCTTCTTCGTCCGTATTTGCCGATGTGACTATAGTAATATTCATACCTCTTATCTGATCAATCCGGTCGTAATCTATCTCAGGAAAAATAATTTGCTCCTTAATTCCAAGATTATAATTCCCACGGCCATCAAATCCTCGCGCAGACACCCCCCTAAAATCACGAACTTGGGGCAAAGCAAGGGTAATAAGCCTATCCAGAAATTCATACATTCGACTACCACGTAACGTTACCATACATCCGATAGCAACTCCCTCGCGCAACTTAAAATTAGAGATCGCCTTTTTAGCTCGACGAAGAGCAGGTTTTTGTCCCGTTATTGCAGAGAGCTCACTTATCGCGTTTTCCATCGCTTTGGGTTCCTGTACTGCTTCGCCCACGCCAATGTTGACCACAACTTTTTCGACAATTGGCACCTGCATGACATTCTTATAAGAGAATCGGTCCATCAACTGCGGGCAACTCTCTTCCTTGTAAACAGTCCTCAATCTTGGTTGGCTCATTATTACCCTTTACTCCGAGTCAATCATCTCTCCACTACGGACAGAGACTCGAACATTATTACCATTTTCTAATTTTTGATGGCGAATACGTGTAGGCAAGTCCGTTTTAGGACAAACCACCATCACATTTGAGACATTTATCGATGCTTCACGCTCCAAAATACCACCTTGGGGATCTCTCTGCGATGGCCTTGTATGGTGTTTACGCATATTTACACCTTCCACAAGGACGCGACCTTTATCCTTGAACACAGACAAGACCGTCGATCGGCGTCCTCGATCATTTCCACTCATAACTTCAACTGTATCACCCTTTTTAATATCCATATCTCACCCTAATTTTCTATACCACTTCAGGTGCGAGTGAAACTATTCGCATGTATTGTTTATCACGCAACTCTCTTGCCACAGGACCAAAGATGCGTGTACCTCGAGGCTCTTTAGTATCATTTATCAAAACTGCAGCATTTTCGTCAAAACGGATATACGATCCATCCTTGCGACGATATTCTTTCTTGGTTCGAACTACGACCGCCCTTGCAACTTGTCCTTCTTGCAAAGGTCCATTTGGTATGACATTATGTACAGCAACCACAATCACATCGCCAACAGATGCGTACCGCTTCTTCGTTCCTCCCAAAACTCTAATGCACTTGGCCGTCCTAGCTCCGGCATTATCAGCCATTTTGAGAATACTATATTCGTGTATCATCTTTTTTACCTAATCCGTATTTTTTTCCATAACATCGACCAAACGCCAACGTTTGGTCTTGCTCATCGGTCGACATTCTTCAATGCGAACCAAATCGCCCACGTTTGAAGTGTTATTCTCATCATGGGCAACAAACTTTGCCGTACGACGAATCACCCGACCGTATAAGGGGTGTGGAATGCGCTGCTCAACAACAACAACACGGGTTTTCTCATTTTTCGCCTTCGACACATGCCCCTCAGCGGTACGTCGATCAATGATATTCTCAGACATTAGTTGCGTCTCTCCCTGGCGATTTTCATGAAGCTTGTTCCCTTTGAATTGTTTGAACTCGAGCTATATCACGCCTTACCTGACGCAACCTAATTGGGCTAGTTAATTGACCGGAAACATGTTGAAAACGAAGATTAAAGGCCTCTTCATGAAGTTCATCTAATCGGTTTTTAATGTCTTCACCATTCAAATCTCGCAATTCACTCGCCTTCATAATTACACCACCCGCTCAACAAATTTAGTTTTTATCGGAAGCTTATGACCTGCCTTACGGAAAACCTCTCGCGCTAACTCCAAAGGTACACCCGAAATTTCGAACATAACTCGACCAGGCTTAACAACTGCGACCCAACCTTCCGGAGCACCTTTTCCTTTACCCATTCTAGTCTCAGCCGGCTTCTTGGTAATAGGTTTGTCTGGAAAAATCCTTATCCACATTTTCCCGGTACGACTCATGGTTCGGCTTATAGTCACACGAACGGCCTCTATTTGTCTACTCGTAATCCAACAGGGTTGCATAGCTTTTAGCCCAAACTCACCAAAGGATACCATATCCCCACCCTTGGTCTGTCCTCGCATTCGACCTCGAGACTGCTTTCTCCATTTTGCTTTTTTCGGCATCAACATGGCGTTTATTCCCTATTTACATATTCCGAGACGGTTAGTTTGTCAAAGATTCTTCGGCGACAACTTCACCATGACAAATCCACACTTTTATTCCCACGGTACCTGAAACCGTGTAAGCAATTGATTGAGCATAATCAATATCTGCACGCAAAGTATGCAAAGGAACCCGACCCGCGGGCTCAGAACGCTCCCGTCGACCCATCTCTGCTCCACCAATTCGACCAGAAATATTAACCCTAATGCCTTCGGCACCCATGCGCATCGAAGAAGCGACTGCCTTCTTCATAGCACGACGAAACGAAACACGCTGCTCCATTTGGCGAGCAAGGTTATCAGCTACTAGTTGGGCATCTAATTCGGGTTTCTTAACTTCCTGTATATTTAACGAAACATCCTTACCGGTGAGTTGCTTAAGTTCATCGCGAAGTTTATCGACCTCCGCTCCACGTCGCCCAATAGCAATACCTGGGCGGGCAGTATGCACCTCAACAGTAACGCGTTTCGGCTGACGTTCTATGTTAATACGCGACACTCCTGCTCTTAAGAGCCGCTGCTTAACATATCTTCTCAGCATTTGGTCTTCATTGAGCAGCTCGGCAAAGTCTTTTTCAGCGAACCAATTAGACCGCCACCCTTTTATTACACCTAGCCGAAAGCCATATGGATGAGTTTTCTGTCCCAAAAATGCGCCCCTTAATTTACCTGGTCGCTTACGACCACGGTTAGATGACAATGGCGTTTTTTAATACGGTCCGCGGAACCACGTGCCCGAGGACGAATACGCTTTAAATCTCTACCTTCATCAGCAAAAATTTCTTTAACGTACATATCTTCTTCATCCACTGGATTCTCTTCATCCTGATTTACGCCATTCGATACGGCCGATCGCAACGTTTTCTCAACATCCTTAGCAACGGGACGAGAAGAAAAACGGAGAATTGTAAATGCTTCTTCCACAGGTTTACCTCGCACAAGATCGATCAATTGACGCATCTTCGTTGCGGGGATACCCACCTGTGTTAGTCTTGCTCGAGCTTCCATTAGTCTTAAACTTTCTTTACCGGACGCTGGTACTACGTTCGGTCAACTTGCCCCCGTGTCCCCGAAACGTACGGGTAGGCGCAAACTCACCAAGCTTATGTCCCACCATATTTTCGGTTATATACACTGGGATGAATTTATTTCCATTGTAAACAGCCAAGGTATGCCCGACAAAGTCCGGACTAATTGTTGACCGACGAGACCACGTCTTGACCACACTCTTATTTCCAGAACGGTTCAGCTCTTCAACTTTTGATTCTAGATGGGCATCTATAAATGGCCCCTTTTTTACCGACCTTGGCATATTATCTCTTTTACTCCTTACTTCGCGTTTCTACGTCGTAAGATCATTGAATCGGAACGATTCTTGTGTTTGCGCGTCTTATAACCCTTGGTTGGCTTGCCCCACGGCGTAACAGGGTGACGGCCACTTCCAGTTTTTCCCTCACCTCCACCATGCGGATGATCCACCGGATTCATCACGGAACCACGCACTTTAGGACGACGCCCCAACCAACGAGAGCGCCCAGCCTTCCCAATAACTACATTAGCGTGCTCTGCATTACCCACTTGCCCTAAGGTTGCCATGCAACGAGCTTCCACTTCTCTTATTTCCCCAGAAGGCAAACGCAATTGCGCGCGGCCATTTTCGTCGCTTCGTCCCAATAATTGAACTTCGGTTCCAGCGCTACGGGCAAGTTGTCCGCCAGCACCAGGCTTAAGTTCGACATTATGAATCACAGCCCCTAGTGGCATGTCTAGCAATGGCATTGAATTGCCAACGCTTATTGGCACGTTCGAGCCAGAGATAATCTGATCACCCGCATTAAGACCAGACGGTGCGAGAACATATCGCTTGTCTCCATCAGCATACACAACCAAAGCGATGAACGCTGAGCGATTGGGATCGTATTCTATGGAAGATACTTTACCGGGAACGCCCAATTTATTACGCTTAAAATCGATGACCCTATAACGACGTTTATGTCCACCGCCCCGCCGACGCATGGTCATTCGCCCCTGGTTGTTGCGCCCTCCAGACTTACCGACTGCACCACGCAACAAAGATTTCTCAGGACCTGATCCATCTACCTCTGCAAAAGAGTTTACCGTTTTATAACGAAGCGTAGGCGTAATCGGACGAAACCTTTTAACTGCCATATCTAACCAACCTATACATTTTCAACTACCTCAATAGAATCGCCAGCCCTTAGAGTGACGTAGGCCTTCTTCCATCCAGCTCGATAACCTTGAAACATTCCCTGTCTTTTCGGTTTCCGCGGCACAGCAACCGTACGAACAGACTTAACTGTCACAGAAAAGATATCCTCAACGGCCTGTCGAATAGCGATTTTATTGGCCTTAGGATGAACACGAAACGCATACTTATTACCTTCACGAAGATTCGTAGCCTTCTCCGTTAGAACCGGCTTTAAAATAATGGACCTAGGATTAGACACCGGCTAACTCCTCTACGCCTATAACATGATGTTCATTTAATCTATCCATAGCATGGCGAGTAAATAGCACAATATCTGAGGCTATCACATCGTAAGCCCCAAGAGACCCTACGTGCGTCGTTTTAACATGTCTAAGGTTTCCACTCGATTGAACCAAGACCGAGACTTTTTCCGGCGTTACAAACAAAACTTTCGGACCAACCAATCCACAGGCATTCAAAACGCCCTGAAAAGACTTAGTGCTTGGTCTTTCAAAATCAAAATCATCAACAATTTTGATTTGATCATTCGAACACTTAACGGTGAGAGCTGAACGAAACGCTAACCTCTTCAGCGATTTGGGTAACCTGATGTTATATGACCGAGGTTGAGGGCCAAAAGCAACTCCACCTCCACGAATCAGCGGAGACCGATTCGAACCACGCCGTGCACCACCCGTCCCCTTCTGTCTATGGTGTTTCTTACTGGTTAATGAAACTTCCGAACGAGTCTTAACTTTGGCCGTCCCTTGTCGTTGGTTAGCCTCATAAGCTACCACAGCACGATAAATGGCATATTCAGAAACCTCCACTGCGAACAACTCATCAGAAAGTTCAACTGATCCAGTTGGTTTGCCATCTATACCCAAGACCTCAACCTGTGTAGCCATCTTCTCTCTAAACCTTAATGTCAATGCCGATACCGGCAGGCAAATCCAACTTCATGAGTGCATCCACGGTCTGCGGCGTCGAATCGTAGATATCAATAAGACGTTTATGGACACGAGTTTCAAATTGCTCCCGCGACTTTTTGTCCACGTGAGGCGACCGTAAAACAGTGTAAATGCTTCGAGCAGTAGGCAAAGGCACCGGACCACAAATCCTTGCTCCGCTCCGTTTCACCGTTTGTACTATCTCATCCACGGAACGGTCAAGAGCAGCGTGGTCGTACGCCTTCAAACGTATCCGTATTCTATCAACAGCCACTTTAGCGCATCTCCCCGAATTGTAACATTACTCTGTTATTTCTGTAACAACGCCGGAACCAATTGTGCGTCCACCTTCACGAATAGCAAAACGCAAGTTGGCCTCAACAGCGATCGGTTGAATCAAATCCACGTCCATCGTAACATTATCACCGGGCATAACCATCTCAGTGCCTTCGGGCAATGCTATCGTTCCCGTAACATCTGTAGTACGAAAGAAAAACTGAGGACGATAGCCAGAGAAAAAGGGTTTTTCACGCCCTCCCTCTTTACTCGTAAGGACGTAGACCTCAGCCTTAAATTTAGTGTGTGGCGCAATTGATCCGGGCTTACAAACCACCATCCCGCGAAGTAGTTCCTCTTTTTCTACGCCACGAAACAATAGTCCTACATTATCACCAGCTCGTCCCTCATCAAGCAGTTTGCGGAACATTTCTACGCCAGTGATCGTAGTAGTACGTGTTTCCCGAATCCCGACAACTTCTACCTCTTCACTAACCTTAATGATACCGCGCTCTACGCGCCCAGTCCCCACAGTACCTCGTCCTGAAATACTAAACACATCTTCTATTGGCATCAGAAAAGGCTGATCTACTGGTCGCTCAGGCATCGGTATCCATTCATCTACGGACGTCATCAATTCATCAATTGCCGGTTTCCCCGTTGGACCTTCATCGCCTTCAAAGGCTTGAAGGGCCGAACCGCGAACAACTGGCGTATCATCTCCTTCAAATCCATACTCGCTCAATAGTTCACGAGTTTCCAACTCGACTAAATCAAGAAGTTCCTCATCATCAACCTGATCTACCTTATTCAAAAATACGCAGATTCGCGGTACATTGACCTGTCTTGCTAAAAGAATATGCTCACGCGTCTGGATCATCGGTCCGTCTGCAGCACTCACTACAAGAATGGCGCCATCCATCTGTGCCGCACCCGTAATCATGTTCTTGATGTAGTCAGCATGTCCCGGACAATCGACGTGGGCATAATGTCTATTCTCAGTCTCATATTCCTGGTGCGAAACATTGATAGTAACACCCCGTTCTTTTTCTTCAGGGGCATTATCTATCTCCTCAATATTTTTAGCCTCAGCCAACCCTTTGCTGGCCAAGTGCAAGGTAATAGCAGCCGTCAACGTGGTCTTACCATGATCCACGTGGCCGATCGTGCCGATATTCACATGCGGCTTATTACGTTCAAACTGTTCCTTGGCCATTTTTAAATTCCTTTCTTCTCTACGTTAATTGCAAATCAAGCAATTATTGTTATTTCCCACTGTCTTTCGCGATAATCGCCTCGGTGATATTTCGAGGCACCTCACTATATTTTGCAAATTGAAGAGTAAATACTGCCCGACCCTGTGTTAAAGATCGTAAACGTGTAGCATATCCAAACGTTTCACTAAGAGGTATAAATGCCTTAATAACCTGTGCATCCCCGCGTGGGTTCATGCCCTGGACTTCTCCGCGATGAGAGTTCAAGTCGCCCATGACGTCCCCTAAGTATTGCTCGGGAACAACAACCTCCAGATCCATTATCGGCTCCATTAAAAATGGATCTGCGTTCGCTGCTCCATTTTTGAAGCCCATCGAACCGGCTATCTTGAATGCCATTTCTGAGGAATCAACCGCATGAAACGAACCATCCACCAAAGTAACCTTCGCATCTTCAATAGGGAAACCAGCTACTGGACCGTTATCCATTGCTTCCTTGATACCATCTCTTGCAGGATTGATAAACTCACGAGGAATATTACCGCCTACAACTTTAGATTCGAAAACCAAGCCTGTTCCAGCTTCTCCTGGTTCAATTTCCATTTCTACGTGACCAAATTGACCACGACCACCTGATTGGCGAATAAAGCGACCCGTCCCATGCGCAGGCTTTCTCATTCCCTCTTTGTACGCAACTTGAGGCTGTCCAACATTAGCTTCCACATTGAATTCACGAAAAAGGCGATCAATTAAAATTTCTAGATGTAACTCACCCATACCTGACATCACAGTCTGAGCCGTCTCATCATCAACTTTCACCTTGAAAGTCGGGTCCTCTTCGGCAAGCTTCGCCAGTGCAACGTGCAATTGCTCTTGGTCTGACCGCGTCTTCGGTTCAATCGCAACATGGACAACAGGTTCAGCAAATTCTATTTTTTCAAGAACAATTTGTTCCTTCTCATCACATATAGTATCACCTGTAGTGGTATCTTTTAAGCCAACAAGCGCTATGATGTCGCCTGCGTAGGCCTGCTTTAATTCAGTCCGCTCATTCGCGTGCATCTCTACCAAACGCGAGACCCGTTCGCGTTTTTCGGTCGTCACATTATAAACATAAGACCCAGCTTCCAATATTCCAGAATAGACTCGAGCAAACGTTAAGCGACCTACAAAAGGATCCGTCATCACCTTGAAAGCTAGCGCAGCTAGGGGAGCTGTCTCTTCAGTTGGACGACTTGCAACTTCTTCAGAATTAGGCAATGTTCCCGAAACTTCTGCAACATCAGCCGGGGAAGGCAGGAAGTGAATGACGGAATCCAAAAGACGCTGAACGCCCTTATGCTTGTATGCACTTCCGCATGCAACAGGCACTGCCTCCAAAGTAACAGTAGCCTTACGCAGGGCCACGCGAATCTCCTGCGGATCTATTTCTTGACCTTCAAGAAATTTCTCCAATAGTCCGTCGTCATATGCTGCGACTGAATCAAGCATCCGCTCACGGTATTCCAATGCCTGTGGCATCAAATCTTCAGGTATGTCTCCCTCAAAAAAATTCGCCCCGTGAGATGCCTCTTCGAAAGTGATTGCTTTCATTTCAACCAGATCGACCATTCCATTGAACGTCTCACCGGATCCGATAGGGATTTGGATTGGAACAAAGTTACTATGAAGACGATCCTCCAACATTTCCAACACGTTAAAAAAGTCAGCTCCTGAGCGGTCCATTTTGTTAACAAACGCTATACGTGGCACCTTGTATTTATCAGCCTGTCTCCATACGGTTTCAGATTGGGGCTCAACTCCACCAACCCCACAAAAAACTCCTATAGCACCATCCAAAACACGCAGCGATCGTTCAACTTCAGCCGTAAAATCTACATGACCGGGGGTGTCGATAATATTGATGCGATGGTCATCCCATTCGCAAGCAGTAGCCGCAGAAGTAATCGTAATGCCGCGTTCTTGCTCCTGCTCCATCCAATCCATGGTCGCGTTACCATCGTGCACTTCTCCCATCCGATGCAGGCGTCCTGTATAATACAGGATTCGTTCGGTGGTAGTCGTTTTTCCAGCGTCTATATGCGCTGCAATTCCGATATTACGCGTTTTTTCAAGTGAAAACTGACGAGCCATTACTTCTTAATTTCCTTTAAAATCTGTAATGGGCGAAAGCCTTATTGGCCTCCGCCATTCTGTGTACTTCATCACGTTGCCGCACAGCACCACCCTCACCATTGGATGCAGCAATAAATTCATTAGCCAAACGCTCCGCCATGGTCCTTTCCGATCGCTCCCTTGCGAATCGAATAATCCAACGTATCGACCGTGCAGTCCTCTCGTCCGGGCGAACTTCTATTGGAACTTGATAAGTTTGACCACCCACTCTCCGAGATTTAACCATAACCATAGGCTTGACATTTTCTAACGCTTTTTGAAAAACGTCAATAGCGCTTTGGTCTGCTTTTTCTTCTACCAAGTCAATAGCAAGATAAAATATACGCTCCGCTACACTTCGCTTACCCTGAGTCATCAGCGAATTTATAAAACGAGATGCCAAGACGTTATTATACTTTGGATCCGGTAAGAGTTTACGTTTAACTGCTTTCTTTCGACGCGACATATCCTATCCCCTTACCTAAGCCGAATCAGGGCGACGAGCGCCATACTTTGAACGAGCTTGCTTTCGATCGGAAACACCTGTCGCGTCCAATACCCCCCGGACAATATGATACCGCACTCCAGGACAGTCCTTAATTCGGCCACCGCGAACAAGCACAATCGAGTGTTCCTGTAGGGTATGGCCTTCGCCAGGCACATATGCGGTAACCTCAATTCCGGTCGTCAACCTTACCCTTGCCATCTTACGCAATGCGGAGTTCGGTTTTTTCGGCGTCGTAGTAAATACACGAGTGCACACCCCCCGCCTCTGTGGGCAATTCTCTAACGCGGGTGCATCGTTTTTCTTAACGATTTTGGTTCGGCCCTTACGAACTAGTTGACTAATTGTCGGCAACGACTTTTTTCTCCGTTAAATGCATATAAATAGCAAACTCAAAATTTAACCACAAACCCGAAAACTGTCAATATTTTATTGGTTTAAAACTCCAGATGTAACACGGTCCGAGGCTGAATTCAAATCAGCGACGCCCTCTTCGGAATCATCTATTTCTGGACTATGATCCGTGTAGGCCACGTCGCTATAAGTGTCCGAACCAGTTCCGGCAGGAATCAAGCGACCAATTATCACATTTTCTTTTAAACCCCGCAGTTGATCAACCTTGCCTTGAACTGCCGCCTCCGTAAGAACCCTAGTTGTTTCCTGAAACGAAGCAGCAGAAATGAAACTATCTGTCCGAAGCGAAGCACGAGTGATACCAAGCAGAATCGGCTGACACGTAGCAGGATCTCCGCCTTCTCCCAATACCTTCTCGTTTTCTTTGTTGAACTTAATCTTGTCAACCTCTTCTCCTTCAAGAAAATTGGTATCTCCAGGGTCGACAACTTTAACCTTCTGCAACATTTGTCGAACGATGGTTTCAATATGCTTGTCGTCGATATCAACTGCCTGCAACCGATACACATCTTGAATCTCATTTACCAAATATTCCTGAACAGCATGAGTGCCCTGAACCTTAAGTATATCATGCGGATTCACTGAACCTTCTGAGAGCCGTTCTCCTGCAACAACCCTATCCCCCTCATGAACCCGCAAATGTTTCCCATAAGGAACAAGATATTTCTTCTGTTCATCATCTACTGAAGTGACTAATAATTCTCTATTACCTCTTACGATCCCTCCAAATGCTACCGTTCCATCAATCTCAGAAATTACGGCCGGCTCTTTCGGGCGACGAGCCTCGAAAAGTTCGGCAACGCGTGGTAACCCTCCGGTAATGTCACGAGTCTTTGAACGTTCACGAGGGATCTTGACCAAAACTTGACCTGGGTAAATATCATCTCCGTCTTCTATTAACAAGCGTGCACCAACCGGAATGTGATAGGATCTTTCCCCTCGGTCTTTGCTAGAAATCTCTATTTGAGGGTTCAATGTACGATCGCGTTGCTCTACGATTGTTCGAGTGCTCATACCCGTTGTTTCTTCCACCTCTTCACGCATCGTAGTACCATCAGTGATATCCATGAAGCGAATTTTACCCGCACGATCAGATACAATACTGTTACTGTAAGGATCCCATTCATACATAACAGTATCCTCCTCAACAGTCTGATCATCCTTAACTTTTAACAGAGCTCCATAAGGGACATTGAAACGGGAACGAACCCGGTTCTGCTCATCCAGCAACTCAATCTCACCATTCCGACCCAATACAGTTTCCCCTATTTCCTCACTCACGACAGTATCGACATTCACAAATTTTAGTACGCCAGCACGACGAGCTAAGATTTGTGTATTCTCGGCGATTCGACTTGAAGTGCCGCCGATATGAAACGTACGCAACGTCAATTGCGTCCCTGGTTCACCGATACTCTGAGCTGCCACAACGCCTACTGCTTCCCCATTATTTACAAGCTCGCCGGTTGCCATATTCCGACCATAACACATAGCACATATCCCGCGATCCGATTCACAATTTAATACAGACCTAACCAGCACCTCTTCGACACCAGTTTGAGCAATAACATTTGCAGTATCTTCCAAAATAAGTTGACCTGCTTTGACCGCGATTTTTTCGTCAGCATCACGGACATCCTCTTGTAGCACACGACCAACAATGCGCGCAGAAAGAGGTTGGATGATTTCCTCGCCATCCTTAAGGGCACCTACCATTAAACCCTGCGTCGTGCCACAATCTACCTCGCTAATCACCATATCTTGAGCAACATCAACCATTCGTCTGGTAAGATACCCTGCCTCAGCCGTTTTTAATGCAGTATCGGCCAACCCCTTGCGTGCGCCATGCGTCGAAATAAAATACTCCAGCACAGACAACCCTTCTTTAAAGGAAGCTATAATCGGCGTTTCGATAATTTCACCCACTGCCCCAGTCAACTTCTTTTGCGGTTTATTCATTAGACCACGCATGCCGCCAAGCTGTTTTATTTGATCCTCACTACCACGCGCGCCAGAATCCTTCATGATATATACAGAATTGAAACCGCCTTCAGCTGATTCTAACGTCTGCTGCACAGCTCGCGAAACACTCGACGTAGCATGAGTCCATACATCGATAACTTTGTTATAACGTTCACCGTCCGTGATTATACCATTGACATACTGATCCCGTATTTTTTCTACCTCGCCAAGGGCATCATCAATCAATTCAGTTTTTGCGTCAGGAACGACAACATCATCAATAGAAATGGTTATGCCGGCACAAGTTGCATGATAATATCCAACCCCTTTCAGATTATCTACAAAATCAGCAGTTTCTCTATTACCCAGTAAACGGTGAACGTCAGCAGTTATCCGCTTGATATCTCCCTTGTCTATCGTGCGATTTATAAATCCGAGCTGCTTTGGTAAAACCTCATTAAAAATCAATCTCCCAGCAGTCGTCTCAACTATCTCCCCATCAACCCGCACATCAATCGGCTGGTGTAATTTAATATTACCGGATTCAAAAGCTGTAAGAGCTTCTGCCGCCCCAGAAAACTTTCGCTCCTGCTTACTTCTTTCGTCAAAATTAACCTTTGTGAGGTAATAGCTTCCCAAAACAATATCCTGAGGGTTGTCCATTACAACTGGTTCCCCATCAGCAGGTTTCAGAATGTTGTTCGCTGCCAGCATAAGCAATCGAGCTTCTATCTGGGCCTCGAAAGATAACGGAACATGCACTGCCATCTGATCCCCATCAAAATCAGCATTGAATGCCGCGCAAACCAAAGGATGCAACCGGATGGCCTTACCCTCTACAAGCTTTGGCTGGAAAGCCTGGATACCCAATCTGTGAAGAGTTGGAGCTCGATTCAGCAAAACGCAATGATCCTTTATGATTTCCTCGAGAATATCCCATACCTCAGCTCGTTCACGTTCTACCAATTTCTTTGCACTTTTTACGGTCTGGACCAATCCTTTTTCTTCTAATTTTTTTATAACAAACGGCTTGAAAAGTTCCAACGCCATACTTTTAGGTAATCCACATTGGTGCAACTTCAACTCCGGGCCTACAACAATAACCGAACGTCCCGAATAATCCACCCTTTTGCCAAGTAAGTTCTGTCTAAAACGACCTTGCTTACCCTTCAGCAAATCACTGAGAGACTTCAGTGAACGGTTCCCGTCCCCTCTTACGGCACGCGAACGACGACCGTTATCAAAAAGAGCATCAACAGCTTCTTGCAACATTCGCTTTTCGTTACGCAAAATAACTTCAGGAGCTTTTATCTGAATTAGCTTCTTCAAACGGTTATTTCTATTGATCACTCGCCTATACAAATCATTCAAATCTGAGGTAGCGAAACGCCCACCTTCCAAGGGCACCAACGGCCGCAAATCTGGCGGAATAACAGGGATGCTATCCAAAATCATCCATTCGGGCCTATTTTCAGATTGACGAAATGCTTCAACAACTTTTAGGCGCTTCAAAGCTTCCTGTTTGCGCTGAACAGATGTCTCCATACGCACTTGCGTACGTAATTCAGCAGACAATTCTTCGATGTCTATGTGCATCAGAAGATTCTTTACGGCCGGAGCGCCCATATCTACCTCCGGATCGTAGCCTTGTTCCATTAAGTCAAAAAGTTCATCTTCTGTCAAAAGTCCAAAACGTTCCACACCTGGCGCATCTTTAGGATCTAATACAACGTATGATTCATAATAAAGGACTCGCTCCAAATTGCGCATAGAAATATCGAGCAAAGCTCCTATACGTGACGGCAACGATTTGAAGTACCAAATATGCGAAACCGCACACGCCAATTCGATATGGCCAAGCCTCTCGCGCCGCACCTTTGCCTGGGTAACCTCAACGCCGCATCGATCACATACAACACCTCTATATCGAATTCCCTTGTATTTACCACAATGGCAATTCCAATCTTTTACCGGACCAAAAGTCCTCTCACAAAACAAACCATCACGTTCGGGTTTAAACGAGC
Source organism: Candidatus Latescibacterota bacterium (assembly GCA_036343635.1). Taxonomy (GTDB): domain Bacteria; phylum Latescibacterota; class UBA2968; order UBA8231; family UBA8231. The sequence goes on along the minus strand of JAYYVF010000066.1, from coordinate 60,344 downwards.
GATAGTTGATCGTTTCAGGTTTCGTTACTTCTCCATGGGACCAAGCCCGGATGGTTTCCGGCGAAGCTAATTGTATACGAATCGAATCAAAATCAGTCGGTTTTTTTGATGCACTTGCGGTCTTTAACACAGGAGCCCCCTTTGCGTATAGACCTGTAGGTTTAATTTGCTTTTAATATATTTCAACAAGGCTGCTATCTTCCAATATTACATCCAAGCATAAGCTCTGCAGTTCCTTCACCAATACGTTAAATGATTCCGGTATTCCCGGCTCTGGAGGATTTTCGCCCTTTACAATGGCTTCATAAATCTTTGAACGACCTGCAACATCGTCCGACTTAACGGTTAACATCTCTTGAAGTGTGTAGGCAGCACCGTATGCTTCCAAGGCCCACACTTCCATCTCACCAAAGCGCTGACCTCCGAATTGAGCTTTCCCACCCAAAGGCTGTTGCGTTACAAGAGAATAAGGTCCTATCGACCTTGCATGAATCTTATCAGCCACCAAATGAGACAACTTGAGCATATAGATATAACCTACGGTAACCCTTTTTTCTAGCTTGTTTCCCGTTCTTCCATCATACAAAACCTGCTTACCATCCTTGGACAACCCAGCTTCGGCCAAAAGGGAGTGCACTTCATCCAAAGACGCACCATCAAAAACTGGAGTAGCCACATGCATACCTAAAGCATTCGCTGCCATCCCCAAATGCGTCTCAAAAATTTGACCAAGGTTCATTCGAGAAGGGACACCTAGTGGATTTAAAGCAATGTCTACAGGAGTTCCATCCTCGCCAAACGGCATATCTTCCTCCGGAGCAATGTAAGCCACAACCCCCTTATTCCCATGTCGACCGGCCATTTTGTCTCCAACTGAAAGCTTTCGCTTCTTTGCGACATAGACCTTAACCAATTGAGCAATTCCTGGTGGTAATTCATCACCACGCGTCAATCGTTCGATGCTTCTTTCCTTCTGCTCATCTACAAGGAGCAATTGTTCCGTTGCATAACGCAGCAACTTATCCACCTGAGCATTGACTTTTTCGCTCTCAGTCCAACCAGCATCTGGCGTCAATTCCGAAAGATCGATCCGATCTAAAAGACGCTGAGAAACAAGAGTCCCCTCACGAACAACTACGGAATCGTCTTCATTCGAGCGCAAACGATTAAGTTTCGTCTCTCCCAAAATATTTAACAACATCTCGTTGCGCTCAGCAGAAAGTTGTTCTTTTTTTGCAACTGCGTTCACTTCAATTTCCTCGATAGCCTTTTTTTCCTTTCGGCGCGACGTCTCACTTCGTTCTTTTCGAGAAAACACTTTGCGGTCAATAACAACGCCCTCCATACCGGGAGGAGCTTTCAGCGATGCATCTCGAACGTCCCCAGCTTTTTCTCCAAAAATTGCGCGAAGCAGTCGCTCCTCGGGCGAAAGTTCACTTTCACCTTTCGGCGTTACTTTACCAACAAGAATATCGCCAGGACCAACTTCTGCTCCGATCCGTATGATCCCTTCATCATCCAAATTTCGAACAGCAGTATCACTGACATTGGGAATTTCGCGTGTAATCTCTTCCTGACCTCGCTTTGTATCGCGTACCTGCATTTCAAATTCTTCTATGTGAACAGACGTAAACACATCACGTTTCAAAAGTCGTTCGCTGATAACAATCGCATCTTCAAAGTTATAGCCATTCCATGGCATAAAGGCTACTCTAACGTTCATACCAAGAGCCAAGTCACCCCGCTCAGTTGCTGCCCCGTCAGCTAATGCTTGACCTCTTGAAACTTTTTGGCCCACCTCAACCAGCGGCCGCTGGTTGATACAGCAGTCTTGGTTCGATCGCGAAAACTTTATCAGATTATATTCATCAACGTCTGCAACATCTAGCGGGGTAAGTGGCGTACTGCGTTTTTTGTCTCGGCTAACCACAATCTTTTTCGCGTTGACACTTACCACTTCACCCGGATTTCGAGCTATAGCCACTGCTCCAGAATCTTGCGCCACTTTACTTTCCATACCGGTCCCAACAAAGGGTGCTTGGGTAAACAAAAGCGGCACAGCTTGACGCTGCATATTACTTCCCATCAAAGCACGGTTCGCATCATCATGCTCCAAAAAGGGGATCAATGCCGCCGCAGCACTTACGAGCTGCTTAGGCGAAACATCCATATAATCAAGTTCCTCTGGACCAATCATCGGATAATCATCTCGTTGACGCGCCTTCACTAAAGAATCCAAAAAGTTGCCATTATCGTCTATTGGTGCATTAGCCTGTGCGATTGTAAACTTGTCTTCCTCAGCAGCAGTCAAGTACTCGATATCAGAAGTAACTCGCCCATCGACGACCTTGCGATAAGGTGTCTCTAAAAACCCAAATAAATTTACACGAGCGTATGTGCTTAGTGATGAAATCAGCCCAATATTCGGTCCTTCAGGCGTTTCTATCGGACAAATACGGCCATAATGCGTGTAGTGAACATCCCTAACCTCGAAGCCAGCACGATCCCTGCTCAATCCTCCTGGCCCTAAAGCACTCAACCGACGTTTATGCGTCAATTCGTCAAGTGGGTTCGTTTGCTGCATGAATTGAGACAATTGACTTGAACCAAAAAATGCCTGAATCACAGTTGAAACAGTACGAGCGTTCACCAAGTCGTGAGGAGTCACCTTATTCTCCTCATCGCGCAATCCCATGCGCTCTCGTATCGTACGAGCCATACGCGTTAACCCAATGCTGAACTGATTAGCCAGCAATTCTCCAACCAAGCGAACACGACGATTACCCAGATGATCAATATCGTCAGTATTACCCTGCCCTACACGGAGACCCATAAGGTATCGGATGATAGTTAGAAAGTCTTCAAGGTAGAGAACAGTGCTCTCAAAAGGAATACCGACATCCAGCCGACGGTTTATCCGATACCGGCCAACATCCCCCAAGTTGTACCTTTTTGCTTTAAAGAACAGACGCTCTAATAAGCCACGGGCGGTCTCAATATTAGGAGGATCACCGGGACGGAGTAGATTGTAAACTCGCGTCAATGCATCCTCTTCATCAGTACTCGGATCCTTATTAAGCGTGTTTTCCATGATCCCCGGATCGGTACCTTCTGGAGCCTTCAGCACTTTAAGCTTCTTAATTCCTGCTTCCTTCAAAGCCTCCAATACGCTCTCGGATATTTCATCAAAAGATTCGAGTATTATTTCACCCGTTTTTTTGTTCACTAAATCCTTACCGGTATAATGCCGCCCCAGCAATTCTTCATCCACAGGCAATTCTTTTTCTTCATCGTCCCGAAATAGGCTTAGGACTTCACCGTTTTTGGAAAATCCCAGTGCCTTCAATAGCAATGAAACAGGCAACTTCCGACGACGGTCTATGTGGACATACATTATATCATTTATATCTAAGCTGAATTCCAACCAAGGCCCCTTAGCTGGCAGTATTCTCGCTGAATAAAGATCCTTACCGTTAGGATGGACCGTCTCATCAAAGAACACCCCGGGCGAGCGGTGCAACTGGCTAACAACAACTCTCTCTGCACCGTTCACAATAAACGTGCCCTGATCGGTCATTAACGGAAGTTCTCCGAGAAAAACCGGTTGCTCAACTATATCTTTGATAGGCTTATCTTCAAGCTCTTTGTCGCGAGTAACTAAACGTAAAGTCGCCCTTAACGGTGCCGCGTAGGTCATACCACGCTCCCTACACTCCTCCTGGCTATAGCGTGGATTCCCAATCGAGTAATCCACGTAATCAAGCGTGTGTAGGCCCTGAGCATCCGTGACGGGGAAAACGCTCTCGAAGACAAGGTGCAACCCTCTGCGTTGACGTTGCCTAGGGGACGTTTCGACCTGCAAAAAGTCTTCATAGGAGTCGATCTGAACCGATAGCAAATTCGGCATATCCACTACTTCTTTAATCTTTCCGAAAGAGCGCCTATCTATGCTAACATCCTTCTTGGCCAAAGTACAAGCTCCTCTTGTATGGTTATTGTAAAAGCCCGCGACCACCAACTACCTATCTCAAAAAGTATCGTGGCGTTATCATGAGCTTTCGATAGGCGTCGAGGCCTATCCGTAAACAAAGAAAACCCTACCCTGTTTACCTCGTGTTCGGTAACCCTAAAAATCGATGCTCTTTATTTGACTTCCACGGTCGCGCCAGCCTCCTCCAGGCTTTTCTTAACCTCTTCAGCCTCGTCTTTGCCAACCCCCTCTTTTACCGGCTTTGGAGCCTCATCGACCATTGCCTTGGCCTCTTTCAGGCCTAGGCCGGTAATCTCACGAACTACCTTAATTACCTGAATCTTTTTGTCGCCCGCACCAGCCAGGACTACATCAAATGAATCCTTTTCTTCGGCAGCGGCTTCACCACCACCACCATCACCACCAGCCATCATAACCGGAGCGGCGGCAGAGACACCAAATTTTTCTTCAAGAGCTTTAACTAGTTCTGCCAACTCAAGAACCGTCAATCCGCCAATCGTCTCTATAATTTCAGCAACTTTTTCACTTGCAACTGTTTCTTCACTCATTTGCTCTGTCCTCCTAAGGATATATCTTCAAATTTAACAGTATTTTTTCGTAATTCAGTTAAAACTATTCAGCACTACCTGCTTTCTCTTTTTCCTCTATTGCCGCAACAACACCAACAAGATTCCGAAGCAGTCCATTCAATACGCCTGCGAGACCATACAACGGACTCTGCACGCTACCAAGAACCTTAGCAATTAGCTCTTCTTGCGACGGAAGCTTTGAAAGAGCTTTAATATCTTCCGACGAAAGCATCTTACCATCAGCAAACCCTGATTTAATTTCGAACTGCCCTTCTTCATCAGCCAGCTCTTGTAGTATTTTTGCTGGAGCAATAAGGTCTTCTTTAGATATAGCTATAGCAGTTGGCCCATCGAGGTAGACATTTAGACCATCCAGGCCTGCAGCCTCTGCCGCCCGCTTCGCAAGCCGATTTTTCACAACCTGATAACCAACATCCGCATCCCTTAATTTATTGCGCAGATCTGTGACACGCGCAACATCAATACCTGTAAAATCCGCTAAATAGATGGCCTTTGCATCGGCCAATGCGGCCGCAAGCTCCTCTACTTTTTCTACTTTTTCTGTAGTTGGCATTCTGCTCCTCGTTATCTCAATCAGGTTACCGCTACGCTGCCAAAAGTGCTCGATCGATCTTGATACCCGGCCCCATCGCAGCAGACACAACACATTTTCGGACGAACTGTCCTTTTGCCGAAGCCGGTTTCGCACGCAAGATAGCATCAGCGAAAGCACGCGCATTCTCAACAAGCGCTTCTTCATCAAAGGACATCTTACCAATAGGGGCCTGAGCGTTATTACCAGATTTACTATCAGCCCTGTATTCTACACGGCCGGCCTTAGCCTCGCTAACGGCTTTTTCAATTTCACGGGTGACCGTACCCGTTTTAGGATTTGGCATAAGACCCCTTGGGCCAAGAACTCGGCCAAGTTTTCCGACTTGCCCCATCATGTCCGGTGAGGCTATCAATAAGTCAAAATCCAGCCAGCCCCCCTCAATTTTTTGGACAAGTTCAGCCCCTCCAACAATGTCTGCACCCGCATCTTCCGCAACCTGAACGAGTGGCCCCTGGGTCACGACAAGGACTCGCAAATCTTTACCTGTTCCATTAGGCAACATAACAGTGCCACGTAAAATCTGATCCGCCTGGCGCCCATCAATACTAAGGTTCATAGTGATGTGAACTGTCTGATCATATTTTTTTTGAGGAAACCCCTTGAGCAACTCAATGGCGTTTTCCCAGGAGTAAGTCGCATCCCTATCAAATGATGCTACCGCTTGCTCGTATTTTTTCCCTCTACCCATTGCTGTTAATCCTCTTCTTTGATTCGACTATTCAACCAACAATCCCATACTGCGCGCTGTACCACAAATCATCGACATCGCTGATTCGATAGACGCCGCATTGAGGTCCGGCATTTTTAATTCCGCAATCTCACGTACTTGATCGGAAGAGACCGTCCCTACCTTATCCCGGTTCGGCACACCTGATCCTTTTTCTATCTTCGCAGCCCTCAACAGGAGCACTGCCGCGGGAGGGGTTTTAGTGATAAAAGCAAAACTACGGTCTGCAAAAACCGTAATCACCACAGGAATTACCAAACCCGACTGCTCTTGAGTTTCTGCATTAAAAGCCTTACAAAACTCCATGATATTCACGCCATGTTGGCCCAAAGCGGGCCCCACAGGAGGTGTCGGTGTAGCCTGACCTGCCGGAATCTGAAGCTTAATCTGTCCGATTTCCTTCTTCGCCATTTGACGAAAACCCCTTTTCTTAAATAACTATTTAACCATTACCTTCTTCAGCCAGTCCTACCTGCAAAACATCCAGCTCAACTGAAGTACCCCGACCAAAAATACTAATCATGATCTTTAGACGACGTTTCTCCGGCAAAACCTCCTCTACTGTACCCACAAAATCTTTGAACGCTCCATCGTTGACCTTTACATGCTCACCAACCACAAATGGGATCTCCACGACTTCTTGATCTTTCCGTCTGTCTATGTGCCCCAAAATATGGTCGATCTCTTCTTGCCGTAAGGGCGCTGGTCGACGAGCGGGTCCAACAAAATTTGTAACACCCGGAATATTTGTTACTGCATGCCACGCATCTTTAGACATCTCCATTTCAATAAGTACATAACTCGGAAGAAACCTTTTCTTCGTGACTCGCTTTTTGCCAGCCCGCAATTCTACTACTTCTTCTGTCGGGACCACTACTTGTTCTATTGCTCCATCAGCTACACTTGACTCAACCAGCAAATCCAAGTGGGCCTTAACTTTATTTTCATGCCCAGAATATGTATGTAGGGCGTACCAGCACTTTGCCATCTCTATACCCCAAGCCTAACCAAGCAGAACGCTCCTTAAAAAGGAAACTACAAGGTCAAAGAGTCCCACGATAACTGCAAACCCCACGGAAAACAGAAGCACTACGTTAGTCGAATTTATCAGCGACTCACGAGATGGCCAACTCACTTTGCCAAACTCTGCCCTGACTTCACTCACAAAAGTTGATAATTTTAACCACATTACTTTCTTGTCCGAAACTATTGTATAACTAAACTGGCAGGGCCGGCAGGACTTGAACCTGCAACCGCCGGTTTTGGAGACCGGAGCTCTACCAATTGAGCTACGACCCTACCCTAAATCTAGCGGGTCTCTTTATGTTGACAATGCTTACGACAAAAACGACAATATTTCTTGTACTCTACTCGACTTGGCTGCGTCCGACGGTTTTTCGTCGCAGTATAGTTGCGTCGATTGCAACCTTCGCACTCCAATGTTATCTGCTCTCTTGGCATTTTTTATTCCTACCCATGAGTTTACCGAAAACAACACAAATTCTGGAGCCGATGACCAGATTTGAACTGGTGACCTCATCCTTACCAAGGATGCGCTCTACCGACTGAGCTACACCGGCTCCCTTTTTCCAAAAAATGGAGCGGGAGACGGGGCTCGAACCCGCGACATCCAGCTTGGAAGGCTGGCGCTCTACCAATTGAGCTACTCCCGCCCACGTGCTCTTAAATTTCGAAATTAAACTATACAAAATTAAACTATAAAAGTAGAAATGTACTCTTAATAATTACAACTGTCAAGACTGTGGAGCACCGCATGTAAAACGCATTGTCGACACAAACACAACAGAAAACACCTAGTTACATTGATAAAACACTAAGGCCTATGGCTTTCTGACATTCTCCTTCCACATATAAACAGCGCCTTAGAATAAAATAAACAAAACTTATGGAGGGATCGCAGATTCCGTGAGCTAAAATACGCTTTAAACAGTTGATGTAACACAAGAATTGAGAGGGAACCACTGGCCTAACACATTAACGAGAAATACTAATTATCTTATAATTGAGCATGCCTGCTGGCACTTTAATTTCTACCTCTTCTCCCTCTGAATGACCTAATAGGCCCTTTCCAATTGGAGAGGTGGTCGAAATTTTTCCTGCCTCGAAATCGGCTTCCTCAGGAGCTACTAGGGTATAAACCAGTTGTCTATCGCTTTTCAAGTCCACAAGTTCAACAGTGGCACCGATATAGACCTTGTCCTCTGGAATGGATTCGTTCTCCAGAAGTGTAGCACGACTGAGCGTATCTTCAAGTTTATTTATTCGCTGTTCGAGGAACATTAGCCTCTCTTTTGCCGCAGTATACTCAGCATTTTCCGATAAATCACCAAATTCTCGTGCCCGTTGAAGCGATTCACGCACAGTGGGACGCTCTTTCTCTTTGAGTTCCCGTAATTCATCTTTGAGCTTTTCCAACCCGTCTCTCGACAGATAAACTTCACTCATGGCTTTCTGACCCAGTAAGGATAACTAATAGAAAAGCGGAAGCGACCAACGCCTCCGCATCAAAATCATTCGTGTTGCAATATACACCATATATTACCGAAATGCAAGATCTTTAGAGGTCGCAAATCGTTTGCCAGTGTATGGATGTTGGCTATATTTTGCCCAAACAATAACAGACTATTAAGCCAGAAACACTATCAAAATATGAACCTACTACATTTTGTGGACCTTCACATAGGAGTGGAAAACTAAGAGCTGATCGATCCCGGAACAGGCATACATACTCGAACATTGAAAGTATTACAGTCTCTTAAATATGCTTTTGAAATGGCCATCGAAGAAAAAACCGAACTCGTTATTTTTTCCGGGGATGCTTACAAGACCTGCAATCCTAGTGCAACCCACCAACGTGAATTCGCCAAATACTCGGAAAACATTGAATCCAATGCTGCCAACTTAGAAGATAGTTAGAGTCAAGAAAAACAGACAACTAAAAATTATGATGAAACTTCCAGAAAGAGAGAAGAATATAATACGAGGAAAGGTGCCCTGGACCAAGACTGTAAAAAGGATGAGGAACACTTTGAAACGTCGAAAAATCTTGAAGAGAAAATTAAGAGAAGTAACGAACAACACCTTCTATATTCTGAACTTCAAAAGACTTTTGGGAAGAAGGGAATCCAAGCTCTAATTATTGCCGAGACAACACCACAAATTTAGATTGGAGCAAACGAAGATCTCAGTTGTCTGACTGATAATCAAATACATATTCTATAGATTCTCTCAGGACCAAGAAACCCTGGACATAAAATCCGCTGATGACTTAGGGGAACGACCTTATGATTTGTATTCCGGCGGTGAGGCATTCAGGACCGATGCCCTACCACATTGCCCTTTCAAAAGTCCTAGTTACCAAATCAGGAGTTCAACTGCGAACTCTTTTTATAGATGAGAGGTAGAAAAACACCCGGAGATCCGATCCACATTTGAGCTTGTCAAGCGGAATTAACCTTATTATTTAGAATTCATACAGGAGTCATATTAGGAAAATGCTTCATAAATTACTCTCAGAACGCGGCGCCAAATGGAGTAATATAGGGCATCGTGAACAGAGTCATATCGTAACAGACTTCGGTGACGTAGAACGAGAAACTGACGCCTTAATTAATTCTGTGGCCATTCTTCCCTGTAGTCACTGGGGACGCCTTTTGATTTCGGGTAAAGATCATCTGAATTTTCTTCAACGTATGACTACAAATGACGTTGAAACTCTTAAGAGTGGAGCAGGGATAGAATCGATTTTCACAGAAGCTAAAGGAAGAATCCTCGACTTAGGCGTATTCTATCACTATGAGGGAACAACTCTTTGTATCCTTAGCCCAGAATCCACACAAGATATTTGCGCCTGGTTAGACAAATATACCTTCTCTGAAGAAATGACGTTAACTAACATAGAAACCCAGAGTGAAATGATAGAAGTTTTGGGTCCGGAAGCAGAAAAAGTGATTTCTTCAGCTTTTCAGATTAACATTGAAAAATCCTTGCCACATAAACTCCTTCAATCGTCTCAAACCCCTCCCGAAAGCTGGCTCTGCTTACGGCCTTTCGGCCGACATCATAGCGTACGGGTGATCGTGAACAAGGGGCATGCTTCTCACCTCTGGCAACAACTTGAAACCGCTGGGGCCATACCGGTAGGAGAAACATCGTGGAACAATGCCCGAATAGAATTGGGTCTTCCTACAAGTCCCAACGAACTCAACAAAAATCATAACCCATGGGAGGCCGGCTTAGGTTCAGCAATAAGCTTAGAAAAAGGATGTTATATCGGACAAGAAATCATTGCGCGCCTTGAGGCTTATGAAAAAATCAAGAAAACTCTTTGCGGGGTCTTGTTCGACGGAAGGGTTGTTCCAGAACCGGGAACTAAGCTAAAATTGAACGGGAAACTCGCCGGGACCATAACCTCAAGCAGTTCATCATCACGTACCGGAGTGATTGCCCTTGCATATATCTCAAAAGAATACTGGCATCAGGAGACGACCGTGGTTACCGATCCTGGAAACTTAAATGGAAAAATTATGCCTCTTCCATTTACATCTGAAGAAATTTTGATAAATGGAAGAAAATTTTCCGAAAAACAAAATAATAGATCAAAGTGAGACAATAAATCCGCTAATTCTTCCAAGAACACAAAACAAAGAAATACAACAGTATATTTTTTTACCGAGTTATTACAACCCCGCGTGAAACTCCTCCCTATAAGGACTATCCTCTCACTTTTCTATACAGGATTTTGGTAAAGACCTACACCACAAAATTCGTATGACGCTACTTTATCTGGAAAATCAGCTACGTGTACTGTGCATCTTGAGGGTACTCCGGTATCCGACATTTGCTCCGCAAAAAAGCATGAATCTCCAAAAAATCTATCTCTCCTATCGACTCGCAAATTCCGACCTCCTTAAGCCTCTTTTCCCAGCACCTAAATACCATTTCCACTTCCTGTGAGGGCTTCATACGAATCAGTTGATCAATTATTAGGACACCCCTGAGCGGAAAAACCACTTTCAAGCCTGCAAATTATATCTTTAAACCACCTAAGTTTGTGGTCTCTGTAACAAGTGAAGATATTGTGGGCACATCCCCCCCCAAAGTAATAGATGATCCGCCCACGTTTTTTGACATTAAACCCCATATCCTTCTTCTGCTTTTACTTTCCCTTAGATTGGCCTTCGAAAACCTCTATTTCTCATGCAAAGATTTTTGAAAAAGACCGACACTGTAAAATTCATAAGACGCCGCCTTATCCGGAAAATCAACAACATGAACAGTAAACCTTGAGGGGACCCCCGTGTCCGGCATTTGCTCCGCAAAAAAACAGCTATATGCTTCAGCATATTCCTTATAAATTCTCTGTTGCTCCTCGTGAAAACGAACCGGTTCAACTATAGGGTTGACGTCTTTAGGCTGAGCTCCAAAGGCATGAACCTCCAAAAAATCTATCTGTGATATTGACTCGCAAATTTCTGCTTCCTGAAGCCACTTCTCCCATGAACGAAAAACCATTTCCACTTCTTTAATCGGCTCCATCCTAACTAACTCGTCTCTATTTAAAACTCCCTGCGCGGAATAACCTCCCGTTAAACCAGCAAAATATATCTTCAAGTCGCCCTCACCAATATCTTCGGTGACCAATGCCGATAATGTTGGACGATCTCCTCCGGAATAATATGTGACACGCCCTCTTTGTTTGACATTAAATGCCATCTTGGAATCCCCTCGTAATTAAAAATTTAGAAAGTTATTAAACCTACTCAATTACTTCTATCAATACTTCTGTCCAGTGTCTAGCTTGATGTTTCGTAAAATCAGCGATCTGATGACGGCACGATGTTCCAACAGCAACAACTTCGTCTGTATCTGCAATCTGTTCAATAACATCAAACAATCTGCTTTGGCCAATCGCCTTAGAAACTTCATAATGCTCCTTTTCATAACCAAAGCTTCCCGCCATTCCACAGCAGCCTGACGGGATCTCATTAACGTCAAAATTTTCAGCCAGGCGCAAAACCTCTAATGTAGCCTCTGTACCGACGAGTGCTTTTTGATGGCAATGCCCATGCAACCAAATTTTTCGATTTTCGGAGGAAAACCGTAGATCTAAATCTCCCTCCCTTGCTCTTAAAGCAAGAAATTCCTCAAGCATAAAAACGTTATTTGCTACTCGCTGCGCATCCTTTCCTGGCAACAAATCAAGATAATCATCTCTAAAGCTTAGAATACAACTTGGCTCAATTCCAACTATCGGAATTTCATTTTCAACATACGGAAGCAAAACTTCAATGTTTTTACGTGCATTTTCCTTGGCTTGTTTCAAAAACCCCTTCGAAATTAATGGCCTACCACAACAAACCTTTTTCGTCTCCAAAACCACCTCATACCCAGCAGATTCAAGAATCTTAGTAGCGGCAATTGCTATACCCGGTTCTTCATATTCAGAGAACGTGTCGTTAAACAAAACAACAGTTCCTTTAACACTGTTTGGAGACCTATGTTTCCGAAACCATTTCGAGAAAGTAAGGGAAGTAAACTCAGGCAATTTGCGTCTGCGATCCACACCGAGAAAGCAATCTAGAAACCATCGATTAATTGAACTATTTGCTATCCAATTTGAAATAGGAGCAAACGTCGATACTATTCGTGCAAGGATTCCGATATATCCAAAGAGATAGGAACGAATAGGAAATCCGTGTTTTCCATAATAATGTGCCAAATATTCGTATTTTAGTTTAGCCATATCCACATTTGAAGGACACTCAGACTTACACGCCTTACACTCCAAACACAAATCCATCGCTTGATAAACTACTTCATTTTGCAAACCGCCCTCAAGACTGCCGCTCAAAGCAGCCCTTAGCACATTTGCCCGGCCTCTGGTCGAATGCTCTTCTTCAAGGGTTGCCATATAGGAAGGGCACATGGTCCCAACCAATTTCTTGCGGCATTGACCTACTCCTGAGCAAAGTTCGACTGCCTCTTGAAACCCGCCTTCTGAATCAAAGGTGAAAAAGGTTTCAGAGTTGTTAGCTACGTATGTTGCTCCGTAACGTAGGTTTTCATCCATCTTCTGAGCATGAACAATCTTTCCGGGATTCATTAAACCGTTAGGATCAAAAGCCTCTTTCGTTTGTTCGAACACACTTACTATCTGTTCACCAAACATTTTGGGGATCCATTCACTTCGAGCGAGCCCGTCACCATGTTCGGCGGACATAGCTCCTCCGTACTCGAGCGCCATATCACTCATTTCCTCTTCAAGAGCACGCAAAATCTTTATTCCATTTGGATCTTTAAGATTTAGAACCGGGCGAATGTGAAGGACACCCACGCTACAGTGACCATAGTAAGTGGCATCAACTCCATGAGATTTCATAGATTTCTGTACGCGCCGAACAAATTCTGGCAAATGCACTGGCGGGACACATATATCTTCTACTCCCGAAGTAGGTTTTGCATCCCCTTTCATACCCATCAACAGCCCTAATCCGGCTTTCCTAAGTGCCCACATATTAGCCTGGTCTGACGCGGCCAAGGCACGGACATAGGCATATCCCAAACCTTTTTGTCTCATTCGAGTTTCCAGAAGATCCATTTTATTCTCAAGCTCTTCTAGAGATTCAGCATAATATTCCACAAATAATATTGCTTCTGGGTCGCCCTGTAAAAATTGCCTGCGGGGGGCATGTTCGATGGAAGCTTTAGTCAAATCCAACAATAATTTGTCCGTCAATTCTACTGAAGCAGGACCGGTCTCAAGAGTTTCTATGTTAGCTTCAAGAGACTCATTCAAATCATCAAAGTGAATTGCGACCAATCCTTTATTTTTTGGTAACGGAACAAGATTCAATTTTGCTCCCACAACTGAGCACAATGTCCCCTCGGAACCAACAACAAGATTACTTAAATTTAGAACATCGGAATCCAAAAATGCATCTAGGTTATATCCAGAAACCCTTCGCATTACCTGTGGGAAACGATCCCGAATCTCTTTGTGGTTTGCCTCAAGCAACTCACTTATCCTCAAGTAAATTTGCCCCTCAAGGTCCGCTTGTTTCGCTTTTTTTTGATAAGATTCGCCATCAAGAGCCGGCATTTTTATTAGTTGGCCATCCGCAAGGACCACGTGGAGTTCTAGAACATGATCTATTGTCTTCCCGTAAATAATTGAACGGGCACCACAAGAATTGTTCCCTATCATTCCTCCTATATTTGCACGACTACTTGTTGAAACATCAGGACCAAAAAGTAGGCCATGTGGACGAAGAAATTCGTTCAGTTCATCTAGCACGACGCCGGGTTGAACCCATACCCAACGCTCTTCCGAGTTGAGTTCTCCAATGTGATTCATGTATTTCGAAAAATCTACATGTACTGAGGAACCGACCGACTGGCCAGCAAGGCTAGTACCCCCCCCTCGGGGCAAAATCGATACATCGTGGTCTAGCGCCCAGCGGGTAAGCGTAACCACATCTTGCTCATCTCGAGGAAGTACCAAGCCAATCGGCTCCATTTCGTAAATACTCGCATCTGTTCTATAAAGAACTCGTGCCGATTCATCAAAACGAACCTCCCCACGAATCTGTTCTCTTAGCAAGGCTGCTTTTAATTCGTCAACCACCGGGAGTTTAATCCTTTGAAAATAAAATAGTTATGATGCAAGATGAGCAGGTATTTATAAAAATTTAGAGTGCTTGTAATTCGCCGTCAAATATTTTTAAAAAATAGCGTTTTGTTACTCTAAAATCCTAGTTTTAATTCTAAAATAGTAACTTCTGTGATTTAAGTAACCGACACAATGTGAATAGTAAAACCTCCTACAATATTCGACCGACTAAACCCAATGCCAACTTCAACATACAACGAGTTTTTTCTTGCACATAGACAACATTACGAGCTAAAAAGCTACAACATATAGTTGACAAAACTATATGACCACAATATATTGACCTTTATAACCATATGGTGGCGCGCAAAGCGCGCAAAAGAGGGGGCTTCCGGGACTAGGGGAGATCACGGAGGCCTCCACTTTGCGCGCTTATTTGGCCGCAAAGAAAACCATATCGTAACTTACTTCTGCGGTGGCTTACACCAAAAATAAAATCTCACATTTACCGAAGCTCTTAGAGGGCATCCAATGACAAAGGAAAAAGCGGTTGCCGTAGAAATATTCAATAAAAAGTTTCACCTAGCTACTAGCGAAAAGCGAGATACAGAATATATTAAGCAAGCAGCAGATTACCTTGATAAAAAGATGCGAACGGCTGCAGAAAATGCTGGGCGGCATCGTAATGTATTAGACATTGCGATTCTTGCTGCCCTTGATATTGCTGAAGAGGTATTAGAAGCTCGAGAGCAAAAAGAGGCTCTTGTAACCGAGGCCGATGCTAAAGTAGCCTCGATCAAAGAACAGCTGAATAAGGGACAAAATGATGATGATTCCTCACCCTCCGAGCCACGATTCTAAAATTCAAGAAAGTCTATTAATCTGAATCTGGCGGTTTACTATCTTCGTGAGCTATTCTAGCCCCTATGAATTCTAAAGCATGTTGATTCCATCGAAAAAATCGCCTGCTTTCAGTCTGTTCAGAGATTCCACAACGCTCCATTGCATTTCGAACCTGTTCTTTAATTCTAGAGAAATGTACTTCGATTCCGGCTGATTTTAGTCTTTCTATGACTGTAATTAGCGTGTTGGTTCCAGTGGCATCTATATAATTTATTCCACCTGCATCAATAACAAGGAAACGTAGTTCACGAACATGAGCCACAACATCTAATACTCTATCTTCAAAATAACGACTTGAGCCAAAATACAATCTTCCATCAAAACGCATTATAACTACCTTTAAGTCTGGATCCAGTTCGTCCAAGGTCGCAGGGCCTAACATGTCATCAGAATGTCGAGTTAGAAACACCACATTGGGACGCATAGTTCGATAGAGGTTTAAAACAAGGGAAAGGCCAACACCCAAACCAATTCCAACTTGTAAATTAGGTGCCCATATTAAAGTAGTAAAAAATGTAATTACACCTATGGCACCATCTTGCCAATGCACCTGCCAAGACTGTATTAATGGGGTTACACGAATCAAATTCACGACAGAAAGGCATATAATTGCTGCAAGAGTCGCCTGAGGTAAATAATGAAGAATTGGAGTAAACCACATTAAAACAAAAGCCACCAATACACTCGTCACTAAAGAGCTGAAGCCTGTTTGAGCCCCACTTCGAAAATTAATAGCCGATCGAGAGAATGAACCAGATACAACAAAACTACTGAAAAAACTGCCCACAATGTTAGCCAAACCCTGTCCGTATAATTCGAGATTCGTATCAATCTCCTGCTTCGACTCAGTTGCAATGGTTTTAGCAATTGCCATAGCCTCCATCAGGCCAACCATAGTCAAAACACACGCACCCGGTAGCAATGCTACAGCTGCATCAAGCGAAAACATTGGCCATTTAAATTCAGGCAAACCAGCTGGCACAACTCCAATGACCTTTCCGCCGTAACCTAAATACCATGAACCGACGGATGTGACAATCGCGGCAATAAGGACATCTGGCCAACGAGGCGAATGGTAACGCAAAACCAACATAACTGCAACCGCACAAATAGCAATCAGGATCGTACTCCCTTGGCTTTGATTCATAGCGCGCCATAACACGTCAAAAACCCCTACCATATGTGGTTCAATATCAGATGGAGCAACTCCGAATATTTTATCCAACTGAGACGTGGCTATAATTAACGCTGCTGCATTCGTAAAACCCGCAATTACTGGCACAGACAAAAGGTCTACTAAAGAACCAAGCCGAATTAATCCCATTAACAATCGCAGTATGCCAACTAAAAGGGCTAATAACAAAGCATAATCTATAAACAAATCGCTGCCTTTCGGAACTACGCTCTGTACAGTAGCGGCACTGATTAAGGAGGCCATCGCAACCGGACCAGTAGCCAAATGGCGAGATGATCCAAAAAGTGCAGCAATAGCTGGCCCAACACACGCAGCATAAAGACCATATATGTGAGGTAAATTAGCCAAATCCGCGTAAGCCATAGACTGCGGTATGATAACCATGGCAACTGTCGATCCAGCCACTAAATCGGCAACCAAGGTTTTACGACTCCTTAAATCGGGAAGCCAATTTAAAAAAGGGAATATTTGATGCATACTTAAACTATATTTTCCTCCTATAACCTATTGACATACAATACCTCAGACTTTACCTATAAACGTACTAAGCAGCCTCTCAAACTCGGAGGTAAGAAATTGAATTATACGCATTCAAAAAAAAATCTTTTCGAAAGAAATGGCTACCTGATTGGCAAGAACCTGCTTAACGAAAACGAAATCATCAAGTGTCGACGGGAAATAAACACTTTGCACCAGACGGCAAACCTTCTTATAAAATCCAGTGCGATTGAAGACAGCGATTTTCAAATCGAACCTTATTTAGAAAAATCAAACCAAAAAGTAAAATCACCGGTATTACGAAAAATAGAAAATACGCAGAACCACTCTGAACTATTCTTTCAGTTGGCGCGGCATGAATCTATAGTTTCCATAGTCAAAGAATTGCTCGGCCCAGATCTAATCTTGTTCAGGAGTACTCTCATGCTCAAACCGGCACTTCATGGATCTGAACACGCTTTTCATCAAGACGGAGCGTACTGGCCTATCGACCCGCCGAATCTCGTCACTGTCAGTATTGCAATCGACGAAAGCACGGTAGACAACGGTTGTATAAAAGTTCTCCCTGGAAGTCATCTTTCTGAATTAAAGGAATGGGGGCATATAGCCAAACCACCCAATTCAAAATCGCCCGAATCTCAAAAGACCAACGACCCAAATCAGCTTGAAGTACCGCTACTTCCTGGATCCGCACTTTTTTTCCACAGTAAACTCATTCACGGTTCCGGTCCAAACAGTTCAGAACATTCTCGAAATACCGCTCTTTATGCCTATTTCAACCCTCAAGTTCGCTACATACCACAAGACGGTATGCCCCGCTCTCGATCTTTTCCTGTAATAGCAGGCTTAGGCGGCGCTAAAGATTTTGAGATAAAAGCACAATAAAGGCAACCACAAGCCTTTAAACAATTACGATCGACTTAGAAATTATAAGTTATAATCTACAAATTCTAACTTAAGCAGGACGCAAGATTAAGGACATTTCACGACCTTCCATCCTAGGCTCTTGATCTACCACAGCGATATCTTCGATCTTATTAGCTAGAGTTCCCAACAATTCGCGTCCTTTCTCTTGATATGCCATCTGCCTCCCACGAAATCGGACACTCACTTTTACCCTGTTTCCTTTTTCTATGAACTCACGAATATGCGAAACACGATATTCCAGATCGTGATCAGATATATTAGCACCCGCGATGCGAATACCTTTCATCTGAACATTTTTTTGGCGCTTCCGTGCCTCTTTGGCCTTTTTTTCTTTATCGTAGCGAAATTTCCCATAGTCCACAATTCGACAAACAGGTGGCTTGGCATCTGGCGCAATTTCGACTAAATCCAACTCAACTTCATCTGCTATTTCCATGGCTTTGGAAGTTTCTACTACACCAACCTGTTCTCCATCAGCACCTATTAATCGAACTTCCGAGACACGAATTTCTTCATTAACACGTGTAAAAGTATTTTCCTTCGTTGCGATAACAAAACCTCCTTTGAAAAGTTTGAGAGAATTTTTTTGCCATACTATAAATTTATTCAACCTGTGAAACGTAGTAGCCAAAGAGACATTTAGCCCTCAAAATTACTAATAACATTAATTTAAGCTGATAATATAATCAATAGCCCGTCGGGTAGCCACGTTTTGTCCATAATCAGTTCGCTCATTATCTTTAATTCATGTTTTGCTTATTTCGAAAGGAAGAGGATGCCTTCAGTTCAACTAGATGTGTACGGTGTTGGACATGCACTTGTAGACCTCCAATATAGGATCCAAACAGAAAAGCTTATCAAATTAGGTGTCGCAAAAGGCGTAATGTCACTTGTCGACAATCAGAAACAGTCAGCACTTATAGACCAGATCGATAGCCAACCTATTGCTTCGTCTTCGGGTGGATCTGCCGCAAATACCATGATCGGTGTAGCCATGTTTGGCGGTAAAACATTCTATTCTTGTTTAACCGGACAAGATGAAATGGGCAGCTTTTATCAAAAAGATTTACGGAAGGCCGGTGTATCAACTTCGGAGTTACATCGGGTAAAAGGTACCACGGGACGATGTGTCGTCCTCATTACGCCAGACGCGGACCGGACACTCCTTACTTCATTGGGGGTAAGCGAAAGTATCAATCCCGACCAAATTGACGAACATCGCATAACTGAATGTAACTACGTTTACCTAGAAGGCTATTTATTAAGCTCAGAGAATGGATTTGAGGCTTGCCTTAAAGCTCAAAAATTAGCCAGAAAATACAAAAAGAAAGTATCCATCACACTAAGTGATCCGTTCATGGTTTCCACTTTTTCAGACCGTTTCTCCTATCTTCTCAATAATGGGGTAGATCTACTATTTTGCAACGAACAAGAAGCGACAAGTCTCACTAACGAATCTCAACGCGAAAAGGCCGCGAGCGCTTTGGGCAAGATTGCCCCAATTTCCTACGTAACTTGCGGAGCAAATGGTGCGTTGCTGGTTTGTAATTCAAAATTGAATAAAATTGAAGGATTTTCTGTAGAAGCAATTGATACCAATGGAGCTGGAGACATGTTCGCCGGAGGCGTACTATATGGACTTACCCATTCTTTTGATGAAAATCAATCAGGATATCTTGGGAATTACGCCGCAGCGCAGATCGTAAAGCAATACGGCGCTCGACTAGAAAAGCCTTTGAACGACGCTATCCAAATTATAGCCGGGGAAAATTGACTTCTAATTGTATTAGCAACTACGAACATATCTTAATTCTCCTGAAAGTTATCTTAAAATGATAGTAAACTTTGTGGAAAATGCTTTTACTTTTTCTTTTTGAACAACCAGAAACTTTTACGCAGAAAAAAAATCTACTACAGTGACCGATGACTCCCCACCAAATCTAAGTCGAGGCCAAAGTAACCGCGCAATGCATTCCTTTGTAGTCGCAAGCGGCCTTTGGGGAGCTTGGGGACAAGCCGTTGGCTTTGGTACCACTGCATTTACCGGATTCATTCTTCATGTCGGTGGTGATGAATCACTCGTTGCCCTATTTACTTCTTTGGCATATCTGTTAACTCTGACTCAATTACTTTCACCATTCTTAAGTTCAAAAGTCCATGAACACAAACGCATTATTATCGGTTTTGGTTTCATTGAAATACTATTCAGATGCGCTCCAATCCTTATCTACTTTGTACTTCCCGAAAGTCTTCGTCTCGTTGCAATGGTCGGAGCAATAATAATCAGTTTATTTTGTGGAAATCTTGTCGGACCTATCTACAATACGTGGATCTCTCGTGCTGTCCCAGAAGCAATAAGAGCACGCTATACTGGCAAACAAACTATTATTAGTACTGTCGTTGCTATGCTTTCCGGTTTTGCTATTGGTCAATTTCTTGACTTGTCCAGTGAAGACAGTCGTATCTGGGCTTTTGCTTGGGTTTTTCTACTGGGAACCATCTTCGGTTTATTAGGTTACTTTAGCCTGTTGCGCGCCCCCTTTCCATTAGGCTCCAAAACCGATAGCGAAACAGCACACATAAGTGATTTAATCATTCCGTTTAAAAATATAAAATTTGTTTTAGCCATTCTCTTTTTCGGGTTTTGGACGTTTGGCCAAGGATTAGCGGGACCTCTTTACAGTGTCTTCATGCTCGATCGTTTGAAGATTAGTTATACAGAAATATCAATTTTTAATGGACTTTTTATGGCAACCAGCATATTGGGTTATAGGGTTTGGTCTGTATTAATAGATCGTTTTGGTAGTAAAGCGGTGTTACAGTTACTAATAATACCTGCCTCTGCTATACCCATTTTGTGGATATTTAACGAACCTGGGCATTACTTTCTGGTTCCGGTCGCCTTAGTACTAAGTGGCATTTTTTACTCTGGGATTGGTATAGGTGTAAATCCTTTGCTATTCCAACTACTCCCTCAAGGACCAAAACGTACAGTTTATTTGGCCGCCTGGTCTGTAGCTGTAAATTTAATGGGTGCACTGGGTACTTTAGTCGGAAGTTTTCTTTCCAGCAGATTAATCGATTTTTCCATTCTCATCTTCGGTTTTCCGATAGGTAATCTTCAAGTCCTGTTTGGATTAAGCTCGATATGTTGTTTCATTTCTTTTATTCTTTTACAACGTGTACAAGATTCAAAACATATTCGATCCCGCGAACTTCTTTCACAGATGCGTCGTGGAAATGTTCTCAGTTACGCATACAACGCTACGATATTTAATATCGCCCATGGAGAACGAACTCGCGCTCGTGCAGCCGAAGCTTTAGGACGTTCAGGCAACCCGCTTGCGATCGAACAATTAGTCGAAGCGCTTGCTGATGCAAGTCCACTCGTCCGTCGAAGTGCCGCTACCGCTCTCGGAGAAAGCGGTGTGGACGGAGCTTTGAATCCCCTTCTACGAGAATTAAGTGATGGCAGTTCAGATATCAGAGGTGAAGCCGCCGAAGCACTAGGAAGATTAGGACATCACTCAAGCATCGATCCACTAGTCGAAGCCCTCTCCGACTCAGATCTTCGAGTGAGAATTAGTGCTATTCGAGGCTTGGGTAATATTTCCGGAGAAGAAACACATGAACTACTTTATTGGCATTTTACGAGTGAATTCGACCCCTTGACATTTCCGACTTTGGTGGGAGTTCTCAGCACTCGTAAAGATCAAAGAATAGTAAAGCCCACTCTCGCAAAAATTGCAGCCTTTCAATCACCTGCTATCCGACTTCAGTTGCTAAACAGTATTTGTCGAGCCATTGGAGCAGGCAACAAGTTCTATCGTCTTCTTTCTGAGGAAGATACCGAACGAATAAGCTCCATAACTCATCTGATAGACGAAACTCGTGATCAATTAGAAGAAGCTAACGCGATAGAAAAAACCTTCCGCAGCGAATTAACAAATGCATGCAACAATTTGCGCATTGCGTACGAACAGGAAAACATCGAAGAAATGTGCCAAATAACAAAGGAAATTACACGTGACGTGAGAGATAGTCTCTCTGGAAAAGCAAATAAAGCCTATGAAGTCCTCTCCGTTTATATGATTATTGTTGCTTTAAACACCTTCCTAAATGACTGTCAGACTACAATAAAAACACGAGCACCACGCGAAGTTTTTATTGTAGTCTGCCTTTTTCGTTTGACAAAACTAATGCAGCAGATCGAACATTAATTCATCCATATCGGCCATTGCGGTGTCGCCATCTGATGCCAGCAAGCTCCGTCAAGTTTTTAAAGGTTCCTGAAATCACATTGAACCTGCTATCGGCATCATACGACCACTCTACAGGCAATTTTCTAACTTCAGAATTCATTCGGCTAAGAATTAACAGTATCTCAACATCAAACATATATCCTTCAACTTTTTGCAATGAAAAGACTTGACGCATTACGTCTTCACGAAAAAACTTAAATCCACACTGAGTATCCTCAAAGCCCCTTATCCCCATTAGAAATCTAAGAAAGGTTTTGAAAGTTTTGGAACCAAATTCTCTTAATACTGAACGACCTGCAAGAATCTCAGTAGCTTTTAACGTACGGTCTCCAATGACAGCCTCTACATTGTTCTCCAGATGAATCATGACTTCATCTAAGGCGCTTATATCAGTCTTATAATCCGCATCCATAAAACCAACAAATCGCCCACGAGCCACCTCAAGGCCACGCCTAACGGAAAAGCCTTTCCCACGGTTGCGAACATTTTGTACTATCCTTATTTCATCCCAACCCGCAGCAGTTTCTTGAATAACTTGCACCGTCTGATCCCGACTACCGTCATCTACGAGTATAAGTTCGTAGCGCCACGATCGCTGCTCTAAAAACTCACGGGTTTTCCCCAATGTGAAACCGATGCGTTTCTCTTCATTATAAGCTGGAACAATTATACTTAAGTCCATCAATCTCACTTGCTTAATCAGATGCTTTCAGCACGACCTATCAACTTGACACTCAATCAGAGTAACTTAAACTTATACTGCGTTGCACATTAACTCAATTCAATCCCGACCATGAATAGAACAAGCTACATAAAAGCAGAAGACCTTACTAGGGTTTGCAAAGACATTTTAGCCTTTTCGGGGGTTCCAGTTGAGGATGCTCAATTTGTTGCAGAAACACTTGTTGAGGCCGACCTCCGCGGCATCAACAGCCACGGTGTATTGCGTTTAGGACGCTACGTTCGAGAATTAAATAGCGGTGTTACCAACCCTAATCCTAATATAAAACTTGTGGACGATAGCGTTGCTACGGCAAAGATCGATGGAGACGGTGGGCTTGGACCACTTGTCGGAAAATTTGCTATGGAAACCTGCATAAAAAAGGCTACTGAAGCCGGTTCGGCGACTGTAACGGCTTTTCGCTCACGTCATTTCGGAGCAGCTGGTTACTACGCACGAATGGCTCAAAAAGTAGACCTGATTGGTATAAGTATGACTGTAGCAAGTCCTCGCCTAGCTCCCACAGGTGGTAAACTTCCTCTTTTCGGTAACAATCCTATCGCACTCTCGGTCCCAGGAGACCAACCATTCCCTCTCGTAATAGACTTCGCCTCAGGCAAAATTGCCGCCGGTCGTCTAGAATTAGCCGCCAGCAAAGGGGAAGAAATACCAAGCGATGTAGCACGTGATTTGGAAGGTAATGAAACCACGGATCCCAACGTTGCCCTTAAGGGCACAATCGTCCCTATAGCGGAACATAAGGGTTACGCACTAACCTTATTTATAGAAATCTTGGCGGGATTGCTTGGTGGAGCACCTTATTTTGGCATAGATCGCTCGAGCGTCGATTCCCACATGCGTGAACGTGGTATCGGCCACTTTTTTATGGCGATTGATCCTTGCAGATTTATGCCTCTTACCCAATTTAAAACAGCTATTTCAAACATGGTCCAAACAATCAAACAATCGCCACGTATGCCTGATATAGAGGAAATTTTATTACCCGGAGAAATCGAGTTTCGTAATCGTCAATCTGCTCTTAAAGATGGTATCCCACTTGCCGATGCAACTTTTGAACAAATTCGCAAATGGGCCCAAGACAGCGGAACAACGCTATAGTAATAACCCATGACGGAAACAATATTTAGCCAAATTATCAGAAGAGAAATACCAGCAGACATTGTATATGAAGACGACCTCTGTCTTGGATTTCGAGACACAAACCCACAAGCCCCTATACATATACTCATCATTCCCAAAGACCCAATAACCGGCCTTTCTACCGTGAAAGGCGAAAATAACAATTTACTAGGCCATCTACTACTTATGGCAAAAAAGATTGCAACAAATGAGGGTATCGGAACTTCGGGTTACCGAATAGTCATCAACTCAGGTCCAGACGGGGGCCAAACCGTTGAACACTTACACATACATTTGATTGGCGGCACTCGCTTAGGATGGCCACCCTAATAATGGGATTACTGTGAAACGTAAAAGTCCGCCGAATCAGGAGTTTTGTATATGAACAACTCCATTTGATCCCCCAGGTACCGCCCCCTTGATAAATAATCAGTTTCGTTCAGCATCGATGCGAATAATATCCAAACCTTTTGTAGAGACCGTCTTGTTACCCAACTGCCCGGGCATTTTCTTTCCCTTCCACACCTTACCAGGCGTTGTGCCTTGACCAATCGAGCCACCATGCCGAGGTTTTTGCGCACCATGTGAAGCATTCTTTCCCCTAAAATGAAATTTCTTCATTACCCCGGAGAAGCCTTTACCCTTTGAAGTCCCAGTAACTTTTACTTTCTGACCTACCTCAAACTGACTAACATCCAACACCTGACCAACCTCAAAATCTCCGGAGAGCCCACGAAATTCACGCAAGAATCTATGTGGCGCAACACCTGCCTTATCAAGGTGCCCTTTTTCGGGTTTGTTCGATTTACGTTCAGGTACTTCTTCAAAAGCTAATTGCAAAGCGTCATATCCATTAGCATCGCTGCTACGCACCTGCACAACAGGACAGGGGCCAGCCGCTACTACCGTAACCGGTATTAAATCTTCTTTGTCGTTATACAACTGCGTCATACCCAGTTTTTTCCCAATAAGGGCGCCCATATTTCTGCTCCTATATACTTATCTCATTCACTGTAAAATAGTATATTACTTATACTATGTCAGGTTAGCATTAGATTTTAAGCTATTTCTTCAAATTTAGCAAGCTATGACTGATTCAGAATTTGAGAATAATATAATAATTTTTCGTAATGGGGCTTTGGGCGATTTCGTACTGACGCTACCAGTTTTTCAGGCTATTCAAGAATATTTCCCCTCGTACCAACTTTACGCCATAGGTCGGCCTACAAATTGTTCAATGCTGACAAAATCCTGGGGCGTGATCGACAGTGAATCTCGAAATTGGGGCGGACTGTACAACGATGGATCGTTACCCAAACATATAGAGAATTTACTTGCTAAAACCACGTTGGCATTGATTTACAGCAAACCGTATGGAAATCTATTCCGAAACGCAAAAAACCTATTGGGGAATAAAGCTTTCTTTTTTGATCCGCAACCACCCATTAATTATTCAGGCCACATAACCGATCATCTATTGTCACCTCTCACAAAAACTTTAAAAATCCCAGTATTGAACCGATCTCCTATATCACCAATTTCAAAAAAGCAAATTTGTAAGATTGATGTTGTTGCCCATGTTGGGAGTAGCTCTCCAAAAAAAAATTGGCCACTGGAAAACTTTATCACCTTGGCGAAAAATTTACAGCAACAAGGAATAAAAGTAAGCCTTATACAAGGCCCGATTGAGAAAGAAATGGGAATTACCGAATCCACAGACATCCCAATAGGGTGTCCACAAAGTCTTGAAGAACTTGCCTGCTTCTTGGCAAGTGCAAAATTATTTGTTGGGAATGATTCTGGACCGGGGCATTTGGCAGCGGCTGTGGGAACAGCAACCCTAACCCTTTTTGGCCCCACTGACCCACAAGTTTGGGCGCCTCGCCACCCCAAAAGCCAAATCTTGTCAGAACCCAACAAATCCATGAAGAATATAAGTGTCGATTCCGTTATTTCAGCAACACTCAAACAATTATCTGACTAGTTATCCACGTCCATAATTTCTATCATAACACGGGCCTTTCCTGCATTAACCATCTCTATCTCCAATGCCGCCGCAAACGAAAGGTCAAGAATCCGTCCTTCGATAAAAGGCCCGCGATCATTCACCTTTACTTCGACCCACCTCCCATTGTCGAGATGCGTCACACGTACATAGGTCCCGAGCGGTAACACTCGGTGTGCAGCCGTCAGCTTGTACATATTAAAAGTTTCACCATTCGCAGTTTTTCGACCATGAAATTTTTTCCCGTAAAAGGAAGAAACTCCGATCTGGTAAGCCCGGGTAGTATCAATGCTCTCAGTACTAACCGGATGAGCAGTCTTGTTCGGAAGTGGAATCGGCTTTGGCTTTACCACCCGCTCTGACTTGGTGAAAATAGAAGTTCGACCTGTTGAAGATCCCTTTTCAGGAGAAATATATATTGGGTAGGGAGTACAATTAACCATGCACAGTGTCAACAAAAAAACTACGCACAATGGGTTAATTTTAGGCATTCCTCATCTCTCAATTAAACCTACATACCATCATATTCGGCCACAAACTTGGCAAAAAGCAATAATTAAGCGAAACTTAGATCTTTAGAAGATACTTGCAAACGGTCCCATACGAAAAACTGATCAAATTATTACGAAAGTATCCACTTTATCATATGAACAAAACCAAAATCTATATTTCCGCACCATTTGGCAACTATATACAACCTAGGAATACAACCCCCGTATTGGGTACATTTACTTTACATCAACGAACAGGACTACTGCTCCAAATAGTTAAGACTCTGCGTTATTCTTTCAGAGAAAAATGTTGGTATAATGCCCTTGGATTACGAAACCCTGGTATACACACAGGAATTGGTCGATACCGACCAAATACAATTATCTCAATAGCTGCAATAGAAGCAGCCGACTGGGAATTATTGGCGAAAAGGATCCCCGATAATATTCCTCTTGAATTGAATATTTCCTGTCCCAACATCGCCCATTTCAATGACTATACAAGGGATATTGGATGTTTCTCGTCACGCAATCCAATAATTAAATTGTCACCAAATATGGCTTTGTCAGATGTCGACTCTCTCATCGATCAAGGGTTCTCTAAATTCCATGCAGTAAATACTTTAAAGACACCCAAAGGGGCAAGATCAGGTGAAATTCTCAAGGAATATTCTACAAAATTTATAACACATATAAAAAACATTGACGAAAATAATAAAGTGATTGCTGGTGGGGGAATAACAAGTATTGAGGACATAAAATATTATAAGGATTTAGGTGCAGATGCGTTTTCGTTGGGTACTGTCTGTTTCAATCTTGTAAAACTAAGACGAATTTTGAAAAATACCAAGGAAGAGGAAGAAATTCTGTAAATGCTCTTGACAAAAATGTCATGGCCATATTCATATCTATATACACTGTTTTTACCTGGTATTTTTCCTGTTCATCCCTTCTCTAAAAGAGGACTCAGGAATAAATGGTATGGTTAACTCAACCCATACATTTATTGGCTCTTCATCGTGCTTTAAAGCAGGGTAAAACAAATATTCTTGAGCTGCCTCCACGGCAATCGATGCATACGGCTCTTCCCCACGAAACAACTTAGCCTCGCCTACGTTTCCATTTTTGTCTATAAGTACATCAACTAAAACTTCCAACGAATCATTACCAGAAAGATTTTTTGAGTCAGGGAAAACCACCTTACGGACTATCGGCTCTTCAGCCAGCTTTAATACATGCGTAGATATCTCGAAAACCTCATCTGGCGGAGTAACCCCAAAACCTTGCATTTCTGCAGCAGTTAGAGGCTCACCCTGGAGTATCTCGGGGTTTTGTTCCCTAATGTATCTCAGTTGTAAATTTTTCCTATCACGTTGAATTAGCTCTTGAAGATATTTCTGAGCTGAATCTTCATTGGTATCAGCCAAATAATAATCAAAGAGACGATATTTTGAATTGAGATGACCAGGCGAAAAAACTAACGTCTGATAAAAGAATTCCAGAGCCTCATTATAAAATCCTTCGTCCAAAGAAACCAATCCCAACATGTACAACCCTTGAGGATTATTCAACATTTCCTCAACACTTTGCTCAAAAAAATCACGAGCTTGGGCCGTATTTCCCCTCCGGTGTGCCCGCAATCCAAAAGCCAAATATTTGTTGGCACGAAAGATTGAATCTGAAGTGTCTGGCTCCACGGAAAGAAATGATATTTTCTCGCCCGGTTTTGGTTTTCCTCCAAGACCTTTTATGCCGCGTTCAAGTTTTGCAATCGCACCGTTCAACCGTGCCTCCTG
Source organism: Candidatus Latescibacterota bacterium (assembly GCA_036343635.1). Taxonomy (GTDB): domain Bacteria; phylum Latescibacterota; class UBA2968; order UBA8231; family UBA8231. Next base: position 31,871 of record JAYYVF010000066.1, on the reverse strand, counting down.
ACGAGCTATAGCGAGTTTGCCTAGCTCAGTCTCGTAAAAATCTTTCCTTAGCTTTTCGTAACGTATTTCTGCCTGAACCGTGTCTCCAACTATATCTTCGAAAGATGTAGCGGCAACATAGAGAGCCTTAGCCCCCATTTGAGATCCAGAAAACTCGCTGGAAAGCCTATCTAACGCAGGAATATAGCTTTCTGTTACTTCAGGGTTTTTTAGACGACGGTTTTCAATCTCCCTGAAAAGCTGTGTCGCCTTCTCATCTTCGGTCTGGAGTAAAGGCAAACCTAAAAGTTGGCGTGCCTCATTGGCTTGTAACGAAGTAGGATATTGTTCGATTAACTCTGCCAAAAAAACCTCCGCTCCAATCGGATCGCTATTTAGTTCGGTCAAAATCCAGGCAATACTATACAAAGCACGTGGAAGTTGCTCCGAAGTTGGATAGCGACTAATTATTTCTTCATAATAAGCAATAGACGAATCCACTTGACCTACATCGTCCCTATAAATTTCTGCTATTGTAAAAAGTTCATCCAATGTTTCTAAAGACCGACTGACAACAACAGCGGTATCTTTATTAGACACAGCAACGCTGTCTGACACATCAGGTAAATCCACCTCAGTTGTGTCATTTAGAGAATCTATCGTCAAGGAATCAGCAGCAAGGGAGTCAGCCAATTGAATACTGAGTGTTAAATTATTCAACCGATTAAGGTGACCTAGCATTTGCTTAGCCAACAGGTCAGCTTGAGATCCAGATTTCTCTCGACCCGCTTCATGAAAATATTCCTGGGCCAGATCTATATCTCCATACAATTGCATATGGAGCATCCCTGTTTGATAAAGAGCCATCGCGGAAGCTGGGCTACCTGGAAAATCATCGCGAACCTTTTCATATTCGTTGGTCGCTATTTCGTGATTACCCCTATCTTCGTAATACCTACCAATCAATAGGCGAGTACGACCCTCATAAACTCGAAAGCTACTATTCCTCAATAAACCAAGGTAGATTCCTAAAGCACCTTCAACATCACCCTGATTATATCGCATTTTACCTAAATTTAAACGGGCTCGATATTCCTGATCGAAATCCGGATTGCCGTCCAGCACATTATTCAAAGCATATTCTATCTCAACAAAACGAGTAGAATCTTCCAATGCTCCCAAGGCAACCGCCAATTTTAGCCATAAAAGTGAGGTTATTGATGAATTAGGGTAAGATTCTAATGTCTCTTGCAATTGCCTAGAAGCAGCAACATAATCTTCTCGAAGGATCGCCATTTCAGACAATCTCCAGCCTGCATTTGCGGCTATTTCGTCGTCTCCCTCTTCAAACAACTCGCGATACAGGGCCTGGGCCTGTCCGTCAATTCGTTGATCTTCCAGACATTTTGCTCTCCAATAGCGTGAACGGGTACAGAATTCACTATCAGGGAAATTTATCTCCAAGTCGCGAAACGCCTGTATAGCCCGTAGATATTCGGCACGCCAATAAAATGACCTGCCCATGAGAAACATGGCATCATCAACCAAATCACTGTCGCGATACTTCTCTAAAACTTTGGAAGCTTTTCTGGCCGCCTTATCATATAATTGCTCTGCTTTTTGAGGTCGCGGCCGTTGGAATTGATCATTCAAATCATCTTCTAATTCCCAACCTGCATACAACTTCTCATGTCCTTGACGAGCCTTTTCAGCCTGACGAAAATACTTCTCGGCATTATAAAAAGTATTGAAATAAACACAACTATATGAGAATAGTAGTAGGAAAATGATTGAAGCAGATACCAACATTAATTTGATTGTACGGCCTTGTGATACTCTTGTAGCGCACAGACTTCAAGCCCTGAACGCTGGAGAGCTTCAATACCCTCCACGGCAGCCTGTGCTCCCGCCAGCGTGGTCGTGTAAGGGACATTATTCATCACAGCCGCACGGCGCACTAGAAAATCGTCATACTGTGACGGTTCATCCAATGGAGTATTAATGACAAGTGCAATCTCTTTACTACGAATCGCATCTTCGACATGAGGCCTCCCTTCATGCACTTTTTTTATCATTTTCGCTTCCACTCCATTGGCGACCAAATGTTCTCGAGTACCTTTGGTCGCAACAATAGAGAAACCGGCCTTGTAGAGACGCTTAGAAATGGCAACGATCCCATCCTTATCTACATCTGCCACGCTAATAAACACATTTCCTTCACTCGGCAACAAGGTATTAGCTCCCATCTGCGCCTTTAAAAATGAAGTCCCAAAATCCGCTCCAATCCCCATCACTTCACCGGTTGATTTCATTTCCGGCCCTAGTATGCTATCGGCACCTGGAAATTTTATAAACGGCAAGACTGCTTCTTTTACAGATATGTGACTTGGAATAATTTCTTCAGTTACGCCTTGTTGAAAAAGCGTTATACCCACCATAACACGAGCGGCAATCTTCGCTAAAGGACGACCTATGGCCTTACTGACAAATGGGACAGTGCGTGAGGCACGTGGATTAACTTCTAGGACGAAAACTTTACCTCTGTGGATAGCATATTGCACATTCATCAAACCGACAACACCAAGCTCTTTTGCGAGCAAATGCGTATAAGCACGGATAATTTCACTGTGTTCAGCTGTAATATCATATGGTGGCAAGCTACAGGCACTATCACCGGAATGAACTCCGGCATGCTCTATATGCTGCATGATCCCACCGATTACAACATCTTTACCGTCAGCAACGGCGTCTACATCAAATTCCTGAGCACCCTCCAAATAACTATCTATCAAGATCGGCCGATCCGGAGAAACACCAATCGCTTGATTCATATAGTCTGCCAAACTCACGTCATCATATACTATTACCATCGCGCGTCCACCGAGAACATAGGACGGACGCACCAGAACAGGGTATCCTATTTTTCGAGCTACTGCTTTTGCTTTTTTTAGCGAACTGGCAAGGCCGTTCTCCGGTTGAGGAATACCCAACTCTTGCAAGAGACTGCCAAACCGCTCTCGGTCTTCAGCCAAGTCAATACTAGACGGGGATGTGCCAATAATAGGCACACCAGCACTTTCCAGTTCACGGGCAAGATTAAGCGGTGTTTGACCACCGAATTGTACAATCACACCATCAGGATCTTCATTCTCTACAATATTCAAGACATCTTCTACCGTAAGAGGTTCAAAATAAAGCTTATTTGCCGTATCGTAGTCCGTACTTACCGTCTCTGGATTGCTGTTCACCATTATTGTTTCGAAACCATCTTCCCTTAAAGCAAAACAGGCATGAACGCAGCAATAATCGAATTCAATTCCTTGTCCTATTCGGTTAGGGCCTCCCCCGAGAATGACTATTTTTTTATTCGTTGAACTTACCGCTTCATTTTCACGGTCATACGCCGAATAATGATAAGGAGTATGCGCCGCAAATTCAGCAGCACACGTGTCCACAGTTTTGTAAACAGGACAAATACCAGCCGCTTGCCTCCTCGATCGAACGGTAGTTTCATCAACCTCCCATATCTGGGCCAATTGACGATCACTAAACCCAAACTCTTTAGCCTGCCTAAAAATACTCGGATCAGGATCGGCTTTCATAGACATCAACTTTTGTCCCATTTCATTCAATTGCATCAATTGATCTAGAAACCAATTGTCTATTCCCGTTAATTCATGCAACTTTTCAAGCTCATATCCCTTTTCAATAGCAAGTTTTATATAGAAAATACGAAGGGAATTAGGCATCACTAATTTGTTTCGCAGCTCTTTGTCCGTAATATTTTTTGAGTCAAAATCCTTGCCATCACAACCCCAACCCGCACGGCCCGTTTCAAGAGAACGAAGCCCTTTCTGCAATGATTCTTTGAAAGTTCTACCGATTGACATCGTCTCACCAACAGATCGCATTTGTGTATCCAACAGATCTGGACTGCTTGGGAATTTCTCAAAAGTAAAGCGAGGGATTTTCGTAACTACATAGTCAATAGTGGGCTCAAAAGATGCAGGCGTCTCGCGGGTAATATCATTTGGGATTTCATCTAATGTATACCCCACAGCGAGCTTTGCGGCAATCTTTGCAATTGGAAACCCAGTAGCCTTCGAAGCAAGAGCAGAGGATCGTGATACTCGCGGATTCATCTCTATAACGGTCATACGCCCATTTTCTGGATTCAGAGCAAATTGAATATTCGATCCTCCTGTATCTACTCCAATTTCTCGGATAACACGAATAGCTGCATCACGCATTATCTGATACTCTTTATCAGACAATGTCTGAGATGGAGCAACTGTCAAGCTGTCACCAGTGTGAACTCCCATCGCATCAAAGTTTTCTATCGAACAAATTATCACCACGTTATCTGCCTTATCTCGCATTACTTCTAATTCAAATTCTTTCCAACCCAACACAGACTCTTCAATTAAAACTTCATTGATAGGACTAAGATCCAAACCATGCGATACAATCCGTTCAAACTCTTCCGCATTATAAGCAATTCCACCACCACTTCCTCCCATGGTGAATGAAGGACGAATTATTGTGGGATAACCGAGTTGACTCTGATGCTTAAGACCTTCCTCCAGAGAATGGATAAAAAACCCCCGAGGCATATCCAAACCCGCACGATCCATAGCGGCTTTAAACAGTTCGCGATCTTCGGCAGTCTTTATTGCATCTAATTTGGCACCGATCATCTCAACCCCGAACTCCTCTAAGACACCCGATTCAGCCAAAGATACAGCCGTATTTAAAGCAGTCTGACCACCAAGAGTCGGCAAAAGAGCCTGAGGTCGCTCAAATTCAATGATCTTTGCGCAAATATCAGGAGTAATTGGCTCGATATATGTACGATCAGCCATTTCGGGATCCGTCATAATCGTGGCAGGATTGCTATTGACTAAAACTATTTCATAACCCTCCTCCCGAAGAGCTTTACAAGCCTGTGTACCAGAGTAATCAAATTCACAAGCCTGACCTATTACAATGGGTCCCGACCCTATGAGCATTATCTTTTTTATATCAGAGCGTTTTGGCATTATTTTCAATCTGCTTGTAAAATTTTAAACCACACGCAAAACCAGAAATGCGCAACGGCACATTCCTGGTTAATTACGCAAAAATATCGAAAAAATTAGGACAAGAAAAATGCACCAAACCTTTTCAAGGATTCAGGGACAATCCCAAATACATCAATAAAACAATCACCGCAACAGTGACACCATATCCCATCTGAAGAATAAGCATTCTTAACTGCTCGCGATCAGGCCGAACCTTAATTGTGCCTACGGGCTCATTCGGTAATTCCCCGCTAAAACGATGCTCATCAATAAGCCGAACAAGCTTAGGATCTATTTCAGCGATGACCTTTAGAATGAGGCATTTCCGGCGGGCGACTTTTTCCGCAAAACCCGAGATCGGAACACGTATGCCTGAATCACCGGACATCTCAGAGGCTTCCTTCAGTCCATCATGCTCGGCAATTAATATGCAGGTTTTCTCGCGAGCCAGCTCCTTATTCAATTCAGCTATAGCTTCCCGATCCCGTACATTAGATCTGATCACAGCAAAACACGTCTCGATAAATTTTTCAAAATCCCGACGAATTTCTTCCGCAGTCAAATTTAGAAGGTACGATTCTTCAATTACTTCCTCAATTGCCTCTTTAACATTCGCCATATTTTACTCTGTAATTAACATTAAACCTTAAAAAAAACATAGACTTTAGAAGCAATACGTGTTTCCACATACCAAGCCGTTCATACATTATGCGAATGTGCTAAACATGTCAAGTCACGGATAAATGGATTCGTTAATTTGCAACTGAACAATCTACAAACGCATGGGGTAATTCTGCCAAAATATCACCAGCAACCAATCCCCATTCACCCAATCGGTCACGGGCACGGTCACCAGCATGTCCGTGCAAATAGGCACCCAAAACTGAAGCATCCTCAACGCCGACCCCCTGTGCAACAAGCCCAGCAACCGCTCCGGTTAATACATCGCCAGATCCAGCAGTAGCCATTCCTGCGTTCCCCGTAGAGTTAACCAACACCTTACCATTTGGTAGAGCCACAATTGATGGCGCCCCCTTGAGCAACAAAACAATTTGATGTTTTTCCGCAAAATTTTTTGCAAGATTCACTAAATCCGAAACAACTGTTTCCGCATCTACCCGTAACAAACGACTAAACTCACCTATGTGAGGAGTTAAAATTGTTGGTTTCGTTCGTTGCGAAAATAAACTCAGGTGACCAACACACGCATTTAAACCGTCTGCATCAAGCACAAGCGGTATAGGGCAACGTACAATGAGACGTCTTACCAATTCAGCCGTTTCATGATGCCGACCAAGGCCTGGTCCCAAAGCTAACACACTCGCTCGTGTGAGCATTTTCTCAATACTTCCCAAAGATCGGAGCGACAAACAACGATTCCTTCGTACTTCCGGTAATGGATGAGTCATCACCTCGGTCACAGCGTGCTCTAGTATATCATTTAAACTCTTCGCTATACCCAAAACAGCTGATCCAGACCCAACCCGCAGAGCCGCCTCAGATGTCAAAGCAGCAGCTCCTGTCATTCCCATCGAACCTGCAATAACAGCAACGGAGCCACAATTCCCTTTATGTGCGTTCCCCTTACGATAAGGCAAATGAGTTCGTACATCTTCAATTTCCGACAAAAACAAATCAGCCGAAACCGTATCTATTGCGCGTGGATTAAAACCGATGTCCGCTACTTCTAAGGCTCCACAATAGTCTCTACCTGGATGGAAAAGGTGTCCGATTTTCGAAAAACCAAAAGTGATGGTTACCGATGCTTTTACGCAGGAACCTGGAACAGATCCGTTATCTGCAACAACTCCCGAAGGTATATCAATAGAAAATATTGGCTTCCCCACCTTATTCAGTAATTCAATTACCCTACTTACCGGATCTCTCGGAGCACCTTCTTGCCCAATCCCCAACAATCCATCCACCAAAATGTCTACCCCCGTAAAAAAGGAGATAGAGCTACAATCCGTCTCAAACCACGATTCAAATTTTATATTCGTTTTCTCAGCGAGACGTAATTGTTCAAAAGCTTCGGAACTCATTTGCTCGGGGCTATTTGTCAATAAAACCCTTACGGTTGCACCATTTTGCGATAGAAGCCGCGCTACGACCAAACCATCGCCTCCATTCTTCCCCTTTCCACAAGCAACACCAACGACGAGTCCATCCAATCCCTGCCAACGAGAAGCAATTGATTCAACAACCGCCTTCCCTGCATTTTCCATGAGTTCCTGATTAGTGGAATAACCTTCTCCTACAGACGCATGGTCAATTTGATACATTTCCCTGCTATTTACCAGTGGCTTCATCTCTACCAATATTTTCCCGTATCCAACAAGGTCGCACTAAGTTTCCCATGGGCGGATAAGTTCTCGAAACGACCTAGGAGTTGCCGGTTCTAAAGCTTTACCAGTGTATATGGAAAGAAGACTTTGACACCTAATACTAGCCCACAACACCCAAGCCGCATAGATACCTACAAATAAACCGACTCCAGAGATAACACCCAGTAAGGCATAAAACACAAAGACACAAAAATTCCAAAACATACGAAGAGGATGCGAAATACCGAGTATAGCAACAAATTTTATCGTAGAAATTACCGTTGTGTCTTGGGTGACCAGCAACGGATATAACTGGAGTGAAAAAATGAAGAAAACAAAAATGGCCCAAACCATTAAACCCGTTAAAAGTAATCCGATCCAGTCTGACCTTTCACTATAAAAAACTACATTCATTACTAAAATCAACTTTGCCAACAAACTTATCAGCTGTATTAATTGAGCGCGCCAAAAGAACTTTCGCAAGAGGCTAAACGACGACCAAATCGTACTTTCACTTCCGCGAACCCAGTTAGACCCGAAAGAATGCAGAAGCAATGCCATGGGGGAAAGGAATACTAAATTAATCGCAAGCAACCCACCCGCCCAAACAAAGGCTCCCCCAAAATTCAATCCGAACTGCCAGATCCCGTAAGCCAAAATCAAATAAGGGACATTTAGAAGAGACCAGACTAGGTTTGTTAAGAACAACCCGCCAAGATGATCGTAGCACATCCAGAAATAGCGACTCAACAAACTTAGCCCTCCACGCCACGTCGAATGAATTCTGCATAAGTACGTGCTGTCATTATAACATCATTCAAACGCACACGTTCATCTACACCGTGAATACCCTCACCCTTTACTCCATATCCAATCCCAGGTATTCCCGCATCAACTATGAAATAATGTAAATCTGTGAACCCCGAAGTTATCCCATAGTGAACTTTACTGCGACGAACCGAGCCTATAGCTGAACCAAAACCTTGGCAAAGCGACCCCGCCGGATTGACGACACAAGAGTCAATTGACATTACTGTTTTCGTACAAACTTTTGCAGGAAGCGCCGCTTGACCCAAGATGTCTATTTCAGATCGCAAATCGGACTCGACATTTTTCATATTTTCACCAGGCACCAATCGTCGATCTATGGAAAAACGAGCCGACGCTGGAACCGTGTTGATTTTATGTCCCTGGTTGCCACCGAAAACTCCCCCTATTGTGATTGAAGGATTACGGCACACCCCATCAAAATCGGTATAGGTCTTTAACTTTTCATCAAGTGCCTCCTTGTATTGCTGCAAACCGTTGGCCACTTCAGCCATAGCCTCAAAAGCGTTAACTCCATTTTCAGGAGACGATGCATGAGCCGGTTTTCCCTCAAAATCGACTTCAAGCCAAAGAACCCCATTGTGACCGCAACCTACTTTCGTTCCTCCTGCACCTTCACACACAACAGCATAATCGGCCGAACATAAACCTTCGCGTATTATTTCACCTGTACCAAGATGACCACCCGTCTCTTCATCAGCCGTAAAAGAGCACTCTATATTAAAAGCAGGTTCAAGGCGACATTTTTTAAGTGCGTCTATTGCGCTTAAAAGAGCTGCAATAGATCCTTTCATATCGGCTGTGCCTCGACCATATAAGTAATTTCCATCTATGATCGGATTAAAAGGATTGCTAAATTTCCACCGTCCTCCAACGGGAACAACATCATAATGAGCATTAAAATGAACCGTCTCTTTTGCTCCTATATCCCATCTGGCAAGAACGTTGTATCTAGGCCAATCGGTACAGCCTATATGGTTTTTTACCATAATATCCGGAACAACATGCACATCAACTTTAAGTCCAATATTTCTACAGATCTCACAAATTAAATCGACCATCTGAGAATAGCGCTCTCCCGGAGGATTTACGGTCGGAATCCGGACCAATTCCTGCAAGATCCCTATAGACTGAGCTTTATTCTCATAAAGGTAGTCATGCACGGAAATTGACATTTTTTCCTATCAATCCTGTCTATTCAGCTGAATTAATTTTTGAACGAAGCTGAGTTGAACTAACATCTAAACGAAATTCCTCTTGAGTTACAGACCGAAACAGTCCACCCAATCCTTTAGGCAAAGCAATGTCACTTAAAGTTTTGTAGCGATCATTTACTAAACGGCCCGCAACCCATATGATGGTTTTATTATCATACAGCTGTTTTAAACTCGAATGCATACCAGTTATACCGTCCTGGTAATAACGACCATCCACTAAACGCTCCGCCGTATCATACCCAACCACGAAATGCGGATCTACAAAGAGCTGTGCCTTATCAAAGAAACGGGGACATCTTGTCAGTATTATCGGGAAATAACCGCGCATACCGCCAAGCCGTTTTTCCAGTTCCGACGGAGCAATATCTGGCTTATCAACGTTCTGAATCGATATTTCAAAATTTGCCTCGCGACCACTCAGCTTTTCCACTGTTTGAGCCAAGCGAACGTGCCCCTCGTGTAAAGGATTGAAAGAACCGGACAAAAATACGCGAGGGCAGCCACGAATATTCGTCGAGAACTTACCATCAACTCCCATTTCTAAAACGTCAATCTTTCCTTCGAAAAGAGCTTTTAGAGGATCATTCAAATCAATTTCTTCGCAATCCACCTCAACCCAATCAGGTAGCTGTGGATCGAATTCGATCCCACACGCAGTAGCCAAATGGCTCAGCGCAAAAGAGGTCAATAGGATTTCTTGCTCACATCGGTCAATCCTTTTAGCATTCAGATTTATTGACCATATACGGCACCAATTGCTAGACATCAAAGCGACGCATGCCCGATCAGTTCCCTTTCGGGGGCGAGTAGTAGTCAGGGCCGCTGTTAACGCAAAACCTATGGCAGGTAGATTTTCATCACCCAGTTCGATTGCGCGTGCGTGGGCAGCAAAAGCCATATCCCGGGCCGTATTTGCAACAACCGAATGGGGACCGGGTTTACACAGGAATTTCTCCAACGCACGAGATGTATAAGGGACCTGAGCTTCAACGAGTAACCTAGAAGCACCGGGATGATTGAAAAGCCAATTGAGGAGAGTCGATCCACCGCCCGTTAAAACACACGCGAGCTGTTTTTTGCTTTCAAGAATTCTCTCTATCGTATTCCAAATTTTTCGATCGGATGGCATGATCAACCAAGAGAAATAGAGGTGATAAACTCTATTGCACTACGAATACCCCAACCCGTTAAAAATAATCCACTTATGATGTTTAAGAAGACCAACCAACGACTCATGCGCAAAGGTGCAGGGAGATATTTTCGATCCGTCCAAACCATCAGCAAACACCAAATCCCACAGGTCAATACACCACCAAAAATTGCAGCTGGTGTCACAATAGCAACGGGATTGCCACCCGCCCACATGATTGCTATACCACCTATTCCACAGTAGCCTACAACCCAAGGTCTCAATTGTTTAATGGACATACCGGCAATCCGTTTAGATACGGGCCTGAGACATTCGTAAGAAGTCCTTAAGTAGAGCTCATAAGCTGCAAGAATCGTCCCAAAAAAGGCAATAAAAACTCCTAATTGATAAAAATATAAAAGCAACGGATGTAGCATCGTCAAAAACTCAGCCTGAACCGAAAGAAGTTCCGTGTTATCGGGTATAATCTGTTTGGGGTTCAGTACTGCTGCTCCCAAAACAGAGAACGCGATTGTAAAAAGAATCACACAGCCAAAAGAAACAGATGTATCAATAAGCGGTGCACGAAGCCACTGTCTGCCCAATTGGATATTCAAAGCATCTTCAGCAATGGCTATCCCCTTTTTCCCTCCCTGCCGAAAACGCCCCATCAAACCCCAAGCTTTCTCCCGCAACATACCAATGTATCCAAAGTAATCTTGGGACCCACCACCAACAGCTCCAAGATAAGTCCCCATTTCCAACCAAGGAGATCGACCAAAAATATCAGGATAATCACGACCTACCCAACTTTCATAAACTGGCATTTTAGGAGTTATCGAACCAAGCAGAACAGCAAGCCAGTCCGGACGCGAAGCCGCCGCCGCCGTTAGAATAGACAACAACAATAGGCCAACAATATACGTTTGAATGCGCTCAAGAGCCCCGTAACTCTGGATCATAGTGATAATGATAGCTAATACAACAAAGGCAGTGCCCCAAATTCGTTCATCCGCCCAAATAGTCTCGCCTTGAAAAGCAAGTATCCAAACAACAAGTCCACCCAGCATCTTAGGTAAACCGGAAAGCCAAAGCGGGAAACACAAAATTGTCACAATCGCCAACAGCCATACAATCCACCCCTGCCGTCCCGGCAAATATTTCCAGCGTTCAATAGGATGCTCACCCGTGAGGGTTATATACCGCGCCGCGGAATACACCTGGATAAATTTCATTAAACCACCGGCAATAAAACACCAGAGCATAGAGTAACCAAAAATTGCTCCTCCCCTCGAAGCAAAAACCGTTTCACCGCTACCTATGGTAACGGACGCTATGATCGCACCCGGCCCAAAAATTGCCAACATTGGTCCGATACCGCGCATTTTCATCTCTTCAGTTAGATCTGGATAACGAAGAGGCTCTGACATCCTGTAATCCCCCGTTTTGTAGAATTGTCGGTATGATACCCTGACACGCGCGCCTTGTCAACTTCCAGAATGACCTTGATATTCGGTTGTAACCCAAAGGGAGGTGTGTTTTAAATGACCATTAAGAAAGCTGTTGTGCCGGTAGCTGGAATCGGAACCCGCCTTTTACCAACAACCAAAGCACTCCCGAAAGAAATGTTGCCCGTTGGACGATTGCCTATAATTCATAGAGTAATCGAAGAGTTGGTAGCTGCTGGAATAACTCAAATTCTCTTTATTACCAACCGCAGTAAAAATCTTATCGAAAATCACTTTGATGATTATTCCGAACTTATAATGCATTTGGAACAGGAACAAGATCCGCGACTCACAGAAAGCCTATTCGGTTATGGTAATGCAGGGATCCAGTTTTTTTCCATTCGTCAAACCATGACAAAAGGTAAGAGTAAACCCAATGGCACTGGCGGAGCCGTACTTGCCGGTGAAAATTTTGTCAATAACGAACCATTCGTAGTTGCATTTGGCGATAGTATCATCCGCTCACCTGAGTCACCAAATCTACTCAAACGACTAATTGATTCGCACATTAACAACCAATCGGATACTACCATTGCCTCATACGAAATCCCAGAAAACATGACACAACATTACGGTATCGTGGCAGTAGATCACAACGAGACCCACTCCATTGATTCCCGCGTCGTATCTATTTTGGAAAAACCACAACCGGAACACACTTCAAGTCGCTTAGCTATCAGTGCACGCTACGTCTTTAACCCAGATATCTTTACCCGCATTCGCCACATAAATCCTGCCAGTAATGGGGAGCTATATTTAACAGATGCAATTGCTGAGCAAATCAGAAACAAGAAAATAGTAAGAACACTGCGATTGAACGAGCAGGAAAAACGCTACGACATTGGCAATCACATAGCCTATTTTAAAACCTTCATCGATTATGCAATATCTGATCCAGATCATGGTAGTGAGGTCCGAGAATATCTTAAGAAATTCGTTTAGAAATTTTCGGAAATCCCTTTCGCTTGACAATAAGCCCGCGGCCATTATTTTTGGAAGATATAATAGTTTTTGTACATATACGGTAAAATTTTTGTGTAAACGTTCAACGGGTAGATAGATCTTTGGAAGATGACAGAAGTTGGAAGTCCGTTTTATCTGAAGAGATGAGTCCAGGTATTTCGGAAGAAATTGACATATTTGAAACCCAGATCAAACTCCGCAAAGAAGAGAAAATAGAAGAAAAACTCTTTGCGGAAACTCGATTACGGCGGGGTGCCTACGGCCAGAGATACGACAACGGCCAGAGGTATGACGGACAGTTAAATCAGACATTGAAATATCCAGCCATGCCCACAAAGGGACCGGATACTGTTTGGCATGCTCCGGGGATGATGCGGATTAAAATCCCGTTCGGAGGTCTCAATATCAAACAAATGGAAACACTGGCTGATTTAGCTGAGGAATATTCAGATGAAATTCTGCACATTACAACGCGTCAAGATGTTCAGCTTCACTATATACACATAGACGACACCCCTGATCTTATGCGACGGCTCGCGGCGGTTGGTATTACGACACGCGAGGCTTGCGGGAATTCGGTGCGAAATATTACAGCGTGTCCACTATCCGGAGTCTGTCGCGGAGAACTTTTTGACGTCACCCCTTATGCACATGCATTAATGGAATTTTTACTAGGTCATCCCGATTGCCAAGATTTTGGACGCAAGTTTAAAATCGCTTTTTCCGGATGCCTACACGAAGCTTGTGGCTTGGCAAATATGCACGATATGGGGGCGATTGCAGCAACTAAAGAAGTCAATGGAGAGTTGAAAAAAGGATTTAAACTTTATGTTGGTGGCGGACTGGGGGCTGTACCACATCAGGCACAATTATACAGTGAATTCCTACCCGTGGAGGAACTGTTACCCCTATCTCAGGCCATAGCACGCGTATTCGCTAGAATCGGTGAGAAAAAAAATAGAAACCGAGCACGCATAAAATTCATGATAGCCAAATTGGGTATCGAAGAATTTCGAAATCTTGTTGAAGAAGAACGAAAGATATTACCCTATGACGACAGATGGACGTCCTATCTCAACAAGATTGATTCTTGTCAAGAAACAGCACTAAAAGGGCCAACCGAAACTACGTTCGCACAAGCGAACGACCCATATAGTGAGTGGACAGATACAAATATTTATCAACAACGCCAAAGTGGGTATGTCACGGCGACAGTTGCGCTGCCTCTTGGTGATATCACCTCCAGCCAAATGAGAGATTTAGCGAAACTAAGTGCGCAATATGTGAAAGAAACTATTCGCACAACGGTTGAGCAAAATATTGTCTTTCGCTGGGTCAGTAAAAATGACATATCGGCCCTCTATCGAGACCTTGAAGATATCGGTTTAGCAGAACCCGGTGCAGGTACTATCGTAGACATCACTTCATGTCCTGGAACAGACACATGCAAGTTGGGAATCTCGTCTTCCCGAGGATTGGCGGCACAGCTTAGAAAGGACCTTGCTGAAAAAAGTCTAAACCTTGATGAAGCCATCAGAGGACTTCGCATCAAGATAAGCGGTTGTTTCAATTCCTGCGGCCAACATCATGCAGCCGATATTGGCTTCTACGGAAACAGCCGGAAAATAAATGGCGTGACTGTCCCCCATTTTCAAGTGGTCCTGGGTGGCCAATGGAAAGAAAATGTCGGATCATTTGGCTTGGCAATGGGAGCTGTACCCTCCAAAAAAATTCCTGCTGTTGTTGAAAGACTTGCTGAGCGATATATCGCCGAACGTGAGAAAGAGGAAGCTTTCACGCACTATGTCCAACGAATCGGGAAACGTGAATTAAAAAAAATGCTGGATGACCTGACGAACGTACCTCCTTTGGAAGAAGATTCCTGGTATTATCAGGATTGGGGTGACACACGAACCTACAGTATTGGCGACATCGGAAAAGGCGAGTGTGCTGGAGAGATCGTTTCAGCAACTATCATAGAAGTAGCAGCTGCAGAGCGAGAAGTATTCGAAGCACAAATTGCGCTTGAAGAAAATCGGATAAATGATGCAGTAGATTACTCTTATCGAGCAATTCTGCGTTCAGCTCGAGCCTTAGTCCGCGAAGAATATTACGATATTCCTGAGAATCCAGATATAGTGGTAGAGGAGTTTCGATCCAGATATTTCGAGCGCGAATTATTCTCCCCACAGTTTGCCAATTATTTTTTTACTGCCCATCAAGATGGCGTTGACGGATTAGATGCAAAAAGCGCCCATAGACGCGTTGAGGAAGCTCAGTTGTTTATCGAAGGGTCCTATACCTGCTACGACAAACTGACCGCTGCACCTCAATAGGACCCTATAGAATTCGCAATGCAAAACCTACAAAAAATAAATATCAAATGGACCCTTAGAGATCCTGACATGTTGAAGGATGAAGAGTTATTCCGAATTTTCAATGAATGGATTTCAGAGAGCAGTGAAGAGGTTTTGATTGATGTTGCTGATTATAAACATCTCAACCACGGACCAACGACCATACTGATCGGACATGAAGCTAATTACTTTCTCGAGAGTAAAGACCAAAGCAAAGGGTTGGTCTATGCGAGAAAACAGCCTCAGGAAGGCGATTTGTCAACAAGATTGACTTTGACGCTCCTTGCAAGTCTACGAGGATGTATGAAACTGGAAAGCCATCCCGAACTGCAAGGTCGCCTCAAATTTAATGGCAACGAAGTACGATTTATAGCAAACGATAGGCTCCAAGCCCTCAACACGGAGGACAACATTCAGCTTTTCAAACAACACCTTTCCCCAGTTCTTGACACCCTCTTTTCACCAAATAATTACACGTTTGAGAATGAAAAACAACCCAATGAGCGATTAGGGGTCATTGCACGGACAACTGAGTCGGCAGACCTATCCGATCTCTTCAAGAAATTAGCTTAGGTTGAATTATTGACAAAATTAGTGCTCTACGTATTTTCAATTTCTATCCCCTTATCCTTAAAGTTACACTTATAAGTGAGGATTTTAAAAATATGTCATACTACATAACAGAAACCTGCATTGATGTAAAAGACAAAGCGTGCGTCGAAGTATGCCCCGTCGATTGTATTCATCCCGGGGATGGCGAACAAGAACCGATGCTTTATATTGACCCTGAAGAATGTATTGATTGCGGTGCCTGCGAACCGGAATGTCCCGTTGAAGCGATCTTTGCTGAAGATGACATCCCAGAAGATCAGACCCAATTCATTGAGGTAAATACAAAATATTTTGAACTTCGCGAAAATGCAGATGAATGGGCAGAATGGAAATCTGAAAATAGCGCACACTTTGAAAAGAAATAATTAAAAGCATTTATTTATTAGCACTGTCTATGGAAAGCCGGGACGTCATCATCGTCTCGGCTTTTCATGCTTGACTCCTGAATATCCAGCGCAGTTATTGTCAATTAACTCGAACGAACGACTACGGACTGAAAAAGATGGCTAAGACCAAATCTAAAAGGGGGCAGACCGGTTTGACCACTGCTGGTAAAGAGCATGCCGAAACGACGAAACTGCTCTCAAAAGAGTCTCTCCCCAAAAAACTATCCAAGAAGCAATGGCAACGTAAAAAAATGTCATCTAAGGCAAAACTACTCAGCAAGCCTTATCCATCCGAAGATTTAATATGGTCTATGTATCGAAAGATGTGCGAAATCCGATTGTTTGAGGAACATGTGTGGGATGTTTATACCAGAGGCCTGATGCCGGGCCTGGCGCACCTTTACATAGGAGAAGAAGCTGTAGCCGTTGGTGTTTGCAGTGCACTCCGAGATGAAGATTACATAACAAGTACTCATCGCGGTCATGGACATTGCCTTGCAAAAGGCGGTGAACTCAATCGTATGATGGCCGAAATCATGGGAAAGGAATCTGGATACTGTCGTGGTAAAGGCGGGTCCATGCACATTGCGGATATGTCGGTCGGAATTCTTGGTGCAAACGGAATAGTTGGAGGCGGTTTTGGAATTGCTACGGGAGCAGCTCTTTCAGCAAAATTGCGTCAAACAAATCAGGTTTCCGTTTGTTTTTTCGGAGATGGTGCTGCTAACCAAGGTATCATGCTAGAAACCATGAATATGGCAGCAGCATGGAATTTACCTGCAATTTATATTTGCGAAAACAATCAATATGGAGAACATACTCCCTTCGAAGATATCACCGGCGTAGAAACAATTGTTAAACGGGCAGATGGTATCGGATTAGAGGGTGTATCCGTCGATGGCCAAGACGTCTTTGAGATGCACCACGTAACCCAGAGTGCTATAAAACGCGCCCAAGGCGGACAAGGTCCGACTTTAATTGAGGCTAATACCTACAGATACCATGGACATCATGTTGGCGATGCTCAAACATATCGTACACGGGAAGAATCCGATTGGTATCGCGATAATAAAGATCCTATAGAAAAGCTCGGAATTACGATGGTCAAAGAAAAGATTGCGACCCAAGAGGAACTAGATGCTATATATGAACAAGTCAAAAAAGAGGTTTTAGCCGCCATTGAATTTGGGGAACATGCACCTTTCCCCTCAGCAGACCAAGCCTATGAGGACCTTTATGCCTGAACAAGACATGCTCTTCCGGGAAGCCATAGCTGCAGCAATGAGTGAAGAAATGCGTAACGACGACTCTGTGTTTCTAATCGGCGAAGATGTCGGGCCCTCCGGTGGTATTTTCAAATGCTGCGAAGGACTTTTTGAAGAATTTGGTCCCAACAGAGTGATTGACGCACCGATAGCCGAAGCGGGTTACATCGGGCTAAGCGTTGGTGCTGCTATGACAGAAATGCGCCCTATCGCCGAATTGATGTTTGGTGATTTTGCGTTGCTGGCGATGGATCAAATCGTGAATCAGGCCGCCAAAATACGCTACATGACTGGCGGGCAGTGCAAAGTTCCTATCACGATCAGGCTCTCAATGGGTGCCGGGCGTTCGTCGGCAGCACAACACTCACAAAGTCTTCAAGCTATATTTGCCCACATACCGGGTTTGAAGGTCGCCATTCCGGCAACTCCGCGTGATGCCAAAGGTTTGCTTAAGACTGCCATCCGGGATGACAATCCTGTTTTGTTTTTTGAAGATAAAATGATGTATAACGACAAAGGGGCCGTCCCTGATGAAGAAGATTTTATTCTTCCCTTTGGACAAGCCGAAATAAAAAAAACAGGGTCTGACGTTACGCTCGTTGCTACTTCAAGTATGGTCTCACTTGCGATGCAAGCAGCAGAAATACTCCAGAAAGAATTTTCTCTAAGTGCTGAAGTCGTTGACCCCAGGACATTGGTTCCGCTAGACGAAGAGACAATCCTTGCCTCTGTTCACAAAACCGGTTATGCCATCGTCATCGATGAAGCTCCCAAAGGGTACGGAGCCACCGCGGAAATTGCAGCTCGTATCGGAGAACTGGCGTTCGATTATTTGGATGCACCGGTAATGCGAATCGGAGCTGCAGACCTTCCAATACCTTTCAGCCCACCTCTTGAACTACCCACAATACCCAACGTTGATGGCATCGTTAACGCTGTCCGGCAGCAACGAGGTTTATAGTTGTCCGCCAACGGCGTTTGCCTAGTAAGTGGTTCAAGCAGTGGAATAGGTGCTGAGATAGCAATATACTTCGCTTCTCAAGGTTTTAACATTGTAGTGAATTACAATTCAGGGCAGGAACGCGCCGAAGCCATTGCAGCAAAAGCACGAAAAAATCACAATATCGAAACTCTCGTTATTCAGGCTGATTTATCCGATCCAGAGGCCGCTTCAAATATAGTCAAACAATCTTACGCACATTTCGGCAGGCTCGACGTCTGTGTTAGCAATAGTGGTGTTGCCAATTATGTAAAAGATGAAAATGGAAATCTGATTCGATTCCGCTTTCAGGATGCACCGCCGGCTCATCTTGAAAAAGAAATGCAACGAGTACTTTCGCTTAACCTGCTCGGTTCATACAGGCTGGGCCAAAATGCTTTATCCGTCATGATAGAGCAAGCAGAGAAAGAGCGTAAATTAGAACAAATAGTATCTCACCGAAGTATACTTTTCGTAACTTCAATATCTGACGTTGCTCCCGAGGCAACAAGAATACCCTACGGTGTCAGTAAGTCGGGCATAAACCATGCGGTACTGGGTGCTGCTTTGGAAGGCGGTCCGCACAACATTACAGTCAATGGCCTCAGACCCGGAGTAGTTGATACTCCCCTTACGTCCAGACCTTCGGGCATTTATGATCCTTCCGATGGCCATGAATATACGGTTGCTGAAACCTATGGAATTATGGCAGAAGGAGGAGCACAACCTATCCAACGAATTGGCACACCCGATGAGGTCGCTCGTGCCGCTTACTACTTCTGCAATATACCTTATATGACAGGACAGTTAATCGCTGTGGACGGTGGTTTTACTCTAAACAGTGGTTTCATTCATCGCGATCTTTTTTTACAGGAGGGCCTACGTAAAAAGGACCAAAACGAATAATCAGTTTTCCCGAATACTTCCAACTTGTATATCTATCTCTTCGCGATCCGCCACACGCTCTAATCGGCCGTCTCGAATCCAAGCCATACGATCAGCAGCGGTAAGCATTTTATCATCATGAGTTACCGTGATAATTGTGGTACCCATTTCATTTTGTAAATTCTTCATATAATTGATAATCTCTTGGCCCGTGTTACTATCAAGATTTCCGGTCGGCTCATCAGCGAGTATAATGCGAGGTCTATTAACAAAGGCTCGAGCAATCGCCACCCGCTGTTGTTGTCCGCCCGACAATTCCGAAGGTATATGGTGAGCCCGGTCGCCTAGACCAACTATTTCAAGGCATTCCATTGCGCGCTTTTCACCTTCCTGAGTACTCATTCCAGCAAATACAGTAGGTAAAGCAACATTCATTAATGCACTCATTACAGGTAATAGATTGTAAGTCTGGAAAATATAGCCCAATTCGAAACAACGTACCGCGGCTAATTGCTGAGGAGTTAAAGATGCAAGATTCACCCCATCAATCTTAACCTCACCGCCCGTAGGCGTTTGGAGCGCCCCAATCATATTAAACAGAGTACTTTTACCGGAACCCGAAGGCCCCATTATCGCAAAAAATTCGTTGTTGAACACCTCAACAGACAGCCCACGCAAAGCATGCACATGCGTCGACTCATCACGGTTATTTCCGTTGTAGACCATCTCTACACCTTGCACATCGACTATAACATTACCTCCACTCTCAGACATCTCAAAAACACCCTTCGCAATCTAATCGCGCTTGGATAACATACTGACGCATGGATTGAATTTTTTGACCGGGTTCAATCTAATGCGACTGGCACTTTTAGTCAACTTCCCTTGGCCAAAGATGCAGCCGCCAAAACATTTACGTAAAGTTCCTATATTCATGTAACCAAAATTAAACCTAAACATAAAACAACCGATAAGTAAGTATAGAGATAACTACTTGACTCTATACATTACTACTTGGTATTATTCAAGCCGTGAGCAGGACGACCATTTAGCCGAATACTTGCACGCAGATTGATACCGGACAACTGGCCTTGGGGGGGTGCAAAATGTTAACTAATGAAAAATTGATTGATATACAGGAAGTTGCAAACGCTTTTGGAAAATCCGTTGAGTCCATAAGAAAATATAAGAACTTTGGCATTATCCGAGTTTCGGACAAAAATGGAAACAAAGACCTCTTTGATCGCTCTGAAATATTGAATATTCGAATTCAACTCAAGGAACTCCGCCTAAAAGGCCTTTCTCTCTCTCAGATTGCCGATGAAATAGATTTTGTGCGAAAAACGGAAAAAAATAAGGACGTGGCTGTTGGTCTATCCTCAGATTTAACAATTCAACAAGATCAGGAAATACAGCTAAAAATATTACTCGCAGACAACGAGCCACAGATAAGATCTACTGTAGCCAGACATCTGGAAGATCTTAATTACTCCGTATGCGAAACGACTGATGGCGAAGAAACTATAGCAAAAGCTTTTACATATAATCCTCAATTAATACTTCTTGATCTTCAACTCCCAAAAATCGATGGATACCAGGTGTGCAAGACACTGAAGGGTAACTCAACGACAGAGCCTATCCCAATTATTATCATTACTCAATTGAACACAAAAGCTGAAAAAATCAATGCCATCGAATGCGGAGCAGATGATTACGTGGAAAAACCATTTGACATAGATGAATTGGTTGCCCGAATAAAGATGGTCAGTCGCCGGGCAGCCAGAACCTTTTGAGTCATATACTTGTTTTCGTCTCGGAATTATAACAATTATTGATATCATTTAATCTTCTATGACCTGTTTTTCTTAAAGCTCGGCTATTGGCCAGATCTTTAACCTCTAACTATTGAACCAAAGTGTGAGATAAGTCGAATTATGTTGAAAACGATTTGGTTTTTACAATTGATTTTCGTTTTGACCACCGCCTTGCTTCGGGGTCCCCTATTTTGTTCAAATATATCCGCTGAAACTTTAGAACAACTCGAGTCAAAACATCATGTTTTTCAAATACAGAATTTTGCAGATATTCCTGGAATCCCTTGGGGTATGGCATTTCTTCCTGACGGACGTCTCCTTGTCACGGAGCGTAAGGGCCGCTTACGCATAGTAGACCAAACCGGCAAGACATCGGAACCGATTAAAGGCATGCCAGCGGTTCGAGCCGAAGGCCAAGGCGGTTTACTTGACGTAGCTCTTCATCCAAACTACCAGGAGAATGCTTGGATATACCTATCCTATTCTCAAGCTCTTAGCGATGGTAACAGTTTTACCACTATTGCTCGAGGGAAAATCGTCGCTAACAGTTTTCAAAGTTTAGAACTTATTTATCGAGCTCCCATAAAAGATTTTTCGCAGCACAATCAACACTACGGATCTAGAATACTATTTGACCAAAATAATTACATGTTTTTTTCTATTGGCGATCGAGGTCAACGTCCAGAAGCTCAAAATCTAAATACCGCGAATGGGAAAATACATAGACTATTGGACGACGGCACAGTACCTCCTGACAACCCTTATCTGGGACAAGAAAACGCACTACCCTCAATTTGGTCCTGGGGACACAGAAATCCTCAAGGATTGGCTCTTGATCCTAAGACGGGCCTTCTCTGGTCTACAGAGCACGGTCCGCGGGGCGGAGACGAATTAAACCTAATTAAGCGTGGAGAAAATTTTGGCTGGCCTATCGTCACATACGGCATCAACTACAATGGTAGCATAATCAGCGAAGAAACTCACGCGGAAGGCATGATGCAGCCCAACCATTTCTGGATTCCTTCAATTGGGGTTTGCGGTATTGACTTTTACGATAATATTCGTTTCCCAAAGTGGGAAAATCATCTATTGGTCTCATCACTAAGATTTGGACGCCTATACCGCTTGCATATAAACAAGGGTGTTGTTCTTGAAGAAGAAATTCTGATGGAACTAGGTCGCACACGGGATATAGAAACCGGTCCCGATGGATTGATTTATGTAGCATTAGAAAATCCGGGACGAATCGTGCGTTTAATACCCGCCGACTAACTCAGCCTTCCTCTTTTACCCTGGCAATTTCGTCTCTCAAAAAAGCAGCCTTTTCAAAATCTAACTTTCCAGCCGCAAGGCGCATTTTCTTCTCAAGGTCAGCAAGCAGTTCTGTGGTGTCTTCCGTCCTAAGAGTAATATTCTCTTCCTGAATCTCCGACACAGTTTTTTCGCTACCCACCCTAACACTTTCCAATACCGATGCAGCCTGTAATATATCTTCTCTACTTCGAAAAACCGTCTGAGGGACAATCCCATTTTGCTTATTGTATTTCACTTGTTTTGATCGCCTGCGATCAGTTTCATCGATGGCTCGCTGCATCGAATTAGTCACTTTGTCTGCATAAAAAATCACATATCCATCAGCATTACGTGCCGCCCTTCCAATGGTCTGGATCAACGCCTGTTCGGAACGCAGAAAACCCTCTTTATCTGCATCAAGAATAGCAACAAGCGAAACTTCCGGAAGATCCAGTCCTTCTCGAAGAAGATTAATACCAACCAAAACGTCAAAAACGCCCAAACGCAAATCGCGTATAATTTCAACCCTTTCAAGAGTATCTATCTCAGAATGCAAATAACGCACACGAACTTCCATTTGGTCTAAATAGTCGGTCAGGTTTTCGGCCATTCGCTTCGTCAAAGTGGTAACCAAGACACGTTCCTTTCGCTCCGAACGCACCCTGATTTCTTCCAGTAGATTATCTATTTGACCAGTAAGAGGTCGTACGTCAATCTGCGGATCAATCAAACCTGTGGGTCGGATAATTTGCTCGACATAAACCCCACCACAACTACCTAACTCATAATCACGCGGAGTTGCAGAAACAAATACAGTCCAGCCCATCTGATTTTCGAATTCTTCAAAAACTAAAGGACGATTATCGAATGCAGAAGGCAAGCGAAACCCATGCTCCACAAGATTCTCTTTTCTGGAACGATCACCTCCGTACATGCCTCTTACTTGAGGTATTGTAACATGGGACTCATCGATAAAAAGCAAATAGTCTTCAGGAAAATAATCCATGAGTGTCCAAGGTTGAGATCCGGCTTCACGTCCATCCATATATCTGGTATAGTTTTCGATCCCAGGGCAAAACCCCATTTCACGAATCATCTCGACATCATATTTGGTTCTCTTTTCCAAGCGGTGGGCCTCGACCAATTTGTCATTTTCCTGTAAATCGAGTAATCTATGCTCCAATTCCTCAAGAATGCCGTGACATGCCGCTTCAACCTGTTCATCACCCGTCACATATGCTTTAGCAGGGAAAAGAGCCATCTCATCGCGTTTTTGCAGAACTTCGCCCGTTAAAGTATCAACTATAGTTATTGCGTCTATTTCATCACCAAAAAGCTCAATCCTAACGGCTGTTTCCTCCGACGCGGGTACAATTTCAATCACATCACCACGAACTCGAAAACAACCACGCTGTAATTCTATGTCGTTACGTCTATAATAAATATCAATCAAGCGACGCAGAATCTCATCCCTCTCAATTACATCACCGCAGTTAAAAGAAAATTTATTTCGATCATAATCTTTCGGCGCACCGATACCGTATATACACGAGACAGTCGCAACTATGACGACATCCCGCCGCGTCAGGAGGGCTGAAAGGGCCTTTAAACGCAGCCTATCAATCTCTTCGTTAAGTAGAACTTCCTTCTCTATGTATGTATCAGTACTTGGCTTGTACGCCTCAGGTTGATAGTAATCGTAATAACTGACGAAATATTCGACGGCATTTTCTGGGAAAAAACCTTTTATCTCACCATATAATTGCGCTGCTAATGTTTTGTTATGAGAGATTACCAAAGCTGGCATCTGTTGTTTTTCAATGACATTAGCCATCGTAAAAGTCTTACCGCTTCCGGTTACCCCTAACAAAGTTTGGTGCTGTTGGCCACGACTTATCCCCTCTATTAGCTCCTGAATTGCCCGAGGCTGATCACCCCCGGGTTCATAACCGGCAACCAACTTGAATTTGTCCATTTTAATCCCCTCGTAGAATCAAAAACTGTATCTTGATAGCAATAATGTCAACCTATGCCACGTGCCATTATAAAAAAAACATGTCATTATGTCATATTATTAAGAATTGTTGGCAGACTACTATCGTATATTATCCAATAATCAGGATAATCAAATATATTATTAACAACCAGTTATAACTTATTTTTTTTATCTTGTAGTTTAGGTACAATCTTTGCGAGACCTTATTAAAAACTTAACCAGATCATTCCAGAATTTAGGTAACCAACCGAAAGGGAAAAGCTTCACAATGGGAAAAGTAATCGGGATCGACCTTGGAACAACCAATTCCTGCGTCGCTGTAATGGATGGCGGTGAATCAGAAGTAATTACCAACGCCGAGGGAGGACGCACCACCCCATCAATGGTGGCTTTCGCAAAAGATGACGAGCGATTAGTCGGTCAAACAGCTAAACGCCAGGCAGTCACAAACCCGACAAAAACAATTTCTTCTGTTAAAAGATATATGGGCCGTCGCTTTGATGAAGTAAAAAACGAGATAGGTGATATACCCTACACAGTTGAAGCCGGAAACAAAGATCAAGCAGTAATAAAAGTTGATGACGCTGAACACACACCCCCTGAAATTTCTGCGATGATTTTACAGAAAATGAAACAAACCGCAGAAGATTTTCTTGGAGAAAGTGTAGATAAAGCAGTCATAACGGTACCTGCCTATTTTAATGACTCCCAGCGACAAGCGACAAAAGACGCGGGCACTATTGCAGGCTTAGAGGTACTGCGCATAGTAAACGAACCTACAGCTGCAGCGCTAGCTTACGGTTTAGATAAATCCGGTAAAAATGAGAAAATTGCTGTTTATGATTTAGGCGGCGGTACGTTCGACATTTCTATTTTAGAACTGGGAGATGGTGTTTTTGAGGTAAAATCAACCAATGGGGATACACACCTAGGGGGAGATGATTTCGACACACAAATAATCAACTGGCTGGCCGAAGATTTCAAAAACAATGAGAGCGTAGATCTAAGAAACGATCCGATGGCACTTCAAAGACTCAAGGAAGCTGCCGAAAAAGCTAAATGTGAACTATCATCTTCGACACAGACAGAAATAAATCTTCCCTTTATAACAGCTGACCAATCAGGCCCCAAGCACTTACAGACAACGCTAAGCCGAGCACAATTCGAGCAGTTGACATCCAACCTCGTCGATCGGACAAAAACACCGTGTCAGCAAGCATTGACCGACGCCGAATTATCACCTTCTGAGATAGATCAAGTAATTTTAGTTGGAGGTTCCACGCGTATCCCAAAAATTCAAGAGGCTGTGCAAGAGCTTTTCGGACGCGAACCTCACCGTGGAGTAAACCCTGACGAGGTAGTTGCAATGGGAGCAGCCATACAAGCAGGCGTACTGGCAGGCGATGTGGAGGACGTCTTACTCCTGGACGTTACTCCTCTGTCTTTAGGGATAGAAACTATGGGTGGAGTTTTAACCAAGCTTATCGAACGAAACACAACTATTCCTACTAAGAAAAGCCAGGTCTTTTCGACAGCT
The DNA here is from genome assembly GCA_036343635.1 of Candidatus Latescibacterota bacterium. GTDB lineage: Bacteria > Latescibacterota > UBA2968 > UBA8231 > UBA8231. Next base: position 5,739 of record JAYYVF010000066.1, on the reverse strand, counting down.
GCGGACAATCAACCTTCTGTTGAAGTTCATGTGCTTCAAGGTGAACGCGAATTTGCTAATGACAACCGTAGCCTGGGAAGGTTCCACCTAGACGGAATACCATCCGCACCACGTGGAACTCCACAGATCGAGGTTACGTTTGATATTGACGCGAACGGTATCCTAAATGTTTCAGCAAAAGATAAAGGAACCAATAAGGAGCAATCAATTCGAATCGAAGCATCTTCTGGACTAGAGCAGAGCGAAATAGACCAGATGCAACGCGACGCGGAAACTCACGCTGAAGCCGACAAAAACCGACGCGAGGCTGTAGATCGAAGAAATGAGGGAGATCAGTTGGTCTACGCGACCGAGAAATCATTATCGGAACACGGAGACAAGATAGATGAAGCTGACAAAAAATCCGTAGAGACTGCGATCGAATCGTTGAAAAAAGCTCTGGAGGGCGACAATGATGAAGAAATCAAGAGTGCTATTGAAACTCTCCAAACTGCTGGACAAAAATTAGCTGAAGCAATTTATAAAGATGCTCAAGCTCAAGAGGCTCCCCCACAGCAAAGCAGCGAACCAAACAATACTGATACGAGTTCTGAAGGGGCAGTTGATGCCGATTATGAAGTAGTAGACGAAGACAAAAAAGAAGACAAAAACTAAACGTAATCAGTAACTACCCATAAGAATAGCCCAGGCATCTGCCGGGGCTATTCTTATAATTTTAATTTTCATCTTTCGGTATAAACATTAATTTCACGCCTTCCTGCTTCTCTGCCATAGAAAATGCCGTTTCCCATTGATCAAGACCAAATTTGTGCGTAATAAGTTTTTCGCTGGGGACAAAACCATTTTCCATTAGACGCAACGCGCGTTTCCAAGCGGGTCGACGTTGACCAATTCCACCACTAACTTGAAGTTCCTTGTAGGCGATCTTCTCAAAATCTATCTGAATAGACTTACCAGGTAATCCCATTTGAGACACCCGACCTCGCTTACGAACCAATTTTAACGCCAGATCCATCGCGGGCGCAACTCCAGCACACTCCACCACAACATCAGCTCCATAACCCGCTGTCAATTCATTTACCGCCTTCACTGGATCACTCTTTTCGACATCCACAACGTGATGAACACCAAGGTCAGTAGCCAAATTCAGCCGTTCGTCATCCCTCCCGGTACCTAACAAGGCTACAGTTGCACCTTCAGCAAGTGCAACTATTGCAGAAAACAGCCCAACAGGGCCTGGTCCTACAATCGCGACAAAATCACCTGCGTCGACTCCTGCCTGTTCGGTAACAGAATGCACACAACATGCAAGAAGTTCAGTAAGGGCGCCGGATTCAAAGCTCACTTTATCAGGCAATTTATGAACAAAAGTAGCATTGCAAAAGGGTGCAAAACAGCCATCATGCCAATAGCCCATTACCTTTCGTTCCGAACAAAGATTGTAATGTTCTGACACACAATAGTTACACTTCCCACAAATATGGATACTGGGCTCCCCCGTCACACGGTCTCCTACTGAGATACTTTCATCAGCATCCTGTCCTTTTTCAACTACTACACCACTGAATTCATGGCCCATAACAACGGGAGTTCGGATGTTATAATTAATGGTGTCATGATATACATGTATATCTGACCCGCAAATCCCAGAGGCTAACACCTCAATTCGAACTTGATTGGACGCCAGCGGCTGTTCCTCAAATTCCTTAAAACTTACGTGCCCACTTCCTCGTGCTGACTTCACAATCCCCTTCATTTTTTCTCCTCGCACTTTCTTGGAAAAAACTTCCCGCTCCGTAGATGATCACCTAAATCGATCAAAAATAATACAAACCTAAATTAGCCTATACATAATCATCAAAAAATTCAATCACAATTTTGTTGACCCTTGGCGGGAAAATACCGTAATGTATAGAGCTATGAATTTCAAAGTTCTAAAAAAATATTTTGATCTAAAATAAAAAATTCGGAGGTATTTAAAAAAATTATGAGCAAAAAGATCAATGAATATGAGAACACGAATAGGCTTTTCGACAAGGCCGCCGACCTTATAAGCCTGGACGAAGACACACGGCTACTTCTAAAAACACCATTTAGAGAAATTCAAGTAGAAGTTCCAATCCGCAGGGAAGACGGGCACCTTGATGTGTTTTTAGGCTATCGAGTCCAGCATAATGCTGCCCGTGGGCCAATGAAGGGAGGACTACGCTTCCATCCAGAAGTCGATTTCGACGAAGTGCGGTCCTTAGCTTCTCTTATGACTTGGAAAACAGCTCTGGTTGGGGTCCCTTTTGGAGGAGCTAAAGGAGGGATCACCTGCCAACCTCATGAACTAACTAATGAAGAATTAGAGCGGTTAACTCGTGTCTTTACATCGCGTATAAGTTTTGCGTTCGGCATTCAACTTGATATTCCGGCACCCGACGTTAATACCAATGCCCAGGTAATGGCTTGGATAATGGATGAGTATAGTTACCAACACGGATATACTCCGGGCGTAGTTACTGGAAAACCTTTGGAGTTAGGTGGGTCACCCGGACGGGAAGCCGCCACAGGCCGTGGAGTTTCCATCATTACACAGGCTGCAGCAGCAGACCGAAAGATTGATATCGAGGGAGCTAAAATTGCAATACAGGGATTTGGAAATGTAGGGTCTTACACTGCTCTCTTTCTTCATGAAGCCGGTGCAAAAATTGTAGCTGTAGGCGATCATACAGGTGCCCTCTTTAATGGGGACGGTTTCGATATTCCAGCCTTGTTTGAGCACTCGAGAAAAGAAAGAAGTATTGCTGGTTTCAAAGGCGAACAGATAGACCCCGAAAGTCTTTTGCTTCTGGATTGTGATATACTTATACCAGCCGCTTTAGGTGGTGTTGTCACCAAGGAAAATGCAGGAAAAGTCCAAGCAAAGATGATTATTGAGGCGGCAAACTCGCCCGTAACGACAACAGCCGACGAAATATTAAATGAGCGCAACGTACTAATTGTGCCCGACATCCTCGCAAATGCCGGAGGCGTAACAGTCTCTTATTTCGAATGGGTACAGAATGTACAAGTTTTCACCTGGGATGAAGAGCGAGTAAATAATGAACTCCTCAAATATATGACCCGAGCCTACGACGCTGTTCGAGACGTTATGAAAGATAAAAACACTACGATGCGTACAGCTGCTTTCAGCATAGCTATACAGCGCGTAGCTGAAGCTGAACGTATTCGGGGTGACTTATAAAAGACCCGGGAAACGACATCGATTAATTTGAGGAATTCAGAAGGTGGTGCAATTCATCTCTTATTGCGTCGCACCACCTTCAATTCACGATTTCGAGCACGGTCCCACGCATGTGGGAAACGTGGATTTGCCATGGTATTGTCCCCTGGAATATGTGGAAAAATTTTGGCGTAATCTTCAATCAATTCCATGCCAAATCCTGGATTATTAGAAAGGTTTATTTTGCTATTTACTGGCCTATAAGGCTCTTTGAATAAACCATACCGAAAATCAGAGGGATACATGAAAAATTCACACATATAACCTGTAGGTGCTGCAGCAAGAAAATGCGTATTACACATTGTGCCCAAACTACTATACCAGTTATGTGGAACCATCTTGGTCTTTGTTTCAGATGCCAACTGCGCAATACGCCAATTTTCAGTTATCCCTATGCGAGCACAGTCTGACTGAACAGCGTCATAAATCCCCTCTCTCATCCAGGGTTCAGCTTGTTCATAACTGCCAAAACTCTCACCACCCCACAACATTACACCCGGCATTTCCCTCTTTAACTTTCGATAATCTTCAAACTGCTGCGGACCTTCGTCACCCATGGGCTGTTCAAAGAAATGAAATCCCAAGTCACCAATAACGGGTGCAATTTCCAAACATTCCTCAAAAGTCCAGGAATCATATCCTTTCTTTTCTAATCCATATTTTAAGCCAGGTCCCACTGTTCGGTCCAACTGTCTGCAAATGTCTCCAAGCTTCTTTGCGTTGACTCCCGCCTCTTCCCAGTCCGTTCCAGGGCGCCACTTGAAAGTATCAAATCCTTGAGCCTTATAAGTTAGGGCTTCTTCAATTAAGGCATCCACACCAAACGAGCTACCATCACCTCGGTCGTAATAGGTCCACATTACACCACCGGAAGCATAAACATGAGGGTAAAAATTCGGGGTGCCACCCAGACAAAGCAATGCACACACGGGCAACTCTCGAGCTCTGCCAATTAAGTCCCAGCATGCCACATCGATACTGGGTGGTAATCCTTCAAAAACAAGTTCAAATGGATTTCTTCCTATAAATTGATCTAAATTCTTTTCTATCTCAGAAATACTGGCCGGTCCGATCCCTTTTATCCCCTCCTCTGTTTCTATTTCGACAATTGCTTCGTCACTTTTAGTCAGAACTACCGGCCCACACTCGTGGATATAGGATTCATCAGAAGGTTTAAACGAAACCGGCGTTATCTTGACAGAAGATATGGCGATGCTTTCGTGGCCTATATGGTCCCTCAAATCCTTTAAGTCATTCATTATCCTCTATCCTTTGAGACGATCAGGCTTAATTTTTTATTCGCGTGTATTAGGTGCCAGCATCCCCCAGTAAATTATCTCCCTGGCAAATAAAGCGATAAAACGTGACTTCTGTCACAGCGAAGTAACCATAACAACCGATATTCATTTATACAAATACAGGGATATACAAAAAGTCCAATTAATTTGAGAATACAGGAAGTTTTTTTGTGAAAAAAATCCAGAAGCCAGAATTTGATTTGAATCTACAAAAAGTTTAATATCAGAGAGAGCCACAAACGATTTCATCCTTTGAAAAACGGAACGACAAAGCAATGCTACATAAAAAAATAGATTGGTTGTTAAGACTTATACTATTCGTCGGTCTTACAGTTTTTTCACCTACCGAACTATTATCCCAAGAGGATGAATTCCACGATGGCAGCGACCAGGGACCTCCGCCGGATAGTGGCAATCAGGGACCTCCGCCAGGTGGTGGCGACCAGGGACCTCAGCCGGATAGCGGCGATCAGGGACCTCCGCCAGGTGGTGGCGACCAGGGACCTCCGCCAGGTGGTGGCGACCAGGAACCTCAGCCAGGTGGTGGCGACCAGGAACCTCAGCCAGGTGGTGGCGACCAGGAACCTCAGCCAGGTGGTGGCGACGAAAAATATCCCGAAACCGGTGAAGACCCTTGTGACTTTAACAACGATGGCGTCGTAGATGGATACGAGGCAGATCAGTGCCATGGAAACGGCACTTCACACTCCGACAGCACAGCATGGGATGGAAATACAAGCGATCCTTGTGACTTTAACAACGATGGCGTCGTAGATGGATACGAGGCAGATCAGTGCCATGGAGACGGCACTTCACACTCCGACAGCACAGCATGGGATGGACATACAAGCGATCCTTGTGACTTTAACAACGATGGCGTCGTAGATGAATACGAGGCAGATCAGTGCCATGGAAACGGCACTTCACACTCCGACAGCACAGCATGGGACGACGATCATTACGGTGGATACCCCGGTGAAGGGCCCTATGTCATGTCCTTTGACGAATGGTTAGACGAACTGGGTGATGACAGAGACGGTGACGGTGAGGTAACTGAAGCCGATTACAAAATCTATGTCGATGACATGAGCTCCATGGGACCTAACCCTTATCCAGGGGATGGTTCGTCTTATCCGGGGGAAGGGCCTTCGGCCTCCTCTTATAATGAGTGGC
>JAYYVF010000065.1:0-5481 GCA_036343635.1 Candidatus Latescibacterota bacterium | reverse complement strand
TAAATCTAAATCTGACAACAGACTGTTATTTAGTCCCGGCGAGAAAAGAACTTCTTGTAGCCCAAGGCGCTATAATGGCGCTCCAGATGTTTTATACATAACTGACGGGGCGGGGGGGTTTGAAGATAGAACACGGGATCGCGGCGTGTTTAGCGCTTATGGCAAAGGCTTGGGGGTTTTGGTCGCAGATTTTGATCGTGACGGAGATAGTGACGTATTCGTTGCCAACGACGGTATGCGAAATTTCTTCTATCGTAATACTGCTGACGGAAAATTCATAGAAGAAGCGTTAGAGGTTGGACTAGCCTACAATGGCGAAGGGCAACCTGAGGCAGGTATGGGAATTGCGGCCGCTGATTATGATTATGATATGGATGTTGATCTTTTAGTAACCAATTTCTCCCGCGAGACCAACACACTTTACGAAAATATTGGAGATGCTCGATTCTTGGACCGTAGTAGAAATTTGGGCCTTCATGAAGGTACTTGGCTGCCGTTAGGGTTCGGTACTTTCTTTTTTGACGCAGATAATGACACGGATTTAGACCTATTTTTTGCTAATGGGCATGTTCTTGACCGAATCGCCATGCAAGACTCTACTCTTACTTACGAACAAGCAAACCAGATCTTTTTTAAAGAAGGTGATCGATATACAGACCGAACGCAGGATAGTGGTATGATGCACCCCAATTTGGGTGTTTCTCGTGGTGCCGCCGCTGGAGATTTTGATAACGACGGAGACTTAGATCTTCTTGTTAATGATATCGACGGACCTGCGAAGTTATATCGTAATCTTACGAAGAACAACCATTGGCTAATGTTAGAACTTGTTGGAACGAAATCAAATCGAGATGGGATTGGAACCGAATTGCGACTTAAATGTGGAGAGCAAATCCAAACTCGCTGGCATTTAGGTGGAGGATCCTATTTGTCTGTAGGAGATCCACGAATTCATTTTGGATTGGGTGATTGTAGCAATTTAGAGAGTTTAGAAATAAAATGGCCTTCCGGTAGTAATCAGATTTTAACAGGAATAAAAGCAGACCAACTTGTAAGAATTGTGGAGAATGATTAGGTGATATTGAATCTTGCAGTATTTTTATTTCTCCAGCTTACCGTTTTGCATGCTGACGATCTTTATTTTGTTGATGCAACGGTTATTTCCGGCATTACTTGGACCAATACATCTGGGAAAGAGCAGAAATATATTCTTGAGGGTATGATGGGAGGAGCAGCTTTTTTTGACTACGATAACGATGGTGATGTAGATCTGTACGTCACTAATGGCTCGTCTTTTGAAGATTTTGAGGGGGCGTCGCATCCCCGAAACGCTTTGTTGCGGAACGATGGCGGATATTTTCAAGATGTCGCAGCCGATGCTGCTGTAACTGATACGAATTGGTCTATGGGGTGTGTTGCGGCAGATTACAACAACGATGGACTGGTTGATTTATATGTAACAAATTTTGGTGAAAACTCTTTGTTTCATAATAAAGGGAATAGTGTTTTTGAAAATCGCGCGTTTACTGCAGGTGTAAATCATGCTGGTTGGGGGACTGGAGCAGCTTTTTCGGATTACGATCGAGATGGCTATCTGGATCTTTATGTGGCGAATTATGTTGATTTTTCACTGGATTATGAATCGCCGATTCCCTGTATGTGGAAAAATATAGATGTGTACTGCGGACCGATTGGTTTGCTTCCTGCGAAAGATGTACTTTACAAAAATTTGGGGAACGGAAGTTTTGCCGACGTGACATTGGCGGCAGGATTGAATACTAAACCTTTTTTTGGCATGGCGGCTCTGTGGGGTGATTATAATTCGGATGGTTGGTCTGATATTTTTGTAGCCGACGATTCGACTCCGAACAAATTGTATAAAAATAATGGAGATGGGACATTCGCTGAAGAGGCTCTCATTGCAGGAGTAGCCTATAGTGGAGAAGGGGTTGAACAGGGTTGTATGGGATCTGCGTACGCAGATTTCAATCGTGACGGACGTTATGACATTGTGGTTACAAACTTTGCGGACGAAAATAACGCTGTGTACAATAATGATGGTAATGGTTTCTTTTCGGAAGTTTCTTTTGAGATTGGTGTGGGCGCTCAAGATCGAAGTTATGTAGCTTGGGGGACGGGCTTTTTCGATGGTGATAACGATGGCGATTTAGATTTATTTATCGCAAATGGTCATACTTACCCCGAAGCCGATCTGCCTCGTGCAAATTCTAGCTATAAACAACAGAATTCATTATTCGAGAACAGAAAAGACCAATTTTTTTCGGTTGGAGACGACGCTGGGCCCGGCTTGGAAGTTAAAGAAGTTAGCCGCGGAGCTGCTTTTGCTGATTATGATAATGACGGAGATGTAGATATTTTTGTTGTCAATCTTAATGCGCCTCCGACGTTGTTGCGTAATGAACATACGGGTAACAACTATTTGTCGTTGAAGTTAATTGGGCAAAAAGGTAACCGAGATGGTGTAGGGGCTGGAATAACTGTGTCTTCTCAGGGTCTCAAGCAATGGTTCGAAGTTCAAAGTGGTGGAAGTTACCTATCACATAACGATTTTCGAATCCATAGTGGCCTTGGTAAGATAAAAAGTGTCGACTCGGTCGAAGTACGGTGGCCAAGTGGAATTAATCAAGTGTTATATGATATACGGGCTAATCAAAATGTAGAGATTGTTGAACAAGTAGAGGCTAATCAATAGACAGTTCGGATGATCATTTCATATAAGCAGAACTTTTCTCTACGTTACCTAACTGTAGGTATGTATCTTTGAGATATCTATGTATCACGGCATTTTCAGGATCTAATTGAATTGCGCGTTCGTAGATATTTTTTGCCTCTTTCACGTCGCCTGTAAGATATGTTGCGACTCCCAAGTTAATTAAAGGCTCTATGCTGTCAGGGCTTAATTTACTTGCTTTATCAAAGTAAAAAATAGCTTTAGTAAAACTGTCTCTGCGGGCAGCGACCATCCCTAGCCCAAAAAATGCTTCGTGAAGGGTAGTATCTAATGTCGCAGCGTGGTTTAAATGTTCGAATGCTTTAACTAGTTCACGTTTTGTTAAAAAAGCCATACCCAACCTTGCGTGCGAAAGTGGATTTTCAGTATCTAATTCAACGGCTAATTCGAAATGTTTTACGGCCTGATCTATATTTTTTTCCCAGGTGTATATTATTCCTAATCCTGAATGAGCATCTTTTAGTTGTGGGTTAATAGCCAAAGCATTTTGATATTCAATGATTGCCATTTCGTATTTGCCTTTTAGTGCGAGATTCAGAGCTATATTGTGATGGGTTGTTGCTGAACCAATCGCTACCATTCCTTCATTTTGATACGCTTTATCGGCTCCTAAATCGCGGTCAAATTGCCGCAAAAGTTCCGATTTTCTAAGAGCCTTCATCCCTTTTTCTCTCTGTCCCAATCGAAGATAAATTTGGGAAAGATTAAAGTATATCTGGGGTGAATGTGGGTTAAATTGCGATGCGGTATTTAACGCATTTTTAGCAAGATTCAATTCCCCCTTGGCGCGCAGAGCAATACCCAAATTGAAATAGATCTCACCGTCTTTAGGATTAAGACTTGCTGCTTTGGAAAGACGAGATACCGCACTATCAAGGTTTCCTATTTGGCGATAATAGACGCCGAGTTTCTTATGGACGATTGCCATAGTGGAATCAATCGAAAGAGCTTGATAAAAAAGCTTTTTTGCTTTTTCATATTTTTCTTGATACGTGTAAACTAAGCCGATATTGTAGAGTGTTTTAGGGCGGATAGGATCGATCGCTAATGCTTGTTGAAAGGAATAAAGGGCAGAATCTGTATCGGAATATTTTGCTGCGGAAAATGCACGACTCATTATCACTGCGCCTTGGATATCGTATAGACCGGCATCCATTGGATGTATATCGAGTCCAGCGTCTACGGATTGTGCTGCTAATGAATATTGACCAAGTTCAAGATAAGCCTGCGCTAGCCGTTGATGGTTTATTACTTCCTCTGGGTTTTGGATAACGCTGTTAGTAAGTAGATCTATTTTTTTTTTGAACGTTCGATCTATATCAAGTTGAGGTTCTTGGGTTTTATCTATTCGGTCGATCTTTTGATTACATCCTACGGGAGTAATCAAAATTAGATAGAGCAATGCGATTGTTGAACTTCCGGATAGCAAGATCGAAAAACGATGGGTCGTCAAAGAGAAAGTCTACAGAGTTTTTTCAAAAACATCTTGAAAGATTTCAACACCATGTTTTTCTCTTAGTTTCCGAACATAAGATACGTAACCACGTTTCGATTTATCGATTTTCACATAAGCCTTGGCGCGCTTTTTACTAGAGGCGTTGAAGGGCTTTAGTTCTTGCATGCGCTCCAATACTTGGAAAATCGAATAACCCGAAGAAACTTTAAAGGGTCCAACGATTTCGCCTATCTCGGTGGTTTGCGCTGCGTCGAATATGTCTTGATAGTAAGCTTTGGTAAAAATACTTATGCTCAACCGACCATCATGGTGTGCCGCACCTTCCCTAATAGTATGAATTTTGGCGATAGAGTCTGGTTTTGCACCGTTGCTAATTTCTAAAAAGAGGTGCTGTGCTAATTCTTCGGTTTCCACAAGGATTTCTACAATTTCGGTTTTTAAGGGAGTCATGAATTTTATTGGGTTAGCATCGTAAAAATTCTTAGCCTCGAGATCGGAGGCGCTAATTTTTGAATCCACGAATTTTTCGCGCAATACATTAAGAAGCATGTCGTCTCGTTTCATGGATACCTTTGATCTGAACGCAGTATTTTCATGAAGATTTAGAGTACGAGCTTCTATCTCGAACAGGTGAGCGGGAATAACGATGTCAGTGATCAAATATTCAAGGCGATCCCGATCAGCGATCTCGTTCAGTCCTATATGCATTTGTCGGGCTGTCTCGAGAAATTTTTCTATGGATATCGAACTCGTCTTGAGTTGGCATAGGATCTTTGGTATTTCGTTTTTGCTTTGTACGAATAGATCGTTATTCTCAGATTCGGCAGTTGACACCAACCAATCGACAAAATCGGAATTTATAACTGGATGGTGTAAAGTTCGCAAAGAGTCTAAAACGATCATATATCTTTCTGCTCTTTTTATGCCGAAAACTTCTTCTTGGACTTTGCTTCCCGCAGTCGAGCGTTTAACCGGCATTTCATCGGATACTTGAAAGATAGCGTAATGAGGTTTTCCTTTGAACGTCATGCGAATCGGTTCCGTTATTTCACCAACTTTTAATTTAAATAGTGGTTCGGCAATTGCCGGGTAGACGTTATCCTTGAGATGGTAACCCCCTACATCTCCTCCCTGCTCCCCACTTTCACGATGCACTGAACGACCTTTTGCCAAACTCATGAAATCCCTACCGGAATGAACTTCTTTCAATACGTTTTCTGCTTCTTGCTTGGTTTCAAGCATAATACCGTTATAACGCAGTGCACGGTTTCGT
>JAYYVF010000064.1:0-39053 GCA_036343635.1 Candidatus Latescibacterota bacterium | reverse complement strand
ATATCTTCGGAGTCAGAAAGAGGAACAACATCATCTTCAGATCCATGTACTAATAGCCATGGAACTTTAATGTCGGATCCAGTTTTTACAACAGTTTTTATCTTGGACATATCGTCCATGTAAATCTTAGAAAGAGGGTAGTCTTCCTCTCCCCACATATAGCCTGAATCAGGCTCTTCAGTTCCAAATTCACGTTCCGCAAAGGTTTCTGTGTGAACCATGCCAGCCAGCGATATTAATTTACCGATGCGTATATCGCGTGAGGCGCGCATCACGCCAACAGCCCCACCCATACTATGACCTACATATGTAACAGAATATTCTGAGACCGCCTCTAAGACTGATCCAAGATCTTCTATTTCCTTTGTAATCGTCGCCTCAGTAAAACAACCGCCCGATTCTCCGTTACCTGCAAATGAAAACCGAAGAGCATTCATACCAGTACTGGCGATATTATTAGCCAATTCTACAAGAAAAGGCCTATCTTTGTTTCCAGTCACGCCGTGACCAATAACTACCATCTCCCTCATCTGGTCGTCACCAACATGGAGAGTATAATCTATGTTTTCGCCTTCTTTATTAACGATCGTTCCGACCATCATATTACTCCCTTACCGAATCTTGTAGAAAATTATAAGTTTGTCGTGCAACTACTAACTCTTCATCCGTAGTAATAACGTAAACACGGACATGACTGGATGATTTGTGTAAAAAACCATGTCCTGACGTAATCTCATTTTTCTCCGAATCCATTTCGATACCCATAAATTCCAATTCCCTCAAAATCATTGAACGAATAACCGAAGACTTTTCTCCTATTCCACCTGTAAAACTTATTACATCAATACCACCCATCTCGACAGTATAAGACCCTAAATAATCTCGCGCTGTTGTAGCCAACACGTCTAGAGCAAGTTGACAACGATCATTTCCTTCATCTGCACCTTTTTGAATATCTCGTAAATCATTATAACCACAGATACCCAACAGCCCTCCTTCAGACGCACATTTATCAAGGGCATCCGAGAAAGAAATCCCTTCATTCCGAATCACGACGTCAAGTGCGAAAGGGTCGAGGTCACCTATCCTATTATTTTGAGGTAATCCTCCCTGCGGACTCAAACCATGAGAGGCTCCAAGAGAAACACCATCCTTTATAGCACAAACAGAAGATGACCCTCCCAGGTGCATATTCACATGACGTAAATCATTGCGCTGTTCAAGCTCCACTACCTGCTCGGCCGCAAAACAATGGCTCGCCCCATGAAATCCATAGCGCATAATCCCGTAATCTTCAAACCAATTGTAAGGTACTGCATACATCTGTCGTCGAAGCGGGGCCTTACCGTGAAATGCCGTTTCAAAACAACCAACACGGCGTGCCGTTGGTATCACGTTTTCGAATTGACGTATGGCCGCCACATATGCAGGATTATGAGCAGGGGCCAACGAATAAAAATCTTCCATCCTAGAAATCACATCATCGTCAAGCTCTACGACTCCGGAAATATTTCGGGCATGTACAGCCTTGAATCCAACAGCCTTTAGCTCATCTATCGATTCTAAGCTTTTTCCTGAACCCACCATTCTAGTCAGAGCTTCTTCAATGGCACTCGCGTGATCTGGCAAACTACACTCTTGATTAACAATACTGTCGTTACCAATAGAGAAAGAATGGAGAGAATCTTCAGAGCTGCCAATTCGGTCCATCGACCCCTGCGCTAATACTTGCGCAGATGGCATATCAAAGATTTTGTACTTAAACGAAGTGCTCCCAAGATTTGCGACTAGAATCTTCATTGATTTTTCTATGGACGTGCAGGACTGCCATCAGGAAGACGAGTCTGTGTCCATTCGATAACTTCATTCGTACAAGGATATTTCGCTGCCAACTTCTCATCTATATCAATCCCCAAACCAATTCCGTCGCTAGGATACATGTAACCATCATGAACTTCGGGAAGACCAGGGAACAGTTCATATACATGTTCCGGAAATGAACACCATTCCTGTATACCGAAGTTAGGAGCCCACAAATCTAGATGTAAATTCGCAGCATGACCAACAGGCGAGGTGTCTCCAGGTCCGTGCCACGCAGTGCGTATACCATACATATTACCAAATGCAGCAACATTACGGGCAGGAGTAATACCTCCCATTTGCGAAACATGCATACGCAAAAAATCGATTAAGCGCTGCTCAATTAATGGAGTCCATTCACGAGGATGATTGAATAGTTCACCCATTGCCATTGGCGTAGAGCATTGTTGCCGGATGTTATTAAACCATTCGATATCCTCAGGGGCCAAGGCATCCTCGAGAAAAAACAGTTTAAATTGTTCCATATCTTTTGCAAAACCTACTGCTTCTATAGGTTGCAGGCGCTCATGAATATCATGTAATAATTCAGTCTCAAATCCTATTTCATTACGGACATATTCAAACATATGAAGGTGATTCATCATGTACTCTTTGCGACTATAGTATGCCCCTTCTGGCGCTCCTTTGGGTTTGACCATTTTTTCTGCTTTACCCCCATATCCACCCATTTGACACCGGATATAACGAAAACCCCTGTCTTGAAATTCTCGAATACTTTCAACAACTTCTTCCGGACTATTTCCACCGGCATGCCCATAGACGGCAGCACCTTCGCGACATTTACCCCCCAAGAGTTGGTAGACGGGCATGCCTGCGCGTTTACCCTTAATGTCCCAAAGTGCTTGATCAACACCAGAGATAGCGTTATTCAGAACGGGGCCATTCCGCCAGTAGCTATTTACCATGGACATCTGCCAGATCTCTTCAATCCTATCGACATCCCGACCAATCAAAAATGGTTTAAGATGCTCCTCGATAGCTGAATATACCGCCTGAAAACGCTGAGTAAAGGTCGCACACCCTAGACCATATAAACCATCTTCAGATGTAATAATTTTTACAATTACCAGTTTTGAACCTGCAGGCTGAGTAAGAATGGTCTTAACATCTTTGATCGTTACAGCTTCTGACATAATAATTACCCTTAATAAATTTTAACCGAGGAGCGGATAGATCAAGCTAAGCCTAACCCCGAACGCTTGTCAAGATAAGAGGGCGAGCTTAGGTTGGAGCTAAAACCTATGGAATAATATGCAATGGCCTGAGGCTTTAGCCCTTGGAATCCTACAAGGACTAACTGAATTTCTTCCCATAAGTAGCACTGCGCATTTACGAATCATACCACACTATCTTGGATGGGATGATCCCGGAACTGCCTTTTCAGCTGTACTCCAGCTGGGTACGCTAATTTCAGTACTGTTTTACTTCTCAAACGACATCCAGCGTCTATTAATCGCCACAGTGAAAAGTTTAAAATACCGCAACATTCGTTATTCTGATGAAAGCCTAATGGCTTGGTCAATAGCCGCAGGCACACTACCAATAGCGATTCTTGGGCTTAGTTTTAAAGATTTCATCGAAACAGAGGCACGCTCGATGGGCGTTATAGGAACTTCACTCATAGTTCTTGCGATTGGTCTCATGATAGCTGAGCGCATAGGACGAAAGAGTATAAAGATGCAAGATCTTAGCTTCTGGAAAATTCAATGGATCGGGCTTTGCCAAGCACTTGCCTTAATACCTGGATGTTCGCGGTCTGGCTCCACTATTATGGGTGGTCTCATCGTAGGACTTGGAAGAAGTGACGCCGCTCGTTTTTCGTTCCTCTTAGGTCTACCTGCGATTTCGGCAAGCGGCCTCCTTGAACTCATTAGCTTGATTAACGAAGGGTTAGGTCAACAAGACACAACCAACATTTTTTTAGGCATACTTGCTGCTGCAATAAGCGGCTATTGTGCCATTGGATTTTTGTTGCGATTCATTAGCCGATACGGAACCGATGTATTTTCTATTTATAGAATTTTAATTGGAATGACGGTAATTTATACCACATGGTGAGAGGCGAAATTGAGCTACCGGGTGCTCTTGCCAGATAAAACAAACCATATTGTCTGAAATATTATTTTCACATCTAATTTCAAAGACATATTCTCAATATAGTGTAGATCGTATTCTAATCGGTCGCGCGCAATACCAATAACATCCTCGGAATTCATATCAAATTCGTGTTTGGCTTGAGCCCAACCAAGAAGACCGGGTTTCACATTAAATCTCCGCATATAGAGGGGAATTTCAGACCGAAATTTCTCAACAAAAAATGGGCGTTCCGGTCTTGGTCCCACCAAGGACATGTCTCCACGTAGGAAATTTATGCATTGTGGTATTTCATCCAAGTGCAACATTCGGAGTATGCGTCCGATGAAAGTAACCCTCGGATCCTCACCTTTTACCCAAACTGGCCCAGTTTCTGATTCGGCATCCACACGCATTGAACGAAACTTGTACATAGTAAATAGCTGTCCATTGATTCCTACGCGTTCCTGACGAAACAAGATAGGCCCTTCAGAGCTTATCTTGATAATAACTGCAATAACAAGCCATAGAGGCAAAAGAATTACCATAAGTAATAAAGAAAAAACAACGTCAATTAATCGTTTAATCCAACCTTCCCAAACAGACATTAATTCGGGGTTTAATTGCATCAATGGAACACCTGATATCTGCATTGTCCGAACATGCCCGGTCACTATGTCATACAAGTCAGGAGTGATACTAAAGGAAACCGGCTCTCCTCGTGCTTCAGAGACAATATCGAGAATTTCTTGATGAGAATTTGACTGTAGGGCAATAAGGACTACATCAATAGAATTAGACCGTATAATTTTTGCAAGATGTGTTACAGATCCTAATACTGGGTAACCACCTATTTCATCTTTGTCACATTCTGGAGTATGAAAAACAAAACCCACAACATCAAATTCCCTATCTGACACTAGTTCTATCTCATTTAATAAGCGTTCAGCACGTGCATCCATTCCGACAATGAGAGTTCGGCGCCGCCCAATACCACGCAACAACAAATAACGTTCAAAGCTCCTAATTAAAATCCGACCACTAGAAACCGAGAAAACGAGCAATATCCAATATAGAAAGATTAACAAACGAGTCAGTCGTATTTCGCCGTGGTCAAATGTTGCAACAAATGCCAACATTACACCAAGAGAAACAATTTTCAATACCTCTATGAATTCATCAAAACGTGATGGAGACGATGAAATACGGAATAAGCCAAAGAAAAAAAACAGAATAAACCAAAAGGCTGAGATCAATGGAAGGGTATCAGCGTAAAATGACAGAGCAAACCAAAAATCTGGCACGTCACTTATCGGGTTTAGACGTTGCCAACTTTGAATCATGGCGGGAAGGCCTCCTCCCGCAAATTTCATCCAGAGAAACAATATAGCAGTTAGGTTTATTGCTAGGAGGTCTGCCAAAATCAGGGCAATTAAACGTTGAAGCCTAGACATTAGTTACGACTCATGGGCTGCCAAGCACGGTAACGACGCCCAGTAAGAAAACGCAACAAACCCAAAAATGCGCCGGTATTCATGGCACAGAAATGCGCGGGTATATAAAACAAAGCATATTTACCTACCGTCCTAGGCATTATACTTCCGCCCAGAGCCAAACCATAAAATACACATTGTAAAATCCAGAGAGAATAGTAATACACGTTGCCAACCAAAAACCCATTTATCCCAAAAGCAAGGAGTAACGCCAAGGGGACTAACCAACGCATTAATTTATGTGAAATCATCTGAAATGCGAATGCTCCATGTTTAAACAAATTTAAAACACCGCGTTGTGACCATAGCCCAAATAAAGAGCGTGCAATTATACGTGTTCGGCGTTGAAATTCTTTTAGAAAGGTATCCCCTGTATATTCTTTGGCTATTGCACTGGATTCATAAACAACACGGAACCCTCGCATCCAAACACGGATGGGCATCACAAAATCACTGATTATATCTGGATTCAAATCCTCGAATAAATCACGGCGCAATGCATATATCGATCCATTGGCTCCAAGTGCGGACGACAGAAGACTCTCACGACATTTAAGAAATTGCTCATATCTCCAATAAAGTCCTTCTCCTTTCCCCGCACCATGACCTGATGGATTTATATAACGAAGTTCACCACACACACAACCAACATTGCTGTCCGAAAAAGGTCTTATTAGGCTTTTCAGTGCATAGCGATCATACATACTGTTTGCATCTGAAAATACAAGGATATTAGTCCGCACCTGCCGACAAGATTCATTCTGTGCCCTAGTCTTACCACCCTGTTCCTCCAATATATGAAGCTTAACCCCGCGATCGAAATATTCCTCCACAATTTGATTAGTCAAATCTGTCGAGCCATCAGAAGCTACTATAATCTCCAAAGCATCATGAGGATAATCCAAACCAAGAGTATTTTCAATTTTCTGACGTATGATGGCCTCCTCATTATGGGCAGCAATTATTATAGAGGCTCTCGGCCATTCATTAGGAGTAATATAAGAGGGCGGCTTACGTCCTCGGGTAAGTAAAAACAGTACCAGAGGATATAGTAGGTACGTGTATACTATGAACAGGACAGCAAGCCAAAATAATATGGCTAACATAAGCGTATATGTTGACCTATAATTTTATGCATGTAAAGTTTCTTCTTATATTTTCGACATTTGTAAAAGTAAATGCAAATACCATCTATTATTTGATAGATTCTAAAGTAAAATATTTCGCCACAAAACGGCCAAATCAATTATGCCTACAGTAGTACACATTACAACCGTACACAACCCTTTTGATAATCGTATTTTTTATCGTGAATGTATTTCACTAGCAAATGCAGGATATAAGGTTGTATTAATAGCACCAAATTCGCCAAGCCAGTGTGTACATAAAATAAAAATTCAAAGCTTCTTTTGCCCTAGCAATCGATTTGGACGCATGACTATTGGCGTGTATCGCGCCCTTCGTGTAGCAATAAGCCACGGTGAAAAAATTTTCCATTTCCACGATCCAGAGTTTATTATTGCCGGACTTGTATTAAAGATTATGGGGAAAAAGGTTATATATGACATTCATGAAGACAATAGCACCGCACTACTTGAACGGGAGTACCTCCCCGTCAAGTTTCGTATTGTAATTTCTAGTCTCCTATCAAAACTGGAACAGATAGCCGTCATTCCCTTTTCCCATGTGCTTGCGGAACGTTATTATTCCGAACGTTTTCCACGAGGGCACGCAGTACTCAATTACGCGCGACTACCTGCTTTAGAACAAGAAGTCCTAAATAAACGCCCCGTAAATGGGCCAGCTCGATTGCTATATACCGGGAACGTTAAGATTTACCGCGGTGCAAACGAACATGTACAGATTTTACGCAATATTCCCGATGCGGAAATATTTCTCGTTGGCAGATGCGAATATGCTTTAGCTACGGATCTAGAGAAAAAGGCAGGAAAACACATAAACCGCCTACATTTAGACGGTGTGAATAACTTTGTTCCTTATGAGCGCATTATCGAATACTATCAACGTGAAAGATGGTTGGCTGGATTAGCAATATTTCCGCACTCAACTCATACCTCACGAAAGGAATTAACAAAAATTTTCGAATATATGATGTATGGTCTACCGATAATCTGTTCAAACGCACCCAACCTGCGAAATATCATCGAAAAACACGAATGTGGTCTTTGTGTGGATCCAGAAAACGCGGAGGATATCGCAGAGGCGGTACAATTTCTCGTCGACCATCCTCTGGAAGCTCAAAAAATGGCAGATAGCGGTCTCCGTGCAGCACAAAATCATTATCATTGGGGTACCCAAGAAGAAAAACTAATCGCACTGTATCACAAATTGACCTAATCCCGTACGTCCAAATTAAACATTCAGAATTTTCTTGTACATTTTATGTATTCGGTCTGCAATCGATTTATAGTCATACGGTAGCGAATGTTTTCGAATAATTTCTCTATCAAAATCTGCATAACTATCAATAACCTCACCAATAGCATTTGCAAGCGATTCAGGATCCCCAATTTTCGCCAAACGGCCAACGGTACTGTCAACCAACTGCTCTGGACCACCACATTTTGTAGCCACAACTGGGATCCCACATGCCATCGATTCAATAAGCACAATACCAAAACTATCGTAGTAGCTCGGGAGTACAAAAATATCTGCCGAGGCCATTACACTAGGCATCTCAGACCATGGAAGTGCCCGCTCAAACTCTACCCACTCTGCAACCTGGTTCTGCTCTGCCTGAACACGAAACTGTTCATCACCCCCACCTGATTGACTAGCTCCCACCAACTTAAGCGTCACATTGCGATTTTGAGATCGCAATATTTTTAAGGCATCAATTAAAACAGCCAAACCCTTTTTCTTATCAAACCTCCCTGCATACAGTAAACGCCATTCATCCTTATTAAAACACTTGGAAACATCCGGAACAAAAACAGAGCAATCAACTCCCTGAGGAATATCGTATAACCGTCGGGGATCAACACCTAATTTTAGCACGCGTTCACGCGCATCCTGACTACTGACAACTACAGCATCAGCGCGACATAAGGCCTGAGAAATCAGTAGGCACCAATGAGAGTTAGCTTCTGGTAATTCTCTTATATCGTGACCATGTACAGAAATAACTACTGGCTTCCCAATCTCTTTCCCTAAATGAACCGCCGCCAAACCA
Source organism: Candidatus Latescibacterota bacterium (assembly GCA_036343635.1). Classification (GTDB taxonomy): domain Bacteria; phylum Latescibacterota; class UBA2968; order UBA8231; family UBA8231. Next base: position 30,413 of record JAYYVF010000064.1, on the reverse strand, counting down.
TCCGGATAAGCAAGATGAGCATGAATGAGATCTGGATATATATTCACATTTTTTTTTAACGAGCGAAGATACGCACGCCATGCCTGGCCAAACAAAAACCTTTTCGGGATAGAAATATATCGAGGAAAGCGTATTTTTAAACCATCCATTTCTTCGATTTTTCCCACACGAGAAAGAGCACTCCAACGACCTAGTCCGGGCAGACTTGGGAAAAATGGAATAGGCGAAAAAATCTCTATATCGCAAAGTTTTGCAATAAAACGAGCCTGATTGTGTACGAAAGAGCCACGTTCAGGAAATGCAGAATTAGGATAAAGCCGTGATGTAAGTAAAATCCTCATTATTATACACTCACTCGAGTGTGTTTAGAATCAGAACGAAAAAATGCCCAAGCTATACAAGTGGCCCAGAAAGCATAGGAGATAGACGTCGCAAGTGCCGCACCACGCAATCCAAATTTTGGAAGAAAGTACATGTTAAGACCTATATTCATTGCCAAGGCTATTGCAGGAGCCCATTGAGTCACGGCCGGATAACCAAGACCGGCTAATTTGGTATTTAAAACAGACCCCACGCCCAAGAAAATCAAACCCGGGAGCATCCATATTAGTGGTTCATAGGCCTGTTCATATCCTGGGAAAAAAATGGAAATTAATTGATCTCCTATTACCACAAAACCAAGGGCGCATACTAAAGAAAACAAACCGATCCCACAGGTGACTCTCCAACTCAGATTCTGGTTGTCCTCGTTACGGATGACCTTAGCAAGCAAAACAGCACCTGCCAAATCTGGTACTCGTTGCATCATATCCGCAAAATTGACAGCCACCCGATAAATCCCGACGGACTCTGTTCCTAGATAATAATTCACCAGATAAAGGTCACTCTTCAATAACAGGAATACAAGCAACACGGATATAGCACCTCTACGTCCAACAGAATATACCGCGGATAGAAGCTTTCTATCACCTACCCGAACCCCCCTTGAAGTATCTTGCAAAAAGGCAAAAGCGACAAAAGCAGCTATTAAAGCCGCACCGATGAAAACAGATATACCCGAAAAAATATTCAGATTATTATTATACCATAGAAAAATATTCAACAGTCCATATGAGCATATGAAGACTAGAGGCACTACAGCATACGCACGAATACGATCCAAACCAAGTAATACCGCTTGACCACAACGTTGTAAAATGACCGCACTTGCCATGAGGGCAATAAGATACCAGTAGTCGTTAATAGGTGAGCCAAGCACAGAAACAAGCCTAGGTCGTAAAAGCCAACATATTAATAATGCAGTCGGTATTAATATGCCAACATAAATTATAACGTTATCTTTGGCTTCCCCTATTTTTTTCTCTTTCCCAACAACATATGTTGTTCCCCGACGCAACCATTCCCCAAAAACGAGTGCTGCGATTAGTGAAGTCTGGGTCCATAAGGTAAAGATGCCATAATCTGACTTACCTAAATGGCCAGCTAATAAACCTTGATTAAGCAGACCCACGGCAAAGACCAAAGCTGCGGACGTAGTATTAAATGAAAAATCACGAAGAAAGGACATAGGCTACGCAAGATACGGATAGATACATGATTAGATCACCCAAGACAAATCAAGCTCCCCTCTAGGAGCGTATAAATGTAAGAACCTCGTCTCGCTTTTCATGCATGGTACGCTCATCTAAAGCCTCCAAGTTTAACCTTAATAACGGTTCGGTATTAGACGCCCTCACATTAAAATGCCAGTTTTCATAATTAATTGAAATCCCATCGATATATTCAATTTTTGCGTCAACATAACGCCTGGCTAACCCATCTATGACATCTTGGGGACTCTCTACCTCGGTGTTAATCTCTGATGATAGAAAATAACGATTTTCTAGTGGTTGAATTAATTCTGAAAGATTGCGGCCTTGTTTTGATAACATTTCGAGTAAAATTAAAGCAGGAACCAATCCTGAATCAGCTCCAAAAAAATCTTTAAAATAATGATGACCACTCAGTTCCCCGGCATAAACAGCACCCTCCTCATACATTCGAGGCTTAATAAATGAGTGTCCCACCCGCTCAATCAACGCCGTGCCGCCCGCAGCTTGGACAGAGTCACGAATTGCCCAAGAGCAACGAACATCATATACAATTTTGGCTCTCGGATAACGCTCTAACATATAACAGCCAATAAGAGCCGTAATAAAGTCACCCGGAATAAATTCTCCGCGGTCGTCAATCACAAAAAACCGATCACCATCACCATCAAAAGCAAAACCTATCTCCGCCTTCTCTTCTAAGACTCTTTTTTGAAGTTCCTCTCTGTTTTCTGGTTGCATCGGATCTAAGCCATGGTTGGGAAGATTCCCATCCGGATCTAAATAAAGTCCTGTCGTTTGAATAGCGAGTTTGTGAAAAACACGCTGAAGAATTGGACCTACCATCCCGTTCCCAGTATCGACAATCACGTGCAGTGGAGAAATAGAATCTACGTTGACAATACTAAGTACTTTATCAATAAATCCTAAGCTCACATCTTGTTCACACACACACCCCACAGGTTTCGGATTTGAATAATGATCGTTTTCAATAATCTTTCTCAAATCATCAATGCCTGAATCTCCACTAAGCAGATACGGCATATCTCTCACCATTTTAAATCCACTATATTCTGGAGGATTATGTGACGCCGTAACCATTACACCGGGTAACTTTAAGCTCGCACAAGCATAATAATACTGATCAGTACTAACCATCCCTATATCGATTACGTCCGCACCTTGATATGTCAAACCACGTACAAGATGATCTTTTATAGGGGGGCTAGATAAGCGCATATCTCGACCAACAACAACTTCTTCTACCTCCAGCAACTCAACAAAAGCACGACCAACAGAAAAAGCTACCTTTTCATCCAAAGAATCAGGATAAACTCCTCGAATGTCATAAGCTTTAAAAATTGAATTATCAACATTCACGGAATCATACAAATCTTCGAAGAGTTACATCTAAATATCGAACACCATTTGATGCGGGGTGATGTTGTATCAAAATTGGGCTTTGGTATTTCCCGAGGACAATACGTTCAGCTCCTGTTTTCTCGCTATCAGAAACCAAGAAACTAACATGACGTTTAAGTCGTAACATACGTTTTGCTGGACTAGACAGCACAGAGAGTATCCGATCCACAATGGATCGACTTCCGGGAAGATGGCCCATTAAGTCATTATAAAGGTGAATCAAATCGTATGCCGCGTAATCACGAGTCTTTCCTGGTATAGCTCCAGGATGCCGAAGAAACTTCTTTCCATGTAGCATCATATATCGTAGTGGATCACGTAATACTTGGGGAAGATCATTACGCATTAACAACGTTTCATACTCATTGACCGTGAGCCCCACATGGCGATCATCCTGACACAATCGAACATCTACAATTCCCTTTTCCATCCCAAAACGTTTTATCCATTGTAGTATTTCAGCAAATAAACCATAGGAAGAATCTTTTAAATTAAACGAGTCAATTGCATAATTAGAAGTGACAGGAATGCCAATCCGGTCCCGATGTACAACCTCGGTTCGATCATACGCAATTACTGTAGTTTGGCGCTCCCGTACACAATCTTTATAGATACCATCTAATTCTATGAAATAAACCGATTCATCTGAGCGATTGGTATAGGTTACGCAATTATTTAATCCAGCACTCATAAATGTGAGATGAGAATCAGCATTAACAGGCTCGTGCTCTTTTTGAATAGGGCTTAATTCATCCCGCAGCTGCATGCGATCGTGATAATAACCAGCATTAGGTGGGAATATTTTTTGAACCGTACGAATAAAAGGATCTAACTGCCTACGACCTTGACCTAAGCGTCGACATGTACCCTGCTCCAAATATCCAGCAGTAGTGTGTAACGAGCAATAAACTGCCTTCTTCCGATCGACCCAAGAACTTCCAAATTCATCACGAAGTCTTTTGGAAACATCGATAATTTCGAATCTTTTCCTAGGACGTATTGATAAATTAAATTCAACCGAACCTGACATAACAACATCTACTCCGCATATTATAAGTATTTACACCATTTTAAAATGTAAACGGAATACTACTGGCAGAAAATAGACTCGTAATATACTACACGCAACATCTTGCATGAGACAAATAAACAGGATGTAACCAACTAATGGATCTTATTTTACGGCACAAGATCTGCCACTTGAAAAAATTAAATACAAGGTATAGGACAAGTGAAAAATGTTACCGAATAAGAGCGGTAATCATTAGCCTTTCAGCTTTTTCGAAGAGAAAAAAATCTGTTAAATTCAACGTGCATAATACTTTATTATTTTCCGCAGTGCATCGTCCAAATTAACCCTGGGGTCGTAATCAACGCATTCTCGTATTTTATTCAAATCGGGAGCACGGTACATCAAATCTTCATAAGTGCCTTTAGGCCAAGCCTGGTCATATGGCACAAACTGAACTTCTGAGTTGCTCGAAGTCAATTCTTTGACTTTAAACGCTAAATCCTTAATACTAGTTTCAAAATGAGACCCCAAATTGAATATTTCTCCAACCGCAGAGTCTGTAGTAGCAAGTCCAATCAGACCATCCAACGCATCCTCAATGTAAGTCCAACAACGACGCTGTTCCCCATCACCGTATACCGTAATGGGATGTCCTAATAAGGCCTGTTTTACAAACCTTGGAACAACCATTCCGTAATGACCCGATTGCCGAGGACCGATCACATTAAATGGACGGACTATAACACATGGCAAACGTTTCTCTCGCCAATAAGCTAGCGCAAACAACTCATCTACAGCCTTCGAAGTAGAATAATTCCATCGAATAACAGTGGTCGGGCCTAAAATACGATCACTGTCTTCGGAAAATGGGACATTGCCATTCTTTTTTCCATAAATTTCCGACGTTGATGCAATAACAACCTTTTTTTTCCGTTCATTCGCCAATTCAAGAATGATCTCGGTCCCACGAATATTAGATATTAGGGAACTCAGCGGGTTTTCAATGATGAAATTTACGCCTACGGCCGCTGCTAAATGGTAAATCAAATCACACTCATCAACCAACGGACGAACTTCATCTTCATTTAGTACATCACCGATAACCACATTAAAATTATCGTGACCTTCTATGTTTTGTAGGTTATCTTTACTTCCCGTAGACAAATTATCGATTATTGAAACACTGTCACCATTCGAGAGATGTCGTTCCGAAAGATGCGACCCTATAAAACCAGCCCCACCAGTAATCAGTACTTTCATTTATACACTTTCTATCTGACTAAATTTCATCTACCGACCAACATGGACCAAATAATCACGACTCAATGATTCGATTTTGAAATCCGACCAACCTACATCAATTAATAACTTACTAATTTGATTCAAATCATAAAAATAAACTGGGCAACCACTAGCGTTCAGTCGTATCCATCGGGGTAAAGTACGCAAAGTCCAACGCTTGGGAAAACTAAACACGTAGTCCTCTGCATTCAATTCATTCATACGCTTCAAAAAGACACGTGGCTTCTGAATATAGTCAAAAAATCCGATTGCCAAACATATGTCGTAGGACGTTTCACTATTCCAGGATAAAAAGTCACACTCAGCAAAACTACAAATATCTGCAACACCCGCCTCTTGAGCTGCCTTTTTCGCTATCTCTACCATACCAGATGCAAAATCAAGACCGACAATATTGGCGCCTTGGCGGGCAAGTTCGATGCCATAGCGGGCAGAGCCGCAACCGACGTCAAGGACCCTTTTCCCTTGAACCTCACTCAAAAGACCCATCGTGTAATCAAAGCGTCGATGAACAACACTGCGAAACAGTCCATCTACCAATTTTTTGCCAATGCTTTTATCGCTACGATAAATTGTATCAAAACGATCGGCTACCTTGTCAAAGTAACTACTAACACGACTATCATTAAAGCTTGTTTCTCTCACAAATAGCCTTCCGAAGTAAGAATGTCAATCATTGGAGCAAAACTAAAATCACGTAAAAGTGCCTTTAAACGAGCTTCTGTTTTGTCCAAATTGTGATAGTGCGTCGAACGAACCCTACGAGGTAAATCCAAGGTGGGATGACTCGGATCAAGTTCCCAGGGATGAATATAAAATACAAATGGTTTTCCAGATGCATTAATTTTCCGCAGAGCAAATCTTGTAAAATTATAAGGAAATATCCGAAAATAGGCACCCCCTGACACCGGAATGTTAGTGCCAAAAAAACGCCAAGTCGAAAGCGGAAATTCTATTAATTCTGAACGAACAGCATGAGGCCAACGTGGCGAACTTGCTATTCCATAGCGATAATTATGCACAGGAAAAATACTTGAGTCATATAAAAAACCTTCATCCCTTAGGACGTCAAACGCCCATCCTGAATCTTTGTTAATTGAAAAAAAAGGTGCCCTATGTCCAACACCACATGATTCACCTAAAATACTCTCAATTATATTTTGAGACCTCTGCAAGTCTGACCGGAATTCCTCTTTACCTAAACTGTAGACGAAACGATGTGAATAACCATGCGTTCCTATTTCATGACCCGCTGCTCGAATATCACGAAGAAGATGGGGAGCACGTTCAGCAGCAAACCCAAGAACAAAAAACGTAGCATGACATCCGCTCCGATCTAACAATGAAAGCAGGCGCCTAGTCCCGATTTCTAAACGTTCTTCACAATCTTTCCAATGATTGGAATCTAATTCAACCCCATGGAACCAATCCTCCCAATCGACCGTAAATGCATTAATAATATTTTCCTTAACCATTATTTAAGGCTTGTCTGAATCATTAAATCTTCAAGGTACGATCGCGATTTTTTCAAAGAATATTTTTCCACCATTTTTCTTCTTCCGCGCTCCCCCATGCGTTTGCGCAATTCACTATCTTCTATGAGAATCCGCAAAAAATTTTCCCACTCTATGCGATCGCGCGCCCAAAAACCATCCTGACCATGTTCTACAATTTTACAATTAACTCCAACTGGGCTCGCAACTACGGGCAAACCCGTCGCCATATATTGCAGTAACTTATAACCCCCTTTGCCTCTGGTCCATGTATTATCCGGAATTGGCATGATGCCAATGTCAAAGCCCTGTAGCTTTTCAACTTCTGTTTCGAAAGACCAGAGCTCTGTATTAACAGACATTTCACAAAGATGGAATTTTTTTACGCCAATAACGTGTAAATACACGTCGCAATACTGCCGACCAATTCTTTCCAGAGCTTGTCGAATCTCACACAAATAGGGCAAAGTTGATGCACTCCCTATCCATCCCAAAATAACACAGGGATTGTTGCTTATTGGTATGTCTTTTTTGACAGGAGTATAACGCTCGGTATCGATAGGACCCGTTATTATGCCTACATTTGCAACATAATCTCTCGCAAAAGAAGCATTATACTCATTTTCTACTATGGCCAATGTTGAAATTTTCAGCATTGCAGGAACATCGGCTTCATTACGACGAACCTTATAACGTGCAAGCCAATTAATAGCTTGAACTTCAGTCGTAAATATGGCATCATCAAAATCAAAAATAACTACGGCTCCCAAATCTCTGATCGCCCGTCGCAACAAAGCTGGAAACAAAACTTTTTGGATAAATATCACATCGTATTTTCGTCCGTACCGAACAACCAGTATACCAGAAATGAACGTCCTCCATGCAACTACAATATAGTACAGCATTTTTCGGATTGGATGAGTTCCAACTGATACTTGCGAACCTGAAATGTCTTTATCCTTTACTACACTAATAATACGGCATTCATGCCCCTTCCCTTTTAGATAGGGAAGGTATTGAAACACGCGCGTACGACTACTAGCGGCAGAAATTCCGTACTGAGTTACAAATAGTAATTTCAAAGCCGATCTCAATTCGTCGAGAACAAGAGATTAAGTCTCAATATTCTTTCCACTCTGAAGAGCAGAAAAGTCATGTAATGCATTTATGACACGATCAAATTGGTCTGATCTTAAATGAGGTGATAAAGGTAACGTTAGTATCCGTTTCCATTCACGCTCTACCACGGGAAGAGCGTGCAATCTATACGGCTTATATAAGGGTAGTAAGTGATTAGGGAAATAATGTACCGCCGACTCAATACCCCGATCCGACAAAAAATCATAAAGTGATTCTCGTTCGTTTAAGCGAACCACCATGCTATAACACGCGCTATGAGAATAATCTCTTTTTGCTAAAGGTTCAATTCCATCAATTTTAGACAATGCTTCGTGATAACGGTCTACAATGTTGCGCCTACGTTCGTTAGCACTTTCAAGCTTATGTAATTGCACCAATCCAAGCGAAGCGGCTATATCATTCATCGAATACTTGAATCCGACCTCTTCGACGTCGTATTCCCAAGCACGGCTTGATTCACCTTTATTAAATCTCGACCAAGTGTCTCGGGATATCCCCAGCCAACGAAGCTTACGAACTCGTTCTGCCAAAATATCATTGTTAGTCACAAGCATTCCACCGTCACCTGTCGATAAATTCTTTTTGGATTCGAAACTAAAACACCCTATATCGCCAAATGTTCCAAGTTTTTGACCACGGTATGCTCCACCACAAGCCTGCGCTACATCTTCGATCAGAAACAACCCGTGATGATCCGACAACTCTCTAAGTCGTGCCATTTCGCATGAATGACCGCCATAATGAACGGCAAGAATAGCTTTAGTTTCTGAGGTAATCCTGCTTGCAACATCCTCTACATTTATATTCAACGTATCGGCCTCAATATCACAAAAAACAGGGCGAGCACCTGCTATCAAGATTGCGTGATTTGAAGCAACAAACGTCATTGGCGTTGATATCACTTCACCACTGGTAATTTCAGCTGCCAAAAAAGCTAGATGCAAAGCCGCTGTACAGGAATTCAGAGCTATGGCGTAATCAGCTCCTATATAGTCAGCAAACTGGTCCTCAAATTTTCTTGACAATGGCCCATAACCCAACCAACCAGTCTCAAGTGGCCTGCGCAGGGCCTCATATTCTGCCTCGCCATACCAAGGTTTGAACAATTGAACTGTTTCTATCACATTTTCTCCGAATAAAGCGCCTATATAACGGAATGGTCAATCAATAAAATTCGGCAGTTCTTTAGCACCTCTTATAATATAACAATAGGCTCGCAATCGCTGTCCTGCCTCACTTCTTTGGTACGGCTGGAAACAATATTTTAAAGACCAAATTACAAATCGTATAGTCATTTCCACTGGAACCATAAGACACAACAAAGTAAACTCAAAGCGGTTAAAATATTTTTCGTATAAATAGATCAAGCTCTTATGGCTCAAAACCAACATTTCGGCAAAATTTTTCCGAGTACTCTGACCACCGACGTGAACAACAATACTCGTTGGACAATAAAATATTTTGCCCCCGTCCTTTCCAATACGAATACACCATTCCAAATCTTCATAAAACATAAAAAAGGCCGAATCTAATAGACCTACCTTTAGACCTATGCACTTCCTGACCATTAAACAGGCACCGGTAACCCAACCGACCTCACAAAAAACAGTAGATCTTCTTCTTCCAAATTTAATCGTGGGAAATACCTTATGCAATAAGAGCTTGTTAGCAAATTCTCTGAGGAAAGAAGGTGTGACCCCACAAGAAGGCTGTATAGAGCCATCATTTCTTATCAATTTTGGTCCAACTACCGCTGCCTCTGGATGTTGATCCATAAAATCAACAAGCGAAGTTAGCGATCCAATTTCCACCCGTGTATCGGAATTCAGCAAAAGCCAATAGTCCGCAAGCGCTTCCTGCATCGCCCAGTTGTTGGCACCGACAAAACCGAGGTTTGATGAACTAACTAATAACCGTACTTCAGAGAATTCCCGGCGTACCATTTCTACACTATCATCAAACGAAGCGTTGTCGACGACAATAATTTCCCAATTATTTGCGGCCGGATCAGAATAAATAGATGCCAAGCATTCTCGCAAAAGACTACAAGTGTTCCAATTCACAATACATATAGACAATAGAGGCCGATTCATTTTAATCCCAATTGACCCAAAAGAGCAAGGACAAATACTCTCATCTCTTCTTCTGCAAACCAAATCAAGATATGAAATATTACATAACTAAAAACAAACACATAGGGCCTAGACCATCGCATCCAATTTTCTACAATATAGATAGCTCCAAATCCAATAAATAATGGTTCCATGGGAAGCCGGAAACGTGTTGATCCATAAAGTAATGTGCAAAACACAATTACTGAGATCGCAACAAATGTGCTATATAGTGCAAAATCTACATGCCGACCATAACGCCATAAGCCCATAAAAAAAAATGGAGCCAGAAAGGCAAAAAACATGTTGTAAGATGGTCGAAAAACGTAAAAAAATCTAAGTAAGCGTTCAAAACTTAACCGTGCATAAACAAGAGGATTATCTCGAATAAAACTCAATCCCTTCGTCCACCAGTAGCGATCGCGTTCGGTTTCCGTACGCATATTCTGAAAAATTTCTTTCTCTATACCCCAACCATGATCCTTCCGCCAAGCAGGGTCAAAATTATTACTTTGCGCAACTATAAAACCACCGTGTGTACTAATAGGAACAAATGCTCCATGAACCTGATAATTTCTCCAAGTCCAAGGACAGATAACCAACAGCGTAATAGTTGTCACGTAAATTATATAAGGCCATCCAGAACGACCAACTTGCCAATAGACTGCTATGGCATAAGACGGCAATAACAATAAACCTACAGGTCTAGTCAACGCGCACACACCAACGGCAATCCCGCCAAGAGCCAACGAGGGAAATTTCCGGCATTTTCCATCTAAGGACCAAAGTGCCAACAAGATAAGAAATGTGAATAGCGTTTCACTCATAACTTCACTGCAGACTGAAACTAACGGCTCATAGATTGACATAAAAACCGCTGCCAGCCAGGCTGCAGGAATACTGATACGACTCATAATAGCCCAAAGAAGAACGACCGACATTGCACCCATAATACATTGGACAACCACTACCGCGATATTGTCAAAGCCAAACAAAAAATATATAGAAGCCAAAAAAGCAGGATATGCAGGAGGACGCCAGGAATACATCGGAAAACCAAACCAATTTTCATGAGACACAAAACCTTTACCATTTAATAGATTAAGTGCGAGTTCCTGATAATCCAAGGTGTCCTGCTCAGGGACTGGAAGATCTAACCCAAAATAGGTAATACGTAGTAAAAATGAGAGAATAAATAGAATTGCTAATTGTAGTTGAACTACTGACAACATAAACTTTCAATAGCCTTATCAAAACAATTAGCCAACTGTTGAGTCTCTGTTCGACGATGAAACTGAGCTATCTCCATTGGGTCCGTCTGACAAACTAAGGTTCCAGATTTTCCAGCAAAGTAAAGCTCTTTCAAAGCAACAAGAATCGCCTCCGGATCTTGGCCATCTACATGCCAACCAGCATTTAAGCGACCCATTAGATTTTGAACTGCACCATTCCCTCCAATTGAAAGTATAGGCTTGCGCATGGCTAGATATTCAAAGAATTTTCCCGGAATATTTGTCGAGGACCAAGGACGAACATGATCAACCAGCAATAATATATTTGCCATTTGTTGCAAATTCCGAACCTGTTCACTATCTAAAACCCCCTCCAAGCGTACAATCCCCACTTTGATCAATGCAGCAGCTGCAGATTTCTCTTCCACACTCAATGCTCCTGCCAATACCACACGAATTCGCTTTGACCAACTAGGGTCCTCATCAAGAAGTAAACCTAGTGCATTAAATAATTGTGTTGGTGTTCGCTGCGCGTGACTATAGCTAAACGAACCCGTGTGTATTAAAAAAAGTACATCATTTTCAAGTTTTACGATACCATCGGGAGCTATACGACAATCAAACCCGTTATAAATTACATTAAACTTTTTAGAGTAAGATGGATAAGCCTCACGAAGGGCCTGAGCAGCCTCTTCCGTGGCCGAGACAATTATATTGGCATTAGAAATAACCTTATTTTCTAAATATCGCTCCAAGACAAGGCGCCATCTAGACTTTCTCAATTCAGGATCTAGTGGGTCAAATATCCAGCTATCTCGAAAATCAGCTACCCAAGGTAATCCAGTATAACGGTGCAGGAAAAATGCAACCAGATGTCCGCTTGCTGGAGGAAACGAACTATAAATTAAATCGCATTGGCGATTTTTAATATGGTACCAGCCTAGAAAGAAAGCTGTAGGAATCCAAAAAACCTGTACATCGGGTATTAACAGTTTCCGCAAAATACGACTAAAAATCCCAGGAGGTGTACGGTTTTTAGAGTCTAAAATTCCACCACGCACTTTTGGGTTAAATAGCCAGCGATAAAAAGAGATAGGCTCCCACGCACGCAACACATCGTCGTCTCCACCATATGCCGAGGTCGTAAGAATCTGGCAAGAATAACCCAATTCGCGAAGATAGCGTATAAATGATACGCTACGAATTACTCCCGCCGAACGTATGGGAGGATAATGGTAAGCAACGAATAAAGCAGAACGCGACGTAGTATTCACTCCCATTTCACAGTTGAAAAGAATTACGAAAACGGAAAAACCCATCCTTTGACCAATATAACTACAGTCATCAATTCAATATTTCCCAATCTATAAATCAATTAAAAATCTAAAAAGCTCCTTAATGCCGTCAACTATAATTTGCGATTATTGAAACAAACCATCAGAGGGCTGTTGACTTCTTTAAGCGAATCACCGTTTTTAAAAATAAACTGACTATTGGAGACCCCGAAAATGACGCTCCTAGAAATTCTTTCTCCCGAGGCAATTGTAGTTGACCTTCAAGGTGAGACAAAAGAAGAAATTATCGCGGAATTATCTGATCTTCTGTCGAAAAGCGATGCTGTTACAAATTCAGATAGTGTTTTTCAAGCAGTAATTGAACGTGAAAAAATAATGAGCACGGGGATCGGAGATGGCATTGCAATACCTCACGGAAAATCTGATTCTGTAGATCGACTCGTCGCAGCTTTAGGCACTCAACGCCGTGGCGTAGATTTTGAAGCACTCGACGGAGAACCTGCATACGTTTTCTTCCTTTTAGTATCTCCAACAAACGTTTCTGGTCCACACATCAAAGCCTTAGCCAGAATTTCTCGATATTTAAAAAATGAGGAATTCAAAAAACGCCTCATTGCTGCTCCTTCTGCCGACGATATTATTTCCATAATTCGAATGGAAGAGGAACAAAAGAGTACCAACCCTTGAGATTTGAAGTACTCAAGTGCAATTTTTAAATCCCGCATTTTTATTTGGTTTAATAGCCACCCTCATACCGATTGCACTACACCTATTAAGACGCGAACGAGCCAAGTCCGTTTCATTTAGTGATCTACGTTTTCTTAGTGAACTCCAAAAGAGTAGAACAAAACGTATTCTTTTTCGGCAGTGGCTAATCTTAATTCTGCGTACGCTATCAGTAGGACTCATCATACTGGCCTTTGCAAGACCAACCTATCAATCAGGTCAACATTGGGGGGGACAACCTATCCCAACAGCAGTAGCCATATTGGTAGATCTATCGTTCTATACCAAATACAGAGACTCAACAAACACACTTTTTGATCAACAATTGGAAAAATTAAACATCTTATTGTCTAGTTTAGACAAACGTGACGAAGTTGTAATTATTCCTATTGCTGCAAAGCCAGGTGAAATCCTTTCGGGCGAACTTAAAAATATTATACAACAATGTAACAAGCTAACACCAACCCAAGAGCGAGCGAACATCCATGCTGCTTTATTACAAGCGATTTCACATTTGAACACATTTCCGCAATTAACCCATAAGATTTTCCTACTTACCACCGCATCCGGTTACAATTGGCCAGAAATCGACATAAAGAACGAAACACTTACACACTCAAAAATTTTTCTAATTAAAAGTACCACCAAATCATTTAGCAATACTACGATCTCGCAACTGTATTTCTCACCTTGGATGGCCTCCACATCAGCATCATCAAATCTAACAGCTAAAGTTGGTTATGTAGGGAATTCTCCAAAGAATAGTTACCCAATTCATTTATTCATAGAAAATGAACGAGTGAACCGACGTTCCATAGATCTTCACTCTGGAATGGAATCTACCGTTCAAATACCGTTTATTCCGAAACAGAGCGGATGGGTTAGTGGTTACGTCGAGTCAGATCCGGATAACCTATCGATAGATAACAAACGCTATTTCACATTTAAAATACCCGAAAAAACCTCCGTCACATTGATAGAATCTACTCAACAAGCAACATATTATTACCTCCGAGAAGCTCTATCCGCTATCACAGATTTTGACCCAACTCTCTCATTAAGTATAATCTCAAAATATGACTTGGTCCCTAATTTACTCGACTCAACAGACGTGTTAATACTCTCAGATCTAAAAAATATTACCTCTAACAAAGTTGCTTCTACCATCTATCAGTTTGTGGAAAATGGGGGGGGGTTGTTGATCTTCCCAGATGGGGCGAAAAATCTAAAACATAATCACCAACATTTTCTTCGAAGTTTAAATCCTTTACGCTTAGGGGAGATTCGAGGCAAACCTTCTCCCAGAAATTCCCCATACTACCTTGATCCAAAAAATCAATTTCATCCCGTTTTTGCGGGCCTTTTCCCGAGATTCCCTAGTGACAAAGTACATTTTTATGCCTATTACGAATTAGTAAAACAACCGGGAATGCAGAGTCTAATTCATTTCAATAGCGGCGATATCGCAATAGCCTCAGGAAAACGAGGTAAGGGACTTACTATTTTATTTGCATTCCCTCTGGATTTAGATTGGACTAATTGGCCATTAAGCGGTTCATTTTCTTCTAGCATACAGAGATTAATACGCAAATTTGCTTTTCAAACGGAACTAACCAACAATTACCTTGTAGGTGACCAGCCAATACACAATGGCCATGGTCACGACTTTTACGAACAGTTAGAGGTCCTATCGCCGACAGGAGCAAGCATACTAGTGAACACTGAACAAGGTCCAGACGGCTATTATTGGAATATGCCATTACTAAATGAAGCTGGTATTTGGCGTTTAAAAAGCCAGAATGATCTGATTGGACAATTTGCTGTTAACATAGATGCAAGAAGATACCCACCCAATTCTTCTTTAATTGGGACTAGTCGAATAACCATCTTGAACAACGAAGAAGACCTAGCTACCCAGATAAGAAGTCAACGATATGGCCAGGAGCTATGGCAAATATGTACAGCAATTGCTTTGCTTTTGTTATTAATTGAACTTTGGGTAGGACAAACTCCACACGATAAAAATATCACTAGGTTATAGGAAGTTGAAATCATTCATCTGTTAATCAAAATTATTTTCAAAAGCACAACCACAAAAAATATGCTTGTCGAATTTGCAATCTAATCATAAAGCGTCTAAAGCTCGAAAATATTCAAATGTATAAATACCATGGTCGTGACCGTCAGCCCATTGAATTTTAAGTCCGTACCGTCCCACAAATTCAATTTGTGCAACTTCTGAGGTAGCACAAAGCTCGTCGCTTAAAAGAACATTGAGCCCGTCTTCTTCAGACCTCTTTAATCGAATCTCTTTACACTGTGCACAAGGGCAACTACGTCTTAGTGCTTCCAATTCAAAGCGACTCTTAGACCCATCCCCCCAATTGATACATAACTCCCTTTCATCTGTGAAAAGTTCATATCCATGAGGTCTCTTTTTTGAATCTCGTAGCATTTCCTAATACTCAATTTTAGTATGGAACACCAACTGCATGTGCATGTAATTGAAAAGGGTCTGCACCCGTAATTTCTACTTCTACAAACTGACCTATCCCAATTTCACATTTTTCAATGAAAACTTGGCCATCAATTTCCGGTGCATCTCGCTGCATACGCCCATAAAAACCCATTTCATCGCGATCATCAACCAAAACTATATGACGGCTGCCAACCAGATCATCATTAATTTCTGTAGCAATTCGTTCCTGTAGTTGCGTCAAACGACTGTAGCGATATTGTTTTACCTCTTCTGCTACTTCTGCATCTAAGCCATATGCCGAAGTACCCTCCTCCGGGGAATATATAAATCCAGAAAGATGGTCAAAACGTGTTTCTTCTACAAATTCCAACAGCTGTTCAAAATCTCCATCTGTTTCTCCAGGAAACCCGACGATAAATGTTGAACGTAATCCAACACCTGGAATACGAGCACGTAGCAATTGCAAAAGTTCTATAGTTTTCTGGCGTGTAGTAGCTCTTTTCATACGCTGCAATACGGAATCGGAAATATGCTGCAATGGCATATCGATGTAGGCGCACATTTTGGGTGAAGATGCAAAAAAATCGATCATCTCTTCTGTCCAAAAAGCTGGATAAGTATACATCAATCTAATCCATTCTATTCCCTTCACCTTTTCAAGTTGACCCAACAGATTAACTAAAGCCGGTCGCCCATATAAATCAGCGCCGTACCGAACAGAGTCCTGAGAAATTAAAACCAATTCACGAACACCTTCTGAAGATAGTCTTTCCGCCTCTGACAACAAATCTTCAACCGCTTCACTTTTATGAGGCCCCCTAATTGCGGGAATCGCACAGAAAGCGCATTTATGATCACAGCCATCGGATATACGCAAGTAACTCCAATGGTCAGGTGTCATAGATTTACGCACAGTATTAAGCATTTTTCTACGAGGTGGTTTGTTCAGTATTCGATCTACCCTTTCAACTACTTTAAACTCCTCATCTATGGTCAACAATGCATCAGCTTCAACCATCTCCGCACGCAATTCTTCTTCGTATCTAGTCGCCAGACAACCTGTTACAATCACGCCCCGGCATTTCCCCTCCTCTTTTAGACGGTGAGCAGCCATAACAGCATCTATAGACTCTTCTTTTGCAGGGCCAATAAATCCGCAGGTATTAACAATAACAACGTCTGCCTGTTCGGGTTGTTCAGTTATTTGATACGAATTCCCATCCAATAGTCCCAACATTCGCTCGCTATCAACAGTGTTTTTTGGACATCCAAGACTAACAAGGTGAACTTTTTGATCAATTTCTTTCGTCATGATTCGCTAATAAGTTTCCTGCAAATATTCAATAGCATTAAGTACATCCTTCTCAGATACATCTTTGTAAATGTCAACCTGCCCTACTGCTTCTGCCAAAATATATCGAACGTCACCACCGACACGTTTTTTGTCATTGCGTGTGCGCAAGAGAATCTCGCGAGAATCTACGTCCTTTAGACCTTTTGGAACTCCAAGACGTTCCCACAAAGAATCATGACGCAATCTTTCTCCGGCAGGCATCAATCCACGAGATTCAGAGATATGTGCTACAGCCAAAGATCCAAGGATTACGGCCTCTCCATGTCGGTATTTTTCATAATTCGTCGCTGCTTCAATCGCGTGACCAATAGTGTGACCATAATTAAGTATTGCACGTAATCCACTTTCGCGTTCGTCAATACTAACGACTTCTGCCTTAATTCTAGCATTACGTTCAATCAACCAGTCTAATTGAGAAGCAGTTACTTGCATTGTTATAACATTTTCAAGCTCACGTTCTAAAAATTCAAACAACTCTGGGTCGCGAATCACTGCATGCTTAACCACTTCCGCCATTCCCGATGCAACTTCGCCTTGCGGCAAAGATCTAAGTGTATCTGTATCGATAAACACTAATTGAGGTTGATGGAAGGCACCGATAAGATTCTTACCCAGAGCGTGGTTGACTCCTGTTTTTCCTCCAATACTAGAATCAACTTGGGCTACAATAGTCGTGGGGACTTGAATATAGGCTACACCACGCAAATATGAAGCAGCTACAAATCCCGCCATGTCTCCAATGATTCCTCCACCTAAAGCCACCACCCAAGCTGTTCTGTCCATTTCAGAACCTATCAACTGTCCAAAAATAGCTTCCAAACCACCTAAATTTTTATTGTTTTCACCTCCGGAGCAAACTACTTTAAGAACCTCAAATCCCGCTAAACGCAAGCTCTTTGAAATCGATTCTGCATAGAGTCTTTCTACACGTTCGTCTACAATTATGGCCACTTTTCTCCCCAAAGATAGCTGATTACAGTATCCACCTAATTGGTCAATTAACCCGTGTCCAATTAGAATTCGGTACTGAGTTCCTTCAGTTTTTACACATACGGTTTTCACACGACTGCTCCAGTAGATAAATTAATTCGGTTACTGTATTTTCGGGAATTGAATCCTTTTCGGACTTTATTGTCAATTGAGCCCGTTCATAGAAAGGCGCGCGATCCGCCAACATTTCACAAATCTTTTCGCGTTTAGCTTTACGATCTAATCCAGACAAAAGAGGGCGATCATCACGACGTTCAATACGAGAGAGAATAGTATCAACTGTTGCTTGAATACACACTAGGATACCTTTTTGGCACACCAAGTCAAGATTTCGCGACTCGACAATCGCACCTCCTCCGAGAGCAACAACCGATTTCTTGCCCTTACAGACTTCTTTTATGCATTCATACTCCAATTCACGAAAATAAACTTCGCCATCTTCAGAAAAAATACGAGAAATAGACTTCCCCTCCCGAACTTCAATCAAGTTGTCTGTATCTAAAAATTTTCTACATAGACGACTTGCTAAAATACCCCCTATTTTAGTTTTTCCTGCGCCCATAAAACCCGTCAAAAAAACAGGTTTCGTGGAGTTCAAGAAACACCCCTCTCTTTAAGTCTTCGAACCCGTTTTTCCTCGTAACAGTCTTGGCAGTTCCACAATGGTGGTTTATTCAATGCATTGTAAGCAACTTCGATTACATCCCGCCTCAACTCACTGACTTTTTTCCCACATGTGTCACAACTCAACTCATCATTAGCAATCATATTCACATCCGTCTTACGGTTCCAATACCCAATAATCCTAGGCCTGTTTCAAGCACTTCCCCTGTAAGTTTACACAATTTCAACCGACTTATCCTCGTTTCATCATCCGTTTTTAAAACAGGACAACGCTCATAAAATTTCATAAAAAACTCTGACAACTCATAAAGATAAGTACAAAGTATATTGGGAAAACATTCCTTTGCCACAGCATGTACAACTTCATTTAATTGTACAATCTTGACGGCCAATGCCCTTTCAGATAGATCGGCTAGGGTTATTCGACCATTAAGTTGACCCAATTGATCCTCAGTAATTTCAGCCCGTCTAAAAATACTCTTTATTCTCGCGCAAGAATAAAGCAAATACGGCGCAGTATTGCCTTCGAGAGATAACATTTTATCCCAATTAAAAACATAATCCGTCGTTCGATTTAATGAGAGATCAGCATATTTAACACTGCCTATTCCTATTACCCTAGAAATTTCACGCCGTTCGGACTCGGTAAGGTCTGGGTTCTTTTCACCGATCAAAATAAATGAACGCTCTTCTGCTTCGCGCAACAACTCCATAAGCTTAACAGTTCCGCCAGTACGAGTCTTAAAAGGTTTGCCATCATTCCCAAGCATAGTCCCGAAGGGATGGTGTTCCAATTTACAGTAATCCGGAACCAAATCCGCCGCGCGGGAAACTCCAAATACCTGACGCAAATGTAGCGATTGCCGAGCATCAACAATATAAAGTAGCCTAGAGGCCTCTAATACTTTGGTTCGATATCGGAGGGCAGCCAAATCAGTTGTAGCATACAAATATCCCCCATCAGATTTCTGAACAATAACTGGTGTAATCACATCTTCTTTATTTCTGAATTCTTCGAGAAAAACACATTGGGCTCCGTCTGATTCACACAACAAACCTTTTTTTCGTAAATGGTCTACAATATCCGGCAGATCATCGTTGTAAGAACTTTCTGCACGAACATCTTCTCGCTTCAATGTCACATCTAACAACCGATACACTTGCTCACAATGTTGAAGTGACGCTTCGACAAATCGTTTCCAGGACGACCGTACCTCATCGTCTCCAGTCTGTAACTTAACCACATATTCTCGTGCAGTTTTAGCGAAATCATCATCATTATCAAATAATTTTCTTGAGGCCTGATAAAATGCCTCAAGATCTTCTAATTCAGAAGCAAAATCCTCACCAGATTTGGACAATCGATCCATATACGCAATTAGCATCCCAAACTGAGTACCCCAATCACCAACATGGTTGTGCCGAATAACTTCATGTCCACAGAATTCTAAAATTCTAGCAAGCGTGTCTCCGATAACCGTACTTCGCAAATGACCGACATGCATTTCCTTAGCAAGGTTTGGGTGGGAGTAATCGATTACCACTTTTGAGGGGTTCGAAACCAGCTGAATGCCTACCCTTGAATCATTTGAAGCTTCGTTCACAAATTGATTTAACCATTCCAACTTTAGTCGGATGTTAATAAATCCCGGTCCAGCTATATCAACAGATTCAGCAATATCATTTAACTCGACAGAATCAACAACCGCTTGAGCAAAATCCCTTGGATTCTTGCCAAGTTTTTTTGCTACAGACATAATACCATTTGCTTGATAATCTCCGAACTCAGGTCGCGTAGCAGGCACAACCAAAGCCTTCGTTCTTTCAGGCGCTCCAGTAGATTCCATCGCCGTTGCAATACGATCTTCTATGATGCTTCTAATTTCTCTCATCATTTCATATTTTCTAATGCAGCCGAAATCATAATTTCCGACCTTGGTGTAACTCCGGTCCATAATTCAAAAGACTGGACCCCTTGCCAAATTAACATTCCTAATCCATTTATGGCTGTGGCCCCACACTCTTCAGCTTGCAACATTAATTGCGTTCGTAGAGGTTTATAAATTATATCCACTACTAACATATCTGGCCGAAGAACTGAGACGTCTTGTAACGGTGAAGAAGTCACATCAGGATATAAACCCACAGATGTAGAATTAATCAAAAGCCCCACTTCATCCCACTCGCCATCTAACAAAGGGCCAGTACTCACTCTACCTTTTTGATCCATTTCGTTGGCTAATAATTCACTTCTTGCCATCGTACGATTAATTATATGGATCCGTTCTATCTCTGAGCGCTGCAATAAAGCATAAAGAATGGCACGGGCCGCTCCGCCAGCACCAAGTAGGACGACAATTGAAGGCCACTTTTCAAGTCCGCCTTCCAAACAGATACTTTTGGTAAAACCAAAAGCATCTGTATTATGGCCAATTAGTTTACCGTCTTTATTTACGATGGTATTCACCGCTCCGATGGCTTTCGCTTCTGGCGAAACATCATCAAGGTATGCCATCACCGCTTTCTTGTGGGGAACAGTCACATTCGTACCAGCTATATTCAAAGCCCGTATACCTTCAATGGCTTCTGAAAGCTCTGCGTGCCCAACATTAAATGCAACATATACATAGTCGAGCCCCATTTCTTTAATGGCGGCATTATGCATTGCTGGAGACGCTGTATGTTCGACGGGATTTCCAATCACCCCAACCACCCGAGTGGACCCATAAATCAACTTAGCAAATCCTCTATAAACTGATCGGCAATCTCTACAGCTTCTCCCCAAGAAACATCATACATGATTCTTATTACAATTACGCCTCCACAAAACAATGCACTCCCAAGCATAACCAACCGTACCAATGCCCTCATGACTTCTTCTCCTTTATAGCGTCCAGTATTTCGAAAAAATGAGGATTTATCTCTTCTATAGTTTCAGTGCCTTTAACAACCACTTCACTTTCTGACCAGAGACCAAGAACAGCAAATGCTTGGATCAATTCAACATTTCCTTTTGAGTCTACCGTACCGCCATTTATCGGAAAACCACCTTTGATTACAAGACCCTCATGAAATTCTCCTATTCGCACTGACAACATTCGCATCGAGTCAAAGATGTGCTCTACCAAGTCAAATGAATTATTGCGTAAAGACTCAATATCACGGATAACCATTTCTCCCGAAACCCGAGTCGCGAGCACTGAAAGCAAAAAGATTTGAGGCAAAACTTTTTCTGTCCGAATTCCGGCAATACGCGTAGCCTTCAACTTACTGGAACGCACAGTCAAATTGTACACGTTCTCTTTAAGGTCAGACAGTTCAATGTCGCCCCCAATTTGGCGTAGAAAATCCAAAAAATACCTTTGTCCAGGCCGAATTTCCACTGACTTTATTGTCAATTGCGACTTTTTTAGGGCTAATGCCGGCAACAAAAATGGATATGCCAAATTGAGATCACCTGCCAAGTCTACGTCTAAGGGGTTGATATTTTGCTTACCCTCCAAGGAAAGCTGATACTCACTACCAAACTTGCGGCGTTCGACTGTAATCCCTCGGACTCTCAAAAACCGTTCCATCCGATTACGGTTTCTTTCTGTTTCTCTTAGAGTAGTCTTACCCGAACAATAAAGTGATGCCAACAAAACAGCTATTTTCACATCTGCTCGGATATCAACGATGCCATGGGCAATAGCTTTATTCGATTTACCTCCTACTGAATAAATAGATTCGGTCTCTCGATGGGCTGGCATACCCATAGATGACAAACAGTGTAACAACTGTTCAAACCACTGTAACTTACAACCTAAATCTACACGATAACGTACATTGTGCGCAGATAACAAAGATAACAGCATCAAACCGGTTTCACCAAAGGGAGACAAGCTTATTACCTTATTTAGCTCTTTATAAGACTGTAACCCTTTTCCACGAACGACAAACGAGCCACCATTCTGATCTATCTCAACACCAAGCAGCCTAAGTAATTTTACAAAAGGAACACTCGTTGGTGGTGCGTTATTTATAATGCTTTCTCCATCAGCAAGGGAAGCCATCAAAACAGCTCGTTCCGCTGCCAACTTCTCTCCAAGCACTTTTATTTCGCCGTTAACTTTGCGCGTCGGCGCAATGATCCTATTCATTTTTCGCGATTTTTCAGAATTTAATTAGTGAATCACTAAAATTTACAGTCAAGGTCGTCGAACCCGATAACCCATTTCAGTAAGAAGAACAACAGCATGGTCGGCACTTTCCTCAGAATCAAAACCCAACCGCAAAGTTCCCCCTTCTCCTTCTCGAACCTTAAGAACCTCTATATCATTTATATTTATCTTCTTCTTCTTCAGAGTGAGAGCAATCTCGGCAATTACTCCTGGGCGGTCTTCAGCAACTACGCGAATTTCGTGAAGAGTATGAAGAAAGCCCTTCGCATCTTTAGGTATAGATCTGCGGATGTCATTGGCATACGAAAAATCATTTTTTAGACTGCCATCAGATAAACGGTCTCGAGCATCTTTCAATGCCGTAATATAAAGATCAATCATTTTACTGACATAATCAGAATTAGTTTCGTAAATATCGCGCCATACCGGATCGTATTCACTAGAAGCTATTCGAGTCATATCTCGAAACCCACCTGCAGCCAAGGGAAGAAAATGATCTGCTTGCTCATTTAGGCGACCAACCGCTTCGACCAGTTTAGTTGCCATCAATTGCGGTAGATGGCTTATCGCAGCAACAGCTTTGTCATGAGCTTCCTCATCAAGCTCGAGTATACGCGCACCTATAGATCGAAGCAAACGCACAAATTCACCATAGATTTCTGCTGGAACCAATCGGTCTGGTGTCAAAATATATATCGCATTTTGAAAAAGAAATGGGTCTGCGGCAGTAACTCCCGAGCGTTCAGATCCAGCCATCGGATGCCCACCTACGAAATACGTTTCTTCTCGGAAAAATTTTTTGGCGCAATTAACAATATTTCGCTTTGTACTTCCGACATCTGTTACAATTGTTCCCGACTTAATTATTGGACCTAATTTTTCAATTAGTTCCAAAATACGGCTGATAGGTGTACACACAAAAATCAGATCGGCATCCTTCACCGCTTTTTTTAGGTCTTCGTAAGGCCAACCCTCATCAATTACACCAGAATCCAAAGCCAGGCGAATGGTTTCGGGGCTACTAACACCAACAATACGCCCCTTAAATCCACAGCGCTTAAATGCTAATCCCAAGGAGCCTCCGATCAGACCTACCCCGATTATAACGACACGATTAAAAACGGCTAATCCTCCTCCTCTAAATACACAGCTTCCGCAATTATCCGACGAAAGATTTCCTCTATCGTTTCGTCTCGTATTGGTCCTTTATTCGCATCTTGTAGTTTTTGAATTAAGGCCCGTTCACGTTCAACATCTCTAATCGGCCGACCGTACATCTTCTTAATCTGTCCAATTTGAAGAGCGCAAGACATACGCTCATTCAGCAATTTGGTCAATTCGAGATCTATCTCATCTATACGCTGACGCCAATTATCAAAATCCATTTCGGCCATTTAGTCACCTCATACCTATAGAGTGGCGTACCACCTGCATCGTTTGATCAACCAGCGGACGAAGATTTTGCACACTTTCGGCTAACACCCCATCTAAATAATCAGCATCACCGCTCAATTCACGATAGCGAACCTGAATAGGCTCAAGCTCAGCAATAACAACTTCAAGGACAGCTTTTTTTAAATCACCATATCCTTTGCCTGAAAAATGTGCTTCTATTTGCTCACGATTCCAACCACTTAGAGCTTCGAAGACACAGAGCAGATTATAAACACCAGGACGATCCTTATCGAAAGCAACTTCTCCTAAAGAGTCGGTAACCGCTCGCATAATCGTTTTTTTTATTTTATTTGGCTCATCCAGCAAATTAATGCTGTGAAACTGACCTTCGCCAGACTTAGACATTTTACACGTTGGGTCGTCAAGTCCCATAATTCGAGCACCCACTTCGCGAATAATTGGTTCAGGTACCGTGAAAACGTGTCCAAATTTCCTATTAAAACGTTCGGCTATATCCCGAGTCAATTCGACATGTTGCTTTTGATCTTCCCCAACAGGAACTTCATCAACGCCATAAAGCAAAATATCAGCGGCCATAAGAGTCGGATAAGTAAAGAGACCAGTGCTGACCCGCTCTCTCAGGCTTCCAGCCTTATCCTTGAATTGTGTCATTCGCTCCAACCAACCCACAGGGGTCACACAATTTAAAATCCAAGATAATTCCGTATGTTCGGGTATATGAGATTGAACAAAAATATTGGCTTTTTGGGGATCTAATCCGCAGGCTATATATAACCCAACTAATTCGCGAGTCAAGATGCGAAGCTCATTAGGATCATGATCTACGGTGATCGCGTGTTGATCCACCACGCAGAAGATGTTTTCTCGCTCATCAATACCACTGACCCAGTTTCGGATCGCGCCAATATAATTGCCAATATGCAACCTTGCAGAAGGCTTTACGCCCGAAAAAACTCTTTTCTTCACGTTCCCAATAACTCCCGAACTTTTGCACCCATATCATCCTCTCTCATAAGAGATTCTCCAACAAGCATTGCATCAACTCCAGCTTCACCTAATCGCTCAACATCTTGACGGTTATTAATACCACTTTCGCTTACAAGCAAAGCGCCTTCGGGTCGTCGCTTCAGGAGTTCAAACGTAGTATTCAAATCAGTAATAAACGTTTTTAAATTGCGGTTGTTAATTCCAATCAAACGAGCGCCAGACGCTGATGCGATCTCTAGTTCGCTCCAATCATGAACTTCCACTAAGGGAGTCAATTGAAGTTCCAAAGCCAAACCTACAAAATCGGATAACTGGCTTCCATCCATCAATGAAACAATAAGTAGCACCGCATCAGCTCCAAGTGCTCTACTTTCATAAATTTGATATTCATCGAGAGTAAAGTCCTTGCGCAAAACTGGCAATCCGCTAACAGATTTCGCTGCATCAATATACGCATCCGAGCCCTGAAAATAGGCTTCGTCTGTAAGCACTGAAAGGCAATGAGCACCGTTCCTAGCGTAGGCCAATGCAACTTTTTCAGGATCAAAATTGTTTTTGATAACACCTTTGGATGGAGAAGCTTTTTTTATTTCTGCAATAAGAGACATTCCCTCCCCAGAAAGGGCAGCGAAAAAATCAGATGGCTCATCGCAGTCCGCAGCACAATAACGAACATCCGTCAAACTTCGCTCTCGTTTTCTCATTGAGATAAACTCGCGTTTATAAACTACAATTTCTTCCAATATATTGGTCATCTTCTAATGACTCATTTTAATAAAATTATCGAGTGTGTGCCGCGCAGACCCGTCATCTATGGCCTCTCCAGCTCTTTCGACACCTTCTCCTATAGAAAGACTTAACCCCCCAGCAACAAGTGCCGCAGCGGCATTAAGCAACACTATGTCACGTTTAGGACCCAAACTGCCGTCGAGTATTTCGCATAATATTTTGGCATTTGTGGCAGCATCGCCACCCTTAAGTGCGTTCGACTCTGATATCTCCATACCAAATTCCGATGGATGAATCTCCGAAGTTTCTATTTTTCCATTTGTTAACTGGGTTAGCCTCGAACTTCCCGTTAGTGTTAGTTCATCTAATCCATCCACGCCGTGGACAATTATAGCTCTTTCCGCTCCCAATTGATCAAGCACCCCAGCCAATTTTTCTGTCAATTCCGGCGCATATACACCAATTAACTGACAAGGTGCTCCTGCTGGGTTTGTGAGCGGTCCGAGAACATTAAACACGGTCCGAGTACCTATTTCCCGACGTGGTCCAATCGCATGCTTCATTGCTCCATGTAAGGCAGGAGCAAAGAGAAATCCAATACCCACTTCGTCGATAGATTTAGCCACTCTTTCAGGAGAGCACTCTAAGTTAAAACCCAGTTGCGCCAAAACATCTGCAGATCCACAATTACTCGACATCGCCCTATTGCCATGCTTGGCTACCCCAAGGCCAGCGCCTGCAACAACAAAAGCGACGGTTGTAGAAATGTTAAAAGTGCCCGAACCATCTCCTCCGGTACCACACGTGTCTACCAAATCCTTTCTCTTTGGCATTATTGAGGTAGCCTTCTCACGCATAACACGAGCACATCCAGCAATTTCCTCTATCGTCTCTCCCTTTAATCGTAGAGCAATCAAAAACGCACCAATCTGTGCATCCGTAGTTTTTCCACTCATGATGTCACCCATAACTTGGGCGATAGTACTTGTATCCAAATCATCACCACCAACGAGTGTCTGAATCGCCTCCTGAATCATGTCTTGCTCCTTTATAGTTTGAGGAAGTTGTCCAAGAGGTGCATACCCTCCTCTGACAAGATCGATTCGGGATGAAATTGGACTCCTTCAACTGGAAACCGAAGATGGCGTAGCCCCATAACCAAGCCCGTGTCCGTTTTGGCGGATACTTCCAACTCCATAGCAGGCCATTCTTCACTACATACCATCAATGAATGATACCGCATCCCCTTGAAGGGACAAATCAGACCAGAAAAAATACCACGACCATCATGAAAAATCGAAGTAGTTTTTCCGTGTACGGGCACAGCATTTACGGTTTGCCCTCCAAATTCGTTTGCTATCACCTGCATCCCTAAACAAACCCCTAAAATAGGCACACGGCCTGCCAAAAAGCCTACCGCAAATCTGGAAATTCCAGCATCGTCTGGGCCACCAGGTCCAGGAGAAATAACAAGACTTCGGGGTCGTAATTTTTTAAAATCCTCAGCACTTATTTCGTCGTTACGAAAAACTTTAACTTCAGCACCTAGTATCTGCAAATACTGCACTAAATTGTAGGTAAAGGAGTCATAGTTATCAAGTAGAACAACCTCTTTCATCATTCACAACTTAGAGAATTTACTACGTTCAAAGAGACTCTAATTTCTGCCTTACAGAAGACGAAAAATCTAGACCATTCAGTTAGACAACCACTCCATAGTTTGTGCAACAAGTGTTAACCCTCGGTTATCCCTTAAGGTTAGAATAGATTCTGGGTGAAACTGCACCGCGGCCATCGGATAACTTTTATGTTCAACGGCCATAATAACCCCATCTTCCGTTTCAGCCGAAATCTCTAAACAGGAAGGGAGTTTTTCCTTTACAGCGTATAAGGAGTGATAGCGACCCGCGGTAAAATGCTGTGGAAAACCTTTAAAAATTCCCTGTTGATTACAGCGAACTACGGAAGATTTACCATGCATAGGATAATCAAGAATGCCTAATTCCCCTCCCAATGCCAAAACAATTCCCTGCAAACCCAAACATACACCAAATATCGGTAACTGTCTCTCAATACACTCTCCGACTAATTCCGGCACAGCAAACTCTTCAGGGCTACCCGGCCCAGGCGATATAAAGACTAAATCAGGACTCACTTGTTCAAAAATTTCTTTTGGAAATCCCGCACGCACCGTTGTGATTTTAGCTCCTGTCTGGCGCACGTAATCTCCCAAGGTATGTACGAAAGAATCATTATTGTCAACGAACAGAACCCTTTTGCCCCTCATACCCAAATTAACGCTAAACGGGGACTGATCTACTGAAGATTTAACCCCAAGAACAGCATCCACAAAAGCCTCCGCCTTGGTCCGCGTTTCAAGCTCTTCAGATTCAGGGTCCGAATCATAGAGAAGCGTAGCGCCCACCCGAACTTGTGCTGCACCATGCTCAAGATGAACCGTTCGAATAGTAATACCTGTATTGATCTGTCCATTAAAGCGAATCATACCGACACAACCTCCGTACCAACGCCTCGCAGAATTTTCTAAGTCTTCTACCTGTTGCATTGCTGCGGGTTTTGGAGCTCCCGTTAAGGTCACCGCCCACATATGTGAGAGTAATGCATCAAAACCGTCACATTCATCTTTTAACTCACCGACGACATAGTCGACTGTGTGAATTAATCTAGAATATATTTCAATCATACGCCGACCCAAGACCCTGACAGTCCCCGCTTTACAGATTCGAGCTTTATCGTTTCGATCAACATCTGTACACATCGTCAACTCCGCTTCATCCTTTTTCGAATTCAGTAATTCAAGAATTTTTTCTGAATCTTCTATTGGAGTTGTTCCTCGACGTACAGTTCCCGAGATAGGGCATGTCTCAACTATTTGGTTCTCAACACGCACGAACATTTCAGGTGACGCACCAACTAATTGTTCTTCCCCAAGATTGATCAAAAATTCATACGGACTGGGGTTAGTTTTACGTATATTTTCAAAAAGCGAACTCGGACTACCTTCATAGCCCGTACTAAACACTTGACTCGGTACCACTTCAAAAAAATCTCCTCGCTTGGTTCCCTCAATCACTTCACCTACCTTTTTGGCGTATTCGCCTGGTTGGTGATCAGAGCATACTTCGCTGGATTGCCCACCTTGCAAGACAAACTCATCCGTTTCACACGATAAACCCTCGGTATCTGCATCTTTATACGAGAACTCGTAATCGAAATGTGTTACTTGCTCCTTTCGATGATCCACAACGATCAGTCGATCAGGAACAAACAAGTGTAAATCCGATTGGTCTGTAGCTCGTTCATGCTTCATTTCAATAGGTTCAAACTGGAAAACTAAATCGTAGCCCATCGCGCCATAAAAGCCTAAGTAGGGTTCATTTTCATGATGCATCCAATCAACCAAAGCCCTCAACACACTAAAAATTGTAGGCTGTTTCGACCTTTCTTCCTCAGGAAAATATGAAGGCATTTCACATACCCGACCTTGCAACTGAAACTTTTCTCGAACTAACTCTTCAAGATGATCATGCTTGTGAAGTGCATCCTGAAATACGTCCAACAATACGAGACCGCGTTCATTAAGTGCTTGAAATGTGAATGTGCGTCCTCGAGCACGAATCTCTACTGGCGGATTGGCAAAACCTATATCCCAACGACTATAGCGGCCAGGATATTCATAACCACTGGCAAAAAGAGCTCCACGTCGTTGGTTCAGTTGTTCCAACAGATCAACAAGTGGTGCTTCCATTCCATACACATATTCAGTGCGAGTAACCGTTACCCCCCCAACAGTCGTGTAGGACTTATTTTTTTTCACAGTAGTCTCCGTGCAATAAAAAAAACCGCAGACGCCAAAGCGTCCGCGGTCTGATTTGCAAATTCGAAACCTATAGATCTACGGCGCAAGGAGCCCGAACCCACAGGGCTTTTCATAATGAGTAGTGCACCAAAAACGTCCATAGTTTAGCATAATCGAAAAATAATCTTGTCCTATGGAGTTGTCAATAAAAAGACCTAAAACCATTTATATCTTACCAACTAAATCAAGGCCCGGCTTCAACGTATCGCCACCCGGCTCCCAATTTGCTGGACAAACCTGGTCTCCGTGCTCACGAACAAATTGAGCCGCGCTCAGTTTCCGGAGAGCTTCACTAGCATTACGACCTATACCTAAATCATGAACTTCCATGGTCTTTAGTATCCCGTCCGGATCAACAATAAAAGTCCCCCGCAGGGCAATACCCTCATCCTCTATGTATACGCCAAATGCGCGACTCAATTGACCTGTGGGATCAGCAACCATCGGATATTCCACCTTGCCAACTGCTTCT
>JAYYVF010000063.1:0-7998 GCA_036343635.1 Candidatus Latescibacterota bacterium | reverse complement strand
GCTAGAATACTTACCGCGCCATCCTCATTGCCCAACGTGGCAACGCTGTAGACGGTACTCAGTTGTTTATCGATATCCTTCTGATTAAGTGCGAGAATACCGGTAGCAATTCGTAAGGATTCGGATTGGTGGATTAAACTTTTTGTCCCAAAGTAAAAAAGTTGATCTGCAATTTCGGCACCAGGAATCGAGGTCAATCCTCCGAGGACAGCATGTTTATCAGTTATAGCAAATCCAGTGGACCAGAAGAATAACATCATACTCTCAATGTAGCCGGTTCCAGTTTTTAGTGTTCGTGCGGTGGGCATAAGAGTAAGTCTGGTATTATTGGGCGTGACTTCCGGATTAATTGCTTTAACAAGTTGAGCGAGTATTTTAGGATCTATTGAGTCCAACAATACCCGCTGTAGATGTTCGGGGGCGTTAACGGTATTTTCGGTGCTATCTTTACGGGTCGAAGGTTGCTGCTCGGCGACTGTGTTACTCGAAGATACGATGATTAGGTAAAGTATCCCCAAGGTTGGCCGCAATAGATTTCGAAAAAAATTCATTTATATTGACTTTCGCTAAATATCGCAAATTGTTAAACGTTGGCGCCTACTTGCATAAATCTATGTAATCTGATAGTGTAAATTCAACTTTAATTAATTGTTGATATTTGAGGCGCCGGGGGATCCCATGCAAAGCTATCAACTCCTTATACGTTTGGCTAAAACCTCTGAGATTAATATAGGAAAACTTGGTCGGTTCAGATTTTCAGCGGGGGATTATTTGTATACGGGGTCTGCCAAAATAAATATGGACTCGCGTATAGAGAGGCATAGATCCAAGAAAAAGAAAAAGCATTGGCATATTGACTATTTTCTTGATAGCGCTAATGCTGAAGTAGTAGCTGTAGAAAAATTTGTTTTGGAAGAATGTGTACTTAATCAACAGACGGACGGTACAATTTTAGCGTCTGGGTTTGGCAGCTCTGATTGCAGAAAAAAATGTGGTTCTCATTTGAAATTTATGAGTTGACTTAATAATTTACAGCGTTTGGACAAATTGATAAGGCCAATTTATTTAGGTGCAACAGGTTGTTTCAATTTTATCGTAAACATAATGTTCGGCGTACTTTTTATACTTTATATCTGCCTCATCTGATGATGGAACTACGATATTAGAAGAGATTATCTCGTCGAATATATGATCCGCGGATCTTTGTAAAAGGATAGTGTTATGGATGCACCCAAAATTGCTCGTATCGGTTTTATCGGTGCTGGTTGGTGGGCTACTAGTAACCATATGCCAGTGTTAGCTACCCGTAGTGACGTCGAATTAACAGGTGTTTGCAGGTTGGGAGCGATTGAATTACAACAAGTAAAGAAACATTTTGGTTTTTCTTATGCTACGGACGACTACCGTGATTTAATAGCGAATTGTGAACTAGATGGAATTATTGTTAGCTCTCCACATCCGTTACATTATGAACATGCTAAGATAGCTCTGGAAGCTGGCATTCCTGTAATGTGCGAAAAACCTCTTGCCACTCGTGCGGACCATGCGCGGGAACTCGTTATTATCGCAGAGAATAATAAAGTGCCATTGCTTGTACCGTATGGTTGGCATCACAAATCTTTTATTCAAAAGGCTAAGGAGATTTTAGATGGGGGCGGAGTAGGTAAGGTCGAGTTTGTAATGTGTCACATGGCCTCGCCAATCCGCAATCTACTTTCTGGTATAGAAACAGATGATTCTGAGATTTCTCAAAAATCAGGTCAAAATTCGGATGGTCTTTTCGGGCCCACACCGGCGACGTGGGCTGATCCTAGGATTTCTGAGGGGGGATATGCACATGCTCAAATTTCTCATTCGTCCGGTTTACTTTTTTGGCTCACCGGCCTGCGAGCTGAAAGCGTTTTCGCAGAGATGAGTGCCCCTGGATCTGAGGTAGATTTATACGATGCGTTAACTGTTAGATTCAGATCCGGCGCTATAGGGACTGTTAGCGGAGCTGGGAACGTTCCAACAGATCAAAGGTTTCAAGTTGATATGCGTGTATTTGGTTCGGAAGGAATGATTTTAATAGATTGTGAACGTGCAAGGATGTGTCTCAATAGACACGATGGGGATCATGTCCATTTGGACGTTGCAGATGATGCGGGGAACTATGAATGTGATGGACCACCTAATAATTTTGTAGACCTTATTCTCGGGAAGACGGAAGTTAATTTGACGCCAGGAGAATTTGCGATGCGTGGTGTTGAGATGATAGATGCGGCGTATAGGTCTGCTAAATCGGGTAAAAGTGAACTAGTGTAAAAAAACCCACTATGGTTAGACAACGAGGTTGATGATACATAGGAGGTGTGGTCTGCCGATAGAGGTGCTCAGGTAACGAGTAGGAAATCGGTTGCAGATCCAAATTGCAGCTATGTTGGAGGTCTCCATCTGACCTCATCTTCAATTAGCATGTACCTTCCTCCGACATTTTTATCTAGAAGACGCGTTTCGCGGATACCAAATTCAACGACTACTTCGGCAAAGAATGCTTCGGAAGCTCTAATCTGACCCCTTCCTATTGCATCGATGTGGTCTTGTTCTTTCTTACTGATTTGTTGCGGCAACTGGGCCAGGTCAGCTGCCGCCTTGACCCCTTCCCTTAAAGCTTTTGCAAAAGCTTCTCGTTGGCTTTCGGGGACGCTACTTAGAGCCCGGTCGATCTGTCTTTTGTCAAATTTATTTACTCCCATCCACTTCATAGCTTTGTTCACAATTTCCCGATTTTTCTTGACCCGATTCCGCATGGAATTTAACTGGGCGAGATCACGTGGTGATGGTCTACACCCAACACGCGTAGGTTCCATTCCGGGTGATCCTAAGGTCTTTGCTTGTATAAACGTTGATGCAAAAGTTTCACCTCCCACAATACTCCCGACTCTACCAGATCCGGGGTTGATTGTAATGGAACCACCTGAACTTAATCGAGCGTTGACTACGCTGTGATTGACTGTGATGTCTCCTTGAGCAACAACGCGGGCATTGTGTATTAGCCGGGCTTCGACATCGCCGCCCGCAATGAGGCGTGTTCTCTCACCTATCACACTTTTGTTAACTGTTATGTCTCCTTCAGAGCGTATGGTCACTCCGTTCTCGACGCCCCCAGCAATGTCAATATTTCCACCTGCGGTTATATTAAACCCGAATTGTATTGATCCTCCAATTTTTACATCTCCACGAGTGGAAATGTGTCCAACATTCAGGTCGACATCACCATTGATGACTAGGAGCGGTAATACTTCTAGTTTGTTACGAACATACCGAACCGAACCACTCAAGTTTGCATATAAAAAAGAAGGTTTATTAGCCCCGAGGTTTTGTTTTTCATCGCTTCCAGTAGGTACATCTTCGGCTGGTTCTTGGTCTTTTCCTGGATTTTCTGAGTCCTCCGATTGAGCCTCAACACGTACACCTTCACCAATAGTAAACTCAATAGTTTCACCGTCTGATGCTAAGACCTCTTCACCAAAAATAGTCTTGCCGGTGACACCATTTGTAGCTGGGATAAACTCACCGAGGAGGTCCCCTTCTGTCACGGCGATATAGGCATTACGTTCACGGAAATCGATAGATTCATCTTTATCATCAGAAGATTCTGTTGAAAATTGTTCGGTCTGAAAATTGGGATTGAAATGAGCATCGACTCCAGGTTGGACTTTGTTCCCGCGTGCTATTAGTAGAGCCGAACGCTTGTTCCCTCCACCATCGTTGGCCAATTTCTCAATCGCACTTTCAATGATTCCATATGTTATTTCTGTTTTTTCTATTAGACCCATAAGGGAACTGATTTCTATGGGTGCGGCATCCTTAGGTTGTGGAAAATACAAAAACCGTGCGGAATATCGGTCGTGGTCTACCCAAAGTGGTGATGAGACTTGTAAGCGATTGTCGATTATGGATACATAACCCATGTTTTCAGCTAAGAATAGGTCACCGTCTTCAATTACACCTTTTCCAGCTACCGGGCGATTAGCAAGCTTGCCAGCATCGACAATTTCTTGGCCAAAAACATTGATACCTGGTTTTCCTACTTGCGGTGTTTCAATTTCGGCAATTTTGGCTCCCCGATCTACCAGGATAGGGTTTCCTTTAATTTTTAGTGTCGCCCGTATGTCGTCGCCCAACATCGCTTTAGACAATTCAACACCATCAAAGGGTTTGTCAGTCTGGGGGGCTGTTTTTACATGATAAACCACACGTCCATCGGCGGCTTTTTCAGGAATGGTGGCTTCTGCTATAATGAATTTTGCATCCCATAGTGCTCTTTTACAAGTTTCGTTGATTAATTCTTCGATTTTTTCATCTACGAATCCGTGAACAATCCCGTAGTTCGACTCCATTACATTTTTTAGTTCGTTGAGAGTTGGAGGATTATTCATGTCTCCAAATTGGAGTGATTCTATAATGGCTTTTCTACCGTTTTCTATGATTTTAACAGAGATAGTAGAATAGCCATCGCCAAATGTGATAGGCGTTCCTTCCTCGACGTTCTTATTTTCGTCAGGTATTAACTCTTGAGGCAACTCGTCCAGTTTTTCTACGTCGAATCCCATCTCATTAATGACGTTTCCGATCTCGTCACTGCTTACTAGATCTCCGAGATCTCCATATACCTCAATTGAAGAATCCTCGTCCCCGTCTATCGATTGCTGTTGTCCCTGGTTGTTTTCCTCTTTATCCAACCAATCGACGATCTCAACAACATCAATTTTTGTCTGTTTTTTGTCCTCGGAGTTGTCCTCGACTTCTTTTGGATCTAATTTTTCAGTCACTTTGGTTTTATCTCCTACGAAGCACAAAAATATGCAAAACGGATCCTCAAGCGCCCGCCATACACAAATTAATCAAGCATTCAAAGGTAACACAAGAGATTTGATTTACATTTTTGATGTCATCAAATGAAAGACAGTAATATAACCCTCATATTATCTGGAGTTTCGGCATTTGAATGAGTTAGTTAACCTTCTTAAATTTTTAGAGGTTATACAATTAGTGAAGTAATAATTTTGCTGTTTTGACTTACATAAAATTTAAAGAGATGACGGTTTTTTTGAATATCCCCTCAATTGCCCACAGATTCACTCGAGCTTGTTATTGGAGAAGAGCGGATTGAACCAGGCGTAATAGCAATCTTTGAGGAGGCTGTTAAGGATCACATTCAACCGGAATCTCTTCATTTAACGGAAGCGTTAACCCACGTTCATATCGAGGCGCGTCTGAACTGGGATGAAGAGAAAATACCTGAAGCTACACCTGGAGGTGGATATGTGCCTTATTTACATATCACAGCCATAGTTACGAACCAAAACACGGGGCTATGGACATACATAGATTTGCTACCTAACCTTAACCTCGAGATTGATAATTTCCACTATGCGCGGAATATTTCACTGCCTGGTAGCTCTGAGAATTTGTACACTGTTCAGTTCAACATAGTTCCTCCTGCTGATGTTGAACGGGGTCTACACAAGGATTGGGTTAATAAATTTGGACAGGGGCTTTTTCAGGAAATTGGTTTCAAATACTCGGATGTAGATTTCTCGGAGATTGTTTCCGCAAGCCGAAGGTGAAGATTTTAAATGACTTAGGCGTTGGTGAAATGCTCTCTGTCGTTGGGTATGGACTCGATTAGTCTACGTGTGTAATTCTCTTTTGGATTGGAATAAATAGATTCTGCCGGCCCGAATTCCACTATTTTACCTTCATTCATTACGGCCATCATGTCACTCATGAACTTGACGACTGATAAATCGTGGCTAATGAATACGTATGACAAGCCGAGTTCATCCTGGAGGTCTTTCAAAAGATTTAGGACTTGGGCTTGTACGGAGACATCTAAAGCGGATACGGATTCGTCGCATACTATTAATTCTGGTTGGACAGACAGTGAACGTGCAATACATATACGCTGCCTCTGGCCACCGGAAAACTCATGAGGATAGCGCGTCAGGTAACTTTCGTTATTCATATCAACTTTTTCCAGTAAATCCAGCATGATTTGACGTCGTTCCTCATATGAATCACCTATGTTATGAATAAGCATTGGTTCGATAAGGGTATCTTCTGTCGTCATTCTTGGGTTTAAGGAACCGTATGGATCTTGGAAAATTATTTGTATACGTTTTCTGAAGGGGCGGAGTGCTTTTGCGGAAAGTTGTGTTAAATTGCATCCGTCGTATGTGATTTGTCCTTGAGTCGTATTGACTAAACGCAATATTGCTCGACCAAGGGTTGTTTTTCCGCACCCTGATTCCCCGACCAGTCCTAAAGTTTGTCTCTTAAAAACATCGAGAGAGATATCGTCGTTTGCCTTGATAGTGTTTGTTGATTTATGAAAAAGACTACCTCGCATCCGAAAATGTACCCGTAGATTCTCTATTCTTAAAAGCGGCTTTTCATTTTCTGGAACAAAGTCGCATCCGGCAGGATAATCGGTTGGTTTTTTCGGAAAGCCAATTTCTGCCAGCTTTGTAAGTGGATGTAGATACATATTGCGAATTGCAGGATTGTTGACATTTGGTTCGCAGTTATCCTCCTGTTGGTGGTTTGTGGAGACCTTCTCCTCATTTTTCAGATCTAGGAAATCACTGACGGTTTGTAGTCTTAACGACTTACTTTCCAATCTAGGCCTACATGCTAATAGCCCCTTTGTGTAACCCATCTTTGGAGATTGAAAAATTTGATTGCGATCTCCAGATTCCACTAGTTTGCCCTTATGCATAATTACGACAGTATCCGCTATTTGTGAGATAACACCCAAGTCATGGCTGATAAAAATTAATCCCATATCCCTTTCGTCTATGATGCGACGTAAAAGTTTGAGAATTTGTGCTTGAATAGTTACATCCAAAGCAGTTGTCGGTTCATCTGCGATTAGGAGCTTTGGGTTGCAAGATAGAGCCATAGCAATCATGACTCGTTGTTGTTGTCCGCCGGACATTTCGTGCGGGTACATTTGAATACGTTGTTCGGGATCTGGAATGCCTACCTCCTGGAATA
Organism: Candidatus Latescibacterota bacterium; assembly: GCA_036343635.1. Classification (GTDB taxonomy): domain Bacteria; phylum Latescibacterota; class UBA2968; order UBA8231; family UBA8231. Next base: position 957 of record JAYYVF010000063.1, on the reverse strand, counting down.
ACTCGATAGTTCTAAGTCGAGCTTCTTTTTTTGATATGTTCTGATGTGTTAATATAGCTTCCATTACCTGATAGCCGACTCTGAATACAGGGTTTAAACATTTTGTGGGCTCCTGAAATATCATCGAGATTTTAGAGCCTCTAAGTTTCTGCATCTGCTGTTCATTCAACGTAAGGAGATCTTCACCTAAGAAGATGATCTCCGATAGTTGGCTAACTTCTGTTATGTGTTTGGGTAACAACTGCATAATCGCTAAGCTTGTGACGGATTTCCCACTGCCTGATTCTCCGACTATGCCAAGTGTTTGGCCCGGTTCTAATACGAGATTTAGGTTTTCTACGGCAAAAATCTTACCGTAGTCTGTGTTAAAGGTTACTTGTAGATTCTTTATTTCTAACAGAGGGGTAGTCATGTGTTTCAATCTTTCGAAATCGTCAATTGGTATTTCGTGTTAGTAAACAAAATTAATAAACAAACTCTGGAAGGTGAGAATCGCCCATCAACAAATTTTTCCGACGAATTTCACAGCCCATTTGTTGTATTTCGGATACACTTTGTAGGCCTACCAGTCGCATTGCTCTACGCAGGTCGGTATCGATTATTTCGAAAGCACGACGTAAGCCCAATGCACCACCTGCTCCTATTCCTGCAGCGGTAACCCTGCCAAGTCCGACAGCCTTCAATCCATATGACAAGGCGATTAAAATATCAGTACCATTGCGTACACCACCGTCCATCATGAAATCTAATTTTGAATTGCTCATGTGTGGCATTTCCTGCTCGATGATATGCAGAGTTGGGGGCACTCTGTCTTGTTGTCGTCCGCCGTGGTTTGACCAAATTACTCCCGATGCTCCATAATCTTCAGCTTTTTTTGCGTCGTAGGAACAGTGGACACCTTTTATAATTAAGGGTTTTTCAGTCCCCCATGCCTCTTTTATCCAGTGTAAATCATTC
>JAYYVF010000062.1:0-12790 GCA_036343635.1 Candidatus Latescibacterota bacterium | reverse complement strand
GGCTAAATGTAGATATAGTGAGGTTTCGAATTCATCTGCATGTGCTATCACATCAGATTCGCGGATGTCTTCAAATTTTTCTAAAAGAAAATGGAAGTAACTACAGGCAAAACATAGAGATTCTGTGGCAAGGGTTGTTTTTCGGGCAATTAGGTCGATTAAAGAGGCATTTGAGCCATGCCCATTTACCAAGAGAATTTTTTCAAAACCGTGATAGGCCACAGATTTTGTTATATCTACGCAGAATGCAATAAAGTTTTCTGGTTCGATATGTACGGTACCAGGGAAGTCGATGTGATGTAGGTTCAGACCGTAGGAAATCGGCGGTAAAACAAGTACTTTTTCTTTGGCGCGGCGACCGACTTCAAGGCACACAGATTCTGCTAAAAAAACATCGGTATCTAACGGCAAATGTCGCCCATGTTGTTCAGTAGATCCAGTCGGAAGCAGAATTATTTTTTGTTGGCCGATGGCTTCATTTATTTCCGGCCACGTGAGATGATTATAGCGATACTCTTCTTGAGGACTCATTATAGTCTCCTAAAAGTTGAATATGCGGTTACCTTGTATATCGAATGCACCATCTATAAACGTCCACATTACGGCCGTAGAAAATTCACCCAATACCAGACCAAGGAAAAATGGTAACATGGTTCGGTATAGGCGGACACCTCCATAGCGCAAAATGATCGCTTTAAATACCCAAGCTAACAGAATAGCGAACCAACCGTAAGACATTATAGTGTAAGTGTTAGCAATAGGGAACCCGATCGGATGAAGTGGCCACCACAAAAAACGTTGTCTAAAATAAAGCAGTGTGCCCATTACTATTGCACCAGCGCCAGTAAACCCAAACCTCATACTTAGGTCGGAGTCTGGCATATTGAAAACAGAAGACATATAGTTGAAGGGCCAACGCGGGGCCCCTCCGTAGTACCAGCCATCTAGGTTAATGCCGCCGTAGGTATATGCCATGCGCATTGTGATCCATATGGAACCCGCTAATCCCACAACTAAAGCTAGGAAAAGGGCTAAAAGCAGCCTTCTGGAAGGTTTCTTGTCCGAAGAAATTAACTTGAGGGTGTGGACAACGGCATTCATCATATTTGCTGCCGTTTCGCCAAGCCAAACTGTGCTATACCCCAAGCCAGTCATGTTCCCAATGCCTAATGTTTCAGGACCAAATCCGCGGGTAATAAAGGCTTGGGGAGCCATAGGCATTTGCGCTCCCGGGATGCCCGCTTCGCACACGATTCGGGATAAACCCACGAAAACTAAAATCGCTCCGAAAACAAGTATCGTCGCTACATAAATATCTAACCCTGTGTAGGTCAACCATATGATCATGAATGTTAGACTTGTACAAAAACCGAAAAAGCTTGAACGAGGTGATAGTATTTCTTTTTTGTCATCGTGGCCTTTTTTGGCAGCGTCCCAAAGCGTTTTTATGTGTGGTCGGGCAGTCCATAATACAAATAGACTTAACGCAAAAAAGGCGCCCGCCATTTGGTGAGAAATAGCTGTATGTGCACCTCCTGATGTCCAAATGTCTCCTCCTCCTTTTATCGCCAATCCGATACGAGCAAAAAGCAGACTCTCCAACATTCCGCATATAAAGAAAAACCAGATACTGAATGCTACATTTAGAGGCATCAAGTAGGCTAATCCTGTAATAGGGAGATTAAATCTGTAGGGTAAAGAGAGGGCACCGGGAATTAGCTCGATTTGTCCGTTAAGAGCTATACGCTGGAACGCATCGTGATAAAAATTAAGTGAATTCCAAGAATGCAAGACAAAGGGTATTAGTACTCCCAGCCAAAGTAATTTGCTTTGATAAATTCGGCCAAAACAACCTTTTTCTGGCTTTTCAATCATAGCGAGTGGAAGCCTTGTTAGTGGATATACTAAACGTTCATTTTCGACCCATTGTCCTCTTAAAAGGACACCCAGACAGAGCTGCATGTAGTAAAAAGCGCAGATAAATACAAGCCAGGTCAATAGAGGTATTGTCCACTCGCTCCAAGGAATAGGCATACCTTTCGGCAATCCTTCGTAAAAGTATCGAATAGCGTCTACGTTACTTGGAGCAAGCCAGGCGTGTACGTTAGGTACGAATAATTCTGCCCATTCATTTTCTGGAGTCGCGTAGTACATTGCGCCGGTTATTACTGACAAAAAAGTTCCGGAGAACCCCGTAGTGACAACTACACTCCCTACCAACATCATTACATATATTGTGATTAATTCTCCTTGTTCGAACATCCAGCGGGATTGTAGTAATCGAAGAAGTGGGAGCGCCACAATCGTAAGAACAAAAAGCAGTGTAATGGCAATTATTGGAATAGCGTTGCTGGTTAGTTGAGATCCCTTCACCATAAGTACTGCGTAAGGACTAATTAGACTTATCGCAAATACAAATATGAGCCCAGTGATAACAGCTCGGAGGCTTACGCTAGATCTATCTGGCATTTCACTCTTCAGTATTTTTTTGGAAATAATAAATGAATTTCATCGCCATAAAATAGGATAATATTGGATCAAGAGCGAATTGTTGACAAAATTTAATTTGGACGCAATGACCGTCTTCCTACAGTCGAACAGATAGGACATTCGGACCAAATGTGACTTCGGGCAGGACAGAATTCTCGACCGTAATAAATTATTTGTAGATGAAGATTGTTCCACTTCTCGCGGGGAAAGAGTCTCTTGCAGTCCTTCTCTGTTTGCAGCACGTTTCGGCCGTTCGACAAACCCCAGCGGTAGGCTAAGCGATGAATATGTGTGTCGACCGGAAACATGGGTAAATTAAAGCATTGGGCCATGACAACCTGTGCTGTTTTATGTCCTACGCCTGGCAGAGATTCAAGAGATGATAAATCCTGAGGTACTATTCCTGCATAGTCGTGACAGATTATTTTAGAAAGCTCGTAGATTGCTTTTGACTTTTTGGGGGCTAAGCCACAGGGGCGAATTATTTGCTCGATTTTTTTAACGGCTAAGGCACTCATTCCTTCAGGCGTATCAGCCAGGTCGAATAGTTTTGGCGTGACTGTGTTTACCCTAGCATCTGTACACTGGGCCGAAAGGAGTACGGCTATCAAGTGCGTATACGGGGAAGAGCTGCTTAAGGGTGTTTTAGGGGTAGGGTAGAGCTCATGAAGTCGCGCAACGATATAGGCGATTTTTTCTGTTTTTTTCATCGGATATTTAATTCTATTTTTTCATGACGCCGAGGGAACTATTTGTACCATCGCTTAGTGGTGGTGATTTTTATTTATGAGAATGGCCTGTTCGATTCGTTTATTATGGTAATCCCACGCGTGCGAAAATGTACCGTTTGTGGCCCAGGCGGTAACGGGGATTAAATTTTTTTCTGCCAATATTCCGTGGAGCAGTCTTTCATCTCTTGGTTTTCTAGAAAATGGAAAAGGATTGCGCGTTTTATATGGAGGCAACTTAGGGTATTTCTTGTCGTTTTGTTTGATCAATTTATGCAGTTCATTTCCACGCAACAAAAGATGATTTAGAAATATTGGATCGAAGGGGCCGACATTATGACGCAAATTGGGAGATTTTTGAACCCATCGAGCCCAATCAAAACCGTAGAGAAAATCGTGTATATATTGGAATCGGATGATAGAATTGGAGCCATAAACTGCGAATAATTTCGAGATACATTCGCAGTTATCTAAAAAGTATTTACTGGGGGAGTGGGTTTGCTTCGCTTTGGTGATAATATGCGCAAATAGCATGTCAAAGTCAGCGAAAATATTTTCAGGGAAGTGTTTAAATAATTCCTGTTCTAGTAGTAACATGCCTTTCGCAAATGCGGATTTGAGGTTAATGTCAGAATCCCTATGTAATAGGGCCTTTGAGAGTTGGGTTGTATGGGTCGCGTAAATACGCCCTATACAGAGCGATAATCTGACTTTTTTACTTAATTTACTTTCTGTATACACGCATGTTCCGCTTTGATTAATTAATGAACGAGGCTGTAAAAAAAATTGAAAAAATGGTTTTTTGCTGTCAAGTTACAAGCTACGCCAAAGATAATAATTCCTACGACAGCGGGGTATGTTCTAGCTTTCTCGTCGCTAACTTCAGACGCTATGCCACCTCTTGCTGTTCTGGTTTTCTTGTTGATTTTTTCGCAGTGGTTCATAGTCCTTATGAATGATTTCGCGGATAAAGACGCAGATGCATACCACTTGCGGTTTTATCCTAAACTTATTGAACGAAGGGTATTGCCGGAAAGGTTACTCAGTTCTAGACAGGTATTAGTGGGGGGACTGATGAGTGCGGTTTTAGTGATTGTTACAGCTATAGTCTTACTCAAAATGGGGCGTTTGCAAATCCTTCCCCTATCGCTTTTTGGGTTATTGTTGTTGTGGGCGTATAGTTTCCCGCCAATAAAGTTGAATTATCGAGGCGGGGGAGAGTTTTTAGAGATTATTGGTACGGGAGTTATTTTACCGTTTATAGGTGCGTTTGTGGCTTCGCCAATATGGAATTTCGATCAAGCGCATTATTTATTGCCGATTCTGATTTATGCGATCATCTCATCTTTCGCCAGTGGCTTAAAACATGAACCTGCAGATCGAGAAAACGGTAAGAAAACTATTTGCGTATTGTTTGGTTCCTCTTTTGTTCGTAGAGTGATATGGGCTTTACAAATCTTGTCGCGGATTTGGTGCGGGCTCCTATTTCTCAGCGGTGACTACGGTCTCTACGCGATGATATTTTCTGCCCTAGTACCTGCTATTCCAATGTTTAATACGCGCCGTTACGAAAACAAGGCCGATTTCCAAGACTTAGATACCCTAAGTTTATACAAAAAAAGTTTACAGCAGTCAGGGACACTAACTCAGTTCGGACTAATAGTTGATTTCATTATGAAATGAAAAGAGTATTACGCTTTGTATGGTCCTTCTTTTTTTACTCTTGTATAAACTGATTCAAACTTTTTACTTCCGTCTTCATTCCAAATTTGACTTTTTATACCTCTAATGTTTCCTTCAGAAAACCCAGTAATTGTTTCAACCGCAGGAATTGACGGAGTGTAGTAAATGCTTCCACCGGGCAGCTCTAAGATGCCAACATGCTTCGGAAGTTCACTTTTCGGCCGGTCGCTTAATTTTTTCAGGATTGATTCATCAACCTCAACCCCTAATCCCGGACCGCTTGGTACAGGAGTTGCGCCTTCATCAACCTCCAAGCGTTGTGAGGCGACATCCTCCGCATATTGATCATCTAAATTTACAGAATGAGATACGGCTGGTAAAACCGCGCCAAGATGCATGGCAAACGCTTTACTCAGTGTCCCTCCAGTCAACTGAATTACTGTAGATAACTCGGAACTTGCTGCAGTAATCCCTCTGCGTAAAGAATTGCCAAATCCCACCTCTCCCACCATGTATAGGTCCGCACATCCATACACTATTTCCGGTCCGCCTCCCAATTGAGGTACATGCATTAATAAAGGGAGAGATGTTCGCTGGCGAAGCATTTTCCATCCTTCTATATTTTGCCAACGCAGGGGATCCTCAAGAAATCCTACCACCGGCGAACGCTCTACTTGTTCAATAATACGTAGAGTATCTGCTTCGCTTCGATTGTGATTGAAATCGTAATGTATCTTGAATCCATCTGGTGCAACCTCTTCCGCTGCTCTTGTTTGCTCTATGACACAGTGATGTGGACAGGTATGCATTTTGAAAATGCGGTATCCGTCTTCACTCGCGCGTTTGATTTCATTAGCAAAGTCCTCTGGAGACGCCGGGCGTGTCCAGGCCGCAACGGGTATTCTATCGCGAACCTTTTGACCGATGAGTTTATAAGCCGGTTGATCTATATGTTTTCCCATAGCGTCATAAAGAGCGCCCATCAAGCCCATATGTAAATCGGCACCAATAAATTCAAACGGGGAATTTCCTATGATTTTTTCTGTTTCGGCCTCTGCAAGTTGTGTGTGACCACGGGAGTCACCGTAGCCAATAATTCCATTGTCGCAGGTTACACGAAAGATTGTTTGTGTGTCAATGCCTGCGAACCTCACTTCATGGCCTTTGTTATGATCCCTAAGTTGAGGGTTTATCTTAATTGTTTCTATGTTTTCAATTCGCATGACGCCTTCTCCTTACAGATTGAGAGGTTCGGTAATGGTGAAGTGCTGTAGATTATTGTTCCGTAAGTTAACAAGTGCACTGGAAGTCATTTTATCTATACTTTTTTTCTGGACAACATATATGGGAACTTTCATGAAATTAATTATCGTTTTTTAACGACGGAAGATCGACTTCGCCCTTACCATCAAAAAGGGTTACCAGGATTGGTAAGACTCCGTAGGAACCGGCTTGAATCAGGTTCATTTCTTTTTCAAGTTCTCCGGATTTAACGGCTCCAACTCGTCGAGCACAAATTGTCCATCCTGGCGAACTAAAGTTTCATCGAAATAGATTTGGCCACCCCCAAACTCGGGGGATTGAATCATGACCATGTCCCAGTGCACTGTGGATCTATTACCGTTATCTGCATCTTCATATGCCTGCCCAGGAGTAAAATGAAACGATCCTGCAATCTTTTCGTCAAATAGGATGTCCAATATTGGATCCGTAATATATGGATTGAAACCAATAGCAAATTCTCCAATATACCTAGCGCCTTCGTCACTATCCAATATTTCATTTAAACGCGCGTCATTGTTGCTGTGCGCTTCAACGATTTTACCCTTTTCAAAACGAAGAAAAATGTTGTCAAACACGCTCCCCCTGTAGAGTGTGCTGGTATTAAATTGGATGTCACCTTCAACGGACGTTCGTACTGGAGAGGTAAAACATTCTCCATCCGGAATATTTCGTTTCCCGGAGCATTCGACTACCGGTATATTGGAAATACTGAAATGTAGGTCAGTGCCGGGCCCCTTAATTCGGACTATATCTGTTTTTTCCATTAATTCAGCCAAAGGCTTTTGAGCATCGGCCATTTTCCCATAATCTAATGTACAAACATCAAAGTAAAACGACTCAAAGGCTTCGGTGCTTTTGCGGGCTAATTGAGCCATAGAGGACGAAGGCCACCGTAAAACTACCCATTTTGTACTTGGAACACGAATTTCGTAATGTACTGGCTTCATCCAATTTTTTTCATAAATCTGCATTGATTCGCTGGAAACATCGGATAACTCTGAGATGTTTGGCGTACCTCGTAGGCCGATATAGGCATCCATTTTTTTCATACGGAAAGCTTCATAGTTTCCGGCCATCTCCATACCTAACTCTTGTGCATTGAGGAGCAATTCTCGGTGTACTCTTGCGTGCTTAATTGAGACTTGTGGGATTGCTCCAACCTCTCGGACGGCACGGACTAAGGCAACGATCATATCTTCTGGAATGTCAAAGGATTCAATAAGGACATGTTCATTTTTTTGTAAATCGGTAGAATGATTTACCAAAACGTGGGCAAGTTGGTCGAATCGTGGATCAATCATGAATGACTCCAAAGAAGGTTTACGGTGTTAATTGATTGGTTCGCAAGTTTTCTATATTGCGACATTTATTCGATGATATAACAGCACCTGTTTTATATTAATTAATATAATTAAAAATAAATCATAAAATATTGTTATACAACATTTTATGTATGTTAAATTATGACCCCACCACCTAAGCAAATGTCATCGGAATAGAAAACTGCGTGTTGTCCGGGCGCTATTCCGGTGTCTGCTTCACCAAGAATCACGCTGGTTGTGGCATCTTCGAGAGACAACTCACACGCGGTTGTTCTAGGTCCATGGCGGACTTTTACTTGCAAGTCGGTTAACTGCGGTCTCCCTGAGATCCAGTGGAGTGCGCGAAGGGTGAATTTGTCTCGCGTATGTGATTGTAGGGCAGTTGAGTGTGTGACAAAAATTTGATTTAGATTAGGGGCTTTCCTAACAACATACCAAGGGCCTCCGCTAAGCCCTAGCCCCTGACGCTGACCGATTGTATGAAACCAGTGACCACGGTGTTTTCCTATCACCTCACTTGTTTCAAATTCGATGATGTCTCCTGGCAGTTCGCCCAAATGAGAGGCCACGAAATCTCGATATTTAATTTTGCCGAGAAAACAAATACCTTGGCTATCAGGGCGCGTTTTTGCTGGAATATCATATTGCTCGGCCAAACTCCGGACTTGATGTTTTTGGAGGTGTCCAATTGGAAATAATAAACGTGCTATTTGTTGTTGGCTGAGGTTAGAAAGAAAATATGTTTGATCTTTTACGGGATCTGGGGCTTGTTTTAGCAGGTACTTTCCCGATTGATAGACAGCCTGGGCGTAATGCCCCGATGCGATTTTATCATAGGATTGATCTATTTGGTCCATGAATGCACCAAATTTGATTCGTTCATTGCAAAAGATGTCAGGACTGGGGGTGTGACCCGCTCGTAACTCATTTAGGGCAAATTCGACTATGTTTTCACGATATTCGGTTTGCAGGGGTATGATGTTTAAACGTATCCCCAACTGTTTACATATGGCTTGGGCATAATGGAGATCCTCTTCCCAGGGACAGTCACCTAAAAAAGCTAATTCATCTTCTAACCAGATTTTTAGGTAATATGCCGTTACTTCCATTTCTGGATTTTGTGTCAACAACTGGAGAGCGGTCGAGCTGTCGACGCCTCCTGATACTAAGGCAGCTACTTTCATATGAGTTCTGCTTCGGAAAAACCCACGGATTAGTTAGGTTAGAACCTGTTGCTCTCTCCATTGAATGTTCATAATGAATGTGTCTGACAGCAAATAGTTGGGATAGCCTGTGGTGTAGCCAATTAGCTATGTATATAATAATCAGCTGTTGGATACTAGCAAGGGATGGGAGATCCCTAACAGATGAATCGCGACTTTAATATCGATAGAAAGTAAACGTAAATCTTTACATAGCCTAAGGAGAAACAGAATGATTTTTGAACACTTTGCCATTAACGTCACGGATCCTGTAGCCGTTGCTAATTGGTATGTTGATCATTTAGAAATGGAAATTGTGAGACAAGGCGAAGCCCCTGCTTATATGCATTTTTTGGCAGATAAGACTGGGAGGGTTGTGATTGAACTATACAATAATCCTCCAGACTTGATTCCCGATTATGCAGCCCAAGATCCCCAGGTGCTACATATTGCTTTTGCTGTAGATGAGATGGATGCTACGATATCTCGGTTAAAGGCTGCGGGAGCCTCAGTTTATTCTGATCCGGGGAAAACGCCGGCTGGGGATACTTTGGCGATGGTCCGCGATCCTTGGGGATTTGCAATTCAGTTAACTCAGCGTGCCACACCTATGGTATGATTAAATGATCAAAAGGAAATTTGGGAATTTAGAGTGGAATGTTTCTGCGATTGGGCTAGGGACTTGGAACATTGGTAATCAATGGGGAAACATTGAAGAATCCACTGCATTGGATACCGTGGCGGCTGCCTTAGATAGTGGAGTAAATCTTGTCGATACTGCCGAGTCTTACGGTATACCTAATGGATTGTCCGAGGAGAGGCTTGGACGCGCCTTGGTAGGGCATCGGCATCAGGTGATTTTGGTTAGTAAAATCGGGAATTGGGGAAAGCGTACGGGGCAGGCGGTGCCTAAAACAACCGTAGATATGATACGTTTATGTGCAGATGCTTCTTTACACCGTCTTCGGACGGACTGGCACGATGTATTATTGTGTCACGAGAGTGACATTGAAGACCCCTCTGTTTATCTGGAAGGGTTTGACTGTCTGGTTCAAAAAGGGTCCTTACGTGCTTATGGAATTTCGACGAACGATCTCAGAATACTAAAGGAGTTTAACAGAGACGGTAACTGTTCCGTTGTGCAGGTTGATTATTCATTACTAAATAGAGAGCCTTCCGCAGATTTTTTACCTTATTGTGAAAGCGAAGGAATTGCTGTTATGGTGCGAGGTCCCCTTGCAAAAGGATTATTGTCGGGGAAATACCACGCGGATAGCAAATTCTCTGATATGATTCGGAATGGGTTCAACCCTGGAGGGGGGGAACGAGAAGAGTATGAACGTCTGGTATTTGAGGTTGAGCAGATAAAGGAGTTTATACCTGCAGGACAAGAGATGGTGACGACTGCATTGAGATATGTTGTTTCTCACGCATGTCAACCTGTGGCTATACCTGGTGCTAAATCTGCAGAGCAGGCACGTATAAATGCTCAAGCGGGTGACAAATTGTTGAGTGACTCTGAATGGGATCTACTGAAGGGGGCTGGTTTCGGTTGAATCAGCCTTTAGGTGAGCTTCTTTCTTCTGTTTTTGAAGAGAAAAAAAATTGAATGATCGATAAAGTCACTCGGGTGAGGGATCTTGCTGGGGCTATTTATATGCCATCATTTTTAATGGCTACCAGCAAGGGGCTTCTTATACCTGTATTCCCTCTATATCTAATGACCTTCGATATTTCCTACGGTATCGTAGGGCTCATCCTCGCTGCTGAGAGTATAGGTACGTTGGTTAGTGACATCCCGGCGGGGAAGCTTTTGCGTTGGTTCGGCAACAAAGCGTGCATGTTGGTCGGGGTTATACTGGTGACATTTAGCACAGGGGCGTTGTTTTGGATAGATCAATTGTTGTTGATCTTTGCTCTTAGGTTGATTGCCGGCGTCGGAATGGCCCTGTGGGGTACTTCCCGGCATGCTTATATGGCCGAAGCAGTTAGTAACAATCGGCGTGGGAGATCCATAGCGGTATTGGGTGGTCTTGGGCGAGCTGGCACCTTTGTTGGCCCTGTGTTAGGAGGCGTTTTAGGTGCGGAACTTGGTTTAGGGAAAACGTTTTTGGTTTGTTCATTGTTTTCTCTAATTGGATTCATTTTCGTTTTTTACTTTGTATCTACTACTCGTCAGTTAGAGAGCAGTTCAGGTAGTTCAGACAAATCCTTGTTTGATGTTTTTAGTACCAATAGGCGGTTATTAATTATCGCTGGCTCCGGACAGCTTTGTGCCCAGATGGTACGATCTGCACGCTCAACCATCGTACCGTTATACGGAGGAAGTATACTTGGACTGGATGTACAATCTATCGGTGTTTTGATAGGTTTTTCATCGGCCATTGATGTTTTAATGTCTTTTCCGGCTGGGCTAATTATGGATCGTTTGGGGCGAAAATTAGCTTATCTCCCAAGTTTTATTTTGTTGGCTGGCGGGATGCTGTTAATTCCTACAACGACCGATTATTGGAGTCTGCAGTTAGTGGTGCTGTTGATGGGGTTTGGTAATGGATTGGGAGCCGGATCAATGATGACCTTAGGAGCGGATCTTGCGCCGACGCATTCCCGCGGTGAGTTCCTGGGACTTTGGCGATTTATCGGTGATGGTGGTAGTGCATGTAGCCCGTTAATTATTGGAATAATTGCTGAGCGTATTGGGTTATTCGGTGCGCCTGTAGTTGCCGCGATATTGGGATTGGTTGGGGTGTCTATTTTAGGTTGGGGAGTACCTGAAACGTTAAAAAAAAGTAAGCAAACATTATAGATTGATGAGGTGATTCTATGGGGTTAGTCGATTCACATATGCACGTGCACTATCATGGGCTAGATGCGTCGGGGGTAATTTATGAAATGGACTGTTTCAGTATTGATCGCGCCTGGATATTGACATGGTTTATACCACCCAGCGAGGACGTTCCTTCTTCACATAAAGTATTTAGCCCTTTGAACTTGAGGCCCGATGGGACTCATGCGGGATCTCCATTGAGCGATGTACTTGGTGCTGTTCAACAATATCCGGATCGGTTTGTTCCTGGGTATTGTCCTTGGCCAGGAACTGGAAACGCTGCGGACGAATTCGAAGTGGCAGTTGAGACGCATGGGGTTCGGGTGTGCGGCGAATGGAGTTACCGCATGTTGCTGGACGATCCGCGAAGCATCGAACTTTTTCGTAGAGCAGGTAAATTAAAATGTCCAGTAGTGCTTCATATTGACGTACCTTTCTTACCCAACAGCGAGGGCTTGTCGGTTTATCAGGAGTATTGGTATGGCGGGATGCCCGGACCGCTTGAAAGAGCTTTGCAGGCCTGTCCTGATACCATCTTTATCGGGCACGCTCCAGGATTTTGGAGATATATCAGTGGCGATGCAGAGCGGGAACCAGAGATGTATCCGAAGGGGGCCATTCAACCTGGTGGCGAACTGATTCGTTTATTTGATATTTATCCGAATTTATATGCTGATTTGTCTGCTGGGTCCGGATTGGGAGCTTTGATTCGAGATACAGAGTACGGCAAAAACTTTTTGATCAAATACGCAGGACGTCTCCTATTTGGTCGAGATGCTCGAGGGAATGCCCTCCAGGATCATTTAAAAACCTTGGATTTACCTGTTGATGTTTGGGAAAGTATTACCACGCTCAATGCAAATAGTCTCGTCAATCTACTAGAATCTTGAGGAATATATGAGTGCAAAAAAAATACTTATCACTGGTGTTTCTGGCTTAGTGGGCAGCGCAATCTATCTACATTTAAACCAATGGTCTGACCGCTATGAACTATATGGTATGGGACGTCGACGGACCAATTCCGATCGTGTTTTGGACAAGCGGAAAATTGACATAGAAAGTGAGAGATATACCATAGGCGATATTGCTGATATAGATAGTGTTAAGAGGGCGGTTTCTGGCATGGACATTGTTGTGCATATGGCAGCTGATCCCGCAGGCCAAGGATGGGAAAGTTTACACAAGAATAACATAGTGGGTGCGTATAATATTTTTGAGGCATGTAAGGATGCCCGAGTAAAACGTGTTGTAGCG
>JAYYVF010000061.1:0-23367 GCA_036343635.1 Candidatus Latescibacterota bacterium | reverse complement strand
GAGCAGTTGATGTGGCGTTGGTCTTGGTTTTTTTAGCAGTTTATTTGGCCTTGGTCTTGGTTTGAGCAGTTGATTTGGCCTTGGTCTTGGTTTTAGCAGTTGATTTGGCCTTGGTCTTGGTTTTTTTAGCAGTTGATTTGGCCTTGGTCTTAGTTTTTTTGTTTATACTGGCTTTTGATTTGGCTTTTCTCTTCTTAGCCATAACCTATACTCCTAATTAAATAATTATCCGGGATTCTTACTAAAGGTCCTTCACTTAGAGCGTTTTTTATATAAAGTGAAGCACTGGATGAAGATAGGTTTTTGGGTGCTGCTTAGTCAAGGGTAAATTGGGGGCGTTCATGGGTGAACGATAGTTGGTATAGAGCGTTTTAGTGGAGTGAAATTGGGTAGTCTTTGGTCTTTAAGGTTGGATTTGACAAGGCGAACTAAGTACTTTATTTTAATTTACTTAGGTAAATTAAAATAAAGTACTTAGTTCAGCCATTAGGGTAGCGATTCTGATAAATCTAACATAGGTGATGGCGCACTTAAAGATATGATAGAAATACGCGCAGGATTTGTTGGTGCAGGTAATATGACCCAAGCTCTGGTGGAGGGTTTGCTCGGTTCAAAAGGAATTTTACCGTCGCAAATAGTCGCTACGGACCCGGCACCCGCAGCATTGTCAATGTTAGCCGAACATGGTGTGGGGACGGTTGAGAGCATAGATGAGCTTGTAGAAAATTGTGAGTTGATTATTCTTGCGGTTAAACCTCAAGTTGCTGAGGTCGTATTATCACAAATTTCGTCATTATTGACCCCTGGTAAAATAATTCTGTCTCTAATGGCAGGTGTTTCTACGGCGAAGATTGAGTCTTTTCTTTGTGATGGACCAGTAGTTGTCAGATGCATGCCACAGACGTTGGTGCGGATAAGGATGGGATCTTGTGCAATTTGCCCTGGAACTAATGCAAGTATTAATGATGTTGATATAGTTTGCCAATTCCTTGAACTTGTAGGACATGTTGTCAAAGTTCGGGAGAATCAAATGGATGCGATAACCGGTCTTTCAGGCAGTGGCCCTGCTTTTGTTTATACAATGATAGACGCGTTAGCCGATGGTGGGGTTCGAGAAGGTCTCCCGAGAGAAGTTGCATTAGAATTGGCCGCACAGACTATGATTGGTTCGGCTAAGATGGTATTAGAGAGCAAATTACATCCAGCTCAACTTAGGGAGAAGGTTGCCTCGCCAGGCGGGACAACTATTGCGGGTTTGAAAGTGATCGAAGGGAATGACATCAACGGAACACTTATGGATGCGGTAACTGCTGCGACTCAACGATCACGGGAGCTTGGAAATTCTTGATTGCCATTGTTGATTTTGGCTTGGGTAATTTACGGAGTGTTGAAAAGGCTTTTGAATTTCTTGGAGTTTCAGCTGCGATTGTTGAAAATCCACGGCAAGCGGATAAAGCGACTCATTTAGTTTTACCTGGTGATGCGGCCTTTGGGGATGCCATGAGTAAATTGCATAAAGGTGGTTGGGTTGCGTGTATTGAGCAGAGTATTGCGGCAGGTAAACCCTTTTTAGGAATTTGTGTTGGACTCCAGTTGATGTTTTCGAAAAGCTTGGAGCTTGGTAGACACGAGGGATTAGGTCTGTTGTCAGGAGTCTGTGAGCGATTCCCAAGTTCTGAACGTGTACCCCACATAGGTTGGAATCAAATAGATTTCAATAATTCATCGCCTCTGCTGCACGGTATTTCCTCAGGGACATATTTTTATTTTGTGCATTCATACTGCGTTGCTACAGCCAAATGTAATGAGTTTTTGGCGTCAACTAACTATGGTTTTGATTTTGTTTCCGTTGTCGGTAGTGATGGTGTTTTTGGAGTTCAATTTCACCCAGAAAAAAGCCAAAGTTTTGGATTGCGTTTGTTGGAAAACTTTTCTAGGATCAATTGATCTATGTTGGCGAAGAGAATTATTCCCTGTCTCGATGTGAAAAATGGTAGAAATGTTAGGGGTGTGCGTTTTTCTGCCGACCGAGACGCGGGGGATCCGGTCGAATTGGCTCGACGTTATGATTTAGAAGGTGCTGATGAATTAGTATTTTATGATATAACTGCTTCAGCAGATGGGCGGGCAATTGTTATGGACTTAGTTCGTCAGGTTTCAGAGCAGGTATTTATACCGCTCACCGTGGGAGGTGGTATTCGTACCTTCGTAGATGTGCGAACAATTCTCAAGTGTGGTGCAGATAAAGTTTCGATCAATTCTGCTCATGTTCATACTCCGGGGATTATAAACGAGACTTCCGAGAGTTTTGGATCCCAATGTATCGTGGCAGCTGTTGATGTATTGCGTAAGCCTGTCGGCGTGGAAGAGCCGCCTGAATGGGAAATTTATATAAACGGGGGCCGCAAGTCGACTGGTATTGATGCATTAGAGTGGGTTGAAGAGCTGGTTTTTAGAGGTGCTGGTGAATTGGTCCTCAATAGTATTGATGCAGACGGAACTCTTGATGGTTATGATATTGAACTCAATCTTGAGGTATCTAAAAAAGTGAATGTTCCTATTGTTGCTTCGGGCGGTGCTGGGAGCATGCAGCACATCCACGAGGTATTAACACATGGTCGCGCGAGCGCCGCCCTTGCCGCCTCAATTTTTCATTATGAACAACATACTATTCCTGAAGTTAAACAGTTTTTGAATGAACGTGGGGTAATCGTACGATTGTGACATCGACTTCATTAGTGCGCAGACAAATTCAAAATGTTCGTAGATTGGTTGTTAAAGTGGGTAGTAATGTTTTGACAACTGGTGAACAGAAGCCAAATACGTCGGTGATCAAACAGTTGGTCCAAGATGTTATTGAATTACGTGCTCGGGGTTGTGAGGTAGCTATAGTAACATCGGGTGCTGTTGCAATTGGTATGGGACGCTTAGGATTAAAACGAAGACCAGAAACTATTTCAGAGCTTCAGGCCCTTGCTGCTGTTGGTCAGAGTCTTCTGATGAATTTTTACGAAAGACTTTTTCGCGAGGAAGGGGTTCCTATCGGTCAGGTTCTTTTAACGGCCGAGGATATCCTCGGCGGTAGGCATCGGTATGTTAATTTGGAGAACACCTTTTCTAGCCTTTTTGGACTAGGTGCAGTTCCAATTATTAATGAGAATGATAGTGTCTCTGTCGATGAATTAAAACGACAGCTTGGCGAGAACGATATGTTGGCTGCTTATGTGACTAATCTAATCAAGGCAGAGTTGTTAATCATAATGTCTGACATAGAGGGTTTATATAGTGGTTTCGACGCTGAGGGGCCTAAAGGTGATTTGATTCGAGAGGTTAAAGATGGCGACTTTGAACTTGACTCTATGGTGGGCGAGAATAGTAGCGTTATTGGTCGAGGAGGGATGCAGACGAAGTTACAAGCGGCGAAATTACTCATGACCTGTGGCGAGATGACAATTATTGCACACGGACGGAAACACCGATTGACCCGGCTTATGGATGGAGTTTCGGATGGGACCCTCTTTTTGCCCTCAGGCAGAAGATTGGGAAGTAGAGAGCGGTGGATTGCATTTGCGAGTCCAGAGCGTGGTGAATTGACGGTAAGTGCTGTGGCGCAACACTCACTTCTTCAAGAGTTTGGCAGTTTATATCCGATCGAAATTATTTCATGTGAGGGCGATTTTTCTGCTGGTGATGTTGTAAGGATTTTCAGTAAATCTGGCAATGAAATTGGTCGCGGTGTAATTCAGTATGATTTTTCAGAATTATGTCCGATTTTGGGCAAAAATTTGTCCGAGATAAAGGATATATACGATCGAACTAATGTTGAGGTGATTCATAAGGATGACTTGGTTCTACTTTGACAAATAGCTAAATGAATAAGGAGACTTTTGTGAAGCGAGGTGAGCGGTTAAAGAATATTTCTGTACCCTTTGTGGTAGAGCGTTCACGTTGGCGGACTTTTTCCTTAATTCTGGTTTTTGTGGTGATAGGTTATTTGACTTTAGGTTTTGGTGCCGTTTGGGAAATTGGTGGAAGTCGTGATGAATTGATGGTCTTAAAGTACCAAGTTGAAACTCTTAGATCTGAACGTGACAGCCTAATGAAGATCCTTTCACGTTTGGAAAGTGACATGGATTATGTAGAAAAAGTCGCTAGAGAAGATTTTGGTATGAGTCGTAAACAGGAGCGTGTTTACCCCCTCCCCCAGTCGCCCGGGGATTGACTTGCCGCGTTCGATTTTAAAGACGAGAGGAATTGTCATAAGGAATTGGCGCATGGGAGATACTAGTCGATTTGTGACGGTTTACACTGAAGACCTTGGTAAGTTGAAAATAACAGCGAGAGGAGCACGAAAGATAAAAAGCAAATTTGGGTCTGCGTTAGAATTGATGTCCGAGATTGATGCAGTTTGTTATGTTGGTAAAAATGGCAATATACAGACACTTAGTGAATGTACTTTGTTAGAGGAACCCCCAATGGTAACCACGGATTTAGAGCGCTTTTCATTGGCTAATGCCGCGCTTGAACTGGTTGACAAAGTTACTGTTGAAGGTGAACCCAACGGTCGTTTATATGCATGTTTGCGGGGCGTGTTGAAAGGCTTGCAAGAGGTTGATGTTGGTCAACTGGAAGTTCTTTTTTGGTATTTTGAGCTTAGAGTGCTTGATGCCCTTGGTTATCGCCCTGAGTTAAGGTCGTGTACGGCGTGTGGGATGCTATTACAGGCTGGATCGTGTGGATTCAGCGTCGCTGTTGGAGGTGGGATATGCCGGTCCTGTGGTGAGCGAGAACGTCAGGATATTTCCTTTGAAGGACTTTCTTTTTTGGCTCGACTCCAGGAGTTACCAACCTATAGGCGTGAAAATCTTCCTGAAGTGCCAATTTTTCGTGGCCAGATAAGAAAATTATTTCATGGTTTTTTCGTCCATCACGGATTAGTTGTAGGAACCCTGCGTTCTTTGCGTTTTTTTGATTCTCTTGATACGTCTTACCGCGATAGTTAAATGAAAATGAATATGTTTTTGATAAAAGCTATTAAGTCCTGTGATTTTTTTCGCTCCAAGATTTAAAAAGGAATATGTACAATTATGGCAGATCTTATGGATAAGTTGGTTTCTTTATGTAAGCGTAAGGGGTTTGTTTTCCAGAGCTCTGAAATTTATGGTGGATTGAATGGGTGCTGGGATTATGGTCCGTTAGGTGTAGAGCTATTAAAGAATGTTAAGGACTCCTGGTGGAGAGCGATGACATTTAGGGAGGATGTGGAAGGTTTAGATTCAAGTATCCTTATGCATGCTCGTGTGTGGGAAGCTTCTGGTCATGTCGCGGGTTTTACAGATCCAATGGTAGAAGATAAGAAGACTAACGAACGTTACCGACTAGACCAGTTGCTTGAGGAAAACGGTATTGATGTGAACGGCATGGGAATAGAAGCGATGACTAGAGTGGCTCTTGAATCTGGCTTAAAAAGTCCTAAAGGAAACGAGTTGAGCGAAGCTCGGCAGTTCAATTTGATGTTTAAAACCTTCGTGGGCCCATTGGAAGATGAGAGTGCGAAAATTTTTCTTCGTCCAGAAACAGCCCAAGGGATTTTTGTGAATTTTCTAAATGTTCAGTCCTCGATGCGTCAGAAGTTGCCTTTTGGTGTCGCCCAGATTGGAAAAGCTTTTCGTAATGAGATTACAACGAAAAATTTCCTTTTTCGTACGCGAGAATTTGAGCAAATGGAAATGCAGTATTTTGTTCAGCCCGGAACGCAGGATAAATATTTTGATTATTGGCGTGAGGAGCGTTGGAATTGGTATAGATCTATAGGTTTGCCAGAAAACAAGTTGAGTTGGCATGAACACAAAGGAGATGAGTTGGCGCACTACGCAAGTGCAGCCTTTGATATCCAATACGAGTTTCCGTTTGGCCCGGGAGAAATTGAAGGTATTCATAATCGATCAAATTTTGATTTATCTCAGCATGAAAAATTTTCTGGTAAAAAATTAAAATATTTCGATGAAGAAAACCGGGAAAAATATGTTCCCTATGTTATTGAGACATCGATAGGTGCGAGTCGAACAACCATGGCATGTTTGGCAGATGCTTATTACGAGGAGGAGGTAAAGGGGGATACTCGTGTTGTAATGCGTTTCCATCCACGAATAGCTCCCATTAAAGTGGCCGTTTTACCCCTGGTTAAGCGAGACGGTATGCCGGAACTTGCTGGGGAAGTAACGGAAAATCTTCGCCGTTACTTTCGAGTGGTATACGATGATGGTGGAGCTATTGGGAGGCGATACAGACGTATGGATGAGGTCGGGACGCCATTTTGTGTAACTATTGATTCGGAAAGCTTAGAAAATGCAACTGTCACAGTGCGTGATCGTGACACTATGGATCAACAACGAGTGCCACTCGAGGCTCTGCGTTCGCATATTGAGGATAGTACGGAGTCGTGGAGTTTGGGTTCCTAACTTGATTGTGAGTTTAAATTCCATATTATATTAAATTGCTGTTCGGTTAGTGGTTAATGTGAAAACCGTAGGCTGATTTTCTGCGAAAGTGGCGAAATTGGTATACGCGCTAGATTTAGGATCTAGTGCCCGTGAGGGCGTGGGGGTTCGAGTCCCCCCTTTCGCACCAAATAATTATTTTGATTGTGCCGCGCCGCTCGAGAGACGCTTCGGGCGACGTGAACTTTCCGATTGGCAAAACTTGATTCAAGGTGAAAAAAATTGAAGACCAAAGTTGTTGAAACCAGCGAGTGGGGACGCAGATTAGAAGTTGAAGTTGAGGCTGAAAGATTAGATAAAGAGTCGGAAAATGCTTTGAGGCAATATCAGCGGCGTCTGGAGTTACCAGGTTTTCGTAAGGGTAAGGTGCCTATGCGCATTGTGGAATCGCGTTACGGCGAATCTATTCGCAACGAAGTTGTCGGAAGAATGTTGCCAGAATTGCTACAAGAGGCTGCTAGAGAGGAGCAATTGACCCCGGTAGCTCCTCCTCAGATTACTGAAATGAATGATGAGAGAGGAAGTCCGTTGACTTTCACGGCTGAACTAGACATCTGGCCCGATATTCAATTGAAAAAGACAGAAGGGCTGGAAGTGACGAGAGCAGTGCATGAGGTAAGCGATGACGAAGTTGAAGCTCAGCTAAAAGAGTTTCAATCGAGGCAAGCGTCGGAGCGTTCCGTAGAAAGAGCTTTGGAAAGCGGTGATGTTCTTATTGCTGATTTGCAACGGCTCAATGAGAATGGTGAATTTGTAGAGGATGAGAAGTTTGAAGAACGCTATTTTGTTATTGGAGAAGAAAATGCTCCGAGCCCTGAATTTGAGGAGGCGCTCATAGGTGTGATTGCAGGAGAAGAACGTAAGGTAGAATTTTCTTACCGTGACGACTTACCTAATCAAGAGCTAGCCGGAAAGACTGAGCGATTTATGGTTTCTGTTCGTGAAGTGCGTGAACGGATCTTGCCCGATTTAGATGATGAGTTTGCTAAGGATGTAGGAGAACAATTTGAAACGTTGGAAGATTTACGAAGTCATTTAGAAACGGAAATTTCAGGGCGCTGGGAACAGATGTCTCAACAACGCGAGAGAACTGACTTGATTTCCCAGTTAATTGAAAAGAACCCTTTTGATTTGCCCGAAAGCATGGTAGAAAACTATTTGCGTTCCATGCGAGAGCAAAATAAAGCGCAACATCAAGGTCATGATCATGACAACGATCACGAAAATAGGGAGCAGGAAAGAGATGGAGCTGTGCGTAGTTTAAAGAGTTATGTGCTTTCAGAAGCGGTTCGCAAGAAATATGAGATAGCAGTAGCTGAAGAAGAATTTGAGCAATATTTAGAGGAGCGTGCAGAAAAGGTGGGTGTAAAATTGGAGGAAATCAAGAAAAATGCACGTGTTGATGATCTTCGACGTGAGTTAGAGGAAGAAAAAATGTTTGGTGAGCTAATGAAAACAGCAGAGATCAAAGAAGAGGTGGTTTGAAAATTACTGGCTCTGTTTAAAAAAAGGAATCTGATGTCCCTTATACCGATGGTGATAGAACAAACAGGTCGCGGTGAGCGTTCCTACGATATCTATTCGCGCTTATTGAAAGATCGCATAATATTTGTAGGTACTCCGATCAATGATCAGATTGCGAACTTAATTATCGCACAGATGCTTTTTTTGGCTTCTGAGGACCCCAAAAAAGATATTGCACTCTATTTGAATACACCGGGAGGGCTTGTAACTGCTGGTATGGCCATTTACGATACGATGCAATATATCCCGGCAGATGTTACAACAATATGTGTTGGTCAAGCTTCTAGTATGGGTGCCGTACTTCTTGCTGGTGGAACTCGGAGCAAGCGACAAGCATTGCCTAATGCACGAATTATGCTACACCAACCGATGGGAGGAATAGGTGGTCAAGCTTCTGATATGGAAATTCATGCACGTGAAATAATCAAAATGCGTGAGCAGATAAGTGAGATCCTTGTTGAATGTACTGGACGTTCTATATCCGAAATAACTCGTGATACAGAGAGGGATTTTTTTCTTACGGCCGAAGAAGCCGTCGGTTATGGCGTTATTGATGAAATCGTGTCTCCCTCTGCTGTTACTGAAAACTCTGTCGATGGTTAGCGCGTTTATTTTTCTGGAGCTTTAATTTTGTCAAAAAGATCGAATAAAAGCGATCCACGTTGCTCTTTTTGTGGTCGAGGACAAAGCCAAGTGGAAAAGATTGTTACGGGTGCCTCGGTGCATATTTGTAATGAATGTGTCAAGTTGTGCAATGATGTGTTGGCGGAAGAAGAAAGTAAGGCTGTGCCTTGGGAGCATAGTGAGATTCCCAAACCTACTGAGATTAAAAAGCATTTAGACGAATTTGTAATCGCTCAAGATCGCGCAAAGAAAATTCTTTCTGTTGCGGTGTACAACCATTATAAGCGCATTCAGACGGATATTGAAATGGATGGGGTGGAAATTGAAAAGAGTAATGTCATGCTTATCGGTCCAACAGGTACTGGGAAGACGGAACTGGCAAAAACGCTCGCTCGAATTCTTCAAGTTCCGTTTTCGATTGCAGATGCTACAATTTTGACAGAAGCTGGTTATGTCGGTGAAGATGTCGAGAATATTCTTGTTGGTTTATTACAAGATGCGGACTACGATGTAGAGCGAGCCGAAAGGGGGATTTTGTATCTTGATGAGGTCGACAAGGTAGCGCGAAAGAGTGCGGCGCCGGCGGTTAGTCGTGATGTCTCTGGCGAGGGGGTTCAACAGGCTTTGTTAAAGATTCTAGAAGGGACTACGGCTAGTATTCCTCCCAAAGGAGGTCGTAAGCATCCCGAGCAACCAATGATTCAAATGAATACAAAGAATATTTTGTTTATTTGTGGCGGAGCGTTTGAAGGTATAGAGAAAATGATAAGCGAACGTATTGGTGAACACACTTTGGGGTTTGGAGCTTTAGGTGATGTGAGCTCTGATGGTTCCAGTGAAAAGATACTTTCGAAGATACAGCCTGAAGACCTTTTGACTCATGGTATGATTCCAGAATTTGTGGGACGTATCCCTGTGATAACCACTATGGATTCATTAACCGAGGATGATTTGTTGCGAATTCTAACCGAGCCACGTGATGCTATTATTAAACAAACGAAACGTCTTTTTGAACTTGACGGTGTGAGTGTTGAGTTTACTGAAGATGCTTTGCGGAAAATAGTTTCCTTGACTGTTAATAAAGGTACGGGTGCACGTGGATTGAGGTCTGTGTTAGAGCAGGCTGTGATGGATATTATGTATGACCTGCCTTCCCGTGACGATGTAGAGTTTATAGAAATTGATGGTGAAATGATAGAGCAGGGAATTGATAAATTCGGTCGCGAAGATGATCAAATTCCCCGTAAGCGTGCGTGAATACATTGTCGTTGATGCGATGTGATTCTGCAGAATTTGTTGTTGGTGCCGTAAGTCCTAAAGATTTTCCAGATGATGGATGTCCTGAGATTGTGTTTTCAGGGCGTTCTAACGTGGGGAAATCCTCGCTAATTAATTGCTTACTGCAACGTAAGAATTTGGCGCGGACCTCATCAGTCCCTGGTAAGACGCAGCAACTCAATTATTATCGTGTTAATGAGATGTTTTATTTTGTAGATTTGCCAGGTTATGGATATGTACGCGGTGGCAAAGACTTGCGAGAGAAACTAGGACACATGGTTGAATCGTATGTTAAGTCTAGTCAACAAATTTGTGCGATATTACAGTTGATTGATGCAAGACATGGTCCAACAGATTCAGATAGAGTAATGATTGAATTGCTTAGGTCATTGCAATTTCCGTTCCTCCTGGTTTTTACTAAGACGGATAAACTATCACGTCCAAAATTGAATAAAGTTTTTTCTCGACTCGAGAGTGAAGGTGTTCTTGGGGGTATTTCCTACGTACAATTTTCCGCAGAAAGCAAACAAGGTCGAGAAGATGTGTTGTGCTGGATAGATGATGCGGTAAACTTTGATAAAAGCTAATAAATAGAGGGATATGTGAAAGTTTTAATAAGCGATAAAATGGATGCACGGTGCGTGGAGATTCTAGAGGATAATGAAGGTGTGACTGTTGAAATTAAAACCGATCTTACTCCTCAGGAATTAATCGAGGTCATAGATGACTATGATGCTCTCATTGTGCGTAGCGGAACGCAAGTGAATGAGGCTGTGTTTAAGGCTGCTAGCAAATTGAAAGTTGTTGGACGTGCTGGAGCAGGTGTTGATAATATAGATGTTAACGCAGCGACTCGAGGTGGAGTTATTGTTATGAATACGCCTGGCGGGAATTCGGTATCTACTGCTGAACATAGCTTTGCTATGATTATGGCGCTTGCTCGTAATATACCTCAAGGAAGCGCTACGCTAAAAAATGGTTTGTGGGAGAGAAGTAAATTGACGGGAGTTGAATTGCGGGGAAAAACGCTCGGTATTTTAGGGCTCGGTAAAGTCGGAAGTGAGGTGGCACTCCGTGCAAATGCTTTCGGAATGAAAGTAATAGCGTATGATCCGATGGTTTCAAGTGAATTTGCCGAGTCATACGGAGTTTGTTTAACGGAACCGAAGGATATTTATGCGCAATCTGATTTTATAACTGTTCACTTGCCGCTAATAAGCCAAACGCGACACATGATTTCAGACGATCAGATTTTGTCTTGTAAAAAAGGAGTCTTTTTTGTCAACTGCGCGCGTGGCGGTATTCTCGATGAATTAGCATTGTTACGGCATATTGAGACAGGACATGTTGCGGGTGCGGCTTTAGATGTATTTGAGCAAGAGCCGCCTGTCGATAATCAGTTGGTTGTTCACGAGAGGGTTGTTTGCACTCCGCATCTTGGTGCTTCGACAACTGAAGCCCAACAAAGTGTTGCATTACAGGTCGCTAAACAAGTTGGTGACTTACTTATGGGAAGAGTGATTCGAAATGCAGTAAATACACCCTCAGTTGAACCAGAAATATATGCCAAGATGCGGCCATATTTGGAATTAGCCGAGCGTTTAGGAAGCCTGCAGGCCCAACTGATTGAAGGACGAATGGAAAGGGTTACCATCCAGTATCATGGAGATGTAAGTTATCCCACGTCAATAATGACTTCGGCCGTTTTGCAGGGCATCCTCTCTTATGTGACAGATATGCCAATTAATGCGGTTAATGCTCCAATTTTTGCACAAGAACGTGGGTTATGTGTTGATGAACTTCGTAGTAACGAGCACGAAGATTATGCTTCACTTATAACAGTTATCTGTCGAACTGACAAGGAGGAGAGGTTAATTGCTGGAACTTTATTTGGGAAAAGCGATCCTAGAATAGTGCGCTTTGATGGGTATAAGTTTGATGCTTCTTCGGCTGGTCACATGCTTTTTTATATTAATGAAGATATACCAGGCATAATTGGCCATATTGGGACAATTATGGGTGAACACAGAATAAATATTGCGCAAATGTCTTGCGGTCGAGATGAAGTAGGAGGAAGTGCACTCACAATATTAAATATTGATGGTCCAATTTCCGAGGCCATGTTGAATGATGTGCGGTCTCGTGATTATATTTCTTGGGCAAAATTTGCCAGTATTTAAAAGGTATACAAAATGTCAACGAAAATAGCACTTGGAGCACAATGGGGTGATGAGGGTAAGGCTAAAGTAGTAGACTACCTGACACTAGATTCTGATATAGTGGTGAGGTATCAAGGAGGAGCGAATGCAGGGCATACCGTTAAGGTAGGAGATATGGAATTTGTATTTCATATGATACCTTCTGGTATTATGCATTTGGATAAGGTATGTGTCATTGGGAATGGAGTTGTTGTGGATCCTCAGGCACTACTTGAGGAAATAGATGATTTGCTGACAAAAGGGTTTTCTTGCGATGGACGTTTGATGATAAGTCAAAGTGCGCATTTGGTATTGCCTTATCATAAGGTGCTAGATCGGGCCGGAGAAGAGAGTAAGGGCGGAGTTACTATCGGGACTACGGGGCGTGGGATTGGTCCGGCGTATCGAGATAAAGTTGAAAGGACCCACGGCATTCGAGTGATGGATTTATTTGACGAGAAACAATTGGAGAATAAGTTGCGAAATGCTGTCGAGGCAAAAAACCAAATAATTGAAAAGATATATAATCTCGAACCCCTCGAATTTAATCCTATTATAGATGCATATTCTTCTTATGCAGATAGACTTAGACCGTTCGTATGTGATATCTCTGTTTTTTTGAACGATGCTATTGATTCAGGGAAAAACGTACTTTTCGAAGGTGCGCAAGGTACTTTGCTTGATGTTGATCACGGAACATATCCTTATGTGACCTCGTCTAATACAACGGCAGGTGCAGCATGTACAGGTAGTGGCGTTGGTCCTACTCGCATAAAAGAAGTAATAGGGGTAACAAAGGCGTATACAACGAGAGTGGGCAATGGCCCTTTTCCGACGGAAATGCTTGGGGATGAAGGTGACCATCTTCGAAGGCTGGGTAATGAATTCGGGGCAACTACCGGTCGGGCTCGGCGTTGTGGATGGTTTGACGTGCCAATTCTTAGATCAGCCAAACGGCTCAACGGGTTGACCAGTATTGCTCTTACGCGCTTGGATACGTTGGACACTATGGAAAGATTGAAGGTTTGTGTAGCCTATGATTGTAGAGGAGAGCGTTTGGAACAATTTCCGGCAGATTTGGAGGTTGTGGCCGAATGTCAACCCATATACGAGGAAATTGAGGGATGGAAAAGTTCCACAGCTCATATAAGGGCCTACGAGGATCTTCCTTCTTTGGCTCGTGCCTATGTCGATATGCTGGTAGAGAGGATTGGGTTGCCTGCTTCGCTTATTTCTGTAGGGCCTGAAAGAGATGCAACTATCGTAATGGATTAAATTAGGTTTCCCTATTGTGGCCTTTTAACCACTGGCGTGTTTTGAGTAAAATCTCTTGAACCACCTTATTCTTATAGTCTAAATAAGTCCACGGAAGAGGTTTGTAGGTACCTTTTTCATACAGCAGGGTTGTTTCGGCAAATATTCCTGGGCCAATAGTTATGCGGTGCGGTGAGTATTTTGTAGTACTCAAGACGAGACTTCCGGACGTGAGTAATCCAGGATCGATGTTAATGTTACGCTTGAATTCTTTTTCGTTCGTTTTTGTAGCCAACTGTTTTTCTAATTCGATCGTCTGCAGTTTTTGTTCATAGAGTGTGTGCTGTGGGACGTGTCGTTCGAAGACTATAAGTTTTTTCAGGAGTCCACCGCCCATTTCTCTTGCGTAGTAATCTATACCGCTGAAACCATATGGTTTGCTATCTATGAGTATTTCTCCCCACAATTTTTGTAGGCGATTGGATGACTGTTCAACGTACTTCGTATCGTTGTAGGTTAGCGCGCAAACGGAGATTGCATATTGTGAATGATCTAATTCTATTGGCATATTATTAATTTGGTCGAACATTGTATAAATTGGCAAGTTGCTTGTTGACAGATCGTGTAAACAGGAAGTAATCTATTTGCGAGCGAAAGGAAAAATTTTATGCGTGTTGAGGAAATAGATACTCCGGCATTGGTTGTTGATTTGGATAGCTTTGAAGAAAATTTACAGCGTTATCAAGAATATTTTGATAAGCATACTATCGGGCTAAGACCTCATATAAAGACGCATAAATGTGTAGCTATGGCACATATGCAATTGAGGCAGGGTGCCATAGGCATTACCTGTCAAAAAGTTAGCGAAGCTGAGGTGATGGTTGCTGGAGGTCTTGATGGTGATGTTTTAATCCCGTTCAATGTGATCGGTCGGCAGAAATTAGAGCGTTTAATGGCATTGGCCAGCCGTGCCCGCGTCACTGTATCAGCTGATTCGTTATATACGGTCAATGGTCTGTCTTCCGCTGCAGTTGGCCTTGATGTGAGTTTAGGAGTTATTGTTGAATTAGATCAGGGCCGTACCGGTGTGCCGACTCCGGAGTTGGCTGTTGAACTCGGAAAGAAAATAGATCAATCGCCAGGCTTAGAATTGCGCGGGATAATGATAATGCCTGCACCTCCAAATATTCGACCATTTCTACAGGAAGTATTATTGGAATTTGACAAAGTTGGTTTACCCTATCCGATTGTTAGTGGTGGAAGTACGCCCTGTGCTTTTACTGCACATGAGATACCCGAACTAACCGAATTTCGTGCAGGAGAATATCCGGTCGGCGGTATAAAACATTTGTCTATAGGTACACATTCTGTGGACCAGTGTGCGGGTCGGGTATTGGCAACGGTAGTCAGTCGGCCTGATGAAGATCGTGCGGTAATTGATGCTGGCAGCAAATCTCTTAGTGCTGCCACGGCCGAATTCAATGGTCAAACTGTTATGGGATATGTGGTCGAGTATCCAGACGCTCTTCTTTCAGGTGCTTCTGAAGAACATGGTCAAATAGATTTAAAATCTTGTAAGAACAAACCTGAGATAGGTGAACAGGTCCAGATCATTCTTGCCCACCCGTGTCCTGGCTTTAATGAACACGATAGTATCTATGCCTTGCGTGATGGGAGGGTAGAGGCTATCTGGCCAGTGGATGCACGAGGGGCAATAAGATAATAGGAAGAGGCTTTAATATGGGTTCAACAGAATTAATTGAAATATGCGAAAGACTAAAATTAGCGTCGACTGCTACTTTGACATCTGTATTACGATCTCAGGGAATCACTCGTAGTTTTATGCATGACGTGGTCCCATTGGGTCCTAATATGCGTATGGCAGGACCTGCTTATACCCTTCGTTATATACCGGCTCGAGAGGACCTTGATGAAGAGCCTGTTGATAATCTAAAGGATGTGCAACGAATTGGAATTGAGCAATTTACTGAAGGCTCTGTCTTTGTTATTGATGCGAGAGGCGATACTCGTGCGGGTACGATGGGATCAATACTTGCTAAGAGATTACAGGTAAAGGGTGCTGCGGGTATTGTTACTGACGGAGCTTATCGTGATTCACCAGCAATTATTTCGAGTGGTTTACCATCTTTTGCCGTAGGAATGAATGCTCATACAAATAAGACTATACATTTTCCCAGCGAAATACAGGTTCCTATTGCGTGTGGCGAAGTAGCTGTATTACCAGGCGATATAATTGTAGGAGACGATGAAGGAGTGGTCGTTGTGCCGGCGAATTTAGCGCAAGATACTGCTAAGCGCGCTATTGAAATGGAGAGGAAAGAAGAATTTATTTACGAGAAAATATCTTCAGGTGCTAGTATAGTTGGGACCTATCCTCCAGATGAAAAGACGATGGCTGAATACGAGAATTGGAAAAAAAGTAATTCGAATGTTGAATAATGTTTTTCGATATAGTAAGTAATAGCAATAAGGTTGCTATGCAACCAACATAGCTGCACCAAATACTCCTGCACTATCTCCTAACTCGTTTTGAACAATTTTTGTGTCTAGTTGATGATTGAAAACATGCTTGGCGGTCTCAAACACTCCTTTTGTATACAGCGATTTCACGTTACTTACGCCACCGCCGATTACAACTGTATGTGGGTCAATAATGTTAATGACATTTGCGATACCCCGGCCGAACTGTTGCGTCAATCGATCAATAGTTGACACTGCGTGCGGGTCTTCACCCGCTTCTGCCAGCTGATTTATTTCTGATAAAGAAAGGTCCTGTTGCGATAAATTTTTATAGAATTCTTCCAAAAATGGGCCAGCCAGAATGGTTTCTACACAGCCGCGACGCCCGCAATAGCAATCTGGACCGTTAGGGTCGAGAAGGATGTGTCCCCATTCACCTGCGATACCCTGACCTCCATATAAGGCTGTGCCGTTTACTACAATTCCTCCCCCGACACCGGATCCAAGAATGACTCCGAACACGGTTGAAGATCCTCGCGCGGCACCTAAACGAGATTCTGCCAAAGCAAAACAATTTGCATCATTTGAAGTAAACACTTCGATAGACAACGCACTTTCAATATCACGAGCCAACATTTGTCCATTTAAGCATGTTGCGTTGCAATTCTTCAAACGGTTAGTTTGAGGGTCGATAACCCCCGGTGTGCAAATCCCGATTTTATGGGGTCTTGCTCCAATGTTATTTTCCATTTGTGCGACAAGCTTTTTTATTTGGCTAATCACGTGATCGTAGCCGTCATCAGCTTCTGTAGGGACTCTTAAACGAAGCATTGATTCAGGTTGTTCAGTAGAGGTAAGTATTACGCCTTCTATTTTTGTGCCACCTAAATCAAGCCCCCAAAATTGATCTGTCATTTGTTAGCCTCAGCGAATATGAATAATGGTAGGTAAATTGAATATCATATATTCTTGATTTTTATTTTATGGTCGTTGGCTCTATCACTTTCATTTTTTTCCAGGCTCCTTTTTTGAAACGCCAGTAAAATATAATTCCTGCCAGGATTAAATAAAGACAGATGAAAGACCATAAAATAAAAATACTTGGTTGAAAAAAGGTTAAAGAAAGATATGCAGGTACGACCATTGTACCCCAACTTAAGACCCATGATGTCCACATGACAAAGCGAGTGTCACCTGCGCCTTTCAAGGCATGGGTAAAAATCAAGTAAAATGCGTCAGACAAACAATAAATTGCAACAATACGCAGTAATTTTTCGGCAAGTAGATTAGCTTGCTGGAATTCGATTCCGGTAGCATGTATTCCGAACGGTAGCAAGAATATTTTGGGCACGGCAAGATAGGAAATAGTCATTAAAGCCATATATCCAACGGCGATGTGGACTGCTGTCCACGTACAGAATTCGGCTTCTTCGGGTTTGTCTGCGCCGATACGTTGTCCCACCATAGTAGACACCGCTATTCCACATCCAATTAATGGCATAAAAGCTAAGCTATTGATGTTGAACGCTAAGTTGGTAGCGGCTAAAGGGATAGGTCCCAACTTTCCTACTATCAATATGAAAGAGGTGAAGGCCATTATGTCCAAGAAGAAATTGAGTCCATTGGGACCACCGTAGTAACACATGCGCTTTGCGAGTGTTATATCTGGTCTCCAGCCATGCAATGTTGCAAAAACTTGGCGGTGTTGGCGCCGGAAAAATAGAATACAGAATAATAAAGCTGAAACAAGTAAACCTATGTTTGTTGCCCAGGCTGCTCCTTCAATACCCATGGAGGGTAAGCCCCAATGTCCGAATATTAGAGCGTAGTCCAAAATAATGTTTATAGAAATTGAGACGACATTGACCAATAGTACAACATTAGTTTGCCCACGTCCGCTAAAAAAGCAAGAGACAGCGGTGGAAAGGACGTGTGGGCCGACTCCGTAACAGGTGATTCGAAAATAGATGATTTCTTCTTGACGGATTTCAGGAGCATGACCAATCCAATTAAAAATGTCGCTAGCAAAATAGGATGGAACTAGGGCGAAAATACCGCTAAAAATTGAAAGATATGCGCCCTGCCATATTACGGGGCCGATTCGCTCAGGACGTTTGGCTCCTACATACTGGGCAACAAATGTATTGGCATATTGAACGGTTCCCATGAAGAGGCTTACGATTGTGAAACTAGCAAATCCTGCTGGTAAGGCTGCTGCAAGAGACGTGGTTGAATGCCAGGTAAGAAAAACCCTGTCGACAAACATTTGGATACTCCAACTAGCTGAACTGCAAATCAAAGGCAGCGCAAGGATGAGGAATTCGCGGTATCCACCATTTTTGTGATATCGAAGATGAATTAAGTTAAACAGTGACAATTATTTTCTCATTTTGCAGAGTCTGGTTACTTTAATACTAATAAATCTCGATATGAGATTAAGATTGTGCCAGTGTTGGAGCGTTTGGGTTAATGTGATTAATTACTTTGGAGGAGTATGGCAAAAAAGAAGAAGAAAACAAAAAAGAACAGTGAACGCAGAGCTTATGGTATTACCGTTTTAAAATCCTCGGATTCGCGTGTCCGCAAACTGAGGAAAGAGCATGAGCCGAATATTCATGGCAACAAAGTTTGGAACTCCAGTTGGTGCATCATGGATTTTTTGACGTCCCAAGGCCTACCAAACGGTGTTAGTGTTTTAGAAGCAGGTTGTGGCTGGGGCCCAGCAGGGATATTTTGCGCTAAAAAATTTGATGCCAAAGTTACTGGGCTTGATGCTGATGCGGCGGTTTTTCCATACTTGAATCTTCATGCTGAGATTAATGGAGTCGACATCACAACGTATGAAGCAACGTTTGATAAATTAAAAAAGAAGCAATTACGTGATTTCCAGTTGGTTATTGGCGGCGATATTTGTTTTTGGGACGAGATGAAAAAACCGGTCTACAAACTCGTGGAAAAGGCTATAGATTCTGGTGTAGGTCAGGTAATTATAGCGGATCCGGGCCGTCCGCCGTTTCACAAAATGGCGGAGAAGGTGATAAAACGTGTCGGTGGTGAAGTCAAGGAGTGGTCTATTGATGACGAAGTAAAGGCAAGTGCTTATTTGCTCATTGTTGGATCGTTACCATGAATAGGTTACCACGGAATTTTCATGATGCCTTGTTGGCTGGCCAAGTAATACCAGCTCACCCGCTCGCACTAAATAAGCATGGAAAACTGGATGAAAGACGGCAGCGAGCGCTTTCTCGATATTATTTGGCTGCGGGTGCCGGCGGTTTGGCTGTTGGGGTTCATACGACTCAGTTTGCAATCCGAGATAACGATCTATTGAGGCCGGTCCTCGAAATAGCCGCAGAACAAATTGCTGAGAATGGTAAAAAAGACTGCATAGGTATAGCCGGAGTAATTGGAAAAACCCAACAGGCAATATGTGAAGCGAAATTAGCTGTTGATTCAGGTTACCATGCTGCCCTTTTGAGTCTTGGTGCGTTTGAGGATTTTAGCGACGATGATATGATTTCTCACTGCAGAGAGGTTGCAGAAGTAATACCGATAATTGGTTTTTATTTGCAACCATCTGTAGGCGGACGATATCTGGGTTACGAATTTTGGAGAAAATTTTGTGAGATAGAAAATGTTGTGGCTATAAAAATTGCTCCGTTTAGCCGATATCAGACTATCGATGTGCTCCGTGGTTTGGCCGACTCGGGGCGTTCGCAGAATATAGCACTTTATACGGGTAACGATGACTCTATAGTTATAGATTTATTAACTAAATATGTTTTTTCTGGCGTGGAACTAAGTTTCGCAGGTGGCTTGCTTGGACACTGGGCCGTGTGGACGCGCGAAGCGGTTAATATTTTACATGCATGCAGGCGTTACCGAGAGTCGCAAGACCCCATACCACAGGCGATGCTTTCACTTGCTGTGGAGGTAACGGATTGTAACGCTGCCTTTTTTGATGTTAAAAATTATTTTGCAGGTTGTATACCAGGGATACATGAGGTGCTTCGT
The DNA here is from genome assembly GCA_036343635.1 of Candidatus Latescibacterota bacterium. Taxonomy (GTDB): domain Bacteria; phylum Latescibacterota; class UBA2968; order UBA8231; family UBA8231. Next base: position 3,494 of record JAYYVF010000061.1, on the reverse strand, counting down.
CGTCAGAGATTGTTGGAGGGTATATGGTGTATCGATCCGGCAGAAACCCTCTCCTCTGGACAGGCGTCCGAGATTGAACGAGTATGTGCTGCATATCCACATCTAAATGACGATGCGTTTGTAGAAGAAAATTTAGACGAATGGCTGGGTTGAGTTACGGCCTTATCAGAACCAGTTTGCCTTATCTACCACGTTTACTAATGGCTCATTGTTTGAAAAACGGCGACAGTTGTTTACCATGAGCTCAATTCGTCTTTCGGTCAGGTATGGCCCCGCCGCTGCCATATGGGGCGTCATTAAAAAGTTTGGCGCGGTCCACAGCGGATGATCTTGCGGAAGTGGCTCAATCTCAAACACGTCGAGAGCTGCGCCCGAGATGTTGCCGTCTCGCAGTGCCTCATTAAGGTCGGATAATACGACATTAGACCCGCGTCCGATATTAATGAAAAAGGCGCTTTCTTTCATTTTTGAAAAAGTTGATTTGTCGAAAAGTCCCTCGGTAGAAGGGGTTTGGGGAGCAGTAACGACGATGAAGTCGGCTTCGGGAAGTAGGTCGTTTAGCTCATTCGGTGAATGGAGTCGGTCGATGCCTTCCGGCTCAGTTGATACTCTTGGATCAATTCCTATTACCTCCATTCCAAAATGCTTACAATGTAGTGCCGTCGCTGCACCTATACCTCCTACGCCAACGATAAGAGCCGTCGATTCAGGCAGATGAACTGCCGGACTCTTTTCGCCGCTGTCACTCCACTTTTGATTGAATTGGTCTGCGAAGAAAACATGCATTCCGCGAGAAAAACACAATATAAAGGCCATAATGTGTGAGGAAATATGGTCATTAAAAATACCTCGAAAATTCGTAACTAGAACGTTACTTTCGATCAGTTCTGGGAAGTAATATCCACGAGGAGGTCCGGCTGCCGGAGCCGCCAGCCATTCCAGTTTTTTTGCTGTCGCGAGTAATTCTTTATCCAAGGTTCCAAAACACCCTCGTGCTTCAGTTAGATCGACCAGTTGTTGATTTCTTTCGGAAGCAAAATGTACTTCTAATCCGGGTACCGCTTCTTTCATTGCATAGGCATATTTTTGTATGATTCCATCTTCTTGACCAAGGAAAACAAATTTAAAAGACATTAAAGATTCCTCTGCGATAGTTGATTTGGTGTTTTATTTAACTGAAGAAAATATATACGAATGCTATATGGCGCTCAAATCATCTAAGTTTTGTTAATCAAATAAGAATAAGGTGCTATATTGCATTTTTCGAATTGTGTTTACCAGGTATTTACATGGTTGATAATGGCTGAATTCAAATGCCCCAAAGATTTATCTATACCCACGTCGACCGGAGGGTGTGGATATTTAAATTCCTGAGATAGATATTTCCTCCGACAGCGTGAAATTCCAAAACGTGATTTGCTGCTTCTGGTAAAAAACAGAACGATATAGCCACATCTCCCTCGTGTACAAATACTTCTAATGAGGTACGGTCGACGATAAGTCGCAAGTACATAACTTTTTCGCGTCGTTTCACATTGATATCGGTATTGTCGAATGAAAGTTGTTGTAGATTGCTTCGATAGACTAGATCTTTTCCGCATATTTTAGCGGTCCAAGTGTGAGCATCACCCATATCCAAAGTAAAAGAGAGGTCTAAAAGTTCATTTTTGATTGGGGGAACGAATGGGACTCCGTCCAGGATTCTTATGTCAGTATTATATAGATTTCTTACGTATAAATTAGAGATCTCCCTTATCGGCTGGCGACACACGCGTATTCCTGAAGGTGTAGTTTTAAGTGTAAGTTCGACGGGGAAAGACATTTGTTGGTTAAATGGCATTGCTGGATATTTACCTCCGCGCATCCATGATATTTGAAGGCGTCGTCCGTCGTCTTCAGGTATATCACTCCAGGTCTGTGCAGCATAGCCGTTGGGGCCCCATTCGGCTTGGAGGACCTCGGTTTCCGAAACGAAATTTCCGTTTTCAAGAATCCCTACTATGTAGCTACCACTCGCTCCCCAATAGATCCAATGTTTATCATTTTGATTTTCGTCCAAAGACAATTGAAAGAGATCGGGACACTCGGTAACACCAGGTAGTTCAAGTTGGGAAATTGGTTTCCACTGTAGAAGGTTTTCAGATCCGTAGATCGCGTAATCTGATTGTGATAAATAGAGTGCCATAAGCCACTGACGGCTCTCTACATCCCAAAGCACTTTTGGGTCTCTGTTTTCTCCAACTATGTGACCTAAGATTGGGTTGTGTTGATACTTTTTCCAAGAACGTCCGTGGTCATTGCTGAAGGCTATGCTTTGGGTAAAGGGAACGGGATCTGATCCGGCCGAGGTATAAAAAACTATCATGGGGGGGATATTGCCTTCTCCGAGACCAGAGGTATTATGCCAGTCAATTACCGCGGACCCGGAAAATATTGTACCCAATTTGTCGGGATGCAACGCATGTTCGAGTTGTGTCCAATGTACCATGTCGGGGCTGACGGCATGGCCCCATGTCATATTGCCCCAAAGTAATCCTTTGGGGTTGTGCTGGAAGAAGAGATGATATTCCCCGTCGAAATATACCAGACCATTGGGGTCGTTTAACCAGTTTTTTTTAGAGGTGAAATGAAATTGGGGTCGGTGGGTTTCGTTGTACGCCATAGTTGTCATCTAAGTAAGAGAGAGAAACTGTATTTTCATACTGGTATTCAATTGTGTCTAAAATCCATCAAAAAGTACTTTCGGGTGAGGTGAGAGGACACCATCTTGCAGGCATAAGTTGCTCGATAAGCTCGTCTTTGGCTTCGATGGTATTGATTCTTCTCAGCGCATGTAAGGCATCAGCTCGGACGTATCGATTCGAATCTTCGATCACTTCTTTGAGCGCGGGTATTGCTTTTGTTGCGCCTGTTCCAATTCTACAGATTGCCATAACGGCAGCTTGTCTCACAGATTCCTGTTCATCTCTAAGTGCGGATATTAGAGTTGGGATCACGTTTGGAGAATTGGATTTTATTGTCCCCAGAGCCTCAACACAGCGACGCCGTACGATCTCGTCGTCGTCGTTGTAAACCTCACACAACTTATTGCCGGCACTGCTCGCAATTGTTCCGAGGTCTCCAAGTATAGTAGTTGCATCTGCGCGTTTCTCGGTCTGATCTGCATCTAAAGCATTTTGTAACGGTATCACAGATGGCATACCTATTGCGCTTAAGGCGTAGGCACTGTTTCTGCGTATCATTTCTGAATCACTTTCCAGCAGTTCAATTAGTTCGTCTACCAGACTCTCGCCAAGGCTTGCTGCCCGATAAGCAGCTGCTATGGCTTGGCGTTCGTTGTCTCCGGCGATCTTGTTTAACAGTTCACGCGGAGATTTTTTTGTTAAATATTGGGGTGCTCGGTATTCCCCACAATGCCAATACCATCGTTGAGCATACATTTGTTGACAATCTATATTGTCGTTGGGGAGCACTGGGGGGACGTCGACCCATTC
>JAYYVF010000060.1:0-61515 GCA_036343635.1 Candidatus Latescibacterota bacterium | reverse complement strand
TTTTTTCGAATGAAGAATGTAATTGTGTCGTCCGTTTACTCGAACGTCGGGAATCTATAGATCACTTTTTAGATGCTATTGGGCGTTGGGAAAATGAAATGAGTAGGCTTGAGTGAATTAAAGGTGATAGTTGCCACAGATTGTGGAAGCACAACGACAAAAGCAATTTTGATCGAAAAAGTGGATGGGGAATATCGGCAGACGTATCGCGGTGAAGCTCCGACAACAGTGGAGTCCCCATTTGAAGATGTTACTCGCGGTGTTCTAAATGCAATTCAAGAAATAGAAGAGCTGTCTGGAAGGGAAATATTAGAAGGTGAGCATATAATTACACCTGCAGAATCTAAACGCGGCGTTGATGTTTATATTTCTACTAGTAGTGCTGGTGGCGGATTGCAAATGGTTGTATCGGGCGTGATTGATTCGATGTCAGGTGAAAGCGCACAACGTTGTGCACTTGGTGCAGGTGCCATAGTTATGGATGTGTTATGTTCCAATGATGGCCGCTTACCGCATGAAAAGGTAGAGCGCATCCGCCGGTTGCGGCCTGACATGGTTTTATTGGCGGGTGGAACAGATGGCGGTACTGTCAAACACGTTGTTGAATTGGCTCAGTATATAAGTGCTGCGGATCCACAGCCTAGGTTTGGACGTGATTTTAAACTGCCCGTAATTTTTGCAGGTAATTCTGATGCTACGCCTGAAGTTCATCGTATTTTGGGCCACAAAACTGCTCTCAAAATCACAGAAAATATTCGAGCTGTTTTAGAAGAAGAAAATTTAGGACCAGCGCGGCAAGTAATACATGACCTTTTTTTAGAGCATGTTATGGCGCAGGCACCCGGTTATGCGAAATTGATGGATTGGACAGATACGCCGATTATGCCCACTCCGGCCGCTGTTGGTGAAATCATCCAGACAATTTCAAGCGAGTCGGATTTGAACGTTATTGGCGTTGATATTGGGGGAGCCACTACCGACGTATTTAGTGTCTTTTCTGGAGTATTTAATCGAAGTGTCAGCGCGAATCTGGGTATGTCATATAGTATTTCGAATGTATTGGCCGAATCAGGATTGCCAAATATACTGCGCTGGATTCCCTTTGATTTGCAATCAGCTGATTTAAGAGATCGAATAAAAAACAAAATGATTCGACCGACAACGGTTCCACATACGTTGAATGAATTGCAAATAGAGCAAGCAGTTGCTCGAGAGGCCTTGAAGTTAGCATTTCAACAACACCGCGAGTTCGCAGTTGGCTTAAAAGGTGTACAGATGAAGCGGACACTCTCGGAGGTTTTTGATCAAAATGAAGACGAGAGGGATCTAATTGAAATGATGAATATAGATTTAATTGTGGGGAGTGGCGGAGTTTTGTCACATGCTCCACGTCGTGAACAGGCGATGGCAATGCTTGTCGATGCTTTTCAGCCCGAGGGAGTTACTCGTTTAGCAGTAGATAGTATTTTTATGATGCCGCATTTGGGTGTATTGTCGAAGTTAAATGCTCGTGCTGCGACGGAAGTTTTTGAGCGCGATTGCTTAGTACGCCTAGGCACGTGTGTTGCTCCAGTTGGGGTAGCGGATCAAGGTGATATAAGCCTAAGTTTCAAGTTGAATTTGCCGGGCGGTTATGTGGAAGGTGAATTGAAAACAGGTCAAATACAGTGTTTCCCATTACGGGAAGAGGAACTGGCTGACATAGAATTAATGCCAACAAAAGGGTTAGATCTTGGAGGTGGCAAAGGTGAGAAAATGAATGTAAGTGTTGGTGGTGGTTTGGTAGGTCTTGTAATAGATGCTCGTGGTCGCCCTTTAACTATAGATCAGGCTGATGAAGCCAAACGAGTTACACAGTTGATGGAGTGGCAACAAGCGATGTCTCTTTATGAGGTTCCTTTGTAATGGCACATTCATATACACCAGGACTCCGTGTAACTAAAGGTACTACTGTAAGACGAGAGAGGAAGTTGCCGTTGACAGGTACCGTAGTTGTTAACAAAGGTGACAGTGTCGAGAGGGATCAGATTGTAGCACGAACAGATTTACCTGGAGAAGTCGTTGCTTTAAATCTGGCGAACCGTCTGGGCTGTAGTCCATCTGACGTCGCTTCTCATATGCTTCATCAGGAGGGTGATCATGTTCAGGAAGGTGCCACGTTGGCCGAGACAAAACCTATTATATCTTGGTTGAAGACTACGGTGTCTTCACCTGTGACAGGGTCTGTCGAGAGTATATCTGTTGTTACGGGCCAAGTAATTTTGCGAAAGCCGGCCCGTCCAGTGGAGGTCCAGGCTTATATTCCAGGTAAAGTTATAGAGGTTTATAAGGAAACGGGGATATCAGTTCAGACTCAAGGTAGTCTTATACAGGGAATATTTGGTGTGGGGGGCGAGACGTGGGGGACACTTGTTGTGGCAACCAGTACATCCGGAGAGCTTTTAACACACTTGCCTAATGAGTGTGAAGGGAAAATTATAGTAGTTGGCCGATTGGTAACAGCTGAAATGATTTCAAAGGCAAGAGATCGGGGGGCTGTTGGGTTGATTGGAGGAGGAATTCGAGATCAAGATTTGCGAATATTACTTGGTTATGACCTGGGAGTTGCAATTACGGGAGATGAGGACATCGGGATTACGTTAGTACTCACCGAAGGTTTTGGTGAAATTCCTATAGCTCAAAAAACTTTTAGTATTCTTGATTCTTGTGACGGAAAACAGGCTTCTATTTCAGGAGCTACTCAGATACGTGCGGGGGTGTTGCGACCGGAAATTATTATTCCTTTTGAAAAAGAATTCGATGATTTTGAAGATGTTGGAACTTCTTTCAGTAAAGGGATACGACCTGGAGATCTGTTGCGGGTGATTCGAATACCATTTTTTGGAAGGATTGGGCGGGTTAGTGGACTTCCTCTTAATTTACAACGGATAGAATCGGGAGCTGTAGTTCGTGTGTTAGAGGTAGAATTTGAAGATGGGGAGCGTGCGGTAGTTCCACGTGCTAATGTAGAAATGATTGAGGAGTAAGTAATTTTGAATTTTTTCGGTTGGATCGTTTTTTCAGTTTTATACATTACGATGTCGGACCAATGTGCGAAGGCAATGTCTCCTTTGACGGGCGTTCAAGTGTTAGATGCTCCGAACGATGATGGAGGACGTTTGGTCTGTATATGGGACCGACCAGACGTAATGCTAACCGACGGAGTATACCGGATATTTATTTCAGATTCTATAGATGGGCCATTTTTTCTTGTTGGCGAGCAAAAGTCTAACGGTGGATTTCAGTCAGATGCGCCAGATCTTTTTGGGTTTCAAAATGCTTTGAACCCTCGTCATGACGGTCAATTTTATATTGTCGATAAATTTATTGGCCAGCAGGGCGATGATTTAATCGAAAATGGTAAAAAGTATTTTGTGCGTCTCGAATTGCATGAAGGCCAAAATTCCACGCGTAGTGCTGTCGTACAAGGAACGGCAAGCGAGAATTTTTTTAACTGGGCCAAGCTGAACAACCTTTTGATCGCTTCGGCTTTTTCCGTTTTGATCTTGGGATATATCGGTATTGCTCGTAGAAAGGCACTATACATCCGTAGAATAGGTGGATTAGAGGCACTTGACGAAGCATTAGGGCGCGCGACCGAGATGGGTAAACCCGTATTGTTTATTCACGGCTTGAGAGACATGAGTCAGATTTCTACCATTGCGGCTGTCAATATTCTCGGCCGCATTGCGGGAAAGACGGCACTTTATGATACGGCTCTTCGGGTTGTTGCTCCCGATCCAGTGGTGATGTCTGTTAGTCAGGAGACGGTTCAGGCCTCTTATTTTGAAGCCGGTCGACCGGACTCGTTTAACCCGGACCATGTTTTTGTAGCGGGAACAGAACAATTTAGTTACGCTGCGGCGACGGAAGGAATTATGATTCGAGATCGTCCGGCCGCCCACATAATGATGGGTTATTTCTATGCTGAGTCGCTCCTATTAGCAGAGACAGGCGCGACTACCGGAGCGATACAGATTGCTGGGACCGACGCCTTTACTCAGTTACCGTTCTTCGTGACTACATGTGATTACACTTTGTTAGGTGAGGAGCTGTACGCTGCGAGTGCTTATTTGTCTCGTGAACCAAAACTGTTGGGTAGCCTAAAAGGACAAGATATGGGGAAAGCGCTAATAATTGTAGTGCTTATTATAGGCTCCTTTTTGTCAACATTCGAAATAACGATATTAAAACAATTGTTCTCGTCTTACTAAGGGTTCTTCATGCTATTTTTTAGTCGCACTGTTCCTGTAATTGTCGCTTTTTTGTTTGGGATGTTGGGAATCGCAATTTACTATGTCCCACACTCTATAGCCCAGAATATTGAGCGTGAAATGGCTTTGTGGTTGCGTGTGGTTTTTGCGTTTTCGTATCTGTTAGGGCTCTACAGTTTATTGAATCTGCATTTGCAAAGAATTCGTCAAAAGGTAGCCGGTTGGGGTTATAGTGCAGTCGTTTTTAGTGGTTTTAGTATCATGATGTTTTTTGTGATATATAATAGTGGAGAGGGGCCATTTGCACCTCAAGTTATAGGATCTGCTAGCGAGAATGGATATCAATGGTTGTTTGAATATGTGCACGTTGCTTGTTCGTCTACCATGTTTTCGATTTTGGCTTTTTTTATTGCTTCTGCGGCTTACAGGACCTTTCGTGCCAGAACACCCGAAGCGGCGATGTTACTGGTTGCGGCGATCGTGGTGATGCTTGGGCGGGTTCCAATTGGTTCATTCATCTCTGAATATATTCCTCAAGCAGCAGATTGGTTACTTAATGTCCCTAATTTGGCAGCCAAACGCGGAATTCTTCTAGGTGTTTCTTTGGGTGCTATAGCAACCTCACTGCGGATTATTTTTGGTATAGAAAGATCGTATTTGGGTGGGAACTCAGGATGAATAGAATTCTTCATCGACTTATGCATATAGACAGACGAATTATTTTTGTTTTCGTGTTTCTTGGTGTTGCCGGACCGCTTTTAAAAAGTTGTCCGCTTCCAATTAATCCTACCGACCCCGTTCGATCTATTTATCATGAATTGGAAGATGTTGCAGAGAATAAAGGTATTGTATTATTGAGCTTTTCATATGGTGCCAGCACGGTGCCAGAGATGCAGCCGATGGCCAGAGCAATATTGCGCCACTGTTTCAGTCGAGATGTCAAGGTGATAGCAATTTCATTGTGGCCTGAAGCCACGGGATTGGCCCAGCAAGTAATAGAAGAAACGGCTCTCGAATTTGGCAAAGTCTATGGAGTAGATTATGTATTTACAGGGTACAAACCCGGTAATTATAGCGTGATACTTAACATGGGACAGAGTATACGGGACGCGTTTCCGGTAGACAATCACGGGACTCCATTGGAAAGTTTGGAGTTGACCGCCGAACCACTGTCTCTCAGAGATTTTGACTTCGTATTTGATCTTGCTGCTGGTGACTCTATAGAATTTTGGTGGATCCCTTACGGTCAAGAAAAATATGGATTTTCTTTTGGTGGAGGTTGCACCGCTGTGATGGCTCCTGATCTATTTCCGTTTATTCAGTCCGGACAGATGGTTGGTGTATTGGGCGGCTTGTCAGGTGCCGCAGAATACGAGGCCTTGTTGAAACGATCTGGTAAAGCAACCGCTGGGATGAGTGCTCAATCCATGGCGCACTTGATTATTGTTGTCTTCATAGTTTTTGGTAACATTGCTTACTTTCTTTCTCGACGCATTCCATGGTAGGCTGGGAGATAGATTTTTTTGACGCGTGATAAGGCCATTTTTTTAGCAGTATTGATATTGTTTGCATCGGTAAATATCGCATTGTTGATTAATGACGATTTGCAAATGGATTGGGAAGGTCTGGGTATTATGGTAGCTGCTGGCCTTACCTTAGCCCTATATAGCTTCCTATATAAAGACAATCCTTTTTTCAAAATGGCAGAAAACCTTTTTGTTGGGGTGGCTGCTGCCTACGTGTTTGGTCAGTATTGGTATCCGACCATTTACGGAGAAATTTGGGTTAGACTAATAGACTTAAGTCAGGGTGAAGGTGACCCCGGAGATGTATGGTTGCTTGTACCTACATTGCTTGGCTTGCTCATGCTTACCCGGTTTTCACGGCGTTTCAGTTGGTTGAGTAGATTGTCTTTTGCATTTTTTGTGGGGCTTGGTGCTGGTCTAACAATACCGCGTACTATCTCCTCGTTTATTTTGGCTCAGGTAGAGGCAACCCTTCAACCATTAAGTTGGAGTTTAGCGGGGCTCGATCTCTTGGTTATACTTATGGGAGTGGTGTCCGTTTTGGTCTACTTTTTTTTCTCGTTGGAACATAAAGGAGTTGTTGGAAAGGTCTCACGATTAGGTATTGCTTTCTTGATGATATCGTTTGGGGCTTCTTTTGGGTATACGATAATGGCTCGATTGTCGCTTTTGATTGGACGCATTTCCTTTTTGATGGACGATTGGTTACACCTACTTTGATACTCGGTCTAAGGACTTGAAGTAGAATTTTTTTGAGGGTGTCCTTTATAATGTATGATAGCTGGTATTTGAAAGTTGTTTGCGTTAATCGAAATTGGGAGGAATTCCAATGAGACGTAGATTTATAGGATTTTTGTCTTGTGTTTTAGTGTTTGGGGCTTGTCAAAGTTCGACAATGACCGCAGCTAAACTCTATGAAAAACAGGGCGACTTTTTAAAAGCCAAAGAACAGTGGTTGATCGTTTTAGAAGCAGATCCGGAAAATATGGAAGCTCATTATTCGCTGGGAAAAATTTATGGTGGTGAAGGCGAATATGGGGAAATGGTCAAGTCTTTTGATGTCGCCTCGGGAAGTGAATTTCAAAAAGGAATCGATTCCACTCTTGATCGGTTATGGATAAGCCGCTTCAACGAGGGCGTCAGCTGGATGAATGACGACATAGTCAAGGCTGTAGAGGCATTTCGTGAGGCAACTGTTATTGACAAAGAGAGACTGGACGCTTGGCAGAATTTAGCAGTTCTGTATTCTCGTTCCGAAAGAGCCAAAGATGCGTTAGCTATATACGATTTTATAGTTAAACAGAGCAAAGATGTCGATCTGATGTCACAAATAGGGATTTTTCAAATTCAAGAGGAAGCGTTTGGACCTGCCATAGAGACCTTATCTAAGGTTGTTGTTTTGGATTCTCTACACTTCGAGGGCCGTTATAATTTAGCTATTGCACAAATAAACACGGAAGATTTAAAGAATGCCGAAAAGAATTTTTTGATGGCTTCAGAAATTGATCCGTCGGACATCTCTCCCCACGTTAGTCTCGGTAATTTGTATTGGAATCGAAAAGATTATCCCAAGGCCTTAACAGCGTTTTCCAAAGCTGTTGAGATAGATCCTCAAGATAATGATGCTCTATACAATTTGGCGATTACCTATCTGTTGATGGATGATGACCAGAGTGCCTTTCCATTGTTGAAGTTGTTGACTGAACGGACTCCTGAAAATGGAATAATATGGCGAGAAATTGGTGGTATTTATGCTAGACAGGGGCGGATAGAGGATAGCGCGAATGCTTATGAACGTGAAGAAAAATTAAAGAAGTAATATGTTACATTATATTTTTCACAGGCTATTCCTTGCAGTTCCGACTTTAATAGGTATTTCGCTAATTACTTTTATGATTATGCATTTAGCTCCAGGCGACCCCGCTGATCTTTTTTTAGGAGGGGGCGCGGGAGTTGCTTCCAGTGAAGGGATTTCGAGTGATCGTAAATCGGATGTTGACAAGGCCAGAGAGGAGTTGCGTAGTCAATTAGGGCTGGATAAACCGCTATATATACAATACCTAAATTGGTTATCGAATATATTCCTCCGATTTGAACGACTAGATGATTTTGAGAGCGGTGCTATTAAAGCAGATAGGTTAATAGTTAAGCTATCTAAGGATGAACTGTCAAAATTACGGACGCTTGAGGTTTTAGACCTCAAAAGTGCTTTCGCTCGTGAGGTTCGAAGGATTGATTTGTCTGCAGCTGAAGATCTCATAAGGACACCATTCTGGAAGACGGGTGCATTTTCTTTAGGAAATAATTATGAATACGCTGGCCCTGGAATCGAGTTGTTTTGTGGTACGGAGTGGAGGGTTATTACACTTAATTTTGGACGATCGTTTAAAGATCAACAGCCGGTAATTAAACGAATCGTCGAAAGGTTACCGATTACACTTGAGATAAACCTGATCAGCTTTTTTTTAGCCTATTTTATTGGCGTGCCCTTGGGACTAGTGTTAGCAGTGAAGCGGAATACTGTTTTTGATAGAATCGTAACTACTGGTACGTTTATGCTCTGGTCCTTGCCATCATTTTGGGTTGGGATGCTCTTGATTTTATTTTTTTGTAATAAAGAATTTTTTTATTGGTTCCCCGCGTCAGGGATTCGTTCACTGCAAGTTGATGCTACCTGGGGCTTTTGGGAAATGTTGACGGACCATGTTCACCATATGGTGTTGCCGGTTGTTGCATCGACGTATTCTAGCTTCGCAGGTATATCACGTTTTATGCGCACCAGCGTTCTAGATAATCTGCAACAGGACTACGTGCGAACTGCAGAGGCAAAAGGACTTCGAAGTTCTGTTGTTCTGTTACGCCATGTGGTTAGAAACTCGTTGATACCCATTGTCACACTCATGGCTAATTTATTACCCGGGATGATAGCAGGTTCAGTTTTTATTGAGACGATTTTTACGATTCCAGGACTAGGTTTGCTCTCGTTTCAATCAGTAATCGTTCGTGATTACCCCATGGCAATGGCATTGTTTTTTATTGGCGGAGGACTTTCTCTGCTAGGTATTTTAATTGCAGACATTTTGTTAAAAATAACGGACCCTCGAATAGATTTTTCAAAATCACAAAAATGATAGTGCTAAAGTGACGGACAACATACAGCAAGGTTTTTCTTACCGAAGGATTATTTGGAAACAATTCAAACTAAATCGCCCCGCCTATTATAGTTTGTGGTTTATTGGTTTTCTTATTTTCCTTGCAGCGAGTGCAGATTTGATTGCAGGGGATAAGCCATATTATATGAAATATAAGGGCAATACCTACTTTCCTGTTTTTAGGCAATATGCGGTTGATTTGGGCGTTATGGAATGGCCTAAAGAATTGAAGCGCCGACGGAATTTAAAGAAGCTTAAGGTCGACGAGGCTTTTTATCCACCAGTACCTTATGGTCCTGGTGAAATTCGTTTAGCCGAAAAATATGAGCCTCCGGGGCGCGAACATTGGTTGGGAACGGATCGGTTAGGGCGTGATGTTTTATCAGGTTTAATTCATGGATCGCGTTATGCATTGACTATTGGATTAGTTTCAGTCGGCATTTCTATGATAATCGGTATAACATTAGGCGCTCTAGCAGGATATTTTGGTGGAAAAGTAGACTTACTGTTGTCTCGTTTGTTCGAATTATGGGCTGCAATTCCCGCATTTTTTCTAATTTTGACCGCTGCAGCATTCTTTCCGCCAAGTCTCTTCTGGATTATGGCAATCATTGGTCTTACAGGCTGGGTAGGCATAGCGCGTTTAACTCGATCGCAGTTTCTTCAGGTTCGTAACTATGAATATATTGCTGCAGCAAATAGTTTAGGCTATTCGAACTTTCGAGTTATGTATCGCCATATTTTGCCGAATGCAATTGGGCCAATATTGATACCTGCTGCTTTCGGAGTTGCGGGGGCGATACTTGCCGAATCGGGGTTGAGCTTTTTAGGTGTTGGGGTACCTGCTGAGACTATCACTTGGGGCTCTTTGCTCGCAGGTGCCCGGAGTAATATGGCTGCCTGGTGGCTTGTGGTGATGCCGGGTCTGGCAATCTTTGTGACGGTAACTCTTTACAACTTGCTGGGTGACGGATTACGAGATGCTTTTGACCCACGGTTGCGTGGTGAGAATTCTTAACATAGGTATTTCGGAACTTTCTCGTTGCACATAATCTGTTCAAGAGTCTGCCGGTGTCGTGCCAGATGAAAAGATCCGTTTTTATCAAGAATAACTTCTGGTGCTTCAGGAAATGAGTTATAATTTTTTGCTGCCATCCCGGCACAATATGCGCCAGACCCGCCAATAAACATAGCATCGCCAATAGTTGCTTCCAACAGTTTACGTGGTTGTAGCCCCTCTGGGTTGTCGGGTTCAGGTGTTAAAATATCGCCACTTTCACAACAATGGCCTGCTATAATGTAATCGGTCGTATTGCGATTTTCTTCTTTTAGAGGAACAATTACAATAGGGTGTTGAGCTCCGTAGAGACTCGGCCGTAATAATTCGGTCATACCACTATCTACTTTTAAGAAACGATATCCTTGTTGGCCTGTGTCGACAATATCAATTACTGAGGTGATCAGGGCACCGGCGTTAGCCACGAAAAAGGTTCCTGGCTCAATTTCCAAATGAAGTTTTCGTCCATGATGCTTTGCAAAATGTTCGAATTCAGCAACGATGGGTTGTCCTGCTTTATTGAGATCTGTAGAATGTTCGCCTAACATCCGACCAACTTTATAACCTCCACCCAGACTTACCCTTGTGACCTCTGGTAAGTTAGCCGCCACATTCAGAGTAAGTTGTGCACATTTCTGCCAGACTTCAGGATCGCTACCAGATCCGATATGGGTATGTAAACCAGTGATTCGAAGACCAAATTGTTTAGCAGTGGCCAAGACATCATCTAAATATTCATGCCAAATACCGAAGCTGGCGGAAGGTCCTCCTACGTTAGTTCTTTGACTATGGCCAGATCCTAGACCAGGATTCACCCGTATAGAAACATCAGAATTCGGTTTTATCTTACCGTAACTACGTAATTGATACAGCGAACAGGCATTGAAAAGGATTTCTTCATCTAACAAGCTTCCCAGATCATCAGGTAGTTGTTGGGCAGTGATTTGTATCTGCTGGGGAGGTACGCCGGCTTCCATTGCGCGTCGGGCTTCGTGGCCACTACTAGCATCAATATGTAGTCCTGCACGATTTAAAATTCGAATAACCGCACTATTTGGGCAAGCCTTCATGGCATATCTTGCGGTTACACCGAACGCGTTTGGGAAGGTGAGTGCCCGCGAGGCTTGTTCCTCAAGTATTTCCTGATCATAGATGAATACAGGTGTTCCAAAAGTTTTTTGTATTTCGCGGATTTGGTTTTGAGAAAGGAAAGAGAGCTGTTCCATTATTGCCGTAACTTGATATTTTTAAAGAGATTTAATAGCTTTTTACATTATAGAAAATAATCGCCAATCTGATTCTCACTGTCAAGGTATTACTGGCTTTGACCACCTATATCCTCGGCTTATCTGCATTTTATCATGATAGCGCGGCATGTCTTTTGCGAGATGGGCATATTGTTGCTGCTGTACAGGAAGAGCGATTTACGCGCAAAAAACATGATCCTGCATTCCCACACAGTGCTGTAGAATATTGTTTACGCGAGGCAGCGATTAGTTCGAGTGAATTGAGTTATGTCGCTTTCTACGATAAACCTCTTTTAACATTTGAGCGACTATTAGAGACTCATTTGGCGACTGCGCCCGTGGGTATTCGGCTTTTTTGGAAGAGCATGGTAGTCTGGATTAAAAAGAAATTATGGATTCGATATTTAATCCAAGATGCAATTGGTGAAGACGTACCCATACTTTTCGGCCAACATCATGAATCGCACGCAGCATCAGCTTTCTATCCATCTCCTTTTGAGGAAGCAGCTATTGTCACGCTTGATGGCGTTGGAGAATGGACAACGACTAGCTATGGTCATGGGAGTTCGAATGAGATATGCACTTTAGGTGAAACAAAATTTCCACATTCTTTAGGTCTTTTTTACTCGGCGTTCACCTATTTCACTGGTTTTAGAGTTAATTCGGGTGAGTACAAATTGATGGGTTTGGCTCCCTACGGTCGGCCATGCTATGTTGACATAATTTTAGAAAAAATTATTAACGTAAAAGATGACGGTTCTTTTAGACTGAATACTCGTTACTTCGACTATATCTCCGGTTTAACAATGACCAGTCGGTTGATGAACGAGTTGTTTGGAGGGCCTCCACGCAAACCTGAATCTCCTTTGACGCAGCGGGAAATGGACATAGCTGCCTCATGTCAAAAAGTGACGGAGGAGATTATGTTGAAAATCGCGAACCACGCGCATAAGGAAACCGGATCTAAGAATCTGTGTATGGCAGGTGGAGTAGCCCTCAACTGTGTCGGAAATGGTCGTGTTCTTCGGGATGGCCCGTTTGACAAAATATGGGTGCAGCCCGCTGCTGGAGATGCTGGCGGTGCGTTGGGGGCGGCAATGTCTATTTGGTATCGTTATTTAAGAAACAAACGAGAAGTCGATTGTGGAGACAGAATGCATAGTTCGTTGTTGGGTCCACAATATTCAGATAGCCACATAGAGCGAGCTCTACTTGAGCAGGGCGCAGTGTTCACGCAAATGGATGAGGATGAAATTATTGATAAGACGGCAGAAATTTTGGCTGACGAGAAAGTTGTCGGATGGTTTCAAGATAGGATGGAATTCGGTCCTCGCGCGCTTGGAGCTAGATCGATATTGGCCGATCCTCGCTCACCGAAAACTCAGTCTGTTGTGAATGTAAAAATAAAATTTCGCGAAAGCTTTCGTCCGTTTGCACCCTCTATTTTGATTGATCACGTTCGTAATTATTTTGAGTTAGATGGCGAATCACCCTACATGCTCCAGGTGGCTTCGGTCAAGAAAGATCGCCGGATTATTATGACTGATCAGGAAAAGAACTTGTTTGGTATTGAAAAATTGAACGTACCAAGATCAGATGTTCCTGCTATTACGCATGTAGATTATTCTGCACGAGTGCAAACGGTGAGTCATGAAAAAAATCCTCGCTATTATGAATTGATCGAAGCCTTTTATCGGATAACGGGCTGTCCGCTTCTCGTAAATACGTCATTTAATGTTCGCGGTGAACCTATTGTCTGTACTCCGGAGGATGCGTATCGGTGTTTCATGCGAACGGAAATGGATTTTTTGGTTATCGGTAATTTTTTGTTGGATAAGATCGATCAGCCTAATTGGAAGGAATACGAGGATTGGCGCGAGGAGTTTGAACTTGACTAAGAATTACGTCGATTTTATTTCTGCGCAGTGTGCGAGTAAATCCCAGTTGCGTTCTTTTGCTTGGGTTATGGCTGCTTTCTCAGTTCTCTTGGCTGCGGCATCTTGGTACTTCGAAGTTTTTCTGGGGACGCAGATTTTTGCGATTTCGGCATTAATATTGACTGTTTCTGGCGTGTTTTTTCCAATTTTGTTGCAACCGGCCTACGTCGTCTGGATGTTGCTTGCGCGAATGCTTGCATTTATTAATACACATCTTGTTTTGGCATTTATTTTCTACACGCTCTTCACAGTTATTGGATTGCTTATGAGATTGTTTAGAAAAGATCCATTAGATAGGGAATTAGAAAATGATTTGGTTAGCTATTGGCAGCGTCCGGAACACAAAGAGTTGCCGCGAGACCATTACGAACGCCAATTTTGACCGCGTCTTGAAATACTGTTTTACAGCGGTTATATTTCACATCTACCAAACGGGAAATTAACTAAAGATGTTGTTGGGTGATGGTGACGATGATAATGAAGACGAAAAATGGATTCGCCGAGCTCTTGTCTTAGCTGCCGAAGCGGCGGAACATGGAGAGATTCCTGTTGCGGCTCTTGTCGTAGGTCCGAAGGGACTAATTGCTGAGGCCTCAAATTCTGTTGAAGAATTGCAGGATCCGACTGCTCATGCCGAGGTTTTGGCTATTCGTAAAGCGGTTGATATAATTGGTGAGAAGAGATTGTTAGGAGCAACATTATACGTAACGCTCGAGCCATGTGCAATGTGTGCCGGAGCTATTGTTTTGTCACGTATTGCGCGAGTAGTGTTTGCAACCTCGGACCCAAAGACGGGAGCATGTGGTTCCTTGAGGAACGTTTTGCAGGACGAAAGATTGAACCATTGTTGTATGGTTCGAAGTGATGTTTTGGGAAGAGAGTCTTCCGATTTGTTGAAGGGGTTTTTCTCGCGTTTAAGAGAATGATAGGTTTTTGCTGGAGAGGTGCCGGAGTGGTCGAACGGGATGGTCTCGAAAACCATTGTGGCTATTATGGTCACCGAGGGTTCGAATCCCTCCCTCTCCGCCATAGTCCGTTAATGGAGAGGTGACCGAGTGGTCGAAGGTGCACGATTGGAAATCGTGTGTAGGGTAACCCCCTACCGAGGGTTCGAATCCCTTCCTCTCCGCCATTTTTTGGGGGCAGTAGCTCAACTGGGAGAGCGCCAGGTTCGCAATCTGGAGGTCGTGGGTTCGATCCCCATCTGCTCCACCATGTTTGTTCCAATGTTTGGTCGTGCTAGATGGGGAGTTAGCGGTGCCCTGAACCCGCAATCCGCTTTAGCGGGGTTGAATTCCCATCCAGAGGTTTCGCATCTTTATTTTGCTAGTGGGATATGGCACTGAAGATCGGATTCTGTGCAACGAAAAGTTTCTGAATCCCGTCAGGACCGAAAGGTAGCAGCGGTAGGAATGTCTTTTCGTGTGCCGCAGAACAATCCGGTTTGAGCTTATTAACACTATCTTAACTAGAGATCGAGGTCGAAGGTGGGTGCACGGCTTTTTTTTGATGTCTAAATTTGTCGAAGAAAAAATCATTAATATCTTCGGCGTTCATATAGATTTCCAATCTCAAATAAGTGATTGTATGGCTCATATAGTAACCGCGCGCAAATGGCGTCCTCAAAAGTTTGAAGAGTTAGTGGCTCAGGAGCATATTACCACCACTTTGAAAAATGCAATTTTATCTGATCGGATTGCCCAATGTTATTTGTTATGTGGTCCTCGAGGCGTTGGAAAAACGACCACAGCTAGAATTATTGCCAAAGCTCTTAACTGTGAGGAGAGAGACGGAGCAGATCCTTGTAATACTTGTTCATCGTGTGAGAGCATCACTTCAGGTACAAGCTTGAATGTGCTTGAAATAGATGGTGCCTCCAATAACGGAGTTGATGATATTCGGGAACTGCGCGAGGTGGTGCGTTACGCTGCAACGCAAGGTAGGTACAAAATCTACATTATCGATGAAGTACATATGCTCTCGAAGCCGGCCTTTAATGCGTTGCTGAAAACATTGGAGGAACCACCGGCACATGTAATTTTTATTTTTGCCACGACTGAAGTCCAAGAAGTGCCCGACACTATACTTTCTCGTTGTCAGCGGTATAATTTTCGTCGGGTAGGTGAGGGACGTATTGCTGAACACCTTAGTTATATAGCAGGAAAGGAGGGAGTTGCTGCGGAAATGCCTGCCCTACACCTAATAGCTAATCGTGCGGATGGAGCTTTAAGGGATGCAGAGAGTTTGTTTGATCAAGTGATGGCATTTAACGAGGGCCAGATAACTATGGATTCGGTCGAACAAGTTTTGGGGTTAGTGGATCAAAAAATTTATTTCGAAATACTGCATTTCATATACGAAGCAGATTCTTCTAATGTGCTGAAATTGATAGAGCTTGTCTTTGAATCAGGGACCGAGGTTGAAGAATTTTCCTTCGGTTTGTTAGAAGTTATTAGAAGATTGCTGTTTTCGAAGATCCAGGGCTCTACTGAAGGGGTTGACTTGTCGGATGAAGCTACGGCTAAGTATAATGATTTGGCAACTAAATTTAGATCCGAAGACTTACTGCGCATGCTTCAAATGATGATAGACGTGCACCCTCAATTGAGAAAGTCTGTATCGCCACGTTTCCGATTGGAGATAGTTCTGGTACGGATGGCAATGATGGGGCGCACTGTTGATATTGCGCGATTATTGGCTAAAGTTGATCCTACGGAGGTTGTTTCGGGAATTAGTCCGGCTTTGCTCAATAAGCCGGAATTATTATCGGCACCTTCTCATCCTGAGCCATCATCGGATAAAGGTACCAATCCTAATGAATTGATCGAACCAAATGCAAGGAAGACTACAGAAGAAGGTACCGAGAAACCGTCATCCGAAATTGATGAGAATAAATTACGTAAGCGCTGGCCAGAATTAGTTGAGGAGGTAAAAACAGTCAAGCCGACATTGTTCAATTTTCTTAAAGAAGCGCGGGTCTTAAGTATTGACCGTGGAATTGTCACGCTTGCTTTCTCTAAAGAGGATAGTTTTCAGTTTAATCAGGTTAATAAAAATAAGGAAGATATCGAGCGTTTGTTGAGTGAAAAATTTGGAGAATTAGTGAAAATCAATTTAACGGGAGAGCTTGTGTCCACAGGAGGGACTAAGAATAAGGAAGAAAAAGCAGACGGAGATCCCGCGGTACGGTCTGTTTTGGATGCATTTGATGGTGAGTTACTTTGATAATTCGAATATAAGGTAATCGCATGTCTTTGACGCAACTTGATAATTTAATAGCCGAATTTGCTAAATTACCCGGTATCGGCCGGGTCACCGCTCAGCGATTGGCTCTCCACGTTATTAAAAAATCCCGCGGTGATGCAGAGTTGTTGGCTTCTGCACTAATAAATGCTAAAGATGGAATTAAATACTGTGAGACATGTTTTAATTTTACCGAAATTAGCAATCCACTGTGCGAGATTTGTCGGGACAAAAATCGAGATCATTCTTGCGTTTGTGTTGTAGAGCAGGCCAGCGACGTTCTCGTCCTGGAAGTTAATGCTATACACAAAGGAGTGTTCCATGTGCTTGGCGGGTTACTTTCTCCACTTGACGGGGTGGGGCCTGAAGACTTGCGTATAAAAGAGTTGGCTATGAGGGTAAGCGGAGTAGAAGTTTGCGAAGTGATTTTGGCTTTTAATGCTGGTCCGGAAGGTGACGCTACATCCAGCTATTTGTATCAGTTATTGTCAGAGCATGTTGGGGTCTCTCGACCGGCTAGGGGGCTACCCGTAGGGGCTGATCTAGATCTTGCAGATGGTGTGACTTTATCTCATGCTTTTGCAGGTAGGTCGACGCTTGAGTAATGAGGGAGAAAAACATGAATATGAGTAAAGTTGCAAACTTGCCTAATTGTTTGAGTTTTTTGCGTATTGCTCTGACTCCTTTGTTTCTTATTTGTGTTTTTTCTGAAGGGTGGTACTGGAACCTAATTGCTTTTGTAGTATTTACCCTCGCCTCAATAACGGACTATTTCGATGGAAAACTGGCGCGTAAAAATGGTGAAATTACTACACTTGGCCGTTTTCTCGACCCTTTGGCTGATAAAATCTTGGTCACGTCGGCTTTGATTGCATTCGTGCTCAATCGTTTAGTTGTTTGGTGGTTGATTGTTCCTATTATCTTGCGTGACATATACGTTACTGTAATGAGACTCAGAAGTATACATAAAGGTGGGGTGATGACAACATCACGGTTAGCTAAATGGAAGACGGCCACCCAGTTGATAGTTGTAATTTCATTATTGTTTCTTCTTGGCTTCAAAGAATTGGTCATGTTCTTTTCGGGGAGCCAATTAGAAGTGTTGGGCGACGACCGAGTCTATCTTTTTGCAAATATATCGATGTCGTTAGTTCTTCTTCTTACGATGGTATCTGGTCTTCATTATGCATTTTATGCAAAGCATTCTGTCGGAAGAGTTGGTAATAAAAACTAATGAAATCAAGCCAAACTTTTTTACGAATTCTTACTACTCTTTTTTTTTCTGGATATTCGCCGATTGCTCCTGGAACAGCTGGTACGGCTGTTGTTGCATTATTTTATGTCCTGTTTTTGGGATGCATTGAGTCGTTTTGGCCTTTTACTTGGCTTGTTGTCCTAACGACCGCTAGTATAATTGCAATTTATGCATCTGATATAATGTCACGGGATTGGGGTAAAGACCCTAGCTGCATTGTCATAGATGAGGGGGTTGGTTTTCTTTTTACTGTTGCGTTGTTGCCTGTGGGGATATCGACGGCCTTTGCTGGTTTTTTTGTTTTTCGTGCATTAGATATTATCAAGCCACCACCGGCACGGCGACTAGAGGCACTACCCGGTGGTTGGGGAATAGTTGCTGACGACATAGTAGCTGGTATATATGGTAACCTAATACTTCGCATGTTTTGGTATGTTTCGTCGCATACAGGATTTCTTCTTTATTTGCAAAACCAAATGAACCAATTGATGGAGAGTTAAATGGCAAAAGTAAACTCAAGTAGTCAAGACAGGACCAGCGATAAGCAAAAGGCACTTGACTTAGCAATGTCTCAGATTGAGAAGCAGTATGGCAAGGGTTCCATAATGCGTTTAGGTGACAAGAGTGGAGTATCGCAAATTGAGTCTATTTCAACGGGTTCATTGGCCTTAAATGCGGCGTTAGGTATAGGAGGGTTGCCCAAGGGGAGAATTGTCGAGGTTGCTGGGCCAGAGGGAGCTGGTAAGACAATGTTGACTCTCCACGTAGTGCGCGAAGCTCAGAAAAAAGGGGGGACAGCTGCATTCGTGGATGCTGAGCACGCTCTCGATGTAAATTTCGCTAGGCGCATAGGTGTAGATACGGACAACCTGATTATATCTCAACCCGATAGTGGCGAGCAGTCTTTAGAAATTGTAGACACTCTTGTTAGGAGTGGAGCGTTTGACGTTATAGTTGTTGACTCTGTCGCTGCCTTAGTTCCTCAAGCTGAATTGGAAGGAGATATGGGTGATTCGCATATGGGTTTACACGCACGTCTTATGTCTCAAGCTCTTCGAAAGTTGACGGGCTCGATTAGTCGTTCGCACACATGTCTGATTTTTATTAATCAGCTCCGTATGAAAATAGGTGTAATGTTTGGGAACCCTGAAACCACAACTGGTGGACGAGCGTTACCCTTTTATGCCTCGGTCAGGCTTGATATTCGCCGAATTGCGCGCGTTAAGGATGGGGACGTGGATATTGGTAATAGGACTCGAGTAAAGATCGTGAAAAACAAGGTGGCACCTCCTTTCCGAGAAGCGGAGTTTGATTTGATATTTCACGGAAAACATATTGGGATTTCTTGGGAAGCAGACTTAATTGACATAGGAGTTGAAAACGGGATCGTTGAAAAGAGTGGGGCGTGGTTCTCGTATGGAGATGAACGATTGGGACAGGGGCGTGACAATGCAAAGAACTTCCTCATAGATAATCCATCTGTAAAAGAAGAGATTCAAGACAAATTGTATGCTGAACTTGGTCTTTTTAACAATAATGACGGTTTTGATGCCGCAGAATGAGATATGAGATAACGAATGGATGAACATTCGTTTCAAGAAGCTCTGAAAAGTGGTTTGTCTTATCTTAGAACAAGGCCTAGGTCTGTTAACGAAGTGGTGGAGAAGTTACGGAAAAAACATGTTGCAAATGATGTTGTTGATAGGGTTATTTTAGAGCTGGAGAGATGCGGTTATTTAAATGATGAAGATTTTTCACGCCGGTGGATAGAAGGGCATTTGCACCGGTCTGGAGGGCCACAAAAGTTCGCATATGATCTTCGTAAGAAGGGCATAGCTCAAGATACAATAGATGCTATTATAACCGAGTTCGCGCCACAATTAAATTCCCGAGATCGAGCTATTGAATTGCTACGTAAGCAATTGTGGCGCTATAAGTCTGTAGAGCGTCGTAAGGCTCGTTCGCGCATGTACGGTTTTCTTGCTCGGCGCGGCTATGATGCTTACGCAGTTGATGAGATTGTAGACATGTTTTGCAAGGAATTGGAACAAGATGAAGTCACAAGAAGTTAGAGAGGAATTTCTCAGTTTTTTTGAAGGGAAGGGACATCAACGTGTTCCAAGTTCATCAGTAGTCCCATTTGATGACCCCACCTTGTATTTTACTAATGCGGGGATGAACCAATTTAAAGATGTGTTTTTAGGCTTAGGGTCTCGCGATTTTACTCGTGCTGTTGATACGCAGAAATGTATGCGAGTATCCGGGAAGCATAATGACTTGGAAGAGGTGGGCATTAGCCCGTGGCACCACACCCTGTTTGAGATGCTTGGCAATTGGTCATTTGGAGACTATTTCAAAGAAGAAGCCATCGTGTGGGGATGGGAATTAGTTACAGAAAGATACGG
Organism: Candidatus Latescibacterota bacterium; assembly: GCA_036343635.1. GTDB lineage: Bacteria > Latescibacterota > UBA2968 > UBA8231 > UBA8231. Next base: position 41,440 of record JAYYVF010000060.1, on the reverse strand, counting down.
TCTGGAAAAAGAACGTCTGTGGGCGACAGTTTTTGGGGGAGATGAGTCTCTTGATGCAGACGAGGAGGCGGAAAGGTTGTGGGAGCAGTGTACAGACTTGCTACCTGGGCATGTGGTTCGGCTGCCTGCCAAGGAAAACTTCTGGGAGATGGGAGAGACAGGCCCGTGTGGGGTTTGCTCAGAGATACATTACTATGTAGGAGATGACCTCTCGGCTCAAAGCAATGATATGTTGGTGAATGATACTGGCGATATGGTTGAAATCTGGAATTTGGTATTTATTCAGTACAACAGGGAGAAGGGCGGGTTACTTAGTCCTTTACCATCCCAACATGTTGATACCGGTATGGGATTTGAGAGGATGTGTTCGGTTTTACAGGGGGTTAAGAGTAACTATGAAACAGATGTATTTACCCCGCTTATTTCTGAGATTTCTGCACTTAGTGGGAAAGAATATGCTGGGGCTTTTCGGACTCCGATACAGGTAATTGCGGATCACATTCGTGCTTTGAGTCTAACTATTGCTGATGGAGCTTTACCCTCAAATGAGGGCCGTGGATATGTTCTGCGGCGCATACTGAGACGTGCTGCTCGGTATGCGCGTCAGTTAGATCAAAATGAACCCTTTATCCATAGACTGGTGGGTGTGGTCTCTGAGGATTTGGGTTTGATTTTTCCAGAAATAAAAGAGAAAAAAACACACGTTGAATTAGTAATTCGTGCTGAAGAGGAAGGATTTGGGAAAACCCTAGACCGTGGTCTGGAGATTTTTGAACGTTTTAGTGAAAACGGTATAGTTACTGGCGACGAGGCTTTTCAGCTCTATGACACCTATGGTTTTCCGCGTGATTTGACCGAATTAATGGCTCGTGAGCGAGGTGTCACGTTCGTTGAACCTGAGGGTTTTTTAGAGGCTCTTGATGCACAGCGTAAGCGGGCTCGAGCAGCAACCAAAGATCACTTTAATGCTACTGAAAGTGTGGGGATGGCTATCGAAGGATCCCATTCGACTTTTGTAGGTTACGGTGAGTTAGAGGTTGAGTCAGAAGTTGTATTTTCCAGCGCGGGTGATGATCATCAAATAGAAGTTTTTGTCAAACAGACGCCGTTTTATGCTGAATCTGGTGGGCAACTTGCAGACAAAGGATTTATTGAAGGTGCGGATTTTTCGTTAGAAGTACTCGATGTGCGAAAAGCCAGGGGTGGCATTGCTCATATTGGGCGCTTAGTGTCAGGTGAAATAGGCGCGGTGAATGGGTCGGTGACTTTGCGGGTTGAAAATGAAATTCGGCAAGCATCCTGTCGTAATCATACTGCTACTCATTTACTTCACGAAGCACTTCGGCAGGTGCTGGGAGATCATGTCGGTCAAATGGGTTCATTAGTTTCGTCTGAGCGTTTACGATTCGATTTTTCTCATTTTTCTCCCATTGAAAGTGAATGCATAAGTGCTGTTGCGGCGATGGTTAACGAGCAGATACGTGCTGACCTAGAGGTTGTCATATGTGAAGAAGAGTTAGAAACAGCAAGATCGAAGGGAGCTAAGGCGCTATTTGGTGAAAAATATGGTGATCGTGTGCGAGTCGTTCAAATCGGCGACTATAGTGTCGAACTTTGTGGTGGTACCCATGTGGTTTCGACAGGGCAGATCGGTTTTTTCGATTTAATTAGTGAGACAGGTATAGCGGCTGGAACGCGCCGTGCAGAAGCTTTGACGGGTAAAGGTGCTGAAGTGGCTTTGTATCGGGAGCGCGATCTTCTAATGCGCGCCGCAGCTAAGGCTAACGTGCCTGCCGAGGATCTACCTGAAAGGATCGACGATTTATTGCAGCGTCAGCGCCATTTGGAGCGCAGCAGTCATGAGATGCAACGTAGACTCGCGGCATTGGAGGCTGACGATTTGTCGAGTGGTGCTGAAGAAGTAGAGGGTGTAGTGGTCGTTGCTCGTAGAGTGCAAGTAGATAGTATACCTGCTTTGCGTGCTATGGCAGATAGTTTACGAGAGAAAATGGACACAGGCATAGGGGTATTAGCAGCGGAAATTGATGGGAAAGGAGCACTGATCGCTGTTGTGACCGATGATTTGGTAAAACAGCGGAGGGCTAATGCTGGGCAAATTGTGCGTAGTGTCGCTCAGTTAACAGGAGGCTCAGGTGGGGGTAAACCACACCTTGCTCAGGCTGGGGCACGTAACGTTGGAGCTATCGATTCGGCCCTTTCCGAAGTAGCGGGTATCGTTAAAGAGGCATTAATAAAGGCATAGGTCTGATTTGGTAGAATCTGGTGGAGTTTGGTCTCATTTACTTGAAGTTAAATCTCGGCGTGGCGCCGGATATTTAACCTTGTTAGACCCTGATCGACTCCCAATTGAAGAATTGGAGCTTCGTGCTGACCAATGTATTGAAGCAGGAGCTGATGCGATTCTAATCGGTTCGAGTTTAATGTTGTCTTCTTGATATTCTGAATGTTTTGAACGTATAAAATCGCGCACGAATTTACCCGTAATATGTTTCCCGGGCAGTACAAGCCAGGTGACATCTTCAGCGGATGCAATTCTCTTTCTCTCTATGATCAGTGGACGTAATTCTGAATTGCTCATTGGGGAACATGTGCGCGCAGCTCCTCTAATTAAGGAGTATGGTATTGAACCTATAGCAACGGGTTACATTTTGGTAGAGTCTGGCGTGGTAACTTCAGTTGAATTCATGAGTCATACAAGACCTTTGCCTCGTACGAAGACGGATATAGCGATGGCTCACGCTCTGGCAGCTGAATATTTGGGAATGAAGGCGATATATTTGGAGACGGGTAGTGGATCAGATGAATCTGTGCCGCTTAAAATGATTTCTGATGTTTCAAATTATGTTTCACTCCCAATTATTGTAGGCGGGGGTATTCGTGACGATATTTTAGCACGTGACATTGTTGATGCGGGTGCCTCTTTTGTTGTAACTGGCAGCTTGGTAGAAGATGATTCAGCATGTTTGGCCCAAGTTGGTGCAGCAATCCATGTTAAGGAGTAAAATTAGGAGATTGTCTAGTTCTGCTTTTAAAATTTTAACTACTGTAAGATCATCAAATTTTTTTAATATGTACATTGCTGAGGATGTTTACTGATTCTAATTATATTTTTGATATCGGGAATCGATGGATTTCTGTCCACTAAATATCATTGAAATTAAAATAAATGGTTGAACGCACAGTCGTGATCACTAATCCGCTTGGAATTCACGCTCGGCCTGCAGCGCTTATTGTCCAATGTGCTGCAGATTATAGCTCCGATATTTTCTTATCCAAAGGGGATGTATCTGGTGTCAATGGGAAGAGTATTATGGGAGTTATGATGTTAGCCGCAGAGAAAGGATCACAAGTGAAGATTGTTGCAGAAGGTACGGATGCTGAAAAGGCTATCGCAGCCATTGGAGACCTTATAGAGAGTAATTTCGAGGAGTCAGATTGACGAACGAGATGCCATCCGAACGTATCATAGGTTTGTCTGCTGCGCCTGGTGTTGGTATAGGGCGTGCTTTGATATATCGGAAAAAGACAAATGTTGTTACGCGTAAAAGGGTAAGTACGGCTCAGGTCAATAACGAGGTCGAGCGATTCTTGGATATTTTGCACGCGGCAGGAGATGAAATACGCCGTGTTCGAAGGGTGGTTTCTTTAGAGCAGGGAGAGGAATTAGCTCGGATTTTTGATGCGCAGCTAGCGATGTTAGAAGATGTTCAAATAATTGAACAGACTCAGAAGTGGATAAGAGAAAAACATTATTCTGCTGAATACGCATTTTCTGTGACTTTACAACAGACAAAAAAGATATTTCGTGAAATCGAAAATGAATATTTACGTTCAAGATTAAGTGATGTACTTGATATTGAAAATCAAGTGTTGTTGCGTTTGGGGGGCAGTGAGGCCGAAGGTTTGCAATCGCTTCGGGCCAATACAGTCATATTTGCACATGATTTACTTCCGTCAGATATGGTGCGTTTGGAACGGCGACAAGTTAAAGGCATCGTATTAGATGCTGGGGGAACAACTTCACATGCTGCAATTATCGCACGTTCAATGGGGCTTCCTACCGTGGTTGGGACAGTGAATGGTTCGGCCCGAGTGCAGAATGGTGACGAGATCGTTATAGATGGAAATGCTGGGTTAGTTCATCTTCGTCCAGATGCGAATTTAGAGCGAACATACCGCTCTCATTTACGACGTCAACAACGTCGACGTCGAGATTTGGTTACACGCAGGGAGTTACCGCCTGAAACCAGTGATGGGCATACGATAGAATTGTTAGCCAATATTGATTTGCCGACAGAGTTGCAAATTGCTCAGGATAACGGAGCGCGTGGTGTGGGTATGTATCGCACGGAATATTTATTTTTAAGTCATCGTTTGCCAAGTGAGGAGGAACAGTTCAGGGCTTATTCGAAAATTGTCGAAGCTGTTTCCCCGGCTCCGGTTACGATCCGTACGATTGATTTGGGAGGTGACAAACTATCACATGTAATAGATGTGAAACCAGAAGATAATCCTTTTTTAGGATGGCGTGGCATTCGCATATGTTTGGATGAAATTGAATTATTTAAAACGCAGTTGCGAGCGTTGCTTCGTGCCGGCTCTTTGGGTGAAGTTCAAATATTATTACCAATGGTGTCGGACGTTGGCCAAATAACTCAGGTACGTAAACTAATTGGGGAGGCTCAAAGTGAACTCACAAGGAGAGGTCAAAATTTCTGTAATTCCTGTAAAATTGGAATAATGGTCGAAGTGCCTGCGGTTGTGATGATGATCGATGAGTTTGCCGCGTCATGTGATTTTCTGAGTTTGGGTACGAATGATCTAACACAGTATGCGTTGGCCGTAGATCGTGGGACAAGTCGCGTTGCTGGGCTTTATGATCCGTTTCACCCAGCAGTTTTACGTATGATAAAATCGGTTGCTGATGCTGGCAAGCGTAATTCGATTCCGGTAAGTATTTGTGGTGAGATGGCGGGGGATCCGTTGGCAACAAGACTGTTAATTGGATTGGGTCTGAACCAATTGAGCCTGAGCCCTGGATTGATACCCGAGGTGAAAGAAGTTATTAGGTCAACGGGGAACCATTCTGCTTCTTTACTGGCCGATAGGTGTTTGAAAATGAAGACCGGAAGTGAGGTGCGGGACTGTTTAGGAGAAGAAATGGGGGATTTATTTCCTACGTGGATGCGAGCGTAATAGTGGTTTAACTACTTACAGTATTGAAAATTTTGCGAGACTGGCTGGTATAGTCGTAATTTATTAGAGCTCAAATTAAGGAGATTGTATGTCTCGATATCTTTTTACATCTGAGTCTGTCTCAGAGGGGCATCCTGATAAGGTGGCAGACCAAATTTCAGATGCTGTGTTAGATGCAATGTTGGCTCAAGATCGCAATTCGCGTGTGGCCTGCGAAACGTTGGTCACCACGGGGCAGGTTGTGGTAGCTGGCGAAGTAACTTCGAAAGCGTCGGTGGATATACAAGAAGTAGTACGTGAAACAGTAGCAGATATTGGTTACAATGATCCTGCGTTTGGTTTTGACTATCGTTCTTGTGGCGTTTTGGTTGCTCTTGATCAACAGTCACCTGATATTTCTCAAGGGGTGACAGAGGGAGAGGGATTGCACCACGAGCAGGGAGCGGGTGATCAAGGGATGATGTTTGGTTATGCATGCCGCGAAACCCCTCAGTTAATGCCACTGCCCATTATGTTAGCGCACAAACTTTTACTGCATTTAACTAAATTGCGTAAAGGTAAAAAACTACCTTACCTGTTACCAGACGCTAAGTCACAGGTAACGGTGGAATATGTAGATGATAAACCACGGAGGGTTGATTCTGTCGTTATATCAACTCAACATCGTCCAAATGTTACGCATAAGCGAATAGATCGGGATATGATTTCGCAGGTAGCAAAAAAAGTGATACCCTCTAAATTTTTGGATGTGGATACCAAATATCACATTAATCCGACGGGTAGATTTGTGGTGGGGGGGCCGCATGGTGATTGTGGTTTGACAGGTCGTAAAATTATTGTTGATACCTACGGTGGAATGTGTCCTCATGGAGGGGGTGCTTTTTCAGGGAAAGATCCAAGTAAGGTAGACCGGAGTGCGCACTATATGGCAAGGTATGTTGCGAAGAACGTTGTCGCGGCCCGTCTAGCCGAGCGTTGTCAGGTCCAGTTGGCTTACGCCATTGGTGTTCCCGAGCCAGTTTCGGTATTGATTGATACGTATGGTACAGGGAAAAAATCTGATGAAGACGTTGCCGAATGCGTACAAGAAGTTTTTGATCTACGGCCGAGCGGTATTGTTAAGACGTTACGTTTGAAACGTCCGATTTATCAAAAGACAACAAATTATGGGCACTTTGGCCGCGAGCTGGCTGATTTTGTCTGGGAGCGAATAGATAAAGTCGCTGCGTTGCGTCGAGTGGCCGGATTAAAATAGCTTGTTTAGGTCAGTTTTTAGAGAAACAATTCATTGGAAAAACGCAATAAACTCAATTATGGGAGAGATGCGTAATGAGAAATCACGCACTTAGGATATCACGGACTTTGCGTGTAATGACGTCCGTGGGTGCATTATCGGTTGCTTTTTTTGGGGCCGGGTGTAGTGCACCTGAGGCACCGCTGGCGCCAAGCACGAATTTTGTGATGAGCCTCCCAGTTGCTGATGATAGCACGCGTATTGCAGATGTCGTGAGAGATAGAAGCGACTACCTGCAACTGGATGAAAATTCAGGTGGTATGAATTTACGGTTTAGTGGTGAAGTTGGTCGAGCTGATGTGGGTGACAACCTCACCATTACTCCGGCAGGAAACAGTTTTGGGACTGCGCTTGGAAATATTATTCTCCCGGGTGAAAGCGTCCCGCCAGTCAGCATTGGTTTGTCCGAGCTTGTAGGTCAAGAGGTTCCGACTGGTACTACGTTGCCTTTAGTGCCTGGTTCAGACGTGAACGTGGAGACGGAGTTCCCGTTGGAAGATGTGATTTCTCTTACGGTAGAAGAAGGCACGTTGTCAATTTCTGTTTTTAACGGTTTGCCAGTGGTTTTAGATGGATTAGCATTGACCTTGGTTGATTTAGGCAATAATGGCACCGTTGTTGACCAAACGGATCTGGGGCGTCTAGATGCGAATGGGGGTTCGGGGACGGGAGTATTTAGTTTAGCCGGTCAGACAATTAGTGGTTCGTTGGCTATACAGGTTGTTGGTAAGACCTTGCAGGCGCTTAATGTTACCGTGGGTGCTGATGCGACGTTAGATATCCAGGTCGAAGTGAGTGAATTGGTAGTATCGCGCGCCTTTGCTAATTTGCCACCTCAGGAGTTCGGTGCAAGCCAGTCTCTGCAATTTCCAGATGATAGAATACAAGTTACTCGTGCGGTGATTCAGGAGGGTGCCTTGGTTTTCTCTGTGAAAAACGATATTGCCACGGCAATGGAAATTGAATTGAGCTTGGACGACTTGAAAGATGCCGATTCCGGAGAAAGTCGGAGATTTCTGATCGATGACCTCGCATTTGGAGCTACTCGTGAAGTTCGATTTGATTTGGCTACGAACGAGTTTAGACCGACTGACCCATTGAAGTTGGGGATTTCTTACAGTGTTCGGACCATAAACAAAGGAGAGCCGATAGAGATTCGAGCTGATGGTGAGCTGCAGATCGAGGCTAAGACGGAAGAGCTCGTCCTTGGTCGGGTTGAAGGGCGTCTTAATCAGGTTGGGCTGAGTACGCCAACGGCTGAAGAGTCTGTAGAGTTTCCCGACGGGTTGAACAATCTTGCGGTAGGATCTACCGAAATGGAAATATATATTACGAGTGCTGTAGGTTTTCAAGCGAGTGTAGAAGTCGACGTTAAGGGTACTAATTCATTTGGTGAAACAAGACAGTTACTTGTTCAACAGGAATTTGAGCGGGGCAATGCGGTTAACCCCGTACCAATTAAGGTTGTGGTCGCTCCGGAAGAGTTAAAAGCTTTTATTAATTCGCTTCCAACAGAGCTATCTATAAAGTCTAAAGTGCTCATAGGAGACGGACTTGAGGAAGAGGTGATTTCAAATACGGACTGGGTGAGTATTGACAGTGTAGTTTTCAGATCGTCTCCTCGTTTGACCGTGCTTGACGAGACGAACATTGAACCCGATGAGCGTGATATCACGTTTCGTGATTCAGAGATAAGAAGAAAAGTCGACAATAATTTTGTCAAAGCGCGAGTAATCACCGAAATAGAGAACAGCATTCCCCTCGGGGTGGGCGTACGCCTTTACGTTGGGAAAGATCCGGAGACGATCTATACGGATCCCGTTCTCACGGTTCCTCCAATGAATGAAGACCGGTTTCAAGTTGAAGCTGCTCCCGTTGATGCTTCAGGACGATCAAGTGGAACGTCAAAGAGAAGCCAAGAGATTAATTTAGAAAAATCCGACGTCCTCAAGTTCATTTTGGAGGATGGGGAAAGCGGGAATTTATATTCGGGTGTTCGTGTCACATTGCCGGCGACCACTGGCGAAGTTGAAGTGCTCGGCACAGACTATGTCAATATAATCGCTGGTCTACAGATTGAAGTGCTGTTAGACGAAAATCTGGTAGAATAGGAGAATGATAATGAGAGCAATTACACATATCATGCTACTAACGATCATTTGTTTTAGTGGTCGTGTTTATTCGATTGGCTATGGCGACATGCAACCGGCTGCAGCCAGTATGGCCCAGGCCTACGGAGCTATGGCGCGCGGAGCGGAATCCATATACTGGAATCCGGCGAATCTGGCACTCAAAGGCGGGCCTAATGTTTCCATACGGTCTCTCTTTGATTTTTCGTTTTCTTTAGAGAATAATAGCATAAGTATTGAAGACTACAACAAATACAACGGCACTTTTATCGATGTAGAGGATAAAGAGGCCATACTTGCCGATATCGGACCCGGTGGATTGCGGTTCAATACGGATGTCGGTATTGGCGTACCCATTATTGGTGGTTTTTCCTTTCCACTTCCTGGAAATTTTAAGGGTGCGTTTGCTGTTGACCTTCAAGTGGGTGGGGAAGGTGCTATCCCGCGGGATATGATAGATTTTTTATTGTATGGTAATCAGTTTGGTTATGAACGCGAGGCTGTGGGGAAGGCTCCAGGTTATGACATTGCAAAATGGGATGGAGATGTCTCGGCCTTAGCTGTTTTGAGTTTTGCTCTGGCTAAACAATGGATGCCTTCGCTTTTACAGCCTTACCTGTCTCAGTTTGCCGTCGGCGGTACGTTTAAGGTTATCGGTGGGGGAATTGGTGAAGTGTTGCGATCTAATGGGGGTATTGAGACGAAAGTAAATGGAACAAACGTCGATGCCTATGGCATTACCCGTATGGGTGGGGGCCAGGGGTTTGGTTTGGATCTTGGTGTTACCGGAGTTTCGGCCGATGGGAGGGCGACGGTTAGTCTGGCGTTCATGAATCTCTTAGATACAATGACGTGGGATGCAGAATTCGACGTAGGTGATTTTACCTTTGAATCCCGAACGGATTCGTTTTACGTAGAAGCGGATCGATTACGGGCGTTGAGTTTTGCCGGACAAAATAGCTTCGGTGAGATCTTCGATAACCCCTTAGACGAAAACGGAGATACCGTCTTTAGGGAAAAGACAGGGACCTCGGCATTCAGCACAAATTTACCGGCTATGCTTCGCTTAGGCGGGACGTATGATGTTTTTCACAACTTGCGGGTTAACGGGCAGTATGATCAAGCGTTCTCGAGCGGTTTTGGTATTTCGTCGACTCCTCGGGTTGCGTTGGGTGCAGAATACAGCATCGTGAAATGGTTTCCCATGAGGGTCGGCCTGTCTGCGGGCGGAAGAGTTGGAAATAGCTCTGCCTTTGGGCTTGGGATAGGACCTTTTTCTTTGGGTAGTATGAAACTCAGGCTTTTAGAATTTGCCACGGTTAATCGCGGTGGTTTTCTACCTGCTGGGACCCAGGGTATGGCGATCTCGTTAGGTCTCTTTCGGTTTGAAGTAGGTGGGCTATAAAAAACAAGAATCTGGAAATGGGGGAATGGCTAACAGGTGTCGTTCCCCCATTAGTTTCGTTTCCTCAAGTAGCTGCTTTGATCTTTCAAGCGTAATCAAAAATCAAAAACTTTTATTGTTTTACAGGCATTCACAGAGATATTGGTAATTGAGTTGCTTCTTTCTTTGCGGATTATCTTTAATGTATATTGAGAAGAATTTTATCTATTCCCGTGAGATAATGGTGATTCGGATATTGCTTAAACTTCATGTTTATATACAATTGATTTGTGAAACTTCTTTTAATTTGTGGCGTCTGTTAGGCAAACATAACACGGGAAAAAATCAAGGAGACGTTTTGATGGGCAGATTAGGTATGCGTTGGTGGGGTATCTTTTATTTCATCTTTTTTCGGACTTTTTCTCTCGAGGCTGATTCACATACGGCTATCGTAGGGTCACTTCAAGACATGAGCGCTGGATTTGCGGCGCTGACTGCAGAAGTAAAGCCAGGGGTAGTCGCCATAGCCACTGAGCAATCTGCAAGAGAAGTTGTGGAATCTCCATTTTTCCCTCGGGGGATGAGGCCCAGAGAGCGGTCAAGAGAGGGGGCGGGTTCCGGGGTGATAGTACCTTTCAACGGGAAGCAATATGTTTTAACAAATAATCACGTGGTACATAACGCCGATAACATTCGTGTCGAGCTGTCGGATTCACGGTTTTTTGAAGCCGAGGTAGTTGGAACCGATTCTCTAAGTGATATTGCAGTACTAAAATTGGACGCTGCCGATCTTCCTCAAGTTGGTATGGGTGATTCTGATGATTTGCAAGAAGGGGAGTTGGTATTAGCAATTGGAAATCCTTTTGGCATTGCACACTCAATATCAATGGGGATTGTTAGCGGGTTGGGCCGTGGACGTTCGCGGGAAGAATATGGTTCGTATATCCAGACGGATGCGGCTATTAATCCGGGTAATAGTGGCGGAGCCTTGGTGAATGTTCAGGGTGAATTAGTTGGCATTAATGCTGCTATAGTCTCCGGTGGAGGGGGAGGTTTTGGGCGAGTCGGTAACGTCGGTATAGGTTTTGCGATACCTATCAATCAGGTTAAGTTTGTGATGAGCGAATTAATTGAACACGGGGAGGTTAGAAGAGGCCTACTTGGCGTTCAAATCCGGGATCTATCACCGCTCATGGCCGAGGCGATGGGGCTTGCGACAAAGGATGGTGTTTTAATTAGTGAGGTTATCGACGGAGGTGCAGCCGATAAAGCTGGGGTAGAAGACGAAGACGTAGTGCTTGAAATTGATGGAAGAAAAATACACGATTCAACTGAGCTTAAAAGTATTATCGGGCGTACCCCTCCTGGAACCGAGATTGAATTGCTTCTTCTTCGTGATGGTGATAAAAAGAGGATTTCGGTTTCTTTGGACGCTCTTACCGAAGATACACTGGCGTTGGCTCGTGGTAATCGTGGAGCCCAGCAGAACGAGGCGGGTCGAGTTGGATTGGCTGTACAGGAGTTGACTTCAGAATTGTCCAGCCGACTTGGGTACCGCGAGGGTGTGGAAGGGATTCTGATCTCAGGGGTGCGTTCAGGAAGTGAAGCTGATAGAAGAGGACTCCGTCGCGGTATGCTTATTACAGGTGTTAATCGATTCCGTGTTACGACAGTTAAGGAATACAAGGAGGCACTTGAAGACATTGCCCCCGGTGAGGCTTTTATGTTGCGTGTGCGTGATCGAAATGAAAAAGGATTAATGGCAATGCGCATGCCGAAGAATTAGTTACACACTATTAGTTTTTCATGTTTAAGGGGTGTCCGTTCTGTTGGGCGGACACCCCTTTTTTTGCTTTTTCCGTCTATAGCATTTTTTAGAAAATAGTCGATATTGAAACTGAGCATTGAAGAATTGATTTTTTTGTTTTCACCAGAGTCTTTGTAACATGTTTGTTAGTGTCTCAAACGATATATAGGTTTTTGTGAAACCCCAAGCCATTTGGCATCCGCAATCCAATCTTCCGGCCTCTTTGATAGCATTTCGACAGAGGTTAACGCTCTCAATAAGTCCTATTTCAGCGCTTTTGCGCTTGTATTCCAGTGGACCGTGGGTACTGTATATAAACGGGGAGCGTATTCGTACAGGTGCAGATAAAAATTTGACTCGTCAGGCGTTCGGAGTTGAGGTAAATATTGCGCCATTTTTAGTTGACGGGGACTATGAGATTATTGTTAAGGTGCAAGGTGGCTATTCAAAAGATTGGTTTATAGCAGAATGCGAGATTATTGGCGATGATAATAAACGCCGGGTCTATCATAGTGGCACGTCCTGGCAAGTTTTTATAGACAGAGCGTATCAATTTGATGTTGATGGTCAGGCCCTGACCTATACAGCGACAAAGGCCAATGGTGACCAGATAAAGGTTCCCACATGGGAAAAGGCCTGTATCGTAGAGGGCCCCGATCCCAAAAATTGGGACCCAATTAATGTCGAAGAAAGGGAGACGCTCCCGACGGCTATTACGGAATTAGGTGAAGTGGATGCGGTCGGACCCATTGATATTCGCACAACCCTTGAGTCATTAAGTCAGGCAAAGTTTGTACACCCTGAGGCGTTATTACAACTTGGGAAAACAGAGGTTTTAATCCAGACTCGTGCTAAGGAACGGGCAGCTTACGCTGTAATTGATATGGGGCGTGTTGTTTATGGTTGTCCACGGATTCGGTTGAGGGGCATAGAGGGCGCTCTGGTAGATTTGTGTTTTTCATTGAACAGAAAAGATATTGCATATACCGCCCGTTATGTTTGTCGAGACGGACATAGCGATTGGATAATTCCCTTGGCTGTATCTTGTCGTTATATCCATATGAGGGTGAGTTATTGTCCTAGTGAAATACGTTTGGATAGTTTGACAATTATGGAACAAGTCTATGATGCAGAAGTTAAAACGAAATTAACAAGCGGGACCATTTGGACCTCGTACTTTGATGCGGGATCCCATGCACTGAGAGACGCTCGAAGGGGAATTTATATCGATCACGCCAGTGGAAATATCGCCTCTGGGTTGCATGCATTTGTGCTGGGGCTTAATGACATCTATCAGACTGGCAGCGCGCAGACACTCGGTGCGATGTTATCGACAATCAATGGCATCTCTTCAAAAGAAGAGTGTGCTGCGTTGGCCCTTTGTGCAATTGAATATGTAAATCATGTCTCAGGGAAAGTGATGGATGAATGTTTGTCAGTAGTAACGGATGGGATCTTTCATTTCTCTTCTTTGTGTGAAGACGTTCCTGCTCATATCGATATGTTGACCGAGGCAGCCTGTGAGAAACTAAGAACATATTATTTGGAATCGGGCGATCTGGAAATAGCCGAGAAGTTAATGCACGAAGCTAAAGTCGCGCGGTCTCGATATCTGAATCATTGGTCCATAGAGAATGGAATCATTGAAAGAAAAAACAGACATCACCACGATGCGTGTTGGGCAGATTCGTTTGCTCTTTACTTTCAATTAGTGGAAAATAGTCGAGTGGCCTCCGTCGTCATGCGTCTTAAAGATTTTCACTTAAAAGGTGAAGACCTGTGGTTGGCATTTTTTCAGGCGGGCGCGTTGTGGCGGTCGGGACAATCCCAGGAAGCCTGCTCGGTCATTGAAGACAATTGGGGTAGGTTATTGCAATTAACAGGTCGTACGTGGTCAGAAAGGGCTAATACCTTTGAAACGTTGCCCGGGCCTGACGCGCTCATTGGCTATTTCCATTTTGGAATACGTTCTATTGCTGCACTTGAAAGGGTGATAGAGGTGCGTCCCAGTGTCCAATCGTTGGAACGAGCTCAAGCGGAACTTACTGTCAGAAATAATGTCATAGGTGTGAATTGGTCGCTAAATGGATCGGGATACCTGCTGCTTGAGGTAGAGCAGAGTCAAAATAGTGAATTACGCCTGGCCGTTCCCAGGCTAGGTAAGCGTTTCCCAACTATAACAATTAACGGAGAAACAGTCTGGAGGAATGAAAAAGTATACAATAATTTTCAAGTTCAAGAAGTAGTTAGCGAGTCGGGGCATGTTGTTTTTGTTGTGTATAAGGCTGGCACTTACAAGGTTGAATTATCTGCCTAAGAAATGGGATATATGAAGACTAATTTTTTGTATTATGCGTTACATAAAGAAGGTCAGCTACCCCTAAAAAAGACTCCTTTGTTGATTTTACTTCATGGTTATGGTTCAAATGAGAGAGATCTGTTAGGTCTCTGCCCCTATTTTGATGACAGGGAAATTACTTGTGCAAGTGTTAGGGCGCCTTATCGGCTGGATATGGGAGGGTTTGCATGGTTTGATATTGAGAGGACGCCTGACAAGATACATTTCGATTACGAACAGGCTATGCAGTCACTGATTCGGCTATGGGAACTTGTTAAAATGTTAAAAATCGAATTTGAACCGACTAAAGTTGTAATTGCCGGCTTTAGTCAAGGCGCGACGATGGCGATGGCTGCTGGATTTAAGAGCCCACAGGACTATTCAGGCGTCGTAGCGCTCAGTGGTTTATACGGTGAGGAGATGCGGCCGGATAATCCTGAAGTACTAGCTCAATTGCCAGTTTTTGTGTCACATGGGATACACGACGAAGTGATTCCTATTGAGCAGGCGCGTGATTCTAAGGGTTTGTTATCTGAACTGCCGATAACACTTGATTATTTTGAATATGACATGGGGCATTCGATTGCTCCGGATTGTTTGTCGGAGTTACGCAAATGGATATTTGAAAAACTGGATTAATGGAGCAGGCATTTGAAAAAATATTGAAGTGGAGGTCGGTTTTAAAATTAAAAAAATCAGAATTAATACCTGAAAAATTTTTTACAAAAGATTATTGTACAAATATTAAATCCAACCACCGGTTTCTTCTCTAACGATTGTTTCCATAGCTCGGAGCCAATCAGGGTGGTCGTTAAGGCACGGGGTCAGGTGGAACTCCTCTCCGCCTCCTCTATTAAATTGCTCGAATCCTTCCCTTCCAATTTCATCAATAGTTTCTAAGCAGTCTGAAGTGAAACCTGGGCAACAAGCAATTAATCTCTTAACTGATTGATCTCCGAAATGCTCTAAGACTTCTTCGGTATAGGGTTCGAGCCAAGGCTCTTTCCCAAAGCGAGATTGGAAACTAAGTGTCCACTGGCTGCTCTTGAGCTCGAGCTCATTGGCTAAAAGGCCTGCAGTCTCTTCACATTGTTTTTGATAAGGATCTCCCTCTTCGACATAGCGATGAGGAATGCCGTGAAACGTGATTAGACGGTGATCGGGGTCCCACGTAAGCTCTGCCTCACTTTCGCGAACGCGTTGGGCCAAAGCCCTTATGTAAGCCGGATGGTCGAAATATGGCGGAACGAACCTTAAAGTAGGTATTGTACGCTTTCGACTAAAAAACCACGGGCATCTTCGTCCCATAGCGGCTCGACTAACGGCATCATAAATTGATCCAGTCGTTGAACATGAGAATTGCGGATACATAGGAAATACCAGGATACGCTCTATTCCTTTTTCTTCAAAAATTCTAAATGCATTATTAATACTCGGTTCGCCATAACGCATACCCAGTACCACCTCATAATTATTACCCAATAACTTACTCAAACCCTTTGTTTGAGACTTTGAATGAACCATGAGCGGAGAGCCTTCTTTGGTCCAAATGTTTTTGTAAAGGGCTGCGGATCTTTTTGGTCGGAAGGTAAGTACGATCCCGTAGAGAATGGGGTACCATTTAATCGGGTGCAGGTCGATGACCCTTGGATCAGATAAAAATTGGCGCAAATATGGTCGTAAAGCTTTGGCTGTAGGTGCAGTAGGAGTGCCAAGTTGTGCTATAAGTACACCTATTTTATTGGAACTTTTCATTGTTAATACCATGAATAAAAGAAATGTTTAGATCCATATATAGATTGATGGGTTCGGATATACGTTTTAGTTTTACCTTCTTCTGAATATAAAGGATTCGGTATACTAAGCCAGTTCACACAATTTTAGAGGAGTCTGGTATGCGTAGCATTTTTGTAGGTATTGAATATGCTGGGAAGTCCACGCTTATCGAGTTACTCGATCGGTATTACAGGCATCGTAGTATACGTACTCACGGAGACGACCATTTTACTATTCCCGATGCGACGCTCAGTCCAGCTTCGCGAAAAACCATGGTTGGTTTACCCGATGATATGAAGGAGCGGATGCAACGAATGCAAATTCATTATCATATTGATATTATCAAGAAGTATGCATGCCCTTTGATAGCCGGTTGGCATATTGAAGAAGCTGTCTATTCAGACATGTATGGAGACGAGCCATCGAGTCCATACTACAAGCGTTATGTATACAATTTTCAGCGACTTTATGAGACACAGGTCTTGGAAGGAAATATTCCGGACCTGGTTATGTTTCATGTAACCGCGGATGATGAGGTGATTGCTCGACGGATGCATGAATGTCCTCATGAATATCCCATCGTCCGGGAACAAGATATCCCCGAAGTGAAACGTCGTTTTGATGAAGAAGTCAGCAAATCTCTTTTTACGCATGGGGGTCGTACTGTTGTCATCGATACAACGGATAAAACGCCGGAGGAGTCTTTTGACGAGGTTTTACTTAAATCAGAGCCGCTGGTTACGTTCGGAGAAATCGCAGTACGTGCCATGGAGGTGCCCGACGGCGATTACGAAGTAACTTACGAGAATGGAATTCGTCGAATGGAATCTTCTATTAAATGAGAGCATGGTGGTTAACTGTTGTTTTTGTCGTTGGCCCCGTGAACGCTGACGGTGAATGGGACAGACTGTCGCGAGATATACAAAAACTAAAAGAGCCGCGATACATTGCTTGGACAGCCGGAAGTTTGGTCGTAGGTGAACTGGCAAAATATTGGGATGAGGCTTATGACTTTAAAGTGGATTTTGGTCCATTCGATCCTGTGGCTCGCACGTTTGACAAGTTTTCTGATCCGCTTGTGATGTTAACCTTTGCGACCAGCTTTCGTCTATTTACGAAATTCAATTCGATTTCAGCACTAGATACTACCAGCTCTGATCTGTTGAGATCTGTTACTCTTGCCAACTCCTTGGTAGGACCTTTGAAGTTTATTTTTAACCGAAAACGTCCAGAAGGGGAAGGTGGTTTTTCTTTTCCTTCTGGACATGCAGCAAACATTGCTGCGGCAACCACAGTCATAGCGCGTCATTATCATGGTGCATATCGGTTCGGTGCATTTGCAGCGAGTGGGATGGTTTTTTTTTCACGTCTTAACGGCCGACATCATTATTTTTCAGATGTTGTTGCCGGAGCTGCCGTTGGTAGTCTTGCTGGATGGGTTTGTAGTCGTAAAGAATTCCCACCATCCTTACATATGAAATTTTCTTCTAACCGTGGTTCGATATTAGTTTCAGTATGGTCAATCTCGATATAGAGCTGCAAATGACCTCGTTAAACTGTTCTCGATGTCAAAGTTAAACAGGAAGGAGCCATTTTATGTATTCGATAATACTCATATTAGCCTTTTTCGTGAATGATGTTGTCGATGCAAGGCCTGCTCGGATAGATCAAATACCTAATGGAGCAAAGTTTGGTTGCAGCGCATGTCATCTCAAACCAGGAGGCTCAAGGAATGTATTTGGAACTCAAATAGAAAATAATTTCCTCTCTTCTTCGGGCTTTTCCGGTACAGTTGTTTGGAGTAAAGAGCTTGCGTTGTTGGATGCTGACGGAGACGGGGCAAGCAATGGTTTGGAGTTGGGTGATCCGGACGGACTTTGGCGACCTGGTGATAAAGATCCGGAGGGTGAGGTATACCGTCCATGGGATGCTGATAGCGTGCCTCGAGAGACAACACCGGTCCCTACTGTGACTTTGTTTACTGCTTGGGCAAAGGTGAAGCGTTTGTATGGACTGGACTAGTGTACACAGTAAAATTGCTAAATTCGTAATATTTATTTGAAATGTTTTTAGGAGCTAAATTTTTAGTGGGTTTTATTTTTATCGTATACTTGGAATGTGTAAATGTAGATAATTGGAATTAACCTTATGGAGGGTTGCTTATGGCGACGATCATGATGATCGGGTCGTTTGATACCAAGGGGATAGAATACGCTTTTTTACACGGTGAAATTGTTCGTTTCGGACATAATGTGGTTTCTGTAGACACGAGTGTCGTAGGTAATCCAAAGGGTGTTACGGTTGATATCTCGGCTGAGGAAATTGCCGGTGCCGCTGGCCGGACGCTCCAGGAACTGCGAGATTTGAACGATAGAGGGAAGGCAATGGCAGCCATGGCCGATGGTGCGGCAGCTATGGCGAAGCGGCTCCACGATTCCAAGGCCATAGAGGGAATTATTGGAATGGGAGGATCCGGTGGAAGTAGTGTTGTTACATCTGCGATGCGTGCCCTGCCGATCGGTATCCCGAAAGTTTGTGTTTCAACAGTAGCTTCTGGCGATACGTCAGCGTTTGTCGGAGACAAAGATGTTGTTATGATTCCTTCGATTGTTGATGTGGCAGGTATTAACCGAATTTCACGAATCGTAATATCAAGAGCAGCTGGGGCGATTTGTGGGATGGTTTCTCATGCTCCACCGGTTGTGGAAGACAAACGTCGCGTAATTGCTGCGTCAATGTTCGGCAACACTACGGAGTGTGTAAATACCTGCGTAGAGCTATTGGAATCCCGGGGTTTTGAGGTCCTGGTATTTCATGCGACGGGGTCGGGAGGTCGCACCATGGAATCTCTTATTGGTGACGGTTTGGTTGATGGTGTGTTGGATATTACGACAACGGAATGGGCTGATGAGCTATGTGGTGGCATATTTAGTGCCGGTCCTAATCGTTTGACCGCTGCTGGAGTTAAGGGTGTGCCTCAGGTTGTTGTTCCAGGTTGTATCGACATGGTTAATTTTGGAGGATTGGAAACGGTACCTTCCCGCTATCGTGATGCAAACCGTCTTTTGTATGAGTGGAATCCTGCCGTGACGTTAATGAGGACCAATGTTGAAGAAAACAAAAAATTAGGGGATATTTTTTCAGAGAAGTTAAATTTGTCATGTGGCCCGGTAGCGTGTTTGCTGCCACAACGTGGTATTTCAATTTTGGATGGCGATGGTGAGCTGTTTTGTGATCGCGCTGCTGACGCTGCTTTTGCTACGGAATTAAAGAAAAAATTGAGATCTGATATTTGTATTGAGGAATTAGATTATAATATCAACCACCCAGTATTTGCTGCTCGTGCGGTCGAGGTGTTGTTGGAGTTGATGACTTGTTAGATAGAGAGGATATATGCAAGAGAAAATGACGTTCGTTCAGCCGGAGGATGTAGAGACTCAGGTGTTTGACTGGGGTAAGTTGAATTGGCTATCGGAACCGCTTGTGACCATGGCTGAACGTTTTAGCTGTGGATTGGTGACATTGGAACCTGGTAAAGGGCATGCACGTCACAACCATCCGTATAGTGAGGAAATACTATATGTGGTCGAAGGAACTGGAATGCAAACAGTTGAATTAGTTTCGGGTATTTTAGAAAAAGAGATCAATTCTGGGGAATTGGTGCATATACCGACGGCAATTTATCATTCGACAATCAATAGTGGTGATCAACCGATGAAGTTGATCGCGATCTATTCCCCCTTTGGTCCTGAGGCCGAGTTGCGTCGGATGGAGGGTGTTAAAATTGAACCTGCAAAAAAGGTTGGGAGTTGACCGTGGGGTATACGAGAAAAGAAGTTTTGAATCAACTTCAGCAGCAGATAGATGAGGGGCGTCCTGTTATTGGCGCTGGGGCAGGAACAGGCATTAGCGCCAAATTTGAAGAGGCCGGTGGTGTAGATTTGATCATAATTTATAATTCGGGTCGTTTTCGTATGGCCGGACGCGGCTCTCTTTCGGGTATGATGCCGTATGGTGATGCAAATGAAATTGTTTTAGATATGGCTAATGAGGTTTTGACGGTTGTTGAGAAGGTTCCGGTTCTTGCAGGGGTTTGTGGTACCGACCCATTTAGGCAAATGGACATTTTCTTGAAAGAAATAAAGTCTGTTGGTTTTTCTGGTGTTCAAAATTTTCCGACGGTCGGTCTAATAGACGGTATTTTTCGGCAAAACCTTGAGGAAACTGGTATGGGATACGGGCCCGAAGTGGAAATGATTCGGGCTGCACATGCCATGGATTTGTTTACAACGCCTTACGCATTTAATGTCCAGGAGGCTGAGCAAATGGCTGATGCAGGAGCAGATATCATTGTTGCACACATGGGGCTTACAACAAAGGGATCTATCGGCGCAACAACCTCGTTTACTTTAGAAGAGTCTGTTGTGCAGGTGCAAGCTATTTGTGATGCGGCTCGTGGGGTGAACTCGGATGTGCTAGTCTTGTGTCACGGCGGTCCGATATCGATGCCTGAAGACGCAGAATACATACTACATAACACTAGTGGTTTGAATGGGTTTTACGGAGCCTCGAGTATGGAGAGGTTGCCGGTTGAAGTTGCGATTACTGAACACATAAAAAAATTCAAAGGTATATCATTTTAAATTTTCGAGAGATGACGTTAGGAAATTCATGACTTGGTTTTTATCCAATGTTTTTGAAATAATTTTTTGTAAGCATGAGTTTTTTTAGCTGTGCGCCCACTAAAGAAAGTTGAAACAAGACGTCTTTTTGATAGCGCTGCAGCTTATTATCCTCCTCAGTGTGAACTGGCTTTCTTATTGCAGAGTTTTGAAGATCCGCTTAATGTCGGATCGATCTTTCGGATTGCCGATGCTTGCGGAGCTAAAGAATTAATTTTTACCGGAACCACCCCAATTCCTCCGCATGGTGAAATCGAACGGACAGGCCGTGGCCATGAACGACGCGTATCTTGGCGTCGTATTCCTCGTTTGGAAGATGCTCTGGTATTGTTACGCGGTGAGGAATACAGCCTAATTGCCTTGGAAACCACGTCAGAATCAATTTGTTATCTCGAATATCAGTATCCAAAGAAGCTCTGTTTGGTCCTAGGCAATGAAAGTAGCGGTGTTTATTCCTCGACTTTGTCCTATTGTGACGGGTCGGTATACATACCGATGTACGGTAAGGGTCCATCAATGAATGTACACGTGGCCGCGGCTTTGGTTGCCTACCGGGCACTTTTAGGAAAGGTTTAAAAGTTATGTCTGAAAATGTTGTATTGATTACTGGTGCAGCTGGAAGGATCGGTAGTAATTTGCGCCAATTCTGGGGAGATCGGTATCGCTTGCGCTTAGCCGACGTTAAGCCCATTGAGCAGAAAAAGGATCATGAGGATGTTGTCGAGATGGATATAACGGAATATCAGTCCTTTTTGGATGCCTGTAAGGGTGTAGACACGCTTATTCATCTGGCTGCTGATCCAAGCATGGAAGCCGATTTTTACAAAACTTTGTTAAACCTGAATGTTATTGGGTGTTACAATGCTTTCGAGGCTGCACGGGTAGCTGGTTGTAAAAGAATTATTTTTGCAAGTAGTGTTAACGCTGTTTTAGGGCATGAAGACAGGACTCCTGTTGAATGGGATATACCTGTTTATCCTATCAATGTATACGGCGCGACAAAATGTTGGGGTGAGGCGTTAGCTCGATCTTACGCTCATCAGTATGACTTGTCCTGTATCTGCGTTAGGATTGGCGGTGCGGCATTTGAACAGAGTGGTAAATGGGATGCAGAGCTGCCTAATATGGGTTTTAGCGCTAGGGATCAAGCAAATTTGTTTGGCTGTTGCGTTGATGCGCCCAAAGATATCAGATTTAAAATTGTTAATGGTGTATCGAAGCACAAGTATTCATGGATGGATTTGACTTGCGCGAACGAATTGGGTTATGAACCTGAGGAAGGTACAGCATTTCCGCCGAGATGACAGTCATTTATTGGATTGAGGCCTCTATTATTCCAAGATTTCCGTATAGAAACGGATCCAGTTCCCATGAAAAATTGATTCGATATCTTTTTGTTTATAACCCTTTTCTGCCAATAAACCTTGTAGTTTTTGCAAGTCTGCAATGGTGTTTAAATCACAGGGCGTCTGCTCTGTTCCATAACCCCCGTCTAAATCAGACCCGATGGCTGCATGCTGAGTCGTCCCAGCCAATTGACAGACGTGATCAATATGCTCAGACACATCGGATAGCGACACCATTGCGGGCTGCGATTCTCCGCGAATCCAATTAGGGTGTAACATCCAAGCATCAAGTGCTGAGCCGATAACACCATCTCTGTTGATAATGGCTCTAATCTGCTCGTCAGTGAATTGTCTTTGATTGGGAACTAACCTTCGACAGTTGTTGTGACTGGCCAGAACACGTCCGCCGAAATTATCTAATGCTTCCCAAAAGGCTTTGTCGGCCAAATGTGTGAGGTCTAGAGCGATCTTGGCCTTTTCCATTTCTTTTAGCAAGTTTATGCCACTTTTTGTTACTCCGCCAACAGTACCCGTACCGTGTGAATACGTGCTTACGCCGTAATGGGAAAGGCTGACCTGCCGTAATCCAAGATTGTACCATTCGTGTACCTGTTCTGGCCAGACGATGGGATCTGCACCCTCCATGCTAATTATAAATCCTAGCCGATTTTCTCCATTACTATTTTCCCAATCGGATTTGTGGGCCGTTATTTGGTCGGAGCGAGTTATAATATGCGCTTTTCTTTGGCTCTCTAGTAGACGGTAATAAGCTAACTGGCCGCGAGCTCGAGCACAGGATATTTCTTGACTAGCTGTGCCGGTTGAAAGACCAGGACGAGCTGTACGAGAAATTACTGTTACAACCGAAAGAAAGACTTCACCAGAACGCATCTCCGGCAGTGTCGTAGTGCCTCGTGCACGTCCAGGTTCCGACATATTTTCTTCTAGTGCTCTCAAGTCTTTGATCTCAAGTTCGAGGTTTCGGTCCCATTCCAAGGCGTTCATAGCTAAGTCAAGGTGAGCATCGAATAAAAGCATAGAAAGTATTCCTTAGTAAATTTTTCAAGTGTAGAATCGAATTTAATGGCTATGTGTGGCTACAAGTGTTTCGTATCGCTTCAAAAGTTCAACATATATTTCAGAGGCATTAGGTTTGGGCTCAATAGTGGAATTTGCCGCAGGCTGGGTAAAAGGGCTTACGGCGGTTTTCCAGTCACAACGGATGTCGGCCTGTAGCGCTCGTAAGGCACCTCCCAGAGCAGCAGAATTCGTCGTTTCAAAACGGTGTACGGGACAGTTATGTATATCTGCATAAATTCGGAGTATTTCTTCGTTAGTTGAGGCGCCGCCAGTTACATAAAGTGAACGAATGGTAACGTTCATCCAGTCTGAGTGGATTTTTGAAGCCATTGCCTGTGCTTCAACTACGGCACGAACGTTGGCTTTTGCATCTGACTCGTTTAATGAGTCGCGTATTACACAAGGATTTGAAATTTTAGGGGTGATTTCTGGAGAGAAGTAAGGTAAAATTAGGGCGCCATTGTTGCCTGGCGGAGTATCTTTTAAGGCTTGGGTAAATTCTTGCCATCCAAAATGGTAATTATCTCGGACGGCTTCACGTGCTAAACTTCCATTAAGGAAGCAAATAAGAGCCATATAGTTTCTGCCGTCAGGCGAAGCGAAGACACAGCCTTCACCGTTGCGTGAAACACGCGGGGCGTTCATACAGGCAAAGAGTGTGTCGGATGTGCCCAGACTGAGAGCTACCCTGCCAGATTCTACGAGTCCCAATCCAATCAGGCTGCATGGGTTGTCTCCCGAAAATGGTAAAATAGTGCAGCGAGGATCGAACCCATATCGTTTAGAAAAATAGCTGCTAATTTTGCCCACGGTGGTCTGAGGATTTAATATTGGTAGCAATTTTTTTGCCAGATCTGGCGCTGTAGCATCTAAAGCTTTAAGGCTCCATTTGCGTTTAGATATGTCCATCAAATTTGTCCCACTCGCGTCTCCTGGGTCTATTCCAATTAGTTTGCCCGCTAAAACACTTGCTATGAAAGAGCTCACCAGAGAAATATTGGAAGTCTGATGATAAGCTTCGGGGTCATCTTGATAAAATTTCCGAATTTGCGGTGCGCTAAAACGTTCAAAGGCGGTGTTACCCGTTAAATCTAATAGAGCATCCTTTCCTCCAACCTCGGTTTCAATCTCGGTGCATTGTATATGCGTTGAAGTGTCCATCCAGATTGGGGATGTTGAGCGAGAAAAGACGCACGACAATTGGGTCTTTAATATTTGTTCTGGATCCAAATTGGCTAATTTTTTTGTTATACTATGATTCAAATAGACAGTGCCGTGTTGTTGGCCGCTACCGGAAATAGAGCTGATGTCGCTAAGATCAACCCCGTCACCACGCATTGTATCAAACAAAATATTAAGTGCTTCGGCCCACATTAACGGGGGACTATGTACGGTGCCGTTTTCTAGCCTGAGGATTCCGTTTACAGTACCATAATCATCCGAAAAATGTTTATCAAAATTTATCGAACGTTCATATTCAATCTTGTGCCTGTCATGGTCGATAAGACAACACGTCAACGATTGAGTGCTCGAATCCAAGCCCAAATACTTGCCCATGAAAACCCCCTTCTATAATTTCTTAATTCGGTGGTAATGGTAACTTAACAAAAGACTCAAATAAGAGGCAAAGAATGCAATCTGTTGGAACACCAGAGATTCAGTTCATGACTTCTATCACAAAAAGTGATCCGGAGGTAGCAGCAATTATCAACGCCGAGAACAAGAGGCAACATGTCAAAATTCGGCTTGTACCCTCTGAGAACTATGTTAGCAGAGCAGTTTTAGAGGCGACGGGTAGTATAATGACGAACAAATATTCTGAAGGTTATGCCCGGGATCGGTATTACGAAGGCCAACAGCATATTGATAAACTTGAGATATTATGTGTAGAACGGGCAAAAACGGTCTTTGGTGCTGAACATGTAAATGTTCAGCCTTATTCTGGATCTCCAGCGAATCAGGCTGTGTATGTTGCCTTGGCTGAGCCCGGTGAAACTATTATGGGGCTTAGTTTGGCCGATGGAGGTCATCTTACGCATGGAGACAAGGTTAGTATTTCGGGGAAGCACTATCATGCTGTGCAGTATGGGGTTCGCGAAGATGACGGAGCTATAGATTTTGAACAAGTAGAATCACTGGCAAAAAAATATAAGCCAAGGATCATTTTTTGTGGAACGACTGCCTACCCGCGATTCGTCGATTTTGAAAAATTTGCGGCTATTGGTAAGAACGTTGATGCCGTTGTGGTTGCAGATATTGCCCATATCTCAGGACTGGTTGCCGCAGGGGTCCATCCTTCTCCAATTCCTCACGTTGACATTGTGACTACGACGACGCATAAGTCGCTTCGCGGACCTCGAGGAGGTATGATTATGTGCAAGAATGAATTTGCTGAGGTGCTGGACAAGGCCGTTTTTCCAGGGCTTCAGGGAGGACCACACAATCATACTACGGCAGGTTTGGCTGTTGCTCTTAAAGAGGCACAGACTCAAGAATTCAAGCAATATGCTCAGCAAATTGTACGAAATGCTGATGCGTTGGCTAAGGCATTAATTGCTAGGGGATTTTGTCTGAGCTCAGGAGGAACAGACAACCATCTTATTCTTATAGACGTGACAAACAAGGGAATTACCGGTCGGCAGATGGCCAAGGCGTTGGATGCTTCGGGTATTGTTTGCAACTTCAATCGTATCCCGTTTGATAAGCGCCCGGCAATGAATCCAAGTGGTATTCGTATCGGAACTCCGGCCATAACGTCGCGTGGATTTGGTCCTGATGAAATGGTTCGGCTTGCTGATTGGATGGAAGCCGTCGCGCGAATACGCTCCGACGAGACGTTAGATTTGTTAGATCGGAAGAAAGCCTATCGGGTTGTAGCGGAAGAGGTGAAGGACTTATGCGATCAGTTTCCGGCGCCCGGACTTTTTTATGATGCTAATGGTTAATTAAAAGGTTGTTAATTAGAGGAATAAAGGTCATATGCGGATACAACGTATAAAATTATGGTTAGTTAATGTGCCTGAGCGCCCGAATTGGTGGTCCGATGAGGTCTATGGTCAACCTGCTCATCAGCGTACAAATCGTTGTATCGTCGAAGTCGATACCGATGCTGGATTGAAAGGTTTGACCGAGTTGAACCAGGGCCTATCAAACGACCTGATTGTAGCAGAACTCTCTGACTGGCTTGGAAAAAGTGTTTTAGATTACAATCTGCGTCTTCCACGAGAGCGGATGGCGGGACCTTTCGAGCAGGTAGTGCTCGATTTGAGGGGGCAGGCGTTGGGATTGCCAATATGGCAGTTGCTAGGCGGTAGGTTACGGGAGGGGATACCGTGTACGCAATGTACTGGGTATAAGACTGTAGAAAATACGGCTAAAGACGCCGAATGGGGTTGGGCTACAGGTTTTAAATCCTATAAAATGAAATGTATTACTGAGGCAGAAAATACAACGGAAGCTCGGATTGATTATGTAGTTAATCGAGTAGAAGCCATTCACAGATCCTTGCCTGATATGGTGGTTAGGCCTGATATACGTTGGCGTTTAGGCGAAGTGTGGGCAGTGCAGGAAGTAGCGAACCGTTTGCAAGGTCATAAGATAGACTGTTTAGAAAGCCCAATAACTAAAGAAGCGTATGGTGGTTCATTTAGTGAATGGCGTCGCTTAAGAGAATCTATTTCCATTCCGCTTGCAGATCATGTTTCTAGCTCTTCGGATTTAATTCGTCGTTTTACTAATCACTCGTTGGATTATGCTATTGTAGGTGCTGCGACGGCTACAGAGACTCTTGACCGATCCCGTTTAGCGCATGATTTGGGTTTGGGCGGATGGTCACAGACGGTCGCTTATGGTCCAGGAGCGGCAATGGGTTTACATCTGGCGGCCTGCATGCCAAACTTGACGCAGCCTTACGATATGGTTGGTCCTATAGCCTGGCAAAATGACTTAACAGTCGAGTCGTTTGAATTTGAAAATGGTTCTTTTATGGTGCCTGATAGGCCAGGATTGGGTTTTACTTTAAATCATGACGTTGTATCGTCTTATACAATTGAAGAAAAGGTATTTAAGCTATGACTACAGTGTACGATCGTTTGGGAGTACCTATGGTAATAAATGCCGTTGGGCCCTCTACACGTCTTAGTGGCGGAGTCATGCGGCCTGAGGTTGCTGAAGCGATGGTTCAAGCATCGCAGTATTGTGTTGACATAGCTTCTTTACAGGCACGAGCGAGCGAGATTATTTCTGAATTTACAGGTAGTGAGGCGGGATATGTTACGAGCGGGGCTGCAGCAGCCTTGCTTTTAGGAACGGCTGCATGTGTTACGGGAATGGATCCTTCAAAAATGAATAGGTTGCCGGATACGAGAGGAATGAAAAACGAAGTGGTCATGGCGCGCAGTCATCGCAATTTTTATGACCATGCTGTCCGGTCAGTTGGAATAAAACTTGTAGAAATTGGTATTGCAGATCGATTTAGTGGGGCGGGAGTTCGAGATGCTGAATGTTGGGAGTACGGCGTAGCGATCACGGAGCGAACCGCGGCAGTGGTTTACGTGGCATATCCTCACACGCAACCAAAATTAGAGGATGTTTGTACTGTTGCTCATGATCACGGTATTCCTGTGTTGGTTGACGCTGCTGGGCAGTTACCTCCTGAAAGTAATTTACGGCGTTTTATTTCTGAGGGGGCTGATTTAGTTTCTTTTAGTGGTGGCAAGGCAATCGGGGGTCCACAGAGCTCTGGTTTTTTGTGTGGTCGTCGAGATTTAATTGCTGCTGCAGCTTTACAGCATCTTGATTTAGATATTTTACCGGAATTGTGGGATCCTCCCTCAGGACTTATCGATCGAAGTCAACTTCCGGGTGCGCCCCAACATGGTATTGGTCGTCCTTGTAAAGTTGGAAAGGAAGAGATTGTAGGATTATTAACCGCTCTTCGTTTTTTTGTGGAAGAGGACGTAATTAAGCGTGATCAACATTGGTTGGAATTGATGAATGAATTAGTGCGCGCATGTGGGGAATTGTCATATACACAGATTGATGTAGTCTCAGATAAGAAACGTTCAAGCATTCCAATTGTTCGATTGGAATTAGATGAAGCCGAAGCGGGAATTACAGCTATTGAATTGGTTAGATCTCTTCAAGATGGAAGTCCATCGATTGCAGCTAATCCAAGTTCCGTCGACGAAGGTATTGTAATTTTTGGTCCAACATGCTTGAAAAAAGGAGAGCCGACAATAATTGGTAATCGGTTGAAGGAATTACTAAAGAATTGATCCCAAAGGACATCAATTCTTTAGCTTACTTTTTGTCTTTAACATGTTGTTGATTGCCCCACCAAGCTGCTCCCAGCAAAGCAGCCTTGTCGTTTAAGACGACATGAATTGGAATTGACTCTAATGCTTGTTTCATTCGGCCTTTATTTAAAAAGCTTTGCATGAAAATTCCGTTATTTAGTCGTGGTAATAGTTTTGGAGCAATGCCTCCGCCTAAGAAAAGCCCGCCTGTGGACATGAGTTTAAGCGCCAAATTACCAGCTTCACAGCCATATAGATCTGCAAAAAGATTAAGGGCGTCGCTTGCCAGCTTACAGTCTTCGTTCAAACCGACCCTAGCAATTGTGTTGGAAGGATCATTTTCTTTCGTTAAGGCTTCTTTCATCCAGGAAGGTTCGTGGTCGGGTTCCCGCGATCTCAAAAATTCGTAAATTGATGCAAGTCCCGGTCCAGAAATAACCCGTTCCCAACTAACATGGCCGAATTTTTTTTTTAGATATGCACCTAGTTCGTAATGTAGGTCGGAGGAGGGTGAAAAAGTCGAATGGCCCCCTTCAGAAGCTATTGCAGTATAATGGTTTCCAGACCAGGCAAGTCCGCCCTCACCTAAGCCAGTTCCTGCGGCAATTACGGCTACGTTTCCTTCTCTGTCTACAGTTCCGTCGTTTAGTGTGCAAAGGTCTTTTCCTGTTAGTGCCTGAGTGCCATAAGAAGTTGCTTCTAAATCATTGAGTAGGTTAATCGTTGGTATTCCTAATTGGTTTTTTATTTGGTCTGGGTCTATCAACCAAGGCAAATTAACAGCTTTTACGGGTAGTTGACGGACGGGGCCTGGAACTCCTAAAACAATTCTTTCAGGTAGCAAATCATTCTCAGAGAGAAATGCCTGGAGTAGTTGAACGATATCAGGGAAAGAGCGCGTCTCGTATCGCGTCTGACTTAGTAATTCCGGACCCTCTAATGCCGTTTTAAAGAGGCCAAGATATGATTTAGTACCGCCAACGTCGCCAGCAAAAATTATATTATTGCCCATTTTCTCCATTCCTTTTGCATTAGATTATTCGATTCAACGGGTCCCCAAGTTTTTGCTGGATATTGTGGAATTGTTCCGGAATCAGGAGAATGCCAGGTTTCGATTAATGGTGTTAATAGTTCCCATGATTTTTCAATCCACAGACGGTCTGCGTATAGCGTTGAATCACCTTGCAGACAGTCTAGTAGTAGTGTTTCATAAGCATCCGGGCTACGTCCCCCAAAAGTGTCTTCGTAAGAAAAGTCCATTCCCACGTTTCCGAGCTGTATGTCTGGACCGGGTGTTTTCCCGTTAAATGATAAGGAAATACCTTCTTCTGGTTGTATACGGATTGTCAATGTGCTTGGAGGCAAGTTGGTCCCATGCTTGAAGATTAGGTGAGGGGGTTGATGAAATTGCAGTGTAATAGCACTTGATCGATTAGGCAAACGTTTTCCTGTGCGAAGATAGAAGGGTACACCTTTCCAACGCCAATTTTCTATTGTAAATCGCAAAGCGGCAAAAGTTTCGGTGCGAGACTCTTTGGGAACATCCTGTTCTTGAAGATAACCATTTAATCGGACTTTTTCATTTTGGCTTGGAGAGTACTGCCCGCGAACCGCATACTGATCGAGCTCGCCTAGATTGAACGGATGAATTGCATTTAAGACTTTTAGTTTTTCTAACCGAACATTGAGTGCGTCAAAAGTTGAAGGTGGTTCCATGGCTACAACGCACAGAATTTGCAAAAGATGGTTCTGGATCATATCACGGAGCGCTCCAGAGGAGTCATAATAGTTTGCTCGATGTTCAACGCCTACAGTCTCGGCTGCTGTTATTTGAACGTGGTCGATGTAACGTCGATTCCAAAGTGGTTCAAAGATGGAATTTGCTAAGCGGAAGACGAGGATGTTCTGTACTGTTTCCTTACCTAAGTAGTGATCGATCCGGTAGATCTGTTTTTCTTCAAAAACTTTAAGAAGGGTCTTATTTAGACTACAGGCAGATTGGTAGTCCCTTCCGAAGGGTTTTTCCACAATTATACGAGACCACCCTTGTTGTTCAACGTTTTCTCGATGTAAACCAGAAGCTCCAAGTTGCTCTACAATTCCAATATAAATTTGTGGAGGTACGGAACAATAAAAGCATCTATTCCCACCTGTATTTTCTTTTTTGTCTAATGCGACAAGACGCTGTTTTAAATTCTTATATGTATTGGGGTCGTTAGGTTCGCCACATACAAAATAAAATTTTCCTAAAAAATCCCTGAGCAGAGTTTCGTCTATTTGTTTGACGAATTTTTTGAGTGCGGATCTGATATGTGTTCGGAAGCTTTCGTCGTCGAAATTTCGCCTGGCAACGCCGATTACAGCAAACGAAGAGGGTAAGAGGCCTTGCTGATTTAAATACCACAAAGCTGGTGCGAGCTTACGTTGAGTTAAATCTCCGGATGCTCCAAAAATTGTCAAAATGCATGGGGCGGGTAATTTACTTGTGTTAAGGATTGAAGCTGGCATCATCGAACCGTTTCATGAAAAGATGTGGAATGCCTGCGGAAAAATTAAAGTAGTTTAAAGCGTCGAACAAATCACAGAGTCGGTATTTTGTTGTGTGGATATATCTTTAAAATGACATAAAAAGAAAAAGGCCATGATGTTATACACCATGGCCCCCCACACCGCCTCGTGTGAGATAATCCAATTGTAATCGACTGTATGATAATTGTCAAACGGCCAAGAAAAATTTACTTGCTGTTGATAAATTAAAAACTGTTATTTTGTCTCAAAAGATTCTGGTTTTGTTAACAAACAAATAACCAAGTGCAATATCGATGATTGGATCTCCAAAATGGCGCAATATTTAGTTACGGGTGGAAGTGGCTTTATTGGGTCTCATATTTGTGAAGGTTTGATCAGTGCTGGTCACAGCGTTAGGGTTTTAGATAATCTTTCTTCGGGACGACGGGAAAACCTTAAGCAGCTTGAAGGTGATATAGATTTTGTTGAGGGTGATATTTTGGATTCTCAGACATTGTCCCGTGCCATGAAAGGGGTGGAATTTGTGCTGCATCAAGCTGCAATTGCTTCTGTGCAGGTTTCAATAGAGCAGCCACTGATAGAGCAACGGACGAATAGTTTTGGTACGCTTAGTATCCTTGAGGCTGCTAGGAAAGCTGATGTTCGTAGGGTAGTGTTTGCAGCTTCTGCTTCGGCTTATGGCGATGACCCTAAGGTTCCTAAATTCGAGACGATGGTACCGAAACCTGTGTCGCCGTACGCTATATCAAAAGTGTCTGGAGAATATTATTGTCGATATTATAGTATGGAGCATGGGCTTGAAAGTGTTTGTTTGCGTTATTTCAATGTATACGGTCCACGGCAAGATCCGGCATCGTCGTATTCTGGTGTTATATCCATTTTTGTTCGCAAGATGTTGAACGATGAATCGCCTATCATTTTTGGTGACGGATTGCAGACACGCGATTTTGTTTTTGTTAATGATGTTGTTTTAGCTAATATTCTGGCTTGTGAAGTGGTAAGAGCGGAGGGACAAATTTACAATGTTGGAAGTGGGCACAGCACTAATATGCTTGAATTAGTCGCGGTACTTAATCGAATTTTGGGAACGGAAATAGTGCCCGAAATGACATCCGGTAGAGCTGGAGATGTTCGTGAGTCTCTAGCAGATGTTAGTTCCGCTCGAATAGAGCTGGGTTACGAACCATCCGCTAATCTCGAATTTGGGCTGGCACAGGTTGTAGAATGGATGCGTCAAGACAAGACGAACAGATAGAAGACCAAAAGTTTATTGTATGTAAACAATCAAGAGACCTTTGTTGATAATTTAAAATGGCAACGATAATTGATGGAGATAATAAAATCCCTTTTATGAGGGGTATGTTAGTGCAGTACCTGATTCAGCGCAGTATCGGGCATAAAGAAGCTAGGGATATAGCTAATGAGGTTAGACAGCGTTTAACTAAGATTGAAGATATTGAAAAATCAGAGATGTTAGATCTGGTTCGTGATGTCGTTAATGCCTTTGACATAGGTGGTCGATTAGGGGATCTACAATTTTGGGAGCGCCAAATAACACAGATAGTGGTTGAAGGAGAAGAGGGGAAAGGCCCCTTTTCAAAAGGTTTGCATGCTCGTTTGATTGAAAGAACTGGGTTGGCTGCTGATTCAGCTTATTCTACTTCTGTTGCTCTTGAAGATCAATTGATTGAACGGCGTGTCGAAATTATATCTGAGGAAGAATTAACATCTTATACGGTAAAATTGATTGCAGCATCTCATGGTCAGCTATACGCAGACCGTTATCGTACCTGGGGGACATGGGGAAAGAAGAATCGTCCCATAATCATTTTGATATGTGGACCAAGTGGTGCTGGAAAGACTACTTTGGCTATTAGTTTGGCCAACATCTTGAATATCCCTAGGGTAGTGGCTACTGATGATATTCGCCAAATGATGCGATTGACACTTACAACGGAACTCATGCCTACGCTGCATGCTTCAACTTACAATGCATGGGAGTGCATGCCAAAAGATTCTGAAAAAGAGCTCAGAGTAATTACTGGTTTTCGTGATCAAGCTCGTGCTATTTGCGTGGGTGTCGAGGCAATAATTAGTCGATGTATGTCTGAAAATACGAGTGTTGTTGTCGATGGAGTGCATCTGTTGCCTGATTTACTAAATATTACAAGTTTTTCTGATTCGGCCTTAGTGATACCGCTATGTATCGGTTTGAACGATCGTAAGGAATATGAAAAACGTTTTCGGCGTAGGTCTAAACAGGCTCCCGAACGCTCTATGCATCGTTATTTAAAATATCTGGATGAAATTTTTCTCATACAGGATCATATTCTTGGCACGTATTTTGATGCAGGCTATCCTGTATTACATAGTACAGTGTTTGAAGATTTAAAAATGGATGCCATAAATTGTGTTTGTGAAATACTTTTACGTTATGAAGAAGACTTTGGCATCGTTGAATAGTTGAAAGAGGTACAAGTTCCTACCTTTGTGAATGTTAGGGGAAATGTGTTGCTTTGATTTTCACTGCAGACTATATTCCGATCGCGTTGTGGAATGTGGCACCAATTAAAAACCGGACAAAATTGATGTTGGGAAAAAGCGATGGATCCAAGGCTGCCGATGGTAATCAATTAAATACGATCATTGGTCTTGGTACTGTTTTCGAAGGCACGATGAAGGTGGACAATGGTGTCCGCATTGACGGTACGTTTAATGGGGAATTGCAATGCTCAGGTGCTTTAACAATTAGCCAGTCGGGTCAATCGCGTGGAAATTTGTGGGCTAAGGAAGTATATATAAATGGTCGGGTGGATGGTGATGTACATGCTGATAAAGTACGCCTTGATGGAGATGCGTGTTTGGTCGGTGACGTTCATGCAAAGGCATTGTCTGTTGCAGATGGTGCCGTGTTGCATGGTGTGTGCAACATGCAGAGTGGTGAAAATCCCAATGATGTTAATTCCGATGAACTTGATCAAGAATAGTCTTTTGAACCTACCAAATTGGATCGTTTCGAAGATTAGTTGCAACAAATTTGTTAACTAATTTTCTCTCCGCTTAAGTCGGGGATGACGTTTTCTTTGCAAATCTTGCCCTAAAAGATGTTTGGTACGATGTTTGCTTCGATTAGTCGAGAAGTTAGAAAATATTAACGAAGTGACGAGGTTCCTATGACTTTACGACTGCAAAACAGCGCTCATTTGAAGAACATGCATTTGAATCTTACTGTGCATTTTGACAAAGTTGCGCGCCATTTGGAACAAATTTCCTCTGGTCAAAGGGTAAATCGGTCAAGCGATGATGTTGCGAGTGTGGGGTTAGCAGATGGACTACTGGCAGAGACGCGTGTTTTGAGCCAGGGGAGTCGTTCTATACAGCA
Source organism: Candidatus Latescibacterota bacterium (assembly GCA_036343635.1). Classification (GTDB taxonomy): domain Bacteria; phylum Latescibacterota; class UBA2968; order UBA8231; family UBA8231. The sequence continues at coordinate 7,179 of JAYYVF010000060.1, read as the reverse complement.
AAGTTATCAAATGCTACAAATCGCTGATACAGCTTTAGATGAAATAGGCCAGATCCTCCAACGAATGAAGGCTCTGGCAATCCAGAGCAGTTCTTCAACGATTAATGATGAACAACGCCAAGCAACAAACAGCGAATTTCAGCAGCTAAAAGATGAAATGACTCGTATGGCGGAATCAGCTAAATACAATGGTTTTTCTCTACTTACTTCTGAGACGGAAGATATTATACTTCAGGCGGGTCCATCCGGTAGCAGTAATGATTTGGTAGAATTACGTTTGGGTGATATGCGTGCGTCGGGTCCTGCAATGCAGTTGGACGCTGTTTCGGTTGATGTTCAAAATAGCTCAATGAAGGCATTGGATAACATAGATAGCGCTGCAAGAAACGTAATTCAAGTTCGAAGTCAAATCGGGGCGTTACAAAATAGATTTGAATTAAGTATTGATGCGACAAACAATATCATAGAGCGTGTTCAGGGTGTAGAATCTTCAATAAGGGACGCTGATTTGGCACAGGCGGTATCTCATTTGACGCGATCTCAGATAATGTCGCAGACGGCAACAAATTTAGCCAAGGAAGCAGATATTGATATTGAAGGTTTGTTGTCTTTATTGCGTTAGGATTTTATTCTTAGAGCATTAGTAGATAAAACCTAAGGTCAGGATAGACACGTAAGGCTGGTGCGGGCAGCCGTAACCAATTTAATTGTTCTCGAATGTTCTTCCATATATGGTTGGATCCGGGAATGTATGTTGTGTCGTAGTCCAGGCCAATAAAAATTTCGGGTCTTGCATCTGGGCGATCGGGATAACCTTTATTTTGACCACGACTTTTTTTATTGCTACCGTGTAACCCAATTGCACCATACCCAAAAGCTAATCGTGCCCACCGTGGAATTTTAGATTGGAAGTTTTTGGGAAAGAAATTTTCGGTAGGTACGCTAACCCAAAAGGACATTCCCTCGTAATCGTCAATTACATGATTTGTGAAAGGTTCATATCTCGAACTTCTCTCTCTTCGGTCTAAGTAAAGATTCGAAGGGTAGTAGCCGAACTTAAATCGAATAGATCGACTTTGCGGAAACAACGAGTATATAAGAGGAATGCTCGCACCGATTGTATTTGCAGTGAAGTCAGGTATGCTAAATCCCCATTGCGCGAAGTAAGCGTCACGCATTTCGATCTCAAATAGAGCCGACCAACTTATCAAGGTACCTAATATGGCAGATGTTCGTGAACCAAAACCAGCCCAAGAGGAGGTGCGAGTTATGGTGCTTGCGGTAAAAAGGCCAGACATTAAATGCCCACCCTTATCCATATTTAAATATGTATCGCCTTTCCAGTCATTTCTCCAGCGGATTTTCTCAGCTTTTTCGCCGGAGTACCATGTTTGCTCGACGTGATTTAGTCCGATATAACGAAAACTTGCTATCCCACCAATCAGTACGGCAACCCTATTGAGGTGTATTAAATCAGTAGTGTCAGACAGGGTTGAGGAAGAGTTTTCTGCATGGAGTTCACTGACTTTTAGTATGGATATCATAAGATATAGTACGTAGCAATTTACGTGCATCGGTAGTTATTTCTTGATTTCAGGTGCATAACTTCGTGACAAAATGGTGTAGGGTGACGTAAATTATAATATAAAAGGTTAGGTTATGCATGCATCAATCCTCAAAACACAATATGACGTAAATAATTTTTTATGGAAAAGAAAGTTGTGAAGGAACGGTCCAAAGTTCTAAACAATAGTCGCCGTCGTCGAAGAGGACAGGCCCCAATCGATGTCGTGAAGCCTAACGTAACTGATGCTCATCGGAAAGGCCATATTTGGCTGAGAAATGTTTTATTTTCTCTCGGCATATCACCGATTTTTCGTGCTTACGTATTCTTAGGCAGCGTTCTGGCTATTATAGCTTTTCTTCTTTACAATGAATCTTTGTCTCATCAATTACGTGAGCAGGAAAAAAGCCGGGTCGGTCTCTATGCTCGTCTCATTTCTTTCGCACCCCTAGCGAGCGAGGAACAGACGATGACAATTTTTACGGAGGTCATCAATAATCCCAATATCGATTTTCCGTGTATCATAACAAACCATCGCGGTGAAATTATTGAACAAAGAGGTATAGATGATTTACTAGCTCGAGAGAAAGATGGTATTTCTGGATGGTTTTCTTCATTTCAGAACGCACAAAATGAAACTAACGATGTAGTTCTTGGTCGATTGTTGAAGAAAATGGATCAGGAAAATGAGCCAATTCAATATTACCTATCCCCTGATACACAGGCTCAAATATATGTAGATCGTAATCGAGTTGTGATTACAGATAATAATGGGGACATTGTAAGATGGACTGGGGCCGGTCTTCCTGAAGAAACGAACCAATCCACTTCGGCATTGATTCAGGTGCGTTTGGCATTAGAAGAGTTACGTGTTAACCGACGAAATCCTTTGATAGTTTCCGTCCCTTCAGAAGGTTTTAGCTACCTTTATTTCAACAATTCACGAGCGATTGTAACTGATGGCGAGGGGGAAATTGTTGGTTGGCGAGGTCTCGGTTTGCCAGACGAGCGTATTCAAGACGAATATTCTGTAAACCGGGTTAGAACATTTTTACAAAGATTAAGTCGAGATACGGATCCAATCCCTTTTAGCGTACCTGCCGAATATTATATTCATTACGGTCCTTCAGACTTGGTTAGCCGTATTTCACTAGCACCATTTGTCCAGATTAGTGTACTCTTGCTCTTTTTGTTAGTTGGGTACCTTGGTTACAGAAATATTAAGCGGAGTGAACAACGTTCTATTTGGGTTGGTATGGCAAAAGAGACTGCTCATCAATTAGGAACACCATTATCTTCATTGTCTGGTTGGTTGGAACTGATGCGCATTGAGCTGGACAAGACTAACAATGCTGAAAATGGTGTTCCGATTCAAAATATTCGCCAAATGGTTGACGAGATGGATGAAGACATGGATCATCTTAATCAGATCGCTTTGCGATTTAGTCAGATCGGGTCTGTACCTGAATTGGTTGCCCAAGATGTTTATAGCGTGCTAAACAAAACGATTGAATATTTTCGTCATCGTGGCCCACAATTTGGTCGCCATGAAATTGAAATACAACCCCAAAATCAACATTTAAGCGTTCCTTTAAATGCGGAGTTAATCAGCTGGGCATTTGAAAATTTATTTAAGAATTCTATAGATGCGATGGAGGGAACGCCAGGGCATATACTAATTAATATTTCGCAGGTCCATGAAGAGCATTCAGTGCATATTTCATTTCAGGATACAGGCCGTGGCATAACCCCTGAAAATATAAAAAGAATCTTTGATCCTGGATTTAGTACAAAAAAGCGTGGGTGGGGTCTGGGATTGGCTTTTGTTCGTCGGATAGTAGAGGAATATCACGGTGGTCATATAAGCGTTGTTCAGAGTGTTCCCGGAGAGGGTACGACATTTGAAGTGATTTTGCCTACTAGCCGGAGTAATGGAAAGTAGAATTCCGCTGGCATTATTTTTTTATTGTGAAAGATATGGTTATGGAACAAATTAAACGAAATATACTTTGGGCGGATGATGAGATTGAATTATTGCGTTCCCATCATCGTTTCTTAGATGAAAAAGGATATGCAGTTACTCCTGTAAACAATGGAAAAGATGCTATAGAGTTAGTGCGAAATGGCTCTTTTGATATTGTCCTCTTAGATGAAATGATGCCTGGGCTTGACGGTCTGTCTACACTGGAAAAGATAAAAGAGCTTGACGCGAATATACCGATAATCATGATTACCAAAAACGAAGAAGAACATTTGATGAATCAGGCTATCGGACGACGTATTGACGATTATTTGACTAAACCAGTGAATCCGAGTCAAATTTTTATGGCTTGCAAAAAAATTCTTGATACGCGACAGATTCGTCAGAGCCAGGCCGGACAGGATTATGTAGCAAAAGCGAGCCAAATCAGGGACAAAATCGGCGTTAATACTGATTGGAAGACGTGGATAGAAATATATCGTCAAATTTGTGAATGGGAGATTGAGATTGCTCACCTGGGAGACGCCGGCCTACAACAAATGGTAACTGACCAGCGACGTGAGTGCAATAAGGACTTTTGTAGATTCATAGAAAATAATTATGCTACTTGGGTTGACAACGAAGATAATTCTCCACCTCTATCGGTTGATGTAGTTCCTGAATACGTTATGCCGCATATCGAAGGGGGACGTCAGGTGTTTTTTATTGTAGTTGATTGCTTGAGGCTAGATCATTGGATGGTCATGGAACCACAGTTGGCAGATTATTTCAATATCAAACGTTCTTACCATTATTCGATTCTTCCAACAGCAACACCTTATTCGCGCAATGCAATATTTAGCGGGCTTTTCCCTAATGAAATTGCTAAGAAATATCCATCTCTTTGGGGCAAGACCCAAGAAAATGAAAATAGTTTAAATCGCAATGAACACCAATTTATTGATGATCAAATAAGCGATATGGGGATTCAACTCAAGCCTGGATCACATTACGTAAAAGTTTTGGATACGAATGAAGCACAGGCACTAACGAAAAAAGTTACTTCATTGCGCAAATGGCCCCTTGTTTCAGTAGTTTATAATTTTTTAGATATGCTTGTGCATGGTCGAGCTCAGTCCGAACTGCTTAAAGAGATGGCCCCTGATGAAAGAGCATTCCGTAATCTAGTTCGTTCCTGGTTTGGTCACTCTTCTTTATTTGAAACTTTAAAGAATATTGCTAAAACTGATGCGGCTGTTGTGCTGACAACTGATCATGGAGCAGTGCGTAGCAATCGAGCAGCTATGGTTCATGGCGATCGTGACACATCAAACAATTTGCGTTACAAATATGGCCGAAATCTACGTTGTGAAGAAAGGGATGCCCTTGTAATCAGTGAGCCAGAGTCTTATGGTTTGCCCAGCACGGGAATTGGGTCGAATTTTTTAGTTGCTAAAGAAGACTTCTATTTTGTTTATCCTACAAATTTTAATGAGTATCAAAGGCAGTATAAGGATTCATTTCAACATGGAGGTGTTTCTTTGGAAGAAATGATATTGCCAGTGGCTGTTCTCGAATCTAAGTAACGGTCGACTATGGTTGTTGTGGACACGGTCACAGTATCTGCGGATGAGACACGTAGAATTGGGGAGGATCTTGTTCGATACTTGGATATTGGTAAAGTTGTATCATTTCATGGTGATTTAGGTAGTGGCAAGACTTGTATGATTCAGGGAATATGTGGGGCTCTAGGAGTAGAGGGATATGTTAATAGTCCGACTTTCATAATAATTAACGAATATAAAGGATCTCTTGGTTCGTCAACTATTCCAGTTTATCACTTTGATTTGTACCGGGTGGGTGGAATCAACGAGTTGATAGAGCTCGGAACTGAAGATTATTTTTTTGGAGATGGTATCTGCCTTGTAGAATGGGCGGAGCGGGCCAGTGAAATTCTGCCAGAATGTCGATTGGATGTTGAAATGTTTTATCTTGATGACGAGCGTAGGAGAATTTTTGTCACCAATACAACGTAATTTCAGGAGTTAGGAGACGACATGGTATTGGCATTTCGAATACGGGAAATTTTGATGATAGTAATTTTTTCCGTTCAGCCACTTTTTGCGTCCGAGTTTGCTGAGTTGGACCGGCTTGTTGATTGTCCAACAGCCGGTTTACTTGGGAAAGGACGTTATGCAGTGGGTTTGCGATTGTTTGCGGACGGTGGCGTTTTGACCAAGGTACAAGCTGGGGCACTAAAACGTCTTACTATTGGCCTGTCCTTCGGAGCTCGTCATTTGATAGGACGAGGTGATATTGATTTGCAACCACGCGCTGAAGTAGCAGCTCGCTATCGAGCTATCGAGGAAAGTGAAACTTTTCCTGCGCTGGCTTTGGGATATGAAAGTCAAGGATATGGACCCTTTAAGTCTGGCAATTATGAAAATAAACCCAGGGGATTTTTTGGAGTCATAAGTAAAAATTACATGTCCACGTTTGGCCAGTTTGGTTTACATGCGGGAGTCAATTTTAGCTCTGATGAAAATAAGGGATCCCAACCAAGAGGTTGGGCCGGTCTTGATAAGCAAGTAAACCAAGACTTATCAGTTCTTTTCGAATACGAACTGCCGTTTAATGATTTAGATAGGGGAAAAGGTGTCCTTAATATCGGTGTGAATTGGACCTTATCCTCCGTACTCCATATTCGAATGTTTAGTAAGGATGTTTTGCCACGTGATAAATCGCATTCTGATCCTAGCAGAGAGTTGGCTGTAATATATACGGAGAATTTCTAATGGGGTTGTTGCTCATAGTTTTGCTCACTGGATTTGTTTCAGGGAGCTTTGCTCAGCCAGAGCGAGTAATTGGAAATTTTTCTGGCGTAGGGGTGCGTGCTATGGGTATGGGCGGAGCGTATATTGCCGTAGCCGATGATTTCACAGCCTCGTATTGGAATCCCGCAGGATTAGCACAGATAACGGACCGTAAGTTAGATATTTCATTTTCTCGCAAGAGTCGTCACAATAAATCTGTTTTTAACCAGACTCAAGATGATTTGGAAATGAGTAATACAGGTTTCACTGCTATGGGCTTCGTTTACCCCTACCCGGTCTATCAAGGGAGTTTGGTATTTGCAATCGGATTTAATCAAGTTGCTGGTTTTGATTGGGGCTTGCGTCAGACGGGTTTTGACAAGATAAATAGTTTACAAGTTCGTCATCATTTTCAACATGAAGGACAATTGACTTTATCTTCTATTTCAGCAGCGGTTGATGTGTCCCCATTTATTTCATTGGGTGGGACACTCGGGCTTGTTGGGGGAGACGATCAACATCGCAATGAATTTTTCTACGTGGATATAAATGATTATTATACGTATAAAAACTTACGTAGTGAAGACACCTTTTTAGACGAATATGAGGGAGCGCGAAGTCTACGTCTGGGTGCGCTAGTGCGTATGCCTCGGGAAAATCCTCGTTTGAGAATTGGTGCTACTGTCGCAAGTAGCATAGGTCAGGAAATACGCTATCATTTTCGGGGCAATCCAGAAGGTTATACTAGCGTCGAATATGACAATGAAGATATACAAACCCTTGACAAGATTTCTTTGCGGGGTCGTTATGAAATTAAATTGCCGTTACGATATGCTATTGGT
>JAYYVF010000059.1:0-20428 GCA_036343635.1 Candidatus Latescibacterota bacterium | reverse complement strand
AATATGAGATCCATAATAGCGTGGGTAATGTAGCGTTCGAAAAATTGTTGGCATTGCAGCCAGAACTTTCTCGGGATTTAATAGGGCACGCTTCGGCGGCTCCATTTCTAAAGTTTTTTTTAGGCAAACAGTGCCAATTGCGTTCATTAAGAGCGCATGTTAATCCTCAAAGTTACCTACAAGAATGGCACATGGACTTTTATGATTATTACCATCAAAAAGAAAAGTCTCAGGGGACTAATCCGCTAACAGGATTATGTTTCAATACTACATTTTATCTAACAGATAATCCGCCAGAACGGGGCCGCTTACGTTTTTTAAGGGATTTTGTTTCGGTATCAGTGCCGGATGATTTGTTACCATATGTGGGTTATACTGATGATCGAAATAACCCCTTTCAGGTATGGTGTGATAGTCAGGCGCATGTGGATTTGCATCCGCATGCGGGAGATCTTGTAATATTTTATAGTCATGTTCCACATCAGGGTGCCAAGTTAGGGGATGATCCACCTGGCAATAATCGTGCGAATATCGTTTTGCATTATCAACAGAATCCAATGTATCCTGGGATTCATTTTGTTAGCGACCCTCAGTTTACATTAGACACATTGGGTTACACAGATACTTTTCCATTTAGCAGTTGAGGAGAAATATATGATGGATGTTCAGCAGCGAAATGAATTTGCTCAACAGGGTTTTATCAATCTGGGAAAATTATTAAATGATGAAGAAGTAGATTATTTTGATAAAATTTTTTGTGCTGATCGAAATAATTTCCCGTATTTTTGGCATCCCTACGGACATCATCAAGAGGCTAATTACGATGCGCTGTTGACTACTCCAGGTTTTGATGGCCTGGTTAGGCACCCGAAAATTTATCCATTCATTGAAGATTTAATGGGTGGCCCTCTTTGTTTTGGTGAAATAGGACTTCGAACGATGGGCTCCTATGCTGGGGCTTTCCATCAGGGGTGGCATCGTGACAAACCTCATTGGTTAGATCATCCGTTGCGCATGGATTACATTCAACTAATGGTTTATCTGGCTGATGTAGATTCTTCCACGCATTGCTTTTCGATTTCTCCGGAAGCTATCAGAGAGCCAGTAATTGAAGATAACGATGAACAGCTTAAAAGAGGCGGGATTCATGATTTACATGGTCCTGCAGGTACATGTGCTCTTTTCAATGTGGCGGTACTTCATACGGCAACGACTCGAGCTACAAAAGCTGAGCGTCGGACCGTGCAGATTTATTATGGCCACCGTGATCGAGCTCCGCTGGCAAATGATTCAGGTATTCCAGCGAAGTTCTGGCGCGACAGTACTGATGCGGACACGCGGGCCTTCTATGGGGTTTTGAACGAGCGTACAAAGATATACATGGATGCTTTTGGTCCTAGTGAATCTAGTCTATAAATATTGGAAAGTAAAAAGGGTATATTGTTTACGGAATTGTAATTCTTAATTAAAGGGTTAAGTACAATGCAAGATGGAATTATTCGTGTAGCCATAGGAGGCCAGGGACGCAGTGGATACAATATACATGCACGTCATCTTGAAAAGGACAAAGATCGTTACCGTATAGTGGCTGTTGCTGACCAAATAGCTGAGCGTCGCAAAGATGCCCGTAATCAATTTGGAGCGCGGACATACACAGATTGGTCTAAGATGATAAAGGCTGGCGGTTTTGATCTGTTTGTTAATGCGCTACCGTCTCTTATACACACGCCTGCTACAATTGAAGCCTTGAATGCTGGTGCACACGTGTTGTGTGAAAAACCAATGGCTAAAAATGTTCGGGAATTTGATCGTATGGTTGCTGCTTCCAAACGAAATAAGCGCGTGTTAGCGCCATTTCAAAATAATCGCCCGCAGCCATTTTTTGAGAAAATCAACGAGATCATTGATTCTGGAGTTTTAGGGAAAATAGTTTACATCCGTTCTGTTTGGGGTGGTTTTGCTCGTCGATGGGACTGGCAAACTTGGCAAGATAATTTAGGGGGATCCTTATTTAATACTGGGCCACATGGACTTGATCAGGCCCTAAAGTTGTTCGGTTTTAACCGAACCCCTAAAGTATTTTGTAGAATGGATAGTAACAATGCATTCGGTGCCGATGCCGAGGATCATTGCACGTTGACCCTTTATGATTCAAAGCGGGAAGCACCACAAGTTGACATAATTATTAGCGCTTATATGGCATATAGTCAGGGAGAAATGTATAATATTTGTGGTACTTACGGTGGTTTGTCAGGTGGAGCAACTAATCTTAAATGGCGATATTTCGACCCCGAAAAAGCACCGAAACAAAAAATGTGGAATTGGTCTGTTGATAGACAGTATACGCGAGAAGATCTTAACTGGATAGAAAAGAATTGGAATTTAGATGAAGGCAAGGACAGGGACGCTGTGGGTTATACGTTACGCTCGTTTGCTAGTGGTCCGGCAAGAATTTATTCAAATATTTACGATGTTTTGTGTGGCAAGGGTAAACTGGAAATAACTTTGCCCCAGGTTCGAAAACAAATAGCCGTAATTGCCGAATGTCATAGACAGAACAAATTGCCTCGATCAAGATAAAAAAGTTTTTTTGTAAATATTAGCAGCAACAACCAACAAAAATCTGACTACCGATGCTGTTGGCGTACTTCTTCTATTTTAGCGTCTCGCTCTGAAAATATTTCCTCCCTTTGAACATTAATCTCTCTTTGTAATTCAGCACGGGCTTCTGCCATTCCTTCAGGGTTCTCATTTTCTAATTTGGCTGTTCGAGCATTTATTTGTAGCTCTTTTTCTGCCCATTTTGCTTCATAAAGCTTTCGAATTTGGTCAATTGCGACTTTTTGCTCATCGTTCAATTTGATATTTTCTTCGCCACCGACCGTTTCGTTGGCTCTTTCGAGAGCTAATTCAAGTGCGGATTTCATAACAAGCTCCTAAATTGTTCCGATCGAATTTGTTTAGTTTGGATTGCAGAGTTATAAAAGTATATAGGGTGCTTCTAAGTTTGTCCATGCTCAAAAAAGTCGTCGTATATCATAACCCCATAATAAACCAAAACCAACAATGTCATGGCTTATTATCAACTGAACTCCACCACTGCCTCGGTACGGGCGCTCGAAGAGAAAGCTGAGTGTTGCATACGGTGACTTGGGCGTACGGAATCTATACCCCGCGCCGAGAGTAATGTTGCCTACATTATTAACTATCCATATTTCGCGAAGTGCAATATAATGTAGCTCCATACTGCTTGAGGCCAGTAGGTCTGTTCCGTTCGAGCAGTGGTAATTAGAGACATAGCGACCGTTAGGAGGATATTGCGTATCGATACAGCTTGATGGAGCATAATAGGAATAGATGCGTTGGTAGCGCTGGTCGCGTTGATTACCTTCGAAAAAACCTAAATCAAAAATGGTAGTTCGAATTATAGTTCGTTGTTTGTTGAAAACTCCTGTCAATCCTAATGGGGCACGAACTCCGGGCCCACGGTTATCTATATTGATGAACCCGATTCCTCCAGAAGCGTATAAAGACGAACTAGGCGGGGGAGTCGGTAGGTCAATCAAGATTTCTTCACTATTGGCTATAGAAAAACTAATAAGTGGCATAGAAAAGAACAGGTAGCACCATAGTATTCGTTTAACTGTCAAAGCAATAAACGCTTTAGAGCCTAAAAATATATTGTGCATTTTTCACCTTGATGATTACAAAAACAGCTAATGGCTCACTTAATGAATAATCCCTGTTGTTATTAATCTAACTATGAATTAGCAGGAGTGACATATTCCATTTGGTTCAAAAAAAATTAGGTTGGTATTTTATAGGCTGTTAAATTGTGTAGGGAAGCACGATTGTTTTTCCGAAGCCAGTGCCCCCTTTCTCTTAAAAACCTTTATAGATATTTTAAGCAAATGTTAATTTTTAAATATATAATTTTGTTTAACATATTTTTTGTTTTCGGGTATGGATGCTCTCGATCTACATCTGATGCAAATGGCACGCCGTCTGCCCAATCGGCTGCCCAACATGAATCGTTGAACTATGGTTACGAAATTGTTGAAAAATATAAACATGACCCGGAGGCTTTTACACAGGGTTTGGTTTATTTCAATGGTTATCTTTATGAGGGGACAGGGCTGTACGGTTATTCATCTGTAAGAAAGGTAGATTTGGCTACAGGCGAAGTCATTAAACAGTATGATTTGCCCACACGTTACTTCGGTGAAGGTATTACGGTTTTTAGTAATCGTTTATTGCAACTAACTTGGCAAAAAGGTTTAATGTTTGCATACGCAATCGATTCGTTTGAATCCTTAGCTCAGTACTCATACGACACTGAAGGATGGGGGCTGACCAACGATGGGTCTCATCTGATTGTGAGCGATGGAACAGAGGTACTTTACTTTAGAGATCCTTTTAGTTTTGAAGAAATTGGTCGCTTGCGCGTATTTGATGGTGACAGAGTAATAAAAAATTTAAACGAACTGGAATTTATCGGAGGAGAAATTTGGGCAAACGTTTGGCAGACCGATCGTATCGCCCGCATCAATCCTAATAACGGAAATGTAGATGGATGGATAAATTTAGCTGGATTGCTTAGTGACGAAGACCGAAATGGACGTCGTGTTGATGTGCTTAATGGGATTGCTTTCGATCGATTGAATCAGCGTATTTTTGTGACGGGGAAATGGTGGCCAGTATTGTACGAAATTAAAATTGTCGAATTATAACTACCAACGAGGTTGCTATGTCCGAACTAACACGTTCTGCTGTAAGTATTGCTTTGCTAACTGTCTCGGATACACGGGACGAAACTAATGATAAATCTGGAAAGTTATTAGCTGATCGGTTGAGATCTGACGGGCATAATTTGTATGAAAAGTCTATTTTGCCCGACGATATATACAAGGTTAGAGCTCAAATTGCAACGTGGGTTGCTGATCCGGAAGTTCAAACGATAATTAGTACCGGAGGTACTGGTTTAACAGGAAGAGATGGCACGCCCGAAGCAGTGGTTCCACTTTTTGATAAAGAAATAGAAGGTTTTGGTGAGGTATTTCGCATGATCTCTTACGAGGAGATCGGGACAGCTACAGTACAATCGAGATGTGTTGCGGGTGTTAGTAACGGGACGTACGTGTTTTGTCTTCCCGGATCCTCAGGTGCTTGTGCCACAGGATGGGACAAGCTAATTGGTCCCCAGTTGGATTCTACCAATCAGCCTTGTAATTTGGTAGATTTAATGCCTCGACTATCTGAATAATGGGTTAGATCCACGTTGTTGATTAATATTCTGCTTGTGGTTTACTCGGAATTTGTCGGTCACTAAAATTAAAGTGATTTCTACATTGTAGAATTTAATACTGGGGTTTCGGCTTAAGTGAATTATGTTGAAGAATTGGAAATTAATTGCCCCTATTGTGGGGAATTTTTTTCGATCGTTGTAGAATGTTCAGTTGCAAACCAGTCTTATACTGAAGACTGTTATGTTTGTTGCCGTCCTATAGGACTAGTTATGCAAATTGGCGAGGAAGGCAGTGTCCTTGTTGAGGCTCGTCGGGAAAATGAATAGATCTTCTATTTTACCAGAGTTGCTATCCTTTTAAAGTCTGTTGATTCAGCGGTCTTAAGTAGTTCAAACAGGCACATTTCAACAGATGTGAGATTAGCCCCTGATTGTTTCATTCGTTCAATACCTATGTCATTGTTAGCCTTCGTGCGCGACGTTATTGCGTCGACAGCTACTTCTATATGGTAGCCTTCGTTCAAGAGATCACAGGCAGTTTGATATACGCATATGTGACTTTCTATTCCAGCTATCAGCACGTTCGACCGGCCAAATTCTTGCAGTTTCTGACGAAATTCTGTTGATCCTAAAGCACTGAAGGATGTTTTTGCGATAGGGCTATTGCCCGTTAATAATTCACCAATGTCTGGAATTGTCGGCCCAAGACCTTTAGGGTATTGCTCAAGCCAAAGGACGGGTAACCCCATGCAAACGGCACCTTGAACTAGCGTTTTCAGTTGCTTTATGAGAAGATCTTTTTCGTACATCACGGGAATTAATTTCGCTTGAACATCGACTAGAGTCAGGACGGTATTTTCGTTAGTCAGCATAAAAAAAGTATGTTTTAGTTGTGTATGGCTTAAATATACCCTGTTGATCCGTCAGGGCGGCATGGGCTTGACCGCTCCCAGTGGATGTATTCATTGTTTGAAATGACGTCTTCATTAATTTCTATGCCAAATCCTGGCCTATCGGGTCTTAGTGACAGATAGCCGTCTTCAGGCATGTAAGGATCATCCACCCAGTCGTTCCAATTTGTATCTGTTGGGAGCAGGTATTCGAGGATTTTAAAATTCGGCTGAGATGCAGCGAAGTGGACGTTGACGGCCGTGGCCAAGGGTCCCATTGGATTATGAGGAGCGACACTCACATAGTGAGCTTCAGCAATTGCTGCGATTTTGCGCATTTCTAATAGGCCTCCACATACGCAAATATCGGGTTGAATAATGTCTGCTCCTTGGCAAGAGAGAAGATCTAGAAATTCAAAACGCGTATAAAGAGACTCGCCCGTAGCCAGCGGTACTTGCATTTGAGTTCGTAGTTTGGACCAAGCGGGCATATGTTCTGGACGCAACGGTTCCTCGTAAAAAAAAGGGTCGTATGGGGCTAGGGCATTTGCTAACTGTAATGCTAAAATGGGTTCAAAAATTTTGGCATGAGGGTCGAAAGCAAATTCCCATTCCTCCGGTGTATTCTTCCGTAATTCTTCAAAGTAGCGTGCCGCTTCACGACAAACGACGCCCCAGCGGTTAGCATCTGGGTCTAATTGATATGGACTGGTTTTGAATGCGGTAAATCCGTATTCTTCGTGCAAGCGGTGAGCCTGCTCTGCCGCCTCCAACCCATCTTTCCCGCCAATTCCGCGATATACACGAACCCGGTCTCTGGCTGCCCCACCTAGCAACATGTAAACAGGAACTCCCGCAGCTTTTCCGGAGATATCCCACAGTGCATGGTCAATGGCAGAAATCGCGGACAGTCCAATTCCTCCAGGAGGGAAACGAAACTGTTGCATTAATTTCATCATAATGAATTCAATTCGGCGTGGATCGATACCCTTAATCAACTCAAAGCAGTAGTCTACTACGGGTCCGACTGATAAATCGGGTCCGATTGAATATGCCTCGCCCCACCCGTAGATCCCTTCGTCAGTTTCCACTTTAATGAGAACTCGAGGCCTGTTTCCAAAACGGGCGAGAATGGGTTTTATCGCCGTTATTTTCATGAGTTTGCTCCTATAGGAAAAAAAGTGGATACGTTTTGTTCGTGGCTTCACGGTGTACGAGGTGAACTAGCTCCATTGTGTGGTAATCTCCCCACATTGCTGACTCGCCACAAGGTATTTTTCGTCTCGGCGGAATATAATCCCATCCGTTAGGTCGATGATAAATGGCGTGTAAGGTGATGCCTTGGTGACGCTGATTATTGGAAATATATGGTTCAGACAGTAGGGTTTGAGTAATGGTAAATGCTGCCGATCGATATCGTTTCGCTTTTTCTATGTCACCATTTTTTTCGAAATAGTTACCTAACCGGAGATAACCTTGGCCGCAAATAGCTGCTGCAGAGCTATCCAACGGCTCAACGTCATTATACGGGTCAGACGGTTTATTTTTTATTTGGCCGGAATTTGATGCGCCTGGTGCTCCCGTATCCCAAAAAGATATACCGTCAGCAAACGAATTTTCTATGTAGAACTCAGCCGTTGCAAGGGCGGCACGCTCCATCATTTTGATTAGAGCTCTTTTCCCGCCAAAGGGCGTTAGCTTCCGCGTAGAAATTGTATTTAAATACTCAAGTTGCTCAGCGTAACCAAGAAGAACCCAGGCCAGACCCCGAGTCCACGTTGAAAATGGCGAGTACCCCTGTTGAGTACTTGGGCAGCGATACTGGCCGTCTTTTGTGTTGAAGATTGACTCGTGGACGACCCGGCCTTTTACGTCATATTGGTCACGGGATTCACCGTAATAGACATTAAACTGTGCGTTTGTTCGAGCATGGCCTAAGAGACGTTCGAGTAGGTTTATTTTTCGGTCACCTTCACCCATTAATATGTGTCCAAGTTCATGGGCAAGCCCAAGAATACGCAATGAGCGCATAGTGTCAGAGAACAATGAATGGGGACCGTTGAACGAATGGATAAAGCCGTGGCCGTAACTTGTGTTAGTCCAGCGTGCTGCTTGAATAGCACCTGATAATTTGATGGCTAATTCGTAAAATTGTAGCTCATTTGGGTTATAAGGAAGGACTCCCTCTAACATCAAACGTCGCAGATTCCCGTAGGTAGATAGATT
This sequence comes from Candidatus Latescibacterota bacterium, assembly GCA_036343635.1. Lineage (GTDB taxonomy): Bacteria > Latescibacterota > UBA2968 > UBA8231 > UBA8231. The sequence goes on along the minus strand of JAYYVF010000059.1, from coordinate 12,067 downwards.
GTTAAATCCGTGGTCGTGTACACCAATATGCGACACATGAGGTGCCATGTTTTTTATTGTTTTTTTTCGTCCAATGTCTAAGAATTTTTTTTCTCCCGTCATATCATATTGGAGGATTGCACAGCCATATTGAAAACCCTGTGTCCATTCCGTCCATCCCCTGGTGGTATATTGTCCTTTTATGGTAAAAACAGGAGTACCTTTCCTATTATCCCAATTATTTTCCAAAGAAATAATTTTTTTCGAGGACAGTTCGAGGAACTGTTCAACGGCGGGTATTAATTTTCGGGGTGTTATCCTTCGATCTATTTTCACGTCCGGACTCCTGATTATGCTTGTGCGTAACCTAATAGTTAGAATTGCGAAAAATACAAGAGCGTAGACGGCTTTGCAAATGAGAAATATCAAATGATCAAAAATAATGATTACATCTTATTAAAATTGGAGAAAAATAACGACGATGATAAAATGTGTGGACTCCCTATGCTGGGAGTCCCTTCTTCCTTTTTATGGAGTTGCGCGGAATATTCTCAACCTATTCCTGAGATCTAAAAGAAAGAAATGATTTAATAGCTCTTGCCGTCTTTTGTTTTGGCCAGATTGGTCCGGTGAGTGGCTTTATTATACGTTGACTGCTGGATTAGTAGATTCAAAATCGAGCATTATTAATTATACAACATGTTTTTCAAAAATTTTAGAGATGCAGGAAGTCCAGAATCTTTATGGCACAGATGATAGCGGGCCGGCATGTAAAGTTTTTCGAATGGAAGTACATCGATGTGTGCTATGTCTTCGTTTTTAACAAAGAAGGCGTTTGTACCAGCGATACTACAACTAACCAAGGTGTAGCCTTGTGATTCCATAACTAAATGGATGGCTGCTAATGAGGATCCTTGATAATCATCTTTTTGCCACCTGTGCGTCGGATCGTATTTTATTGTTTGATGAACACTCGGCGGGAACTTTGCATTATACTCAACGCATATCAGTCTGGCGTTAACCACATTTATATGGCTCAATACTTCTAAGTCGTTGCCGTCGATATCCACGGAAAGAAAATCTATGGTAGTTTCTTCATGGGCTAATTGAACTAAATTTTCTTTTAAAATCTGATTTATATTATCTTTATCCACATAGCTATGTGCTATCGACAGTTTTTTATTTCTGCCCTCACGGTAGCCTATTTGGTTTTTAATGAATCGAATATTGTCCTTGCTACCATCAATCCAAATACCTTTCCATCCTTTTAGCAGCAGATAGTGGGTGTTATTTTCTAAGCCCTGACCGCAACCGATTTCTATGAATGTTTTGTTAGTTGTCCCAATTCTGTTGAATATTTCCTCTATGATGCCATCTTCGTCGCACTGCGAATAAACTTTTCTTCCTAAGAGAATTAGTGCATTCTCATCGTTCCTTGCTATTTCAGAAAGGATTTCATCGATCTCCCTATTTATTAGGGACTGGGTAGCAGTTTCATTGTGGTAAATGTCACTTAACAACCATCTACGAAGATATTTAATAAGACGAATCATAAATTAACTTTCACCTGAAAGACATTTTAAATCAGATAGCTCACACTGATTATTTTAAAAACGTAGGTAATATATTTACAGCCTTACTATGTAACAAATTATGTTGTCACTAAGGATTAATAACCAAAACTGATTAAAATGATGCGAAGGTCAGAAGTTTTGTTGAAATAAGAGGCTTGCTTTCGATAAGGACTTGGCAAACCAGCTTGTCATTGTTCGATGTTGCAGGATGTTATGCAAAAGTAGATTGAATAGAATGAAGGCAGAATTCAATCTATCGGTTTTACTTTTTTACTCAACAAATACATTGTTAATGCGGCTCCCACGAGAAGGGGGAGGGTTATCAGGTTAATATTGTGCCAACCTAAGGTGTTTTCGAGCGGTCCTGAGCTAAAGGTGGTAATAATAAGGAGGCCGTAGATGAGGCCATCGTTAGCAGATTGCACGGTTGCTTTCTCATTAGGCGAATGGCTTTTTGCCAACAAAGTCGTTGAGGCGATAAAGAGAAAGTTCCAGCCGAGCCCAAGAAGTGTCAGGCCAATCAGGTAATAATTTAACTGGACGCCTCCTAAGTTTGTTAATACCGACGCAAAGAGAGTCAATATGCCGGCGGCCATGACCTTCGTAGTTCCAAAGCGATTTATGATGTGGCCGGTAAAGAAAGCGGGCGCGTACATTCCCAAAATGTGCCATTGGATGACCCAGGTTGTATCATCGAATGAGTGCATGTGACGGTCCATCGAAAGCGGTGTCGCATTCATTAGCAACGACATCACAAACCCGCTTGTTATTGCTCCGATTACAGCAAGAATGACTTCTGGCTGGCGGGCAATTATTTTTAGTGGTCGCCCTTTTTCTTCGATTATATTGTTGTCAGGTGTTGGAAATTTCACCCAAATGACCGTAATAAAGACTAAAATCTGAAGGAGAGCGACCGCGAGATAAGTTCCTATAAAAAGATGAGGTCCGATCATGTCGCGAGATATTGTCGCGACATTCGACCCGGCAAATGCTGCAACAATGCCCCCGGCCATTACCATTGAAATAGCTCTGCTACGCAATGTTTTAGAAACGACTTCTCCGCCTGCAAAACGGTAGTATGTCGCGAACCCGTTGACTGCTCCTATAAAAGAGGCACCGACACAGAGCATCGTAAAGTCTTGCAGCCAGAGTGCCAAGCTACATAAGGAGCCTCCAACAATACCTAAGGAGGCACCCAAAGCGAAACCGTTTCGCCGGCCTTTTTTTTGCATCAAACGGGCAGCTGGAACGGTACATAGCAACGTTGTGACCGGGATGATGGCCAAAGGTAGTGTCGCCAAACTAGGAGAGGGAGTTAGCGCACGTCCAATTAGGGCCATACTCGAGAGGACTACAATACTGCTCGTACGGGTCCAGGCTTCACATAAGAATAGGAGGGCAACATTTCTCATTTAGGGAATGATAGTTTCACAAACATCGACTAACGCAGTAGAAGCATTTTTCGTCGTGCAACAAACGCATCAGCGCGCAGTTCGTAAAAGTATACGCCGCTGTGATTTTGTTCGGATTCCCACATTACGCTATGAAAGCCAGCTTCAACAGTTCTATTGACAAGCTGCTCTACGGGTTGTCCCAGTGCATTATAAACGGTTAACTCAACGTGCCCGCTTGTTGGTAATTCGAATGTGATCTGCGTTGAGGGGTTAAATGGGTTGGGAGTGTTGGGGTGGAGCGCGTAAGTCCGTGGTATATTACTTTCCACTACTATTTTACCGGCCCCTTGGACGGTTGCGCCGACGTCCGAAAAAATTAATTGGGTGTTTGCTACGGCGATAATCCAGCCTTCTCCGGGATTATCGCCTGCACGGAAATCTCCTCTGCGATCGTGTATGGTTCCGATATCACCAACGACATGCCAGCCAAAATTGCGCACGATAACATTTCCATATTTGTCAAGAGCAGTAGCACGAAAACTTTGAGTGTCTCCAGGTTTTATTTTTAAATTGGGTGGGTCGATAGTAACTTTCTCTATTTTACTCGGAGTTGTAATTACACGGAACGAAGTCTTGGCTTCTCCATAGGAAAAGCCAATAGAATCATTAACTCCTGCCACCGTCGTTAGCTCGAGTGAGCCGGTTGCGTTAGTATCACCCAGTAAAGTATAGGGAACAATCCATTGATAATCTTCAACCTTTTTAATGTCGCTGGAATCTTCGCCGGTGAAAGTAAACACACTAAAATTAACCGTTCGACCGACGCGAGTCCGCAAAGGAGAGATGCTTTCCCTACGCCCCACTGTGGCAATCACATGAAGCTGGGTAATGGGTAGCTTTTCAAAGACGATTTTCAACTGTGCTTGGCCTTTGAGATCGAAGGTGGCTTGGTCATCATTAATCACCGGAGTGATCGAGTGGCCGGCAAAAGTTGCTCTTTCGATGCGCCTTTTTTGGAGCGGTATTGTTATGGTATAGCCTGATTCGGGTCCACGAATAAATCCGGCATATAAGGCACTGTTTAGGCTTATACCCGCGTCAACCGGGAGGTTAGACTCAAAAATGCATGTTCCGTTGAAAATCAATCGACTTCCGTCCTGCAGTGAAAAACTTGAAAGATGTTCATTGGTTTGGCGTGTATAACCGAACGCAGCGTCGCTTTCTAATTCTTTCGATGAATTAGAGACTTTTACAGAATTCGCGTCAACTGCCCTGAGCCATGTTATGTCCTTTTTATCATCAAAGTCAATGAGTATTCCGGTTCCTCCAGAAGTAACAGCTGTTTTAAAAGAGGGTATACCAAAACTACTAGTTTTGTTGTCACAACAGGGCTTGGGGAATAGGTTGCGTGGATAAAGTACTGACAAGTAACGAGGGTCTGCGGTTTTTTGGCGAACCTGCAAAGCCGTATGAGTTTGCTCTTCCAGATAGTCAAAGGAGTGTATTGTGTCTTGTTCTGAAATCGTGTACTTGGTTTCCTGAGGGATATAGGCAATTAATTCCGCGGTGGCTCTTTTCCACACGGAGGTGTTGTCGTCGCGATTGTATGTTCCACCACTATTTCCGCCGCCGTTGCCGTGTAGGCGCCATTCGAAATTGTGCGTGTTCCCCTTACTATCGATTTCATCAGCAATAACAAAATATGTTTGATCTGCGAATAAAACTCGTCGTTTTAATTCTGCGCCTTGATAACTGGCGTCTACTTCAGCATAGTCTCCCATTTCGCTTGTAAAGAAATCACGAATATAGGCGTCGTTCCCACCGCCTGAGGTTTTACCCAGTTGTGTAAAACGTGGAGGACCTTGGCCGTCTATAAGTACAACATTGTGATTTCGTCCCTCGTTTACTTTGTCGTGATTGGTGTAGTTGATATACCCAGCGTCGAGTGCTAACATTTCACCGCTTGCATAGATTACGAAACTCGTTTCATCGGGGTGTTCATGTGAAAGCCCTGCGGAGCGTGCGACCCCATGCTCGCCTCTCAGAAGCATATAAGTAGCATCAGGGGACCAGTCACTTCGAAATACGGCGTCACCAGCACCTGGCATCCATACAGAGGGCCCGTGTGTTGGCGTTACAGAAGGTATTTGGTCATCATAAAAAGCGATGGCGTCCATTTCGGAAAATTGGCGCACGTACAGCCCATTTTCATTTGTTTCCCAATCCCAGCGGTAGATGCCCCCGTCTTCATATACTGTTGTAAGATAGTGACCGTAAAAATCGTCTAAATGTCCATCATCAATGTTTGGTCGTCGACCATTCGGCATCCTCAAATTGAGAGACCATTCGTGAACCTTTTTATATTTTGGGGTTGAAAAGAGGTTTAATCCCATTGTGTTCTTTAGGGCAAAGAAATAGGGTAGGTAGACGTCGGCAGCATAGCGAAGGTAAAAGGGACCTTCTGCGTAACCACCATCTATTTCATCAATTTGGAAATTCATTGAACGCGTCACCATGTCATAGGCACGGTCTGACCATTCTTGGGGTGTCTTTTTGCCGCCGGTATAATCTGCAATTGCTATTGAGGCCAGACCTAAACCGCCGTAAGCACGGATATGCCAATTGTCGATATGAGGAGTTTCGTGTAAACGAATTTTAAGAGAGGTCAGCCCCAAGTCTAATTCTGAGATTACAATGCCTCGCCAAAGACGATAGGATTCCTCGGCTAGGATGTCGCGCATTTCGGCCAAAGCTTCCGGGTCTTTTAGTGCTGCATAGGAATGGAGCCAGTCGTAGGCAACCGCATATTGTGCCACTACCTCTCCCTCGTTATGCGGTTCGCCGAGATCGCCTCCTCTTGGGGGGAATGATACTATCTGCATTAGTTCAATTGCTCGTTTGGCATATTTTTCGTTTTCCGTAATCAGCCAGCAGAATGCAAGTGACTTGGCGTACCGAACCTTACTGCGCTCGTTCGTGAAGTTTGCGGGTGTAGTGTCGGCACGGTTGAGTACTGTTTCCCACCAAGAGGCGTAGGGTTCACGTTTGATACGGTCTTTTAGTTGTGGTATGTCATTTTCGGAAAATAAGAGGCTCGGGTGCTTCTCCTTTGGTAGAGTTTGCGCGTTTGCCTGTCCGAAAAATATGCAGGAGGTCAAAATTATGGTGATCAAAACGAACATGATTTACTTCACCTTTTAGAGAATGAATTAAATTATAGAATGGGTCGAATTTACCAAATAGCCCCAAGTTTATGTTGCAAAATCAAGATAGACGCCGTATATGGTGTCTACCTTGTTACCACCACGCTATTAGTTTTTCCGTCGGAGTTTTACCGACTTTGCTAATGTCTCCAAGACGTCTTCGGTTGTAGGCCATGATATACATGCATCTGTAATACTTTGGCCGTAGGTCAAAGTATTATCGGGACTATAGCTTTGCTTTCCTTCCTCAAGATGGCTCTCTATCATTACACCAAATATTTCTTTAGATCCAGAGGCTAATTGTTCGGCCACATTGGAAGCTACGACCGATTGTTGAGCATGGTCTTTATTACTGTTGCCATGGCTACAGTCAATCATGACACGGTGTGGAAGGTCAGAGCTTCGAAGGCTTTCGGCGGAGGAACTAACGTCTTCGGCTGCATAATTGGGACCATTATTGCCTCCTCGTAGAATCAGATGGCACGAGGAATTTCCATTGGTCGTAACGATCGCAGAAATTCCCTGTTTTGTAACAGAAAGAAAATGATGTGGGTGGCATGCTGCTCCGATAGCATCGATAGCTATTTGTATGGTTCCATCCGTGCCATTTTTGAAACCCACGGGCATTGAAAGCCCGGAAGCCAATTCTCTGTGAATTTGGCTTTCCGTTGTTCGGGCTCCGATAGCACCCCATGAGATTAGGTCTGCTATGAATTGTGGGGAAATAGTGTCGAGGAACTCTGTTCCAGCGGGCAATCCTATATTTGCTAACTCAAGTAGTAAGTTTCGAGCTTTACGTAATCCGCTGTTTATGTCAAAGCTATCATCTAAATTTGGATCATTTATAAGACCTTTCCAGCCCACCGTTGTGCGCGGTTTTTCAAAGTAAACTCGCATGATAATGCAAAGGTCGTCGGCGAAGGCCTCCGATTTTTTGTTAAGCCGTTCAGCGTAGTCTAAGGCCGCAACGGGATCGTGGATTGAACACGGACCGACGACCACCAATAACCGATCGTCGTCTCCATGCAAAATCGAATCCGTTTGGCTTCGGGCATTTACTATGGTGTTTGAAGCTTTCTCTCCTAGGGGCAACTCTTCCATTAGGATGGCCGGTGGTATTAATGGTTTGACGTTATCTATTCTAAGATCATCGGTATGTTGGTACACAGATTTTCTCCCTTATCGTTGATTCTGTTACTGATTCCAGCCGAGAGCGGCCAAGTCTTTACTGTTTAAGTGCTTTTGGAACTTTGCTTTTGCGAGGTCTTCTTCTGCTTCGCCGCGCAGTTCGTCTGGTTCATATACGGTGCCGCAACGAATACAAAGTGCTGTTTCGATTGCCCGTGTTCCCCTTTCAACATGGCCACGAACGTCTACAAAATCAAATTTACCTTCGACTATCTCGAAAGCTGCTAAATCAGCTACGCTACCGACTCGCAGGGTGCCTAGTTCATCGTCGCGGCCAATAGCATAAGCCGCGTTGGTAGTACATTGTGCAACAACGCTCTGAATGTTTACCCCTAAATTGAGTAACTTAGAGGCGGTCTCAGGCATACTTGCCACAGGTTTATCCCAACTATGCGCGTGTAGGTCAGTGCTTATCACGTCCGAGACAAACCCATGTTCGAGTGCCTGTTTTGTTACACCGTAGTCGAAGCTACCGCCACCATGACCAACATCAAACAGTATTCCATCGGATCTTGCTTTCAATACTTGCGGTAAGATTGAGTCATCTGTGGCGAGTATTCCATCGCCAGTGCCTTGATAGCAATGAGTTATGATGTCGCGAGGTCTTAGCAGTTCCAAAATATCGGGCAAGGCTACGCCGCGACCTATGTGCACCATTATGGGGACCTTAGCAAATTCGGCCGCAAGAATAGCCTGGTGCAAGGGAGCAACCCCGTTGTCTCCTACTTGGTCTTTTCCTTGACGGACCTTTACTCCAACGCAATGTTCGGCAAAGTGATCTATCATAAAGGCGGTACGTTCGGGATCTGCGTATTTTAAATCGGCCAATTCTGGTAGTGGGCCATAGGTAAGCCCGATGCCGCATATGTGAACGAAGGAGAGAAATTGGGTTCTTCCTGGAGCCACAACGTTGTCGATGTAGCCCGTCAAGTTCGCCCAACCGGCGCTGCCGGCATCAACGGCTGTCGTGACGCCAGTGGAAAGGTAGTGAGCATCTGCGTGTATACCCCAGGTAGTGCTTCCAGGATAAAGGTGGGCATGTATGTCAATCCAACCAGGCGTTAGTATTTTCCCGTCAAGCTGGATTTCTCGAGATGCAGTGTCGTTGATTGATTTACTAATGGCTGCTATTTGGTTTTTGGTTATTGCAACGTCAAGAACCTCATCTAATTTCTGTGAGGGATCTATGACGTGTGCACCACGCAGGACTAAGTCGTATTGCATCAAATTTCTTTCTTGATTCTTGTTTGTTGTAGATAAAGCAAAGTAAAGCCAAGTTATTTCGCAATTATTACGACCTTGACACAAATATCACACGTTCGATATTATCGCGATAATTTGCTATATGATAGTTTCTTAGATTAATAGGAGATAAGACTTTGGGATCTAATGTCCCCCCTGAAACGGGTATTCGCGTTCCACCCTCGGTTCTTTCACAATTTATAGTTGATATGTTCACTGAAGTTGGGACTTCGCTCGTGCATGCTGAGCGTATGGGCGACTTGTTGGTTCAAACTGATTTGCGTGGCGTACATAGCCATGGGAGTCACAAGATAATCGACTATATAAACATGATCCGTGAAGGAAGGGTGAACCCTTGCCCAGAGTTAACCGTTGTTAATGAGACGCCGACGACGCGAGTGTATGACGGAGACGGTGGGCTTGGACATTTTCCTTGTTACGAAGGGACAGTTTGGGCTATTGAAAAAGCTAAGGAATTCGGTACATCGGCGATCACCACTCAGAATCATTTTCATTTTGGTGGTGCAGGGAAATACACGCGTATGGCCATAGCGGAAGACTGTTTTGCTATAGCAGTCTCTTCACACCGATCCGGAATGTCTCCTGATTCGTTGGTTAAAGGCGTGAATTGCACTTCCCCAATTAGTGTGGCGTTTCCGTCTGGGGAGCAACCCCCGTTGGTTGTGGATATGGGCGCGCACATGTTGCCTTGGGATGAAGCTCTTTTTGAGCGTATGCCTTTTGCTTTTTTTAAGGAGCTTGGAATTGGAGCGATGAACCGCGTCTTTGGGGGGTTGCTGGCTGGTATATATTTACCGCAGTTCATACCGCCGGAATCTAAATGGGAATCTAATCAAGGTGCATTTATTGCTGTCTACGACGTGAAATGCTTTATGCCTGTTGATCAGTTTAAGAGCGAAGTCGACCGGTTTATTAAAGAAGCTCGCGCTATGAAGCCCTTTCCTGGTTTTGAAAGCGCTGAACTCCCGGGAGGCTTGGAGTGGCAACGAGAGCGAGAATATTCTCGTGATGGTATTCCTATTTCTGACAAGCATAGAGAGAGTTTGGAGTCTTTGGCTCAGGAGGTGGGTGTCGCGTCACCTTTTGCAGAGTACGAAAAAACGAGGTTTTGAGGTCTAATGACTAAGGCATTTACGAGCGTAAATATAGAATTTAAAGGTCGTTCCCCTGCAACCGAAATTTTGGAACAAGCTGGTTTTGAAGTTGTTGTTGAGATGCCCAGTGAGGGTTGGCCCGACGATGAGACTCGGGAGAAATTAGTTGACGTCGAAGCTCTTCTGGCAGGTTCTGAAAACCTTAATGCGTCGACGTTAGATAATGCCAATGATTTGCGGGTGATAGCGCGGAATGGCGTGGGATATGACAAAGTGGATTTGGATTACTGTACAAGCCAAGGAATTGTTGTTACCAACACCCCAGGGGCCATGGGGGATGCGGTAGCCGACCAAGTTTTCGCGTTTATTTTGGCGTTAACGCGTCAGGTAATTCCCGGCGATCGTACTGTTAAAGAGCAGGGACCTTATGACGTGCTTATTGGTGAAGACCTTTCGGCTATGACACTGGGGTTAGTTGGGTGCGGAAATATTGGTGGAGAAGTAGTGCGACGCGCTTTAGGTTTCCGCATGCGCACGTTGGTGTGTGACCCTTGGGTTGATTCTGAGCGGATTGTTGATTTGGGTGCTGAGCCCGTTGATCGTGCACGGTTATTGTCGGAGTCTAATGTGGTAACTTTGCACACACCTCTTACCAGCGAAAACGCTGGGATGGTTGATGAGGCCTTTCTGTCTGCTATGAATGCGGGGAGCTATTTGATAAATACGGCCCGTGGCGGCTTGGTAGACGAAAGGGCGTTAATTGATGCTCTGACGTCTGGTCGATTGGCAGGTGCAGGTCTGGATTGCCAAGGGACGGAGCCGCCTACGGGTATCTCACTGGATTTAGCAAAATTGGAAAGTGTGATTGCTTTACCCCACTCGGGATCAAAAACGATAGCTGCTCGGGAGCGGATGTCCATTTGGGCGGCCGAGTCAATGGCAGATGTTCACCGTGGGAAAATTCCTAAATATGTTGTGAACCGTGAAGTCTTAAAGGATCTCGAGTTGAGTTAAGATAGGAGACTACTTAACTCTTACGTAGGATTTTGAGTTAAGCGTGATATCAGTCTGTAGACTCGGTCCAAATCTTTTTTAGCCTGGGAATAGCGATTTCTGTATTTCTGTCAGAAATTTTTCCTTCCCAAATATGATTTTCTGTATCTGTCGAACGGTTGCGTGAATCTTGTATTAGTTTGGGCAGTCTTAGGGTGTGGAAGTGAGTGGTAAAACTACCATTCTCAGAGAGTATTACTTCTCGATAACCTAAAGGAAAACCAATTAGGCATGCCGTGTCTATTACTAGGTAATCGTTGTGTTCTGTGATGCGGTTCATGTGTCGATGACCGGTAAAAACCATTGAAATACACGAACAATCTTCGATGGTTTGGCGTAGTCGTTTGGCCTTTGAAATAAGGCCAATATCTCCATCGCCACTAGGAAGAATCCAACTGTGTAATATGAGGATTATGGCACATTCATCTTGGCAAGCACGAACTGCAGCTTGCCTAAGCGATTCATCCATAGCATCCGTCCATAATCCGGACCCATTTTTTTTGACATCGACTTCGTAAAAAACATTGGCAAGGGCTAAACGTAATTTTGGGGCTACGTCGACTAAGGTAATTGGTGAATGCACACTAAAATATTCACCATATTGATCATAAGTCCAAGAATCCGCGTCGCAGTCGTGGTTTCCTGGGACGGAGTAAAACGGAGTCGTAATTTTTTCGAAGGTCGCAGCAGCTTCTTCTAGTGATCGGACGAAAGTTTCGTTTGGAATGTTAAAGGAAGATCCGCCGCATACGATGTCACCTCCGTGTACTACAAAATCAAAATTTCCAGCATTTATAACAGACGGCAAAATGTCGAGTACTTCTTTGCTGCGCGTCAGCATTTTTGGTGCCCCAAAGTCGTGGGGTGCCCCCGGAAAGTGATGCGTGTCAGTAAAAAAGGCAAAGCGGATTGTCAATTTAGTGCCTTAACTATAGAACATGTTTAAAGATAATAGGGCTTGAGTTTTCCCTAATATCTTGGGGCTATTATTTGAGTTTTTGTAAGACGTCATCAGTTCTATGTTCCGGGACGTCACCAATTTCTGCCATCTTTTGGTCAAGTAGTCCGATCATTCGTTTCACGATATCTTGTTTGTTAGAATCCTTAAAACAATTAAACAGCTCTAGTGGGTCTTCTTGTGTGTCGAATAGTTCCCAGTCTTTTTCTTCAAAGTCTGGTGATTGGGAACCGGGGGTGTCACAGGCTTCGTTATACCAGTAGATCAGTTTGTAGCGGTGGTCTCGAATACCGTAGTGTGCATACGCGTTGTGGTTGTGGTCTTGGTTCATCCAGTAGCGGTGATAAGCTGTTTTCTGCCA
>JAYYVF010000058.1:0-15413 GCA_036343635.1 Candidatus Latescibacterota bacterium | reverse complement strand
CTATTAACGAGGTTTCTATGTCCGAATTAACACGTTCTTCTGTAAGTATTGCTTTGCTAACTGTCTCCGATACACGTAACGAAAATAATGACAAATCTGGAAATTTATTAGCAGATCGGTTGAGATCCGACGGGCATAATTTGTACGAAAAGTTTATTTTGCCCGACGATATATACAGGGTTAGAGCTCAAGTTGCAACGTGGATTTCTGATCCGGAAGTTCAAACGATAATTAGTACTGGAGGTACTGGTCTAACAGGGAGAGACGGCACCCCCGAAGCTGTGATCCCACTTTTTGATAAAGAAATAGAGGGCTTTGGTGAGGTTTTTCGCATGATCTCTTACGAGGAGATCGGGACGGCTACAATGCAATCGAGATGTATTGCGGGTGTTAGTAACGGGACGTACGTGTTTTGTCTTCCTGGATCCTCAGGCGCTTGTGCCACTGGATGGGACAAGCTAATTGGTCCCCAGCTGGATTCTACTAATCAGCCTTGTAATTTGGTAGATTTAATGCCCCGACTATCTGAATAATAGGTTGGATACACGTTGTTGAATAATGTTCTACTTGTTGTTTACTTGGAATATTTTAGTCAATAAAATCAAAGTAATTTTTTCATTGTAGAATTTAATGCCGAGGCTGTGGTTGAAGTGAATTATGTTGAAGAATTGGAGATTAATTGTCCCTATTGTGGGGAATTTTTTTCGATCGTCGTAGAATGTTTTGTTGGAAATCAGTCTTATATTGAAGACTGTTATGTATGTTGTCGTCCTGTAGGACTATTTATGAAAATAGGCGAGGAAGGCAGTGTCTCTGTTGAGGCTCGTCGGGAAAATGAATAGATCTTCTATTTTACCAGAGTTGCTATCCTTTTAAAGTTTGTTGATTCAGCGGTCCTAAGTAGTTCAAATAGGCACATTTCAACAGATGTGATATTTGCTCCTGATTGTTTCATACGTTCAATGCCGATGTTACGGTTGGCCTCAGTGCGCGACGTTATAGCGTCGATAACTATTTCTGTACGGTAGCCTCGCTTCAAAAGATCGCAAACGGTTTGATACACGCATATATGACTTTCTATTCCAGCTATGAGCACGTTTTTCCTGTCAAATCCCTGCAGTTTCTGGCGAAATTCTGTCGATCCCCAAGCACTGAAAGATGTTTTTGCGATAGGGGCATTGTTCGGTAATAATTCAACAATATCTGAATTTGTCGGACCAAGACCTTTGGGGTATTGTTCTAGCCAAAGGACGGGTAAGCCCATGTGTACGGCACCTTGAACTAGTGTTTTCAATTGCTTGATGAGAAGGTCTTTTTCGTACATCACAGGTATCAATCTTGCTTGAATATCGACTAGAGTGAGGACGGTATTATCGGAGGTAAGCATAAAAAAATATTTCTTAGTTTTGCACGGTTTAAATATACCCCGTTGATCCGTCAGGGCGGGATGGGCTTGACCGCTCCCAGTGGATGTATTCATTGTCAGAAATAACATCTTCATTAATCTCTATACCAAATCCGGGCCTATCGGGTCTTAGAGAGAGGTGACCATGTTCAGGCATGTAAGGATCGTCTACCCATTCGTTCCAGTTTGTGTCTGTTGGAAGTAGGTATTCAAGGATTTTAAAATTAGGCTGCGATGCCGCAAAGTGGACGTTGACCGCGGTGGCCAAGGGGCCCATTGGATTATGAGGGGCAACACTGACGTAGTGGGCTTCGGCGATTGCGGCGATCTTGCGCATTTCTAATAGGCCCCCACATACGCAAATATCTGGTTGAATAATGTCTGCTCCTTGGCAAGAGAGTAGGTCTAGAAATTCAAAACGAGTGTATAGAGACTCGCCTGTGGCCAACGGGACTTGCATTTGAGACCGTAGTTTGGACCAGGCAGGCATATGTTCAGGGCGCAGGGGCTCTTCGTAAAAAAATGGGTCGTATGGGGCAAGGGCATTTGCCAACTGTAACGCTAAAATGGGTTCAAATATTTTGGCATGAGGGTCGAAAGCAAATTCCCATTCGTCAGGTGTATTCTTTCGCAATTCTTCAAAGTAGCGAGCTGCTTCACGACATACGACGCCCCAACGGTTAGCATCTGGGTCTAGCTTATATGGACTGGTTTTAAACGCAGTAAATCCGTAATCTTCGTGTAAGCGATGAGCTTGTTCTGCGGCTTCAATCCCATCTTTCCCGCCGATTCCGCGATATACACGGATCCGGTCTCTGGCAGCCCCACCAAGCAACATGTAAACGGGTACTCCCGCAGCTTTTCCCGAAATATCCCATAGCGCATGGTCGATGGCTGAAATAGCGGAGAGCCCTATTCCTCCAGGAGGAAAACGAAATTGTTGCATTAATTTCATCATAATAAATTCAATACGGCGTGGATCGATATCCTTAATTAGCTCAAAGCAGTAGTCTACTACAGGTCCGACTGACAAATCGGGTCCAATTGAATAGGCTTCTCCCCACCCATAGATTCCTTCGTCAGTTTCCACTTTAATGAGAACCCGTGGCCTGTTTCCAAAACGGGCGAGGATAGGCTTTATAGCCGTTATTTTCATGAATTTTCTCCTATTGGAAAAAAAGGGGATATGGTTTTTTCGTGGCCTCACGGTGTACTAGGTGAACCAGTTCCATTGTGTGGTAATCTCCCCACATTGCTGATTCACCACAAGGTATTTTTCGTTTTGGAGGAATATAATCCCATCCGTTAGGCCGATGATAAATGGCGTGTAAGGTGATGCCTTGGTGACGCGGATTATTGGATATATATGGTTCAGACAATAGCGTTTGCGTTATAGTAAATGCTGCTGACCGATATCGATTAGCTTTTATTGTGTCGCCAATTTTTTGAAAATAGTTTCCTAACCGGAGATAGCCTTGGCCACAGATTGCTGCTGCTGAGCTATCTAATGGTTCTACGTCATTATACGGATCAGACGTTTTATTTTTGATTAGTCCGAACTTTGAGGTGCCTGGTGCTCCTGTATCCCAAAAAGACACGCCGTCAGCAAACGAATTTTCTATATAGTACTCGGCCGTGGCAAGAGCTGCACGCTCCATCATTTGGATTAGAGCTTTTTTCCCACCAAAGGGCGTTAGTTTTCGGGTAGAGATGGTATTTAGGTACTCTAGTTGTTCTGCGTAACCAAGAAGGACCCAGGCCAGCCCCCTAGTCCACGTTGAAAAGGGAGAGTATCCCTGTTGGGTACTGGGACAGCGATATTGGCCGTCTTTTGTATTAAAGATAGATTCGTGGACGACGCGACCATTTACATCATATTCGTCACGGGACTCACCATAATAGACATTAAACTTTGCGTTTGTTCGAGCATGCTCTAAGAGACGTTCGAGTAGGTTTATTTTTCGGTCACCTTCACCCATTAATACGTGTCCTAGTTCATGGGCAAGCCCAAGAATACGCAACGATCGCATTGTGTCAGAGAATAATGAATGCGGACCATTGAACGAATGGATGAAGCCGTGCCCGTAACTTGTACTGGTCCAGCGTGCCGCTTGAATAGCACCCGATAATTTGATGGCTAATTCGTAAAATTGTAGTTCATTTGGATTGTAAGGAAGGACGTCTTCTAAGATCAAACGTCGTAGATTCCCATAGGTGGATAGGTTGTTAAATCCGTGGTCGTGTACACCAATATGTGAAACATGAGGTGCCATGTTTTTTATTGTTTTTTTCCGTCCGATATCTAAGAATTTTTTCTCTCCCGTCATATCATATTGGAGGATTGCACAGCCATATTGAAAACCCTGTGTCCATTCGGTCCATCCTCTGGTGGTGTATTGTCCTTTTATGGTAAAAACAGGCGTCCCTTTAGTATGGTCCCAGTTTTTTTCCAAAGAAGTTATTTTTTTTGAGGATAGCTCTAGGAACTGTTGAATGGTGGGTATTAATTTTCGGGGTGTTATTCTTCGATCTACTTTCACGTCGGACTCCTAATCATTCTTGTGCGTAATCTTAACTGGTTGGAATTGCGAAAAATAAAAGAGCTTAGATGGCTTTGCAAATAAGAATTTTCACGGGTAGGATTAGTAGACTCTAAATCAATCATTATTGATCGCACAAAATATTTTTCAAAAATTTTAGAGATGCCGGAAGCCCAGACTCTTTGTGGCACAGATGATATCGGGCAGGCATGTAATATTTTTCGAACGGAAGCACATCGATGTGTGCTACGTCTTCGTTTTTAACAAAGAAGGCATTTGTACCTGCAATGCTACAACTAACCAAAGTGTAGCCCTTTGATTCCATAAGCGAGTGGATGGCTGCTAATGAGGATCCTTGATAATCATCTCCTTGCCACCTGTGGGTCGGATCGTATTTTATTTTTTGATGAACCCCCGGAGGGAATTTTGCATTATACTCAACACATATCAGTCTTGCGTTAACCACATCGATATGGCTCAATACTTCTAAGTCGTTACCATCGATGTCCACAGAAAGAAAATCTATGGTGGGGCCTTCATGTGCGATTTGACCTAAATTTTCTTTTAAAATTTGATTTACATTGTCTCTGTCGATATAGCTCTGTGCTATTGAAAGTTTTTCATTATGGCCCTCACGATAGCCTATTTGGTTTTTAATGAACCGAATATTATTGTTGCTACCATCTACCCAAACACCTTTCCATCCTTTTAGCAGCAGATAGTGGGTGTTGTTTTCTAAACCTTTGCCACAACCGATTTCTATGAATGTTTTGTTGGTTGTCCCGATTCTGTTAAATATTTCCTCTATGATGCCATCTTCATCGCATTGTGAATAAACTTTTCTTCCTGAGAGGATTACGGCCTTCTCATCGATTCTTGCTATGTCGGAAAGGACTTCGTTGACCTCGGTATTTATTAGGCATTGGGTGGAAGTTTCATTGTGGTAGATATCACTTAAAAGCCACCTACGAAGATATTTGATTAGACGAATCATAACTTAACTTTCACATAAATAAATTATACGATAATTTCGTTGTCTTTTTAAATCAGAGGGTTCATACTGATTTTTCTACCGCTTAGTTAATATATTTACTGCCTTAGTATGTTACAACTTTTGTTGTCATTGAAGGATTAAAACCCCAAATCGATTAACATAACGCGAAGGGCAGAGGTTTTATGGAATAATTGGGCTTACTTAAAATAGGGGTTCGGCAATATTGTTCGATGGTATCCTAAAGAGAGTTTAATCGAATGAAATTTAGACTCATTTGATATGTCTTACGTTTTTACTCAAGAAATACATGATCAAACCGGCTCCTACGAGAAGGGGAAGGGTTATCAGATTGATTTTGTACCAACCTAACGTGTTTTCGAGGGGTCCTGAGCCAAAAGTGGTTATAATGAGAAGGCCGTAGATGAGGCTGTCGTTGGCAGATTGCACCTTCGCTTTCTCATTGGCCGAATGGCTTTTTGCCAACAGCGTGGTTGAACCGATAAAGAGAAAGTTCCAGCCAAGTCCTAGAAGTGTAAGCCCAATGAGGTAATAACTTAATTGAGTGCCTCCTAAATTTGTTAATACTGACGTAAAGAGAATCAATATTCCTACCGACATGACTTTTGTAATTCCAAAGCGATTTATTATGTGGCCGGTAAAAAAAGCCGGAGCGTACATACCTAAAATGTGCCACTGGATGACCCAGGCTGTGTCATCGAATGAGTGCATGTGGCGGTCCATCGAAAGTGGTGTGGTATTCATCAACAATGACATTACAAACCCGCTTGTTACAGCTCCTACTACGGCAAGAATGAATTCTGGCTGGCGGGCAATAATTTTTAGTGGCCGGCCTCTCCCCTCTATTACTGTGTTGCCAGAGTTTGGGAATTTGACCCAGATGACCGTAAAAAAGACTAAAGTCTGTAGAAGAGCGACCGCAATATAAGTTCCTATAAAGAGATGTGGTCCGATTATGTCGCGAGATATTGTTGCGATATTTGATCCTGCAAATGCTGCCACAATGCCCCCGGCCATCACCATTGAAATGGCTCTGCTTCGCAATGTTTCAGAAACAACTTCTCCGCCAGCAAAACGGTAGTATGTTGCGAACCCGTTGACTGCTCCTATAAATGAGGCCCCGAAACAGAGCATGGTAAAGTCTTGTTGCCAGAGTGCCAAACTACATAAGGAGCCCCCAATGACACCTAAGCAAGCTCCTGAAGCGAAACCGATTCGCCGCCCTTTTTTTTGCATCAAACGCGCAGCTGGAACGGTACATAGCAGGGTTGTGATTGGGATGATGGCCAAGGGGAGTGTCGCCAAGCCAGGAGCGGGAGTTAGTGCACGCCCAATTAGGGCCATACTCGAGAGGACTACAATGCTACTTGTACGGGTCCAGGCTTCGCATAAGAATAGGAGGGCAACATTTCTCATATAGAGAAAAATAGTTTCACAAACATCAACTAACGAAGAAGAAGCATTTTTCGTCGTGCTATAAATGAATCAGCACGCAGTTCGTAAAAGTATACGCCACTGTGATTTTGTCCGGCTTCCCAAATGACGCTATGAGATCCCGCTTCAAATGACCTATTGACAAGTTGCTCTACGGGTTGACCAAGTGCATTATAAACGGTCAACTCGACCTGCCCGCTTGTCGGTAATTCGAATGTGATTTGCGTTGATGGGTTAAAGGGGTTGGGAATATTGGGGTAGAGCGCATAGCTTTGAGGCTGGCTATTTCCCACTATTATTTTACCGGCGCCCTGGACGGATGCGCCTACGTCCGAGAAAATCAATTGCGTATTTGCTACGGCTATGATCCAGCCTTCCCCAGGATTGTTGCCTGCTCGGAAATCTCCTCTGCGATCATGTATGGTTCCGATATCGCCAACAACGTGCCATCCAAAATTGCGTACTACGACATTCCCGTATTTATCAAGTGCTGTTGCACGAAAATTTTGAGTGTCTCCAGGTTTAATTTTTAAACTCGGTGGATCGATGGTGACCTTCTCTATTTTGCTCGGAGTTGTAATTACACGGAATAAAGTCTTGGCTTCTCCAGAGGAAAAGCTAATATACTCATTAATTCCTGCCACCGTCGTTAACTCAAGTGAGCCAAGGGTGTCAGTATTACCCAGCAAGGCATTTGGAACAGTCCATTGATAATTTTCAATTTTCTTTATATCGCTGGAGTCTTTTTTAGTAAAGGTGAAAACGCTAAAATTGACTGTTCGACCGACTCGAGTCCGCAAAGGAGAGAAGCTTTCCCTGCGCCCCACTTCGGCAACCACATGAAGCTGGATAATGGGTAGCTTTTCAAAGACAACTTTAAACTGTGCCTGGCCTTTGAGAGCGAAGGTGGCGTGTTCATCATCAATTACCGGATTAATCGAGTTTCCGGCAAAGGTTGCTCTTTCGATACGTCGATTTCGGAGCGGTATTGTTACGGTGTAGCCAGATTCGGGCCCCCTAATAAATCCTGCATATAAAGTGTCTTTTATACTTATGCCCGCGTCAACCGGAAAACTAGATTCAAAAAAGGCTATTTCGTTAAAAATGAATCGACTTCCATCCTGCAGTGAAAACCTTGACAGGAGTTTATTGTCTTGGCGTGTATAACCGAAAGCAGCGTCACTTTCTAACTCGTTTGATGAATTCGATAGCTTTACAAAATTCGCGTCAGCGTTCCGAAGCCACGTTAAGTCTTTTTTATCATCAAAATTAATGGCTATGCCAGTTCCTCCAGAAGTCACAGCGGTTTCAAAAGAGGGGTTACTAAAATTACTGTTTTTATTGTCGCAACACGAACTTAAGCTGCGAGGATAAAGTACAGCCAAATAACGAGGATCTGCAGCTTTTTGGTGGACCAGCAAGGTAGTATGGGTTTGCTCTTCCAGATAGTCAAAGGAGTGTATTGTGTCTCGTTCTGAAATACTGTACTTGGATTCCTGAGGTAAATAGGCAATTAATTCTGCGGTCTCTCTTTTCCATGTTGAGGTGTTTCCGTTGCGGCTGTAGGTTCCGCCGCTATTGCCTCCTCCATTGCCGTGTAGGCGCCACTCGAAATTGTGTGTTTCACTGTTACTATTGATCTCATCAGCTATAACAAAATATTTTTGATCTGCAAATAAAACGCGCCGTTTTATTTCGGCGTCTTGGTAACTAGCGTCTACTTCGGCATAGTCTCCCATTTCGCTTGAGAAGAAATCACGAATAAAAGCGTCGTTCCCACCGCCTGACGTTTTACCTAATTGGGTAAAACGTGGAGGTCCCTGACCATCTATAAGAACAACATTATGGTTTCGCCCCTCGTTTACTTTGTCATGGTTGGTATAGTTGATGTACCCAGCGTCGAGTGCTAACATTTCCCCGCCTGCATAGATTATGAAACTTGTTTCATCTGGGTGTTCATGAGCAAGCCCTGCCGAACGCGTAATCCCGTGTTCGCCTCTTAGGAGCATATAGGTAGCTTCTGAGGACCAGTCGCTACGAAATACGGTGTCTCCAGCCCCAGGCATCCAAACAGAGGGTCCGTGTTTCGGTTCGACAGAAGGTATTTGGTCATCATAAAAAGCGATTGCGTCCATTTCGGAAAATTGGCGTACGTAAAGCCCGTTTTCATTTGTTTCCCAATCCCAGCGGTATATGCCTCCTTCTTCATAAACCGTTGTAAGATAGTGACCGTAAAAATCGTCTAAATGGCCATCGTCAATGTTTGGTCGTCGACCATTCGGCATTCTCAAGTTGAGAGACCATTCGTGAACTTTTTTGTGTTTTGGGGTTGAAAATAGGTCCAAACCCATTGTGTTTTTTAGAGCGAAAAAATAGGGTAGATAGACGTCGGCAGCGTAGCGAAGGTAAAATGGGCCTTCAGCGTAGCCACCATCTATTTCATCAATTTGGAAATCCATTGAACGCGTCACCATGTTATATGCCCGGTCAGACCACTCTTGTGGAGTTCTTTTCCCTCCGGTATAGTCTGCGATCGCTAATGAGGCTAACCCTAAACCGCCGTAAGCACGAATATGCCAATTGTCGAGATGGGGAGTTTCGTGTAAACGGATTTTAAGAGAGGTCAGTCCCAAGTCTAATTCGGATATCACTATTCCTCGCCAAAGACGATAGGATTCCTCAGCTAGAATCTCACGCATTTCGGTCAAAGATTCGGGGTCTTTGAGTGTTGCATATGAATGGAGCCAGTCGTAGGCAACTGCATATTGTGCCACGACCTCGCCCTCGTTGTGCGGTTCGCCGAGGTCGCCTCCTCTTGGGGGGAATGCTACCATTTTCATTAGCTCAATTGCCCGCTTGGCATATTTTTCTTTTTCCGTAATCAGCCAGCAGAATGCCAGCGATTTGGCGTAACGAACTTTACTGCGCTCGTTCGTGAAGTCTTCGGGTGTAGCATCAGCACGGTTGAGTACTGTTTGCCACCAAGAAGCGTAGGGTTCGCGTTTGATACGGGCTTTTAGTTGAGGTATGTCACTTTGGGAAAATAAAAGGCTCGGATGTTTTTCTTTTGGCAGGGTTTGTGCGTTGGTGTCCTCGGAAAGTACACAGCAGGCCAAAATTATGGCTATCAAAACGAACATAGTTTACGTCACCTCTTAGGAAAGGGATCGATTTCCACAAATAGATAAAAGTTTATGTTGCACATCCAAGCTATTGGCTTTTTCTTCGGAGTTTTACTGAATTGGCTAATGTCTCCAAGACTTCTTCTGTTGTAGGCCATGATATACATGCATCTGTAATACTTTGGCCGTAGGTCAAAGTATTGTCAGGGCTATAGCTCTGCTTTCCTTCCTCAATGTGGCTTTCTATCATTACGCCAAATATTTCTCTAGACCCAGAGGCTAATTGTTCGGCTATATTGGAAGCAACGACCGGTTGTTGAGCATGGTCTTTGTTGCTGTTGCCATGACTACAGTCAATCATGACACGGTGTGGAAGGTCCGAGCTCCGAAGGCTTTCGGCGGAAGAGCTAATGTCTTCAGCAGCATAATTTGGACCGTTATTGCCTCCTCGTAGAATTAGATGACACGAGGAGTTTCCCTTGGTCGTAACGATCGCAGAAATCCCCTGTTTTGTAACAGAAAGAAAATGGTGAGGGTGGCATGCTGCTCCGATAGCATCGATAGCGATCTGTATGGTACCGTCCGTGCCATTTTTGAAACCTACGGGCATAGAAAGTCCGGAGGCCAATTCTCTGTGAATTTGGCTCTCCGTCGTACGTGCTCCGATAGCACCCCATGAGATTAAGTCTGCTATGAATTGTGGAGAAATGGTGTCGAGGAATTCTGTGCCAGCAGGCAAGCCCATATTTGCTAACTCAAGGAGTAAATTTCGAGCCTTTCGTAATCCGCTGTTTATATCAAAGCTATCATCCAAATTTGGATCATTAATAAGGCCTTTCCACCCTACCGTCGTGCGTGGTTTTTCAAAGTAGACTCGCATGACAATGCAAAGGTCGTCGACGAAGGCTTGCGATTTTTTATTAAGTCGTTCGGCATAATCTAAGGCTGCAGCAGGATCATGGATTGAACACGGACCGACGACCACCAACAGCCGATCGTCGTCTCCATGCAGAATCGAATCCGTTTGGCTTCGGGCATTTACTATTGTTTCGGAGGCCTTCTCTCCTAAGGGGAGCTCTTCCATTAGGATGGCCGGTGGTATTAATGGTTTGACGTTATTTATTCTAAGATCGTCAGTGTGTTGATGCACAGATTTCCTCCCTTATCGTTGATTCTGTTACTGCTTCCAGCCGAGAGCGGCCCAGTCTTTACTGTTTAAGTGTTTCTGAAATTTTGCTTTTGCGAGGTCCTCCTCTGCTTCTCCGCGCAGTTCTTCCGGTTCATATACGGCGCCACTACGAACACAAAGTCTTGTTTCGATTGCACGAGTCCCCCTTTCAACATGGCCACGAACGTCTACAAAATCAAATGTACCTTCCACTATTTCGAAGGCAGCTAAATCAGCTACGCTGCCGACTCTCAATGTCCCTAAGTCATCATCGCGGCTAATAGCGATAGCCGCGTTGGTAGTGCATTGAGCGATAACGCTCTGAATGTTTACCCCTAAATTGAGTAACTTAGAGGCGGTTTGAGGCATACTTGCCACAGGCTTGTCCCAGCTATGGGCGTGTAGGTCTGTACTTATCACATCCGAGATAAACCCATGTTTTAGGGCTTGTTTTGTTACGCTATAGTCGAAACTGCCGCCACCATGACCAACATCAAAAATGACTCCATCGGATCGTGCCTTCAATACTTGCGGCAAGATGGAGTTATCTGCATCGAGGATCCCATCGCCAGTCCCTTGATAACAATGAGTTATTATGTCGCGAGGTCTTAGTAATTCTAGAATATCGGGCAAGGCCACGCCGTTACCAATGTGGACCATTATGGGGACCCTAGCTAATTCGGCTGCAAGAATAGCTTGCTGTAAGGGAGCTACCCCGTTGTTTCCCACCTGACCTTTTCCTTGACGGACCTTTACTCCAACACAATGTTCAGCAAAGTGATCTATCATGAAGGCAGTACGTTCGGGGTCCGCATACCTTAAATCAGCTAGTTCCGGTAGTGGGCCATAGGTAAGTCCGATTCCGCATATATGAACAAAGGAGAGAAACTGGGTTCTTCCTGGTGCGACCACGTTCTCGATGTAGCCAGCCAAGTTGGACCAACCGGCGCTGCCCGCATCAACAGCGGTTGTGACACCAGTGGAAAGGTAATGAGCGTCGGCGTGTATGCCCCAGGTCGTACTTCCTGGATAGAGGTGGGCGTGTATGTCAATCCAACCAGGCGTAAGTATTTTTCCTTCGAGCTGGATTTCTCGAGAAGCTGTGTGGCTAATTGATTTACTAACGGCAGCTATTTGGCCCTTGTTTATTGCAACATCAAGGACCTCGTCTAATTCCTGTGAGGGATCTATGACGTGCGCACCACGCAAGATTAAGTCGTATTGCATCAAATTTCTTTCTTGATTCTTGTTTGTTGTAGATAAAGCAAAGTAATGCTCGGTTATTTTGCAATTATTACAACCTTGACATACATATCACACGTTCGATATTAACGCGATAATTTGTTATTTAATAATTTCTTGGATTAATAGGAGATAAGACTTTGGGATCTAACATCCCCCCTAAAACGGGTATTCGAGTTCCATCATCAGTTCTTTCACAATTTATAATTGATATGTTCACTGAAGTTGGCACTTCGCTGGCACACGCTGAACGCATGGCTGACTTGTTGGTTCAAACTGATTTGCGTGGTGTACACAGTCATGGAAGTCACAAGATAATCGACTATATAAACATGATGCGTGAAGGTAGGGTTAACCCTTCCCCAGAGTTAACCGTTGTTAATGAGACGCCGACGACGCGAGTGTATGATGGAGACGGTGGGCTTGGACATTTCCCTTGTTATGAAGGGACAGTATGGGCTATTGAAAAAGCTAAGGAGTTTGGTACATCAGCGATTACCACTCAGAATCATTTTCATTTTGGTGGGGCAGGGAAGTACACGCGTATGGCCATTGCGGAAGATTGTTTTGCTATAGCTGTTTCTTCTCATCGATCTCCGATGTCTCCAGATTCTTTGGTTAAAGGCGTGAATTGCACTTCCCCAATTAGTGTTGCATTCCCATCTGGAGAGCAACCCCCGTTGGTTGTGGATATGGGGGCGCACATGTTGCCTTGGGATGAAGCTCTTTTTGAGCGTATGCCTTTTGCTTTTTTTAAGGAGCTTGGAATTGGAGCTATGAACCGAGTTTTTGGAGGGTTGCTCGCTGGTATCTATTTACCTCAGTTCATACCGCCAGAATCTAAATGGGAATCTAATCAAGGTGCATTTATTACTATCTATGACGTGAAATGCTTTATGTCCGTTGATCAATTTAAGACCGAAGTCGACCGTTTCATTAAAGAAGCTCGTGCAATGAAGCCCTTTCCCGGTTTTGAAAGTGCTGAACTTCCCGGAGGCTTGGAGTGGCAACGGGAGCGAGAATATTCTCGTGATGGCATTCCTATGTCTGACGAGCATAGAGAGAGTCTGGAGTCTTTGGCTCAGGAGTTGGGTGTTACTTCTCCTTTTGCCGAGTACGAAAAAACGAGGTTTTAAATCATATGACTAAGGCATTTACGGGCGTGAATATTGTATTTAAAGGTCGTTCCCCTGCTATGGAGATTTTGGAGCAAGCCGGTTTCGAAGTTGTTGTTGAGATGCCAAGTGAGGGTTGGCCTGATCAGGAGACTCGAGAGAAATTAGTTGAAGTTGAAGCGCTTTTGGCGGGTTCTGAAAATCTTAATGCGTCGACGTTAGATAATGCCTGTGATTTGCGGGTGATAGCGCGGAATGGTGTGGGATATGACAAAGTGGATTTGGACTACTGCACAAGCCGAGGAATTGTTGTTACCAACACCCCAGGGGCGATGGGGGATGCGGTAGCTGACCAAGTGTTTGCGTTTATTTTGGCGTTAACGCGTCAGATAATTCCCGGCGATCGTACTGTTAAAATGCAGGGACCTTATGACGTGCTTATTGGTGAAGACCTTTCGGCTATGACGCTGGGGTTAGTGGGATGCGGAAATATTGGTGTAGAAGTCGTGCGACGTGCCTTAGGTTTCCGCATGCGCACGTTGGTGTGTGACCCTTGGGTTGATCCTGAGCGGATTGTTGATTTGGGTGCTGAGCCTGTTGATCTTGCACGGTTATTATCGGAGTCTAATGTGGTAACTTTGCATACACCTCTTACCGGCAAAAATGCTGGGATGGTTGATGAGGCCTTTCTGTCTACTATGCGTGCGGGGAGCTATTTGATAAACACGGCCCGTGGTGGCTTAATAGAAGAAAGGGCGTTAATTGATGCTCTGACGTCTGGTCGGTTGGCAGGGGCGGGTCTGGATTGTCAAGGGACGGAGCCGCCTACGGGTATTTCACTGGATTTAGTAAAATTGGAAAGTGTGATTGCATTACCCCATTCTGGATCAAAAACGATCGCTGCTCGGGAGCGGATGTCTATTTGGGCGGCTGAGTCAATGGCAGATGTTCACCGTGGGAAAATTCCTAAATACGTTGTGAACCGTGAAGTCTTAAAGGATCTCGAGCTGAGTTAAGATAGGAGACGACTTAACTCTTACGTAGGATTTTGAGTTAAGCGTGATATTAGTCTGTAGACTCGGTCCAAATCTTTTTTAGTCTGGGGATAGCGATTTTTGTATTTCTGTCAGAAAGTTTTCCTTCCCAAATACGATTTTCTGTATTTGTCGAACGGTTGCGTGAATCTTGTATTAGTCTGGGTAGTCTTAGGGTATGGAAGTGAGTGGTAAAACTACCATTTTCAGAGAGTATTACTTCTCGATAGCCTAAAGGAAAACCAATTAGGCATGCTGTGTCTATTACTAGGTAATCGTTGTGTGCTGTGATGCGGTTCATGTGTCGATGACCGGTAAAAACCATTGAAATACACGGACAATCTTCGATGGTTTGGCGTAGGCGTTTGGCCTTTGAAATAAGGCCAATATTTCCATCGCCACTGGGAAGAATCCAACTGTGTAATATGAGGATTAGGGCACATTGATCTTGGCTTGCTCGAGCTGCAGCTTGTCTAAGCGATTCATCCATAGCATCCGTCCATAACCCGGACCCATTTTCTTTGACATCGACTTCGTAAAAAACATTGGCAAGGGCTAAACGTAGTTGTGGGGCTACGTCGACTAAGGTAATTGGTGAATGCACACTAAAATGTTCACCATATTGATCATAAGTCCAAGAATCCGCGTCGCAGTCGTGGTTTCCTGGGACGGAGTAAAACGGAGTCGTAATTTGTTCGAAGGTCGCAGCGGCTTCTTCTAGCGATCGGACGAAAGTGTCGTTCGGAATGTTAAAGGAAGATCCGCCGCATACGACGTCACCTCCGTGTACTACAAAATCAAAATTTCCAGCATTTATAACAGACGGCAAAATGTCGAGCACTTCTTTGCTGCGCGTCAGCATTTTAGGTGCCCCAAAGTCGTGGGGTGCTCCCGGAAAGTGATGCGTGTCGGTAAAAAAGGCAAAGCGGATTGTCAATTTAATGCCTCAACTATAGACCATGTTTGAAGATAATGGGGCTTGAGTCTTCCCTAATATCTCGTGGACTATTATTTTAGTTTTTGTTGGACGTCATCGGTCTTATGTTCCGGGACGTCACCGATTTCTGCCATTTTTTGGTCAAGTAATCCTACCATTCGTTCCACGACATCTTGCTTGTCAGAATCCTTAAAACAATTAAACAACTCTAGTGGATCTTCTTGGGTGTCGAAGAGCTCCCAGTCCTTTTCTTCAAAGTCTGATGATTGGGAACCGGGGGTGTCACAGGCTTCGTTATACCAGTAGATCAGTTTGTAGCGGTGGTCTCGAATACCGTAGTGTGCATACGCGTTGTGGTTGTGGTCTTGGTTCATCCAGTAGCGGTGATAAGCTGTTTTCTGCCA
>JAYYVF010000057.1:0-19666 GCA_036343635.1 Candidatus Latescibacterota bacterium | reverse complement strand
CCGGTTATTTTTGCTATTGTTGATATACTTCTGAAATACTTCGATTTTTTCTCAATAATGTATTTGATGTGATCTCTTTTATTTTTACCTGTGTCAGGTCTTCGGCTCTTAGGAACTACCCCCTACAAACGCGACAGTCAGTTTATTTTATGGCTCAGTTTTAGGGTAGGAGATTTCGATGTGGCGAAGGTTTCGATGATTTTTCTGGGTTTGCTAGGCTCATCAGTTATTTTTGCATCGTCATTAACGTTGGTTTTTAGTGGGTTTATCGCGACGTCGGAAGCCAAGGGTGTCCCGAGAATAAAATTGCCGGAAAGTGGCGAATATCTTCAGGCGAGTAACAATTTAATGAACTTAAACTGGCAAATTTATGTTGGAAACTCTTGACAAAATTTACTCTTTGCTCGTTTATTTTAATAGGATGTATGCTAAGGCAAACATATGTTCACCTTGACATATATATTTGAATACTGATATGATAAAAGTTTTTCGGATGTTACGAAACTGTAAACTTTACTTAAAGGAGAGATGGTAAGTAAAAATGACAAGAATGGAAACGGAAGCATTGGAATCAATTGCTCGTGAAAGATGTATCGCTGACAACTGTGATCAATTTGCTCGAACTACGGGAATGTGCCCTCGTCACTATCAGCAGGTGCGCCGACATGGTCGCCTAACGCCGGAATTGGAATACCAGTCCAGGGGCGACCGATGTGCCGCAAAGGGGTGCGAAGAGTTGCCCGTTGCGCGTGATCATTGTGCCCGTCACTATCAACAGATGCGGAGATATGGTCGTTTGACGCCAGAGCGTGAACGAAATTTGTTTTCTAACCCATCTTGTCAGGTTTCTGACTGTGATGCGAAGCATGCCGCTAGGGGGTATTGTAAACAACACTACATGAGTGAGTATTATTTCAAGGTTCAATGGAAAGAATGTGCGGGGTAGATTGAGGTGGTTTACCGTTAAAAGTCTTTGTTTTTTAGGATGCCCAATTAGCTGAAACCTAATCCTTGTGCTATGAGAGAGAGAAGGCGGTCGGTTCGTATTGGGCGCTTTATTTGTCCTAGTACTCCGTAGGGTGATTCTTGCTTAGGGGCGGCGGCTCGTTTTTCTCTTGTGAGTAATATTATCGGAATATTTTGATTTAGTTTCTTAAATGCCAGAACTATTTTTTTTGCAGGAATATCTTCGATTTCGTTGTCGAGTAGGATCAAATCGGTACTTCTTAGGTGGTTGTGCAGATAATTTAAAGCCTCTCGACCGTTTTCCTCTGTATGAACAGTGTATCCATAGTAGGCCAGTTGGCCAACAACAGATCTACTGGCTATTGGGTTAGGGTCAACAAGTAGAAACGACCACATGGGCTTCGTGTTCATGGTTGACTCAAAATGTTTTACGTAAGGTGTTCGAGTGGCGGTTGGGTCACTATATTTATGTTGCTTGATCGCCCCGCGCCATCACAACCTTGCCGGTTCGTACCATTTCTTTGATTTCAAATTTGCTTAGTAATTCTCGCAAGGCATCCATCTTTTCTGTGGTGCCTGTAGCTTCTAGGGTGACGGTGTCTGTAGAAATATCGACCGTTTTTCCACGAAAAACTTCGCTGATTTGTAGGACTTCTGTTCGTTCTGTGACAGAGCAACCAATTTTAAAGAGTGCGAGTTCGCGCAGGATAGTTTGATTATCACTGTGATCATTTGCGTGGATTACGTCGACGAGTTTGTTAAGCTGCAAGATGATCTGATGCAGTTCAGCCTCGGGGCCCACGCATGTTATCGTCATACGTGAAGTGCTGTGAATGTGAGCCTGTGAGACCACAAGGTTTTCAATGTTGTACCCTCTTCGGGCAAAAACCTGCGCCACCCGTACCAATACGCCAGGTTGGTCGTTTACTAACAAGCCTATTGTTGCCTTGCCAGTGGGTGTAGTGGGGGTTAGTTGTGGGGCATCTACGGCCTCCTGACGGGCATTTAGTTCGGTTTCGGAAAAATCGGTTGAATTATTTGACATCAGGTGCTTCCTCTTGGCTGAGCCATTTTGATTTTTGGGGCTTCTATCAACATTTCGCTAACTGCTGCACCGGCAGGAATCATGGGGAATACGTTGTCTTCTTTTTCGCATTCAGCATGTATGATGCAGGGACCATCATTGTAGTCGAGTGCTTGTTTGAGGACTTTGTCGATGTCGGCGGTGCGCCGAAGCCGGAAACCCTTTCCTCCGTATGCCTCAATAAGTTTAACAAAGTCTGGGTTACCTTCTAAGTCTACTCCGGACAATCGATTATCAAAAAATAGATTTTGCCATTGTCTGACCATACCCAGGTATTTGTTGTCTAAGACGAGTATTTTGACTGGTAGTTTGTGTATGCAGGCAGTAGCTAATTCGCAGAGAGTCATCTGGAAGCCCCCATCGCCGACTACGGCAATTACGGTATCGTCCGGGCGACCAAATTGTGCTCCAATTGCTGCAGGGAAGCCGAAGCCCATGGTTCCGGCTCCACCAGACGAAAGCCATTGTCTATGATGCGCGGTTTTGTAAAATTGTGCTGCCCACATCTGGTGTTGTCCAACGTCTGTCGTTACAACCGCTCGCCCTGCCGTCAAATGGTAGATCCGATCAAGAACCGCCTGCATCTTCAAGCCTCCACGTTTCCCATATTTAAGGGGAAATTTTTCTTTCCATTCCTTGACTTGAGATATCCAACTCTCGGTGTCTAAGCGGTCTATTAGCTTAATTAGTTCCTCTAGAACCTGGCGTGCGTCACCTTCGATAAAGACGTCGGGGACTATGACTTTTCCATATTCTGCCGGATCTATGTCTACGTGAATCTTTTTAGCATCTGGACAAAATTCAGAAAGCTTGCCGGTTATACGGTCGTCCCATCGTCCACCCACAGACATTATTAAATCGCATCCGACTACTGATTTATTTGCATAGGCTGTTCCATGCATGCCTAACATCCCCACCGATAGTTCGTGCTGTTCTGGGAAGGCTCCTTTGCCAAGTAACGTATTTGTTACAGGTATTCTCGCTTTCTCAGCGAAGGACTTGGCGGCTTCGTGAGCACCTGCGGCAATGCATCCGCCGCCAACGTATAGAAGTGGCCGTTTACTTTTCCGAATTAAATCAGCGGCTTCTATTAGTTTTTTAGGGTCGGGGCCAAATTCAGATTGGTACCCAGGTAGATCAACTTTTTCAGGAAAATCAGCTGTGCACTCTGGGAATGGGGCGCCCTGCGTTACATCTTTGGGCAAGTCGATCAGGACAGGTCCTTTACGTCCAGTGGTTGCGATATGGAAGGCTTCCATCATGACGCGTGGAATTTCATTTGGATCTTTCACTAGGTATGAGTGTTTTACTACTGGCATAGAAATCCCAAACATGTCCGCCTCTTGGAAGGCATCTTTGCCTAACATCTCTGTTATCGTTTGGCCAGTCAGAACGATAATCGGAGAAGAGTCCATTTGGGCAGTGAGAAGGCCTGTGATCGTATTTGTAGCTCCTGGACCTGATGTCACCAGTGCTACGCCAGGTTTTCCCGTTGCCCGGGCATAGCCGTCAGCCATATGGGTTGCACCCTGCTCATGCCTTGTCAATACGAATTTGATTTGATTCGAATTCAGCAACGCATCAAAGATAGGCATCGCTGCCCCGCCGGGGTGACCAAATACATACTCCACGCCAAAGCGATCTAAGGCTTCTATGACAACATCTGCTCCTCTTGCCATTTTACTGCTCCGATGATTTTTGAAATATTATGTTTACCAATTATGTTAAAATGTAACATAATTCAACGTAATTGGCAATTTAAAAAGGCTCACAATAGTCTAATTTGGGGTAAAAGCTACATATTAGATAGCTTTTGCAAGAAAAATCATAGAGTTTGACTTAATCGGTGTCATAGTGTGATTTATCAGTTCGGCGCTGAATTGTTCCATGTTTCTTTAAAGAGATTGATCCAGTTACCAGACAAGACACCTTCGATTTCAGGCATTTTATAACCCCTTCGGTCTAAGATTAGCACTAGTTTCTGTAGGTCGGCTATGGTGTTCAAGTCTCGGGGAGCCTGTTCTGAGCCAAATCCGCCATCAAGATCTGTGCCGATTCCGCAGTGTCTTGATGTTCCCAGAAGTTGGCAGATATAGTCGATATGATCAGCTACTGTTTCAAGGGTAGCTTCAGTTTGTTGATCATAGGCCGCCAGCCCGCGTTGCCAATTTGGATCAAGCATCCATGCATCAAATGCTGTTCCAATCACTCCATTTCGGTCGGCAATTGATCGTATCATCTCATCTGTTAGTTGCCGCTGTCCTGGGGTGAGACTTCTGCAATTGTGGTGCGAAGCCGCTATGGGGCCATCAAAGAAATCCAATAGTTCCCAATGGGCCTGGTCGGTCAAATGTGTCACATCCACAATAATTCCCCAATCTCTTAGGGCTTCTAATAGCGGGAAAGCAGGCTCTAGTAGGCCTCCTTCAGTGCCTGTTCCGTGGGAATATGTACTCACGCCGTAGTGGGAAATGCTGACCATACGTAACCCGAGATCGTACCATTCTTCGACTTGTTCTGGGTTAAGAATAGGGTCTGCACTCTCCATCGTGAGTATTAGTCCTATAGGCTCTATTGTGTCGGGATTATTCCAGGCTTTTATCGTTTTATTAAGTTCGTCAACACTGCCCACAAACTTAATAAAACCGGTTCGTTCTAGGGCCTGATAGTAAGCTAGGTGACCGCGCCCGACTCCATGACACTGTGCCTGGTTATACATACCCGTACGTGTCCATTTGTCATCTGGATCCAAACGAGACATGACGGTTCCGCAAACGAGTCCGACGTTGCCTTTGCGAAGTTCGGGGAATGTCACCGTGCAAGACCCAAAACTTTCCATAGTATTAACTGAATCATGGGTCCGCACAGTTGTTGCTGGCTGGGTCAGGTCTCTATTGATCTGGAGTGCGGAAAAGGATAGGTCCAGATGACTGTCCAAAATTAGAGGACGTTTTTCGTTCATCTAATTACCTCCAAATGTTGCGAAAGAAATTTAACAGATTGCCGTGTGCAATTGCTTCGATGTCTGAGGTGGAAAAACCTCGGTGTTCGAGTGTTTTTAAGAATCTCTGTAGATCATCGATGGTGTTGTAGTCTGTCGGTGCCAGCTCTCTGCCGAAACCGCCATCTAGGTCGGATCCAATGCTCACATTGGTGCAGTTCCCGGCTATTTGACAAATATGGTCTATATGGTCGATGGCAGCACTCATCGTACGTCGTGCGGTGGTAGGATAGCTTGTTGGGTCGTCGAAATTAATTTCAGGGTTCAACATATACTCTGCGAACACTACACCGATGATACCTTTGCGATCAATAATTGCGCGAATCATATCGTCACTTAAGTGTCGTTGGCCAGGAACCAGGGTTCGACACATGCAATGGCTTGCGTGCACTGGACCTTTCCAATAGTCCAATAGTTGCCAAAAAGACAGATCTGAGGCATGGGTCAGGTCGAGAGCGATTGTAGTTTCGGCTAATGCATCTAAGAGTGGATAGGTGCAGGAATAAAGGCCGCCGCGCGTGCCTGTTCCATGCCCCCAGGTATTTGCACCAAAATGCATGGGTCCGACAGAGCGCAGGCCTTGTTCAAACCACCATTGGACCTGATCTGGGTCAAGAATGGGATCAGCACTTTCCATGGAGAGAATGAGTCCAAATGGTGGCTCTGCCTGCGGATTTTGCCATTCTGCTGCAATTTCATCCAAAGTTTCTGTGTCTTTGATAAAACGCAGATGTCCTTCTTCTTGAAGAGCCCTATAATAGTGTAGATGAGATTGGCCAACCGCATGCGCTGCCTGCTGCGTTCGCATTCCGTCGTCAAGTTGATTGCCAGAGACTTGGACTCGGGCCATTATAGTGGACATGAATATTCCAATCTGGCCTTTTCGAAGTTCTGGAAAGGCCACCGTAGGAGTACCTCTGGCTGGGCTCTCGCTACGCTTACGACTTCTAAGAGAGTCGGGGTGCGAGGGCCCTAAGGGTCGTGGATCCTCACGTTCGCGTAATTCACAAACCGGTTTCGTTAAATCTCGTCGATGGAATAAGGCGTTATAGGCTAAGTCCAAGTGGCCGTCGAAGATCAGCATAGTTATTATCTCGCTTATAGAATGTTATTTCCATACAGGTCAACGAACTAAATACTTCTCAAGGGTTTCTTTGTTTATAGATATTCCCAGTCCCGGTTCTTCAGGAACGTGAACGAACCCGTCTAAAACCGGGAAACGTTCGTTGGTTAATTCATGGCGGAGAGGTGAGTCAGACATACAGTATTCAAAGAGTTCACCGTGGGGTACGGCAGCCAATCCGTGGAGAGACGCTGCGATAGTGATGCCGCTTTTAAAACTGTGATTTACTACTTTACGATGCATTCTATGTGCGATGCGGCCTACCTCCACCATTTTAGAAATACCACATCGTCCTGGATCTGGTTGGATCCAGTCTACAGTTCCCTCTTTCAGTAGCCGTTGGAAATCTTCTACATTTGATTCGGCTTCTCCGGTGGCAATAGGTAGCGGAGATTCAGCGCAAAGCTGTGAATAGCCTTTAATATCTTGTGGGTGAAGCGGTTCTTCTAGCCAGAATATGTTATATTCGGCAAAGGCCTGTGCTCGACGGAGGGCTGTCTTCCAATCCCATACTTGTCCTGCGTCCACCAGTACGTCTAAGTCTTCTCCGGCACCCCGCCGTGCTTCGCGAATTAATGCGATATCGTTTTCCTCGCTTTGTCCTATAGGCCCCCAACCAAACTTAATCGCGGTAAAACCTAAATCAGCATGTCTGCGCGCCAACTCGTAAGTTTCTTTGGGGGAATCTCCAAAAAGAATTGAACAATAGGCCCGGAATTTCGTCTTGAATGGCCCGCCAAAAAGTTGGCAGACTGGCGCTTCATGCACCTTTCCTGCAATATCCCACAGTGCTTGATTGATTCCTGCCATGGCGTGTGCACCGACGCCGACCCGGCCGTAGTAGTTGGCGGCGGCATCCATGCGATTCATGCAAGCCTCTACGGCAAGAGGATTGGCCCCAATAAGAGCATTTGCGAGGCCATTACATATTTGATGTGATAATGGAGCTTCAATGACAGATTTAACTACGCTTGGGCAGGAATCTACTTCACCCCAACCACTCACATTTGCATCTGTTTCTATGTGAATCAAGCAAGTATCTTGGGTCCCCTCACAAATATCGGTTACTTGAGGAAGGCGCAGGACGTGGGCATTTACTCCGGTAATCTTCATTTTTATACCCGTGGTTAAAATTAATAAGGTGTAAGATTGATTTTTTAAACAAACTTAAACAATAATTTCTTTTATAGTCATACAGAAAATACGGATGTTTACATTTAGCTTTGGAGAATGAGTTACCTAAAAAAGTTACATTTGTTCTTTATATAATAACAAACTTCGTGTAGCAGAAGATAAAACGGTTCAACTAATACTCGTTAATAAAAATAAATAAATGATCTGATGAATTTTGTAGGTTTCTATGAGGTCTAATTAAACAGGTTGATCTTGAAGCATATTTATGTTTTGATATTAATGTAAATGTGTCCGATTAGGAAGTCCAAATTAAAAACTGTGGAGTTCTGTTTTGAATACACTGGTTGAGTTGTTGAATAGGAGTTTTGCTAAGCATGCGGATAAAATAGCTGTCCGTGTCCTGCGTCCTAAAACGGGAAGTGATTTGTATTACGAACCGATCACTTATGAACAGTTAAAACAGATGCGGGATAAAGTTGCTGCGGGTTTGGCCCAAATAGGTCTCTCCAAAGGACAACGTTTGGGTATTCTAACCGATGGTGGGCTTGAACCATTAATCGCGTTTTTAGCAAGTGATATGTTAGGTGTTAGTTGTGTTCCACTATGCTTGAAGAATAGCCCAGAAGTATTGGCATATAATATCTGTCATTCTGGTATAAAAATGCTGATTGTTGACCAGAAAGGATCCGACTGTTTTGCTGAATTGTCGTTAAATGAGGGGAATGTCCCCAAACTGATTAAAACGAAAAAGGTGGAAGACGGTTCATTTTCTTGGGAAGATATTTCTGAATGTGAATCAGACATAACTGTTGTTGATTTGGCATCGTCAGACGAGACCAAAGTTCTTTATACCTCAGGATCTTCTGGTATGCCTAAAGGTGTGATCCAGACCCACGCCAATATAATTGCGAATGTAGAAGAAGTTTGGGATGTGGTAAGTCCCCGCGAAGACCTACGTTTTTTCAAGTCTGCTCCCGATTATCACGCTATGGGTATTTTGAATATTTATTACCCGTTGGCCAAGGGGTGGACCTTAGATATGGCGCGTTCGCCTGATCGTGCTTTGAACGACATTCGTCATTCTCAACCGCATGCGTTTCTTACTGTTCCTCTGATATTAGACAAAGTTTTCGGTAATGTGAGAAAGGCGATTCAATCGGGTGGGGTGATGGGTTCACTGATTCAAAGTGCGGTAGATAGTAAACGGCGAATTTTTTGTGGGAATGCGACAATGAAAGATAAGATGTTTAACTCCTTAATAGGTGATCGTATTGTTGCAAAAATCCGTAAGAACTTATCTGCTCGTGTCGGTTCAAATCTAGAATTGCTCATAGTCGGGTCTGCAAAAGCCGATCCGGAGGCGTTAGATTTTTTTCACGAAGTATTAAATATTCAGACTTATGAGGGGTATGGGGCAACAGAGTGTGCCCCGTTAATAGCAACGAACCATCTAAAGGGTAGAATCGCTGGTACCGTTGGTCGGCCGTTGATAAGAGTGCGTATAGTTGACAGCAAAGGTAAAGAATTGGCTACTGGTGATCCTGCAACAAACAATTATTCGACGAATGGTCAGCATGGGGAGCTTTGGGCGAGTGGGC
The DNA here is from genome assembly GCA_036343635.1 of Candidatus Latescibacterota bacterium. Lineage (GTDB taxonomy): Bacteria > Latescibacterota > UBA2968 > UBA8231 > UBA8231. The sequence goes on along the minus strand of JAYYVF010000057.1, from coordinate 10,760 downwards.
CCAACGTGATGCGTGGTTATTTAAATGATCCAGAGGAGACTGATAGAGTATTAGTTAAACACGAGGGGAGTCTGTGGTACAAAACGGGTGATTTATTTAGCATGGATGCACAAGGGTTCTTAACATTTAGAGGTCGCATAGGACGTCAGTTCAAATTGCGTAATGGAGAATTTGTTAATCCGGAGATGTTGGAACGTATTTTTTCCCGCGCACCCTTGGTTGAACATGTTTTGGTCTGTGGTGATCAGCACCGGGATTTTCCTCTGCCCTTAGTCGTTGTTGATTTAGATGAGGCCAAGAAAAACCTGCCCGCAGGTGTGAGCCCAGATGAAGACGGAGCATTGTTTCAGCATCCTGATGTAGGCGAACGAGTTCGCAAACAACTGCTATTGGAGGCCAACGAGAATGGTTTGCCTGACTATGAACGTCCGCGAAAAATTTTGCTTTTGCCGGAGCCACTAAGTGAGGAGGATGGAACTCTTACTCGTGGTTTAAAGAAAATCATACCAGCAGCGATACTTGAACGTTATTCAGACCAAATAAGTGCCGCCTACGAATGAGATAGTGGTGGCTTAAGTTGCTCTAGTGAGATGGGGTCGAATTGTTCACATTGCAGGATGTAGTCGAGTATTCTAACTTCACTTTATGATATTTTGTATTTTAATATTTTTGCGCCATAGGAAATTTAGGTATGTCAATTCGTAAAGTGGTTCTTCCGGTAGCTGGGATGGGAACTCGCTTGTTGCCAGCTACGAAGTCACAGCCCAAAGAAATGCTACCTGTTGGTTATAAGCCAGTGGTCCAGTATGTTGTTGAGGAGATGATTGACCAAGGTCTAACAAAGTTTCTTTTCATAACGGGGCGAAAAAAAAGATCTATAGAAGATCATTTTGATGATGATCCTGAATTAGAAGCCAAACTCTCGAGTAAAGAGCAAACATTGCTCGAGCCAGAATATACCAAGGAGGGAGCGGAGTTCTATTATGCACGGCAGCGTCGTCCCTTAGGAAATGCTGATGCTGTTCGTTTAGGGAGAGAATTTGTTGGTAAAGAATCTTTTGTGGTAGCATTTGGCGATACAATCATATATTCCCCGAATGAGCCAATGGTTTTGGAACGCATGGCCGAATCGCATGAACGTCATGGATCTGCTGCGACTATTGGTGTATGGGATGTTCCTCGCGAGGAAACCTATAAATATGGAATTGTGAAGCCACGCGGTTCTGTTAGTGATGATTTCATAATTGAAGATATTGTTGAAAAACCAGAGATCGGCAACGCCCCTAGTCTTTCTGCTGTGGCAGCGCGGTATATTTTTAATCCCGATATTTTTGAAGCCATAGATCTCATTTCCCCTGGGTTAGGAGGAGAGCTTTGGTTAACCGATGCCATAAGGATCTTAATAAAACAAGGAGCAACCGTAAGGTGTGTTCGGTTGAATTCTGAGGAGCAGCGTTACGATATTGGTACTCCGTTAACATATTACAAGGCCTTTACTGATTTTGCGCTAAGGGATTCTGAAAATGCTGTAGCATATCGAGCTTATTTAAACGAAAAGTTGAAGCAGTAGATCGGTTGTACGTGGTATGAAAATAAACATGGATTATGGTAGCGATGGCCTTGAAATCGAATTGCCGGAAACGGCAATGGTTTTAGGTATGCGGGATACTCCGGGATTAAAAGAGGTCGATCGTGAGATAGAGATGTCATTGTTGGAACCTATTGATTCTCCAGCTTTGCGAGAATTGGCTCGTGGATGCAGAGATGCTTGTATTGTTATCTCCGATATAACGCGCCCAGTGCCTAACAAGGTGATTTTGCCACCGATACTTCGCACGTTGGAGGAAGAAGGAATCGCCAGAGAAGATATAGTCATTCTTATCGGGACTGGCTTACATAGACCCAACGAAGGAGATGAATTAAACCGCCTAGTAGGGTCTGAGATAGCCCGAGAATATCGGGTAGTAAATCACCGAGCTAGAGAAAAACAGACTCTGACATACATTGGCGATACGTCTGGTGGCGCTCCTATTTGGATTGATTCGATTTATCTTCAAGCAGATTTAAAAATCGCGACTTCGCTTATCGAACCCCATCTAATGGCAGGGTATTCAGGGGGTAGGAAGGCCATCTGTCCAGGTCTTATGGGAGTAGAGACAATGAAAGTCCTTCACGGTCCAAAGTTGCTTGCAAATATTAATTGTCATGAAGGAGAGATTCGAGATAATCCTTTTCATCACCAGGCAGTAGAGGTCGCTAGACGAGTTGGCGTTGATTTTACTCTCAATGTGTCGATGAATGAACGGCGAGAGGTTACTGGTGTTTTTGCTGGAGATCTGGAGGCTGCACATGCTGCTGGTGTAGAATTTGTTGAATCACAAAATGGTGCAACATTGGAAAGTGAAGTCGATATAGTAATTACGTCTGCGGCAGGAACACCGCTTGATTCAACTTTTTACCAGTCGATAAAAGGCCTTACTGCGGTCTTACCTATCGTTGCTGAAGGCGGGACAATCATTATAGTGGCTAGTTGCGATGAGGGTATTGGGAGTCCTGAATTTGAGGAGTTATTATTGTCCACGGACTCCCCTGAAGATTTTTTGCAGCAACTGGAAGATCCTGATTTTTTTGTTGTTGATCAATGGCAATTGCAAGAACTGTGTAAAGTCATGAAAAAGGCTCGAGTAATGATGTATTCAAATGGTATTCCAGATGAATACAATGATAAGTTGTTGGTAGAGATGGTCGATTCGGTGAATTGTGGATTGGCCGATGCTCTTTCAACCTGCAGGGGAAAAGCCCGAATGGCGGCAGTTCCCAAGGGTCCATATGTCCTAACAAAATTACGGGAGTAACGTATTCTATGATTCGATTGTGTCGGTTTTTCTTTGTTACTATCCTGATCTCCGGTTGTGCTACGGTTAGTGAAAATACAGTTGTACCTGTTATGGGTGTGGCGGAAAAGGAAGAAGGAGTTGAAAATGAAAAGACCGAAAACCTGTCTGTTGTTCATGGTTCAGAATCGGTTTTAGGGAAGAATATAGACCCGCTTGCGCAGTCGGTTTTGTTTTTGCCATTTGAGGACAAATCAAATTACAAAGGAGAGTGGTTTGTTTCGGTTGATCTGGCAAGTGGCTTGGCGGATTCTCTTGCTAACGGTGAATCGCTTGTTTCGATTCCAGTTGAAAAGTCTCTGGAGTTGCTTGATAAGAAAGAGCTGAAAGGGCGAATTACTGAAGAACGCGCATTGGAGATCGGGCGAAAATTTGGTGTAGACTACGTTGTCCTCGGGGTCATAGATGAACTTAGTATGAAACGGTTTAGGGCGACGGTTCCAGTCGGGGGTTACCGTAGTTACCAAGGGATAACTTCGGTCCGCTTGTTTCCTTATCGCGTGATTGATGGGCAATCAGCGGGTGAAGTTACGCGGGAGGCAACAGAGGATAGTAAACGCTACGGCATTACTAATCCGGCGGCATTTGTTCCGTTAGAAAAAGAATATTTTCTACTTGGACAGATGGATTGGGGTAGTTCTGAATTTCACAATACGCTATTGGGCAAGTCTGTAGGGAAGAATTTTGTAAAATTAGTCGCAGGACTGGACAGCCTTATTCGTCCCCGATCCAATTTAAAAGTGGCGTCTGGCCCTAAAATAATCGATGTCGATGGTGAGCGAGCCTATATTAATGTCGGTTTGGCAGATTCGGTTGCCAATGGCAACAAATACGGGGTATGGGATCAGGGCCGTCAATTGAAAGACCCTAGTACTGGAAATGTGTTGGGTTCGGCACTTCCAAGACGAGTTGGTGTGGTTCAGGTGGAGCAAGTCCTTAGTGAACATTTGTCTCTTGTGCGTATATTAGAAGGTCAGGAAGAATTAAAGAAGGATTATGATATACGTGCTGAATAACAATGACCGTTCGGGAATTTAAAAATGAGAGTAATTGTAATTTTTTGCAGTCTGTTTGGGCTTTTTTCGGAATTGTTGGCAGCCGGAAATGAATTATTAGTATCTAAGCAATTGATTTATGTTTTTTCTTCAGGCGTTGAAGAGCATGATTTTAGGGCTGGCAATTGGTCCCGTCTCGCGGAAGTTTCTGAACTAGAATTTGCCGTATTACTTTTTGATCGCGGGAAGACTGAATTAATTGATTTGCCGGAATTCGCAGCTGAATTAGCGTCTCCCTATTTTTTTGATAAAAGTACGGACTATGCGGCGTTGTTTAACCCCATCAATGGTCAAGTTTCCATAGCTGGGCGAGGAGAAGAAGTGGAAGAAATATTGAATGCTCGGTTGGCAGGATCTTTGACTACGGATGTGGATGAGAGTACCTGGGGAAAAATCAAAGAGCTTTTTCAATGATTCTCAGTGAATGAAAATGCCCGAACCTCCATTGCCTGATTTTAAACTTCGCCGCGTCAAATTGCTCGCAGACATGATCTACAGTGTCAGCAGTGTATTAATAAGATATCATAGGATTGTCGCGGAAGGAACTGAAAATTTGCCGTTGGAGGGGCCCGCGTTATTGCTTCCTAAACACCATGCCTATAGGGACATATTAGTAGAAGGTGTTTCGCTGTATCGTCTTACGGAGCGTTATCCTACTTTTGTTATGAAAACCGGATTGTGGGGCATTCTGGAGCATTTCGGAGGAGTAAAGGTAACTCGACCGAAGGATATTCGTCGTCACAAAGAAAAAACTGCTCGACGGGCGGCTATTAAGGCTGCTCGGGCAGCAAATCTCGATTTACAGAACTATCTGGGTGGATTGTATAGAAATGGCGAGGTAGTCATTTCACATCCCGAAGGTATGCGTTGCTCGGGATTTTTGGGAGAACTACAAAAAGAAATTGTAGAGCACTTGTTGCATGTTCAAAAAGATTTTGGTATACGCGTACCAATTATACCGATTGGTATAGAATATGAAAGTTACTTACGACCTTTCTCTAAAGTCTTTTTTCGTATTGGGGAACCTATTTACGGTGAAGATATTTTAGAAATTTCTTTTTTGATGCAAAGGTTGAGTGATGATCTACGTCGTTTAAGCGGTATTTCGTCGTGATGTTTTATTAATATGGAGAATCATATGCGCTTATTTGTTGTTTTAATTGTTACATCTTTATTCACGGTTTCATGTGGGAAAAACCAGGTAACTGTAGAGATTAGGGGGGGAGCGGGTAATCTTGTCAGGTTGGATGCCAATGATGTGCAGTACAAATTCAATAAGCATGTCCCGGAAGGAATTTATGTGTTACCAGACAAGGATAGTGGTATTGATTTGCGTCCTGGATCTTATACTGTGAATGTGTCGACAGGGCGCTATCTTGAATCACGGACGATTGTTGTTGAAACTGCGCCGATAAGCGGAACGCAAGACTACTCGATGGTGTTTGAGATTCCTACCGAAGAAACAGAAGCGGTAAAAATGTCCGGAACGATTGTTTACGCTTCAACACCACAAACTGCAAGGAGTTGGGATCTCTTTACTATTTCAGCCGATGGAGAGCAAACACGTAGACTAACAGATTCTGAGGAAACTGAACAACATCCTTCATGGTCGCCTGATGGTCAGAAGATTTTATTTACCAGAGGTGAGGCAATGAGTAATATAGATATTTACGTAATGAAAGAAGACGGATCAGATGTGTTTCGTTTGACGGAACACGATCAACGTGACCAGCGGGCGTGTTGGTCACCGGATGGAAAGCAGATCGCATTTGTAAGTCAGCGAGATGGAGAAAAAGCAGTTTGGATAATGGATGCCAACGGTTCAAACAAAAGGAAACTTGTTTCTGGTCGAGAGCCTTCTTGGTCGCCGGATGGTAATCGCATAGCGTTTACCTCTTCGGCTTTCCATGACAATGACGAAATTTATGTTATTAATCCAGATGGGTCTAATAAAATAAGGTTAACGAATAATCGAAAATTTGATTGGTTCCCTGCATGGGACCCCAAGGGGCGACGGGTGTCCTACAATTCAGAGCAGTTTGGTGGACAGGAATTGATGCTTTCACTTGCCGATGGGACCGCTCGTATTCGCATTACTAATGCTGAGAAAACATATGAGCAAGAGTCCGCATGGTCACCCGATGGAAAATCACTTGCCTATGCAGGTAAAATGCAAGATGATGATTACGACATTTACGTCGTTTCCACTCGAGGTTTTGATTTAGACGATCTTCCTGAACCGGTTGGAATGCCGTTGAATTTGACCGACAATAACGATCGTGATGATATGTCTCCCGATTGGCGGCCGTACTAAATTACATCATGTTGGCTTATAGACGTGTTTGGGTTTTTGCCGTTTTGCTTTTCTTTGGATTTACTCTTCGAATATTCGAAATCGGTGAGCCCCTGATAGATAAACAAGCGTGGAGGCAGGCCGATACGGCGGCTGTAGCTCGCAATTTTTTTGAAGAAGATTTTGATATATCGTCACCGCGGGTTGACTGGCGTGGTAATGGATCTGGTGTAGTGGAAATGAATTTCCCTTTGTACCCGTATCTTGTCTCGCTGGGATATGAGACTCTTGGGGGAGTTCATGAGTGGTTGGGACGTTTGCTTTCCGCGTTTTTTTCTGTATTGACATCCATCGTTCTTTTTTTCTTAGTGCGAAACATAGGTTTTTCTTCCTCTGTTGGTCTCTGGGCCATGTTTTTTTTCCTGGTAACGCCTTTGAGTGTTTTTTTTGGGCGTGCTTTTTTGCCCGAATCACTGATGCTTTTGCTTAGTGTATCCAGTATTCTGACATTCAAACGTTGGACCGAGTCCGAACAGATTATTTACTACCTGTGTGCCGTCCTACTGGCACCGCTCTGCTATTTGGTTAAAATCCCTACACTGTATTTGGGCTTCCCGCTTGTAGCTATCGCTCTTTCTCAGTGGGGGTGGAAGTTTATTTATCACCGATTACTGTGGGTTTATCTGTTTGTTTCGCTATTGCCATCTGCAATCTGGTATCTACATGCTTCAGATTTGTTTGCCGATACAGGTTTAACTTTTGGTATTTGGAATCGTTATGGTTACGATAAATGGGATCAAAGCGTGTTGTATGATTTGTATTTTTACCGTCAGATGAGTTGGAGATTCCTCCATAATATTTTTACACCATTCGGAATGTTACTGCTAATATTGGGTGTGTTTAAAACTGGGTTAGCGCGAAGTAAATGGGTATTGTGGGGGTGGTTTCTCGGGTTATTACTTTACATGTTCCTAGTGCCTGAGGGTAATAGAAAGCTTCATTATTATCAAATTCCGTTTGTACCTCTCGGGTGTATTTGGGCCGGAGTTGGAACGGTTACGGCTTTGGATTCTTGGGATAGAGTGCGCAAATCTAAATATTTAAAATCTATCGCAACTATGGTTTTGGCTTTTTCCGTTTTAACTTATAGCGTTCATGCAGTTCAACCCTATTATAATCAGCCGAATAATGTTCACGAATATTATGAGAGTTGTTACGATTTCGGTCAGTGGGCCGACAAAAATTTGCCGAAAGATGCCCTGTTGGTTGTCGGTGACCTTGATGAGAATTCGGGAACTCCTTTTCGTTCGCAGAGTCCAACCATGTTATACTATTGTCACCGAAAAGGATGGCAAATTACGCCAGATGAATTTAGTGAAGCCAAGCTTGATAGCTTAGCAAGTTTGGGGGCAGATTTTTTTGTAGTCGCAGGGGGATTTGTTTTGCAAAAGCCGGAATTCTGGAAGGAATTATTAGGTCGTGGTGTCTCAACCACTGACAGTTATCCCGGAAAGTGGTACGATTCTGAGAAATTGCAACGCCATATTTCACAATCATCGAGCAGAAGTAGGCATTTTATAATTGTTAAGCTTATCGAGGATAATCGTTGACTTAGGTTAGCATGTCTTGTATCGTGAAGGCGGTGTATGCAGCAAGACTTACTTTGATTATTAAAATGAGGGGGAAAACAATGAGGACTGTTTATTTTGAGCGTTTTTGTGTCAATTTTGGCTTATTGCTAATTGTTTTAATTACGGCTTGCGCTTCTACTGGAGGGGGAGATGGGATGTATGGTCCACCGCCGATTATTGAAGGCAAAGGGCGATTATTTTTGGAAACAGCCGGTATTAATAAAGTGAACTATTATATATTGGACCTAGAAACGGGAGAAGAGGTATATTCTGAATCGCCCAGAGCTGCTGCAAGCTCGCCGATAGGGTTTGAGACGGGTTATGGGTCGCTCCCCCAGTACGTCGATTTGGCTCCAGGAAATTATTTAGTTGTGGTAAACACGGATGTGGAAGATAGCGTCGAAAAAGAAGTAGAAGTTCGCATGGGACAGGAAGTCTATGCAACAATTCCCATAGGGCGATTTCAACTGATCTTTTTTGAGGGGCAAGAGCGTACTCAGATGCCGTTTCTAATTTATGATTATAATCTTCGTACCGTTTTGGGGAGGGGTATGACCTCAACGGAAGTTAGATATTTTATTGTTCCTACAGGAGAATATAAGGTTCGTATTGAAAATTTGGCTGGTACTGGGAGTGATGATATCCGTCCAATTCAAGTTCGTATGGGGCAAACACAAAACGTGGTGATAGGACCGCCGCCTACGCTAGCCCCCCCAACCGATGATGGTGGGGGAGGTGGAGATTTACAGTGAAAAGGTTATCATCAATGAAAATAAATGGGAATGGTTGGTTTTGCTTTATTTTCTTGTTTTTAGCAAATGGAGCCCACGCAAGTCCCAAAATTGAGGCAACCGTAATCGACCGGTTTGGGAATCAGCATCAAGTAAGGGAACTAACCTACCAAGGACGCCAGGAGTTAGAGGTTTATATCGGTGACCAGCGTCGTTTAATGTCGCTGTTTTTGATAGATCGCTTAAGGTTCGAGGGGGAATCCGGCGACGAACAGCAGGAAGTTTCATTTTTTATGCGGTCTGGTAAGTCTCTGTCTGGATTTATGTTTAGTGGAGGTAATTCTATGCCTCACCAGGATGCAGTTGGAGGAGGCGGGAGCGGTCGGAGATTTATTGGAGTGACCCCCCTGGGGCCATTTTTTATTTTACTTAGTGATGTAAGGGAAATTATTTTTGCCCACGATAATAAGTCTGTCCTGTCGCAAGAGGTTGTGCTTACGGCAATAGTTATAACCTTGCAGGGGAAACGTTATGAAGTGTCGGATCTACGATTCAGAGGTAAGCAGCGACTCGACTTTTTCCGTGGTAGAAAAAAAAGATTTATCCCCTTAGAGAAGGTGACTAGGATAGATTTTGACGATAGTGGCGCGTCCGAAGAATACCGCCCGATTACGGCTATTTACCGTAGTGGTCGCACTGTTATGGGCACCGTAGATGCCAGCACGGTACGTTTGGCTGGCGAGACGGACCGCAGTTATCATGACCGTGTTCAAGCCGCACTTACTGGGGAAATGACGTCCGGTCCTTTCTCGATAGGAATGCATCAGGTTAAACAGATACGTTTTGAAGAAGAAAAGGACTTGCAGTTGGAAGAGAAGCAAAACTTAAAGAAATAAGTCCTTGCCTGTTGGCTCCTGTTTGAAGACGTGTTTAGGTTTTAGAGGCTCGCAAAATAGGTGAATTTTTGAGCACTGTATGCGCATGAAAATACTCTTGACAGTGATTGTTCCACTCCCTATTATACGTAACGTAGAGATGCCAGCAGTGTTGCGTATACGCCTCAACCTGGCAGGCAGCAGTGCATTGTGACGCTTTCCCGTGGAAAGGAGGTCATTCGTATAGTAGTCATATAATGAGGGTTTCTTTTAGTTAACGGGTACCTTCTCTTTTCGCGCAGTGCACATGCACTGTATTTGTCGAAACGATCGATGATAGTATTTTTAATTTGTTTACTTTATCATAGGAGTAGTTAAAAATGAGAAAGATTTTATTGTCTCTCTTGACAGTTGGTCTTATCGCTGGAACTTCCAGCGCGCACATTGGTGACAATGTGTATCTGCTTTTCGAAATCCCTGCTAGTGATCTTGCCGACATTGATTTGACCGATGTTAGTGTTGCTGACTGGGAGGATGTTATTGGTGATCCTGCCCTCGTAACGACTGATTTCTATCAGGATCCAACCGTAGGCGAAGGTGCTCAGTATGATCCAGCCGACTTAGATTATCGAATTTGGTTGGGATACAACGGTGCCGCCTCACATGTTTACATGGGTATGGAGCGCGTCGATAACGTATACGTTAATGAGTATGCTGGTGGCGACCTTGGCCAGTTGTGGCGTCATGATGCCATTGAGTTCATGCTTGATGGTGACCACACTGGTGGTGACTACACCGGTTCCGCTGACGAAAACTGGACGGACGAAGAGAAGAAATTGAATGGTAACCGTACTGCTCAGCAGTATGTTGCTATTGGTGATACGCCAGATGGACGCCACGTTGGTTATCAGGGTGGTGGATCTGAGTGGGTTAACGCATTGCCATATGCTGACGGTGGTGGTGGATCTGTAGGTGAAGGTCCAACTACGACTATCTTTGAATTCTTTGTCACTCCTTTTGATGACTTGATCTGGAACGCTCCTGGCGATAGTAAGGCCACGGATCTTTCTGATGGTAAGGTCATTGGTTTTCAGATTTCGGTTCCTGACTTTGATGTAGCTCCGTCAGAATACCGTGCATTCCACACGTTGACCGGTCAGGCTGCTACGTGGCGTTACGCTGAGCGTTTTGCTGATGGCCGTTTGGTTGGCGCTGGCGGCGGTACAGCTGTCGAAGCCGATTCATGGGGTCGTATCAAGGCTTCTGTAGAGTAATTGCAAT
>JAYYVF010000056.1:0-6247 GCA_036343635.1 Candidatus Latescibacterota bacterium | reverse complement strand
GTGTCGTCGATGGATAGGTTTCGGAAGTTACCACTTTCTTTAGCTTCGTAAAATATTCGGTCGTATTCCTTTCTAAGTTTGTCTACAAGTTCATCGTTTATGATTTTTCCAATCCTAACGAAACCATTGATATTGAAATCGTCTATTTGCTCTTGGGTCAAATATCTATATGGTGACATTTTTTGCTTCGCGATTGTTGATGTAGACATTTAAGTTCTCCTTTTTATCTTATTGACTCGGAATCAAAATCAAGAAGATATATGCTGACAATATATGTTTTATTTCATAGTCGGCATAATTTACATAGTAGCTTTCTATTTTTTAAAACGGTTTAGTGAAAATCGGGAGGAACCAATGTTAAAAATAGGATTTGTTGCAGGTGCAGCAGGTTATCATTCTGTGCAATTTGCAAAGATGTTCAATGGAATGAATGAATCCCAAAAACACCTCGATCCCTTCGGGGGCAACGCCCCTATGGCAACTCTTGAGGGAGCTGAAGTTGTAAAGGTATTCGATGAGAATAGAAGTAATTCAGAATTATTATCTAAGTTATGCAATATCTCTAAAGTGGCTACAAACATTGAGGAAATGTATGAGGGATTAGATGCCGTTTTCATAGGAGATGATCTCAACCTTACGCAATATCACTATGCGCGTCGATTTTTAGAGCGCGGTATCCCAACATTTCTTGATAAACCAATCGCAGACAATGTTGATTCGGCCAGGGAATTGATCGATGTTGCTCGAGATTTTAAGTGTCTTTTCATGTCGACATCTGCCTTAAAGTACGCTCCAGAGTTTAAGGCTCTTTTTGAGGAGTCAGAGGGGATTGGAGAAACTGTTGTGGCAAGTGTTTTTGGTCCTGCCGATCTGATGTGGCGTAGACCGTTTTTATTTTATGGAATGCATGCGGTAACGATTGGTCACTATGCAGTAAATGATCGCCCTATAGAAGTAACTGATGTCGGTACACGAGGTAGGACGGTAGTTGCTATAAAATATATGAAAGGCGCTCAGGTTACCGTCATGTGTCCGCACAATGTCCCTGTTAGTTTCGAAGCCATGGTTCAAGGAACGAAAGGTTCATTCCATGGAATTGCCAATGATCCCGCGGCATTTTATTCGAATATGTTAAAAGATTTTGTGAAGATGGTAGAGGTAGGGGAACAGACCTTTGATCTGTTAAAAGCTCTGGAAGTTCTACAGATATGCTGTGCTCAAGAAGAGTCTGTCCGTACTGGAAAGCCTATTCGTTTGGGATAGAAATGCGATGTTTGTTTCTTATTATTTTACGAGTTTTTAGGTATTGATATTGACTGGGTCGGTTGAAGCAGGTTATTTACTGGGTGGACTGAAAGTGATTCCCAAACAGTTTCTAATAAATGTCGAATGAGGTAATTGATGGCTCCTACTGCAAAAATAATTTTTACCAAAACTGATGAAGCGCCTGCATTAGCTACATATTCCTTGTTGCCAATAGTGGAAGTTTTTACAAAAGCTGGTGATATAGAGGTAGAAAAACGGGATATATCTTTGGCGGGTAGAATAATAGCAAATTTCCCAGAGTTTTTGACGGAGGGACAAAGGATAGCAGATGCCCTTGAAGACTTAGGAAAACTAGCTAAGACGCCCGAAGCCAATATAATAAAACTGCCAAATATTAGTGCTTCGATACCTCAACTTAAAGCGGCTATAAAAGAGCTTCAGGATAAGGGGTACGATTTACCTGATTATCCGGAGGAGGTAGCTACCCCTGAAGATGAAAAAATCAGGTCGACATATAGTAAAGTCTTGGGAAGTGCTGTGAATCCGGTTTTAAGAGAAGGAAATTCTGATCGTCGTGTTGCATTGGCTGTTAAGGAGTATGCTAAAAAAAATCCGCATAAAATGGGAGCGTGGAGTTCGGATTCTAAGTCTCATGTAGCGCATATGGAACAGGGTGATTTTTACTCAACAGAGCAATCAACCGTTATCGCTCGTAAAGGAAGTCTAAAAATTGAATTAGTTGATAATCAAGAAGTCGTAACTGCTTTAAAAGAAAATATTTCCGTTCAAGAAGGAGAGGTAGTGGATGCTGCTGTAATGAGCGTAAGGCATTTAAGGGAATTTTATGCTATACAAATTGAGGAAGCGAGGAATCAAGGTTTATTGTTTTCGCTTCATTTGAAGGCGACGATGATGAAAGTGTCCGATCCGATTCTTTTCGGTCACGCGGTCTCAGTTTATTATGCCGATATTCTCAGTAAGTATGAGTCTGTTTTTGATCAGCTAGGCGTAAATTTAAAAAACGGTATTGGAGATCTGTACGCAAAAATAGAAAATTTGCCAAAAGAAGAGCAGGAGAAAATTAAGGCTGATATCGATGAGTTATATGATAAGCGACCTGAATTAGCTATGGTAAATTCAGATCGAGGAATCACAAACTTACACGTCCCAAGTGACGTAATTATAGACGCGTCTATGCCGGCTGCAATTCGTGAATCTGGTCAAATGTGGGGCCCAGATGGGCAGTTAAAGGATTCGATATTTACGATTCCAGACCGATGTTATGCCCGCATTTACCAACAGGCTATTGATTTTCATAAGTTGAACGGTGCATTTGATGTGACGACTATGGGTAATGTTTCGAATGTGGGACTAATGGCTCAGAAGGCCGAGGAGTACGGATCTCACGACAAGACCTTTGAATTACCAATTTCTGGAAAGGTTCGAATTGTCGACCAAGATTCCAATATTTTAATGGAACATGACGTAGAGAAGGGTGATATATGGCGAATGTGTCAGACCCGAGATTTACCGATAAAAGACTGGGTCAAGTTAGGTGTGACGCGCGCCCGTCAAACGGGAGCGCCGGCGGTTTTTTGGTTGGATGCTAATAGGGCTCATGATGCGCATCTGATTGAGAAAGTTAATAACTATTTACGTGAGCATGACACATCTGGAATCGAAATTCATATTTTGGCTCCAGTTGATGCTATGCAGTTGAGTTTAGAGCGCGCACGTGACGGTAAGGACACAATATCCGTGACGGGAAATGTTTTACGTGACTATTTAACCGATTTGTTCCCGATTTTAGAATTGGGAACCAGTGCTAAAATGCTTTCTATTGTGCCTCTTCTGGCTGGAGGAGGGTTATTTGAGACTGGGGCAGGAGGATCGGCACCCAAACACGTACAACAGTTTGTTGATGAGGGACATCTACGTTGGGATTCTCTCGGTGAATTCTTAGCACTCGCTGTATCACTTGAGGATCTCAGCATCAAAAAAGAAAGTAAAAAAGCGGGGGTGTTGGCCGACACGTTAAATAACGCTACTGCTAAATTTTTGATTGAAAAGAAATCGCCTTCGAGAAAAGTACATGAATTAGATAATAGAGGGAGCCATTTTTACCTGGCGTTATATTGGGCAGAAGCATTAGCAATGCAAGATGATGATAGTGAACTAAAAAACCATTTTTCGGGCTTAGCCGAAACCTTGTCTTCTCGACAGAATGAGATCATCAGTGAATTTAATTCTGCACAAGGCGGCCCTGTCGATGTTGGTGGGTATTATCTGCCTGATGACAATAAGGCTGATCTGGCAATGAGACCGAGTGCGACGTTTAATTCCATTCTATCTGAATACGATTAAGCGATTACTTGCGCATAAAATTCTTTATCATATGAAGGTTCCCGGCTGTTAATCCTCCATCTACTGCTAAGGCTTGACCTGTGATCCAGGAGGAGTCGTCAGATGCAAAAAACAGTGCGGCAAGCGCTACATCCTCGGGTTTTCCTACCCGTCCTAAAGGGTACCATTTACCCATTTCATTGAATGTATCAGGAAATTCACGGAGGCGCTCCGTCCATACAGGTGTATGTATACTTCCGGGGCATAAAGCATTAAAACGTATTCCATGTGAACCATAACTGATGGCTAAGTTTTGAGTTAGATTGATTACCCCAGCTTTCGCTGCTCCATATGCCATTAGGTCATAACCTGCTAAGCCATTCACGGACGAAATATTTATAACGGATCCTTTTCTTTGCTCCATCATGTGAGGGAGTACGGTTTTTATGCAGCGTGCAGTAGCAGTAAGATTTAGCTCTATGTCTTTATCCCACTGAGCCTCGTCTATGTCAAGTAAATCATTACCGAAAGCACCGCCTACGTTGTTGACTAAAATATCTATTTGTCCCCATTCTTTAATAACTTTTTTGATCATAGCGGTTACTTCAGATTTGGACGTAATATCAACGCTAATGCATAAAGATTCATAGTTTTCAGAATTTAATTGTTCGGAAGTGGTTTTTGCTGCTTCAAGTGATTTGTCAGCAATTACTATTTTGGCACCAGATTTTGCAAACAACTTAGCTGTTGCTTGTCCAATTCCAGATCCTGAACCTGTAACTACAGCTATTCTGTCCTCGAGTTTCATTGATGTTGTCCCCTTTTGATGATTTTTTATGTTATAATCGAAAATATGGAGTTTGTCTGAAAAATATCGTATTGTTTGCAATGGTCACATGTTTTTTGCTGATTAAATATAGGATATAGGCAGTTTTTTGTTCGGTTTTTAGTGTTTGTTTTACCTAAAGGGAGAAGTTTCGATATGGTCGAAGAAGCAAGCCCTCCAGAGCACGAAATGTTACGGCAGGTCGCTCGTGAGGCAGGGTTAGAGCCCGTAAAAAATCTAAGCAAAGAAAAAGAGCGTATGTCGGAAGTTTATAGACTTGGATTGTTAGAAAAAGATATTACTGAAGATCGGCGCTTTAATTCTTTAACTCAGGTGGCTACGTATCTAACTGGTTGCCCGCAAAGTAGCATAAATGTGCTGGGGGCAAAAGTACAGCAGTGTAAGGCCAGTTTCGGCTTTTCTGATGAGGCGATCGAACAGTTTGGTGAAATACCACGAGAAATTTCTGTCTGCCAGCATAGTTTGTCAAAGCCAGGGCACCCTTTAGTTATCGAAAACTTATTAGAAGATAGCAGGACAAAGAATTGGCAGAATATGCCAATGGATCCCGGATTTAGATTTTATGCAAGCTTGCCATTGATGACCTCAAGAGGATATCCAGTCGGTACTCTGTGCGTTTATGATTCCGAACCGAGAAGATTGGAACATGAACAGATAGACGGGTTACGTTTATTGTCGGACCAGATCGTCTATATGATGGAGGGTAATGTCGACCAAGTATCTGATGACGAAACGCCCAAAACAGAGGCAAAAAATAATTTAGTTGTAGAAAGTCAGTATTTTTCTGCTGCCTCTATTATGTTTGCTGATTTTGTAGGATTTACTGGGATGGTAGAAGAAGCGGATCCAGGCGATTTGCTTCAGAACTTGGGAGTATTCTTTAGCGGATTTGAAAAGATCATCGGTAAGCATAATGTTCATAAAGTTAAAACTATTGGTGATTGTTTTATGTGTGTGTCTGGTATACCCGCCCAGAAAGATACACACGCTAAACAGATGTGCTCTGCTGCTCTAGATATGTTGAAATTTGTAGAGGCGATAAACGCTCAAAATCTTATTTTCAACAAGCCAGAATGGCGTCTTCGTGTGGGTATTCATTCAGGACCAGTCATAGCCGGCTCATTGGGAGATGTATTTGATATATGGGGTGATTCTGTGAATATAGCAGCTCGAGTCGAAAGTATGGGAGAAGCTAGTCGGATTCATATAACGGAAAAAACAAGAGATTATTTGAAAGGCGAATTTGAATTGTCACCTCGAGGAGAAATTGAGCTGAAAGGAAAAGGGAAGTGGAATACTTATTTTCTCTCATAAAATTTGTATCACTTTGCAAATCTGTAGTTCGGACGCCAGAAGTTAAATATTTTTTAGAGGATGTGTGAAATACCAACCGCTATCATTTGAACAGAAACTTTCTTTTGAAAAAGATGGTTTTTTAACGATTCCCAATGCTTTAAGTAATGGTGAGGTAGAGGAATTAATTGATGCATGTGATCTGATGATGGAAGAATTTAATCGTGAGTCGAATCATCCTTATTCACAGAGACGTGATGGGATGGTGCAGAAAAAGTGTTTTCAGTCTCTGATTACACATGAATCAACCCTGTCTATCGTTGCACAGTTGCTTTCAGGTAATATCCATCTTCATACTACTAGCATAATCTATAAGCAGCCTGAATCGCAGGATGACATTGGACGTCGTAGTTGGCATCGAGACATCGGTATGACTCAGGATTTGGGTCACGAAGGAGTTGTGCTGGCTGGTATAAAAGTTGGCTATTGCTTGACGGA
>JAYYVF010000055.1:0-85628 GCA_036343635.1 Candidatus Latescibacterota bacterium | reverse complement strand
GTAATAATCAAAATCAACCCAATCTTGAACCCATTCTTCTGCATTTCCGGCCATGTCTTGGATTCCGAACGGGCTAATACCGTCTGGGAAACTTCCCGGAGGAGAGGTGTATTGCCACCCATCAAGATTTCTTTTGTCTTCTGGGTAATAGTTTGCTCTCCAGATACCTTCATGGTTTGGTTTTGCATTACCCCAAGGGTATGTTCGATAGACGCCGTCCCCCCCGCGAGCTGCATATTCCCATTCGGCTTCAGTTGGGAGGCGTTTTTCTGCCCATTTACAATATGCATATGCATCAAACCAGTTTATTCCAACAACAGGGTGCGTCGGAATGGTAAGATTTTCGTTTACGTATTGTCGCTCATGGTTCAGATCGGAAGGTTGAAGTTCGTGATCCATAGTACGATCACCAGAAGAATTTACCGTTTCAAGAAAACGATCGTATTGAGCATTTGTTATTTCGTAGGTGTCCAAATAAAAAGAGCTTATTGTAACTTTATGTAATGGTTTTTCACTAAGATAATTTTTCCACGTCTTGAAGTAGAGGTCCCCGAGTTCTCCTTCTCTACTTCCCATACTGAAAGTGCCACCTGTTATGAGTCGCATCTCACTGCCGTCTTTGGATGTTTTAACGGGGGATGGGTTCATACCACAGGCTATCACGATCAAGCTGAGTGTACACCCCAATACATAGAGACTATATGAATTTTTCAACTTTGCCCTTCTCTTGCCTTTATTATTTGAAAATAGTATCGGTAGAAAATTTAGCATGGACTTATGTTTTGTCAAAGAAGCTCAGGCCTATACGATTCCTCGTATGAATTGGGTTGCCTAAAGAATCTGATATTGGAGATCCTGGCTCTTTTTTTTGGGTTATTAGACTGACGGTAATTAGGGCAATTGTGGCTGGACCTACCGCAAGTAGATCTGGTGGTAAATCTTGTAGGATTAAAGGGAAAAGCCGCCAAGAGAAAAATCCTACGATTATGGAGGCAAAGCAGCCAGGATTATTCGCTTTTGACCACCAGATTCCTGCTGTAAGTGGAACGAATAAAGTCGCTAATAATACGGACCATGAATTTACCATTAGTTCATATACGGAACCTGATCCCAAGGCAAGCCACATTGAAACGAGACCGCAGACTACAACAGAAATTCGAGAAATCCTGAGGGTAGTTATGTCTCTCGCGTTGGGTTTAAAATAACGCAATAGGTCCCATCCAATTACGCTTGCAGGAGCTAATAATGCACTGTCAGCACTAGAAAGTAACGCCGAAACCAGAGCCCCAGTAAATAGGATGATTGCAATCTCTGGTAAGTAGGTCTGCGCCATTTTCATCATGATCAGATCGGGATCGGACAAATTGGGGAATATGACGCTGCCCGCTAATCCTAAGAAAACGGGTATAAGGCCAATCGTTACATATAGAGTGCCAGCTAAATATGCACTTCGGTATGCTACTTTCTCATCCCTGCTTGCTAAGCTACGCTGAATGAGGTCTTGTCCAGCTAAATTGCCAAGGCCAATTACCAGCCAATCTCGTATATATGCGAACCATATTGAAGCATCAGATACATGGGGATATAGATAAAATCGATCGGCTGGAATTTTTTCAGCAATTGATGTCCAGCCACCCATATCATCTAATAAAATTGGAGTAAGAACCAACAGTCCCAAAACCAGTATAGTTATTTGGATCAGGTCGGTTAAAGTTACGGCCCACATTCCTCCACCTACGGTATAGATAATTACGGCTACACCTGCAATTACAATGCTGATTGAGGGGTCAATGTCCGTTAAGCTTTGTAGAATGCGTCCGGATGCAACCATAAGGGAGGCGACCCAGCCAACGTAAGCTGGAATCGTACACAAACTTGCTAAAAGGCCAGATTTTTGGTCGTAGCGATTCCCAAAGAAACTGGCTATTGTCATTATGCCCATTCTCCTCAGGACACGCACGTAGAAAAGTCCTGCTAGAAATAGGCATAAAGCGGCCCCAAAAGGATCAGCGATTACTGCCAGGAAACCGCCCTTGTAAGCGGCACTGGCCGCACCTATACAGATACCACCTCCAAACCAAGTTGCCGCCAATGTTGCTGTACAAAAAGGAAGAGAAAGATTTTTACCTGCGACGATGAAGTCGGTCGCATTCTTGACTTTTTTACTTGCGTATAAGCCCACTATTAGCATGGCCACCAAGTAAACTAACAATCCAGCGAGTATTGAATAATTCATATGGTTCCTTGCGGTATATGTGTGTTCAGAAAAACTAAACAAAGCTTCGCGGTTCGGAAATATTGTTTTCAATTTTGAAAGTGATTGTCTGTTGCCTTGACATTGCTACTACCCGTCCTATATTCCTCGCCAAATAAATGAGGTTGGCAGTTATGGATAAAATTTACAAAGTGGATACGATAGTTTCTCAAGGATTGGCGGAACTTTACGCTCTTCTTGTTCAGGAGTTTGAGCGTAATAGTAGCATTCCCTTATCAGATATAAATCGAACATTGATGCAAACAGGTATGGTTCATCACTTGGAAATGATGATGGGTTTGGGTTTAATCCGTGACGAAGAGATTCGAAGACAAGTTGAAGATCTGATTGAGGAAGTGGCTCGCGACACCATACATTGGGATATGGTTCAAATGGCTCGTGCGCATTGGCGACGGTCTGGATCTGAGGGCCAAGGCGGTACTTTGGACATAAAAACATAATGCCATCCGGTTTTAATTAATCCTCATAAACTATTGATTAAATTAGAGTTAGTTCATTTGGCATTTGGTTGACATTATGTTTGTAACTACTTATTTTTCAAGGTGAAGAGTTTGGTTGAAAGAAGTCCTTTGTTGTTGGATCATTTCAGGCATCCCCGTAATGCCGGGCTGCTTTCGAATGCTGATGTTGTTGTTGAGGCTGAGAATCCCGTTTGCGGCGACGTTATGCGTGTGTCCGTACGTATGCATGGACACACAATACAAGATGTTGGTTGCCAGACTTTCGGTTGTGCTGCTGCCGTAGCTGCGGGGTCATTGTTAACTGAATTGATTAAAGGACAGTCTATTGGAGTTGTTCGTGAAATAGGTAAGTCAGATATTGATGAGGGTTTGGGTGGATTGCCCTCAATGAAAAAACATGCGGCTACGCTTAGTATAAATATTGTTAAAAAATTGGTAGAAAAACTTTTAAGAAAGGATGCCGAAATGGCTTATTCATTACCGGATTTACCGTATGCATACGATGCACTTGAACCACATATAGATGCGCGTACTATGGAGATACATCACACAAAGCATCACAACACTTATATTACCAACGTCAATGCGGCTTTGGAAGGGCACGGTGATTTGGCTTCCAAATCTGTTGAGGACCTAATTTCGGATCTTGATGCGGTGCCTGAAGCTGCGAGAATGGCTGTTAGGAATAACGGTGGCGGTCATGCTAATCATAGTTTGTTTTGGACGATTATGAGTGGTAATGGCGGAGGTAATCCGAGTGGCGATTTGGCGGCTTCTATTGATTCGGATATAGGAGGTATGGATTCCTTTAAGGATGCTTTTTCTAAAGCGGGAGCAACACGTTTCGGGTCTGGGTGGGCCTGGCTTGTAGTTAAAGGAGGAAAACTATCTGTACTCAGCACACCTAATCAGGATTCTCCATTGATGGACGGTTCTGGAATCCCAATTTTGGGTTTAGATGTTTGGGAACATGCGTACTACCTTAACTATCAAAACCGTCGTCCTGATTATATATCTGCTTTTTTCAACGTAATTGATTGGGATGCCGTTGCAGGACGTTTTGCTGCAGCCAAGTAAGAAATATAAAATATAAAATTGGCAATTTCGGTAGGTAGCAAGGCTCCAGATTTTAAACTGAAATCGGCAGATATGCGCGATTTTCGGCTAGAAAAAGCTACTTCTGAAAACACAGTTTTGTTATTCGTGCCGTTTGCTTTTTCCGAAGTTTGTACTGCCGAGTTTTGTCAAGTTACGCAGGATCTTGATTTGTATCGGGGTCTTGAAACACAGGTTTTGGGTATAAGTTCCGATAGTCCATTTGCTCTTAAGGCATGGTCTGAAAAGGAACATATTGAGATCGAACTTCTCAGTGATTTTGATGGTGAGGTTGCTGAAAGTTATGGCGTTTCATACGATAGATTCCTGGGTTATAGACGAGTAGCAATGCGAGCTGCCTTCGTTATTGACGGCCAAGGAATAGTAAGGAAGTCTTTAGTCTCGGAGGATGCAAGAGAAATACCGGATTTTTCAGAGATAAAATCCTGTTTGGAACGAATGAATAGGCCAAATTAGGCGTTGTAGTTTTTAGTAGGAAAGTGTTTGGGGAGAAGGTGGGGCATAGCATAAGATGATGTCCCACTTAGCTTTATGATTCGTTATTGGCATTTCTTCTGAGGTTTTTATGGATTACGACAAAGGTAGAAAAGAAAAGCCGGAATGGCTAGCGGGCGATGGTGGTCGCCGTGCGGATGAAATTGCTCATCATTTTTCTGAGATAATGCGGGTATTAGGCCTTGACCTAGACGACCCTCATCTTCAAGGAACCCCTGCCCGCGTTGGTCGGATGTATTTAGAAATTTTTCGAGGATTGGTTGATCAAGCCGAGCCGGAAATCACTTGCTTTCCAAATGACGAAAAATACAGCAACATGGTTGTTGTTCGTAATATTGAGTTTTTTTCGGTGTGCTCTCATCATATGATTCCTTTTTTTGGGTGTGCCCATATTGCTTACATCCCTAGCGAAAAGATTATCGGATTAAGCAAGATTGCACGCATCGTTGAGTTTTATGCCAGGCGCCCTCAACTCCAAGAACGCCTCACGGAACAAGTAGTGGATTTTATCGATGAAAAACTTCACCCCACTGGGGCCATGGCTGTACTTGAGGCAAGGCATTTGTGCATGGAGATGCGAGGGGTTGAGAAAACTGGCGCTGAAACTACTACTTCAGCGCTTAGAGGGTGTTTCGAAGAGCCACGTGTTCGTGATGAGTTCTTTGAACTTATTCGAAAATGACATCGAAAAATAGGAGTTTAGCAAGTTAATGAGCCAAACCGAAACTGTTGCTAACAATTCATCAAATTCTACAAATTTGGTGACAGATTTTAGTCACCGAAATCTATTGGACGGAGAGTTTTGGCGGTCAATACCGTGCTATGCTGATCTCAATTCATGTGAATTTAATGACCATCGCTTTCAAAGCCGGAATTGCGTGACAAGTGTTGATAAACTTAAGCAAGTGTTGGGTGATTTAGTCGGAGAAGAATTATATGCGGATGTAGAAGATGGGATTAGTCGTTCGCCAATGAGTATTAGAATATCGCCTTATATTCTCTCACTCATTAATTGGGAAAATCCCTATATGGATCCATTACGAATCCAGTTTTTGCCTCTTGGTTCAACCGCTAAAAAAGATCACCCGAATCTTCACCTCGATGCTCTAAATGAAATTGAGGATTCACCTGTCTCTGGGCTCACGCATCGCTATTCTGATAGAGCATTGTTCTTAGCTTTGGACAAATGTCCGGTGTATTGCCGGTTTTGTACACGATCATATGCGATAGGATTAGATACAGAGGATGTAGAGAAATTACATTTTGGCGCGCAACGTGAAAGATGGGAAGATGTCTTTCTTTATATAGAGAACCATAAAGAAATTGAGGATATTGTTGTAAGTGGCGGAGATGTGGCTAATCTGCGTGCGGACAGTATATCCTATATTGGACGAAGGCTGATCGAGATACCCCACATACAGCGGATGCGTTTTGCTACTAAAGCGCCTGCAGTAATGCCCCAAAAATTGCTGATGGATCACGATTGGCGAAACTCGCTCATAGAACTGGCCGTTGAAGGACGCAAGCAAGGTAAAGAGGTCGCTCTTCATACGCATTTTAATCATCCTAGTGAAATAACGACAATTACGAAATCCAGTTTGGAGCCGTTCGTTTATGAGGGGATGATTGTACGAAACCAGACGGTACTGCAGCGAAACGTTAACGATGATTTCGATACGATGCAGAGCTTAATTCGCAGGCTTGGATGGATAGGAGTTAAACCCTATTACGTTTTCCTGCATGATATGGTTCGTGGCGTAGAAGACTTGCGTACGACTTTACAGACTGCTCTGGACTTAGAAAAGAAGGTTCGCGGAATTACAGCGGGATACAATACGCCGAATTTTGTGTTGGATACTATGGGAGGAGGAGGTAAGCGTAACGTTCACTCGTATGAATACTACGATCCTGCCACGGGTGTTGCTGTTTACACTAGTCCTTCTGTTCGACCAGGCGATCATTTTTATTATTTCGACCCTATAGATACGTTGACGTCGAAATATCAGCAAATGTGGTCGGAAGATGAAACTAGGTGCTCCATGATAGAAGAAGCTGTCGAAAAAGCAAAAGTGTAACTTTGTTAGTGATTTTGGATGTTACGGAAGTGAAGTATTTTGCTATGTAAAAAAGGAATTGGTCAACAATGAATTCGGATCTGACATATTTGTTGCCGGGTGTTGGCCTAGTAGTGTTAGGAATATTATTGGGTTTAGTTTTGGCTAACATGCTATGGCGTCGTCGGCAGGCAGTCTATAGAAAAGATGTGGAAAAACGTATAAAGCATGAGTTATCTGAAGAAGATCGTTCGGGACGTATACAGCTCTTTGAAGAGAAGGAGAAATTATATGGGGAGCACACAACTAAACTGGAGGAGTTGCAGGTTAAGGAAAAACAATTAGGAGACAGAGAAAACGAAGTCTCGCGTTCGAAAATAGATGTCCAGCAAGGTCGCGAAGAGTTAAGTGTGCAGACGAACAAAGCAAAGCAAAAAGAGAGTAGTCTTGTTCAACGCGAAAAAAAAGTTGTGCGACGGGAAGATGAGGTGACTTCGAAGATAGATGAATATGTCCAGAAACTTGAACTTTTGTCGGGTCTTAGTTCTGATGAAGCACGGGAGTATTTGATAGAGAAAGTAACTGGTGATGTTAAAGCTCGATCTGCCGCCATTATACGTGCGGAACGGGTTCGTGCGAAAGAAGAATCTGAACGGGAGGGCAAGAAGATTATAGCGATGGCGATTCAGCGGTGCGCCGTCGATGAGGCTGTGCAAGTGACTACTTCAAGTGTTCCTCTGCCCAATGAGGGTGTTAAAAGCAGAATCATTGGTAAAGAAGGTCGCAACGTCCGGACATTTGAGGCTGCTACCAATGTTAAGGTCGTTGTTGACGACACTCCAGAAACCGTACTCCTGTCCTCTTATGACCCCGGGAGAAGAGAAGTGGCTTGTCGTGCAATGACGAAATTGATCAAAGATGGTGGTTTTACTCCCAGTAAAATTGAAGATGTCGTCGAGCAGTGCCAGAAGGCATTGGAAAAGGAGATGATCTCCGAAGGTAAAAAGGCTTTGACCGAAATTAAAGCCAACCGACATCACCCTGAACTTCCTCATTGTGTTGGAATGTTAAAATACCGTACTAGTTTTGGCCAAAACCTACTACAGCACTGCTTGGAAGTTGCACACTTATCAGGTCTTATGGCAGCGGAAGTTGGCTTAGATGTAAATTTAGCAAAACGGGCAGGGTTGCTCCACGATATTGGAAAAACGGTAAGCCGAGAGATGGAAGGGTCACATGTTGAATTAGGCATAGAATTGGGAGATCGATATAATGAGCACCCGATTGTAAAAGAGGCGATAGCTGAGCATCATGAGGATAATGAACGTATGTCGGCTATTTGTTTTCTCGTTAAGGCTGCGGACACTATCTCCTCAATTCGGCCTGGTGGTCGGCGAGAAGATCTGGAGGGATATGCCCAGCGTATTATGCGCTTAGAGGAAGTGGCTAATTCTTTTACGGGAGTTAGAGATGTTTATGCTATAAATGCCGGTCGTGAAATTCGCGTAATGGTAAAAGGAGATCAGATCGGAGATGATGATGCAGAGATTCTTGCCTTTGAAATAGCAGAACGAGTAAAAAATGAACTTACTTTTGCAGGGGAAGTTAAAGTTATGGTAGTTCGTGAAACCCGTTCTGTCAGACACGTAGGCCGTAACCGAAATGGTCGAGGACCTCGCAATTCAGGAAACGGCCGGAAAGGTGGCCATCGCCGAAACGGAGCCTCTCAAGCTCAGAGAAAGCCCGCAACGGCCAACTAGAAATTTAGTTACCGTGAAAAATGTTGTCATACTAGGAGCTACTGGCTCCATTGGTGATAGTACTCTTGATGTTTTGCGACACCTCGGCGAGAATTTTAATATTCTGGGGTTAAGTGGTGGGCGTCAATTAGAAAAGCTGTCAAAGTGTGTGAGTGAATGGGAGCCATCCCACGTCTGTGTTGGAGAGGCTGACGATGTCTCTGTTGTAGCAAAAAATTTTCGTGGTGAAATATTTAGTGGGAGTGACGGACTCTGTGTTTTAGCAAGCCATAGTGATGCGGATATAGTAATTAATGGTCTGGTTGGATCTGTAGGACTTCGCCCCACATTAGCCGCTCTAGAGGCAGGTAAAATTGTTGCCATAGCAAACAAAGAGCCCCTAGTAATGGCTGGTTCCCTAATTAAGGAAGCTGCGCGACGTTTTGGAGGTGAAATTTTGCCTCTTGATAGCGAACCCAATGCCATATGGCAATGTTTACACGGTGAAGAAGAGAGTTCACTTCGAAGAATTATTCTTACTGCTTCCGGTGGTCCATTTAGAGGTAGGAAGATGTCTGAATTGGGCGCTATAACTCCGGAAGAAGCTTTACAGCATCCTACTTGGAAGATGGGTGATAAAATATCTGTTGACTCTGCGACTCTTATGAACAAGGGTTTTGAAGTAATTGAGGCGGCATGTTTGTTCAATATTTCTGTCGAATGTGTTGAAGTGGTGGTTCATCGTCAGTCTGTTGTGCATTCGTTAGTTGAATTGGTGGACGGCAGTATTCTCGCACACATGGGGGAAACGGATATGCGCCTTCCTATACAATATGCATTAACGTATCCCCATAGATCTGCTTCGCCCCTTGATTTTTTAGATTTAACTAAGGTTGGCCAATTAAGTTTTGAGGAACCTGATCGCGAAAATTTCCCGTGCCTAGATCTGTGTTATATGGCGGGAAGAATAGGTAACGGGGCGCAAACCGTTCTTAATGCGGCAAACGAGGTTTCAGTCTCATCGTTTCTCGAAAGAAAGATTTCCTTCTTAGATATATTCGAATTAAATTCAGATATGTTGTCTTTACATGGTCATGAAAAGGCTGGCGACATAGAAGAGATACTATGCTTGGATGAAATGGTTAGAGCGACCTCCGTTGAGTGGGTGGCTGGTCGTGGCTGATTTTAGAGAAGTATCTTCGTTTTATGTGATTTAGTAAATATTAGCAATGCCGATAAAACTATTGGAGATGAGGTATACAATATGTCCGACTTAATGGCTTTTTATAAGTTTCTTGGCCGATTCTTAACAGGTATCGTTCTTGTTGCCTTTGTCTCTATAATTGTGGTAACGACATTTTCAGAGGCAGATTGGGTCCAACCGTTTTGTAAAACTATGTATTGGATTATTGTCGCCACCGCGGTATCCTCTGGAATTTTTTGGTTAGCGCAAAAATTATTTCCAGAGTTTTTTAAAGATATTGTCGAGCAAGAAATTGTGTCAACGGTAGTTTCAGAAATGGAAGTTACAAAAAAGTCGGATGTGAAAAACGATTAAAACATAGGTTTAACAATAACGGATAAATCCTGAGAATAGTGTTCATTTCTTTTTATGAACAATATATAAAATTAATGGAAAAGAAGTGCCAGTGACCGTCATAAATAAAAAGTTTACAAAACATAAATTTTTGTTAATGACCCAGATAGTATTTTGGGTTTGCTTGGTGTGTGGGTGTGGTCAGGTTGATCGTTCAAATCCATCCGATCCAGTAACAACTCAAGGCAGGGTATCATTTTCGCTTCTTGCCAACTTCTCTGACTTAGATAAGGGTGATCTTGTTGATCGCATTGTAGAAATTCGTTACGAATTGGCTGACCTGGGTTCGGATGCTGTACTTCGTGGTACTATGGACTTAGTTGGTGCAACAGGTCGGGTGCGTTTAAACAACGTAGAAACCACATTGGAAAAGTCTGTAAAAATTGAAGCGCTTGATGCGGGAGGGATTGTGACGTTTGTTGGCCTAGATACACTCAACTTGAGTGAGCCTTTTGATGGTCAGGTTGGTGTGCCGATGGAGCGCCTGAAAGGTAGTATAGAAGTTATTACAGTTTTTCCCACCGAGGTTGTTCGAATAGAAATTTTTGGAGGCTCCGAGTCTGATACGTTGCTGGGTGGGTTTTCGATGTCTGGTAGATTGGAGCAAATCATCAATGACGTTCCTACAGGCAGTGATCAACCCTTTCTTTTAAAGGGTTATAGTGCTGAGTCGCTTGTTATATTTGAAAAAATTTCGTTGTCGGATATCAGGGAAGGTTTGCTTGCACGATTGACGGTCGAGGTTGTGGGTGGCGGGGTTCAGATTGTTGCTCATTTCCCTTCCTATCTTCCAACCGTTGAAGTGGACCGATTTAGTGATGATATGGGATTATTTTTTCGACGGAGTGAAAATGAGAGCCTGCCCGGGCCTAACGAGCCGATAGATTTTGATACTGAGCCATTTTTTCAACGTGGCTTTGGCCCCAATGGAGAAATTATAGGTTTCTATAATTTTGATGTGCGGCCTCGGTCGCCTGGTTTAGTATATGAATTTGTTGACAGACGTGGATATCTAATCTCTGATCAGCTTCCTGTATTTGATCGTGTTCCGGGACAAAAAGGTTATAGTGACTTTTGGCTATTGAATACAGTTCGTATAGATGATGTTGATTTTATTCCGAATTCAATTACCAGTGTTGAAGATATTCTACAAGGTGAATGGGAAATAACAATCGGTGAGATTGTGGAACATTGCGTCATGGTTCCTACGGGTTCAAGGGCTCGTAAGCGTTTCTCTTCTACGCAACCAACACTGCCACTACAGGGTTGGTATGCTGGACAGATTGTAAATTATCTGCTTTTTGAAAACCGTTTTTCACCCGTACTTATAGATTATGGTGCCGGTGAGGTGAATACACCGCAAATGTATGCTTTTTTGGAAAACAACAGAGATGAATTGGACGGATTTGCTCTTGAACCTGGCAACAGAGAATTGACGCATAATGTAGCTACGCGCCTGCCAAATGAAGAGGGGTATTCACCCTTATGGGTATTACAGTTGTTGACGCTGGGTGCTTTTGACCGCGTTACGGATCTCTCCTCTGCCTTGAATCAGCTCCTAAATGAGGAGAATCTAATAACCGTCTCGAATATCTTGCGAGTAAATGCTCCCATTGTGGAGGTTGAGATACCGTGACGCAGTGGCCTCGGTCTGTGGCTGTTGTAGGGGCTGGGGTAATGGGTGTTCAGATCGCAGCCCTATTGTCGGCTGCAGGCAAACGCGTGTTTTTGTTGGATATTGATGAAGACGGAATGCCCTCGGGGTCAAAAGCTCGAAATGCGATTGTGTTGGCAGAATCGAAAAATTCACCTTTTTACTCGTCTATACATGCCAGTTCAATTGAATGTGGATCTATCGCAGATATTTCTTCTATAGACCAAGTGGATTGGATCATTGAAGCGGTAATTGAAGATGTAGATATAAAACGGCAGGTGTTATCTCAAATAGATCTTGAGGGTGCACCCCTTCCTGTAATTACCAGCAATACGTCAGGTCTTTCAATCTCTCAACTTGTAGAAGGAAGGTCGCCGGATTTTTCTAAACGATTCTTTGGCGCTCATTTTTTCAATCCTCCTCGTCAGATGCGTTTGGTTGAGGTTATCCCTGGATCCAACACTGATTCGGAATGCCTTTCAAAGGTTTCTGATTTTCTAAATTCAATTTTGGGCAAGGTGGTTGTACGGGCTCGTGATACCCCAAATTTCATAGCTAATCGATTAGGTGTTTTTTCTGTTTACTCGCTAATACATTTAATGGAAAAAAACAAAGTCAGTGTTGCTGAAATAGATGCTCTCTCGGGTCCATTGTTGGGACGTCCTTCAAGTGCCACCCTTCGACTATGCGATTTAATAGGTATTGATACGTTGCAACTTGTGGTGCAAACCAGCTTAAAATCGGAAACTATGGAACTGGGACGAAGGGTGCTCCAGACTCCAAAATGCATTCTAAAGATGTTAAATGAAGGCTTGTTGGGTGTTAAATCGGGCGCCGGGTTTTATCGTAAAGAAGGTCGTTCTATTATGGCGCTCAATTTGGAATCAATGGCATATGAGCCATTTGAGCCGGTAACGTTAGAAGGCCTATCGTCACCAAAAGGATCGTTAGGTAGTGGATTTCCTGATTTATGGGATAATACCGGAAAATGGGGAGCTATTATTCGACAACATTTGTCAGAACTTCTCGCTTATGCCTCGTTTCATGGTGAGTCAATCTCCGAATCATTCTATGATATAGACCAAGCAATGAAATATGGATTTAATTGGGAATTGGGTCCATTTGAGATCTGGGATGCTTTGGGCAAGGATCGGGTTAAAGCGGCAATGGAAATCACGAATACAACTGAAATTGATTGGTTAAGGAAATTTAACAAGGACGCACCGGATGGTCGCATCTATCGGGATACAGAAAATTTAGAGGTTTTCAGTCCGGCAAATAATACCTGGGAAAAAGCTACGAGCATACCAAAGACTTCTTGGAAATTAGATGCGAGTAAAACAGTTTTTGGTAACGACGGTGCCTACGTTTGGGATGCAGGGGATGATATTGGGGTATTGGTCCTACGGGGAAAACTCAATGCGCTTGGAGCAGAGTCTCTACAGATTGTTCAAAAGGCAATTTCAGATATGATGTTTAGTGCATTGGTTATTTGCGGCCAGGGTGAAAATTTTTCTGTGGGTGCAAATCTTCGTCAAATTTTGGATCTATGCGAACAGGGTACAAATGAGATCGATCAATTTCTATTAAATTTTCAACAGACTACCCAAATGCTGAAGAATAGTCCCATCCCTATCATTGCTGCGGTTCACGGACTTTGTTTGGGTGGGGCGTGTGAATTTTCTTTGGCTTCACACGCTAGAGTTGTTACTTCTGAAGCCCGAATCGGTTTGGTGGAAAGTGGGGTAGGTCTCGTTCCGTCGGGAGGGGGTATTTTGAATCGAGTCGAACGAGTTGCTGAGGGTTGTGATATTTTAAAAGAGTTTCAGGTGCTCTTTAGGGGGTTGCCCAGTCAGAGTGCATTTGCCGCTAAGGAGGTTGGGTATCTGCTCGAGGATGACAAAATACAATTCGGTGCGGAAATTCCACTTGCCAGTGCTTTAGAAAAAGCTCGTTTAATGAAGGAGTTGGATGCTGGCGCAAGTAGTTCAAATTCTATAAAAGTTTTGGGTCGAAAAGGATTGGATTTGATCTATAATTGGATTGACGGCCAATTCGAAGATGAGGTCATTACTGCACATGACGTGGTTGTTGGAAAGGCCATTGCCTCGGCCTTGTGCGGTGGTAACGGTGGGGAACGAGAGATTACTCCTAATGAAATATTAAGAGCTGAGAGGGATGCGTTTCATTTATTAGTGTCTACTGAGAAATCCCGTGATCGAATTGCTTACACCCTAAGCACCGGAAAGCGGTTAAGAAATTAAATGATGGAGATTAATTATGGCTTTGAGAAGCCCTTCTGAATTTAAAGAAGGTTTAAAAGATGGAAGAGTAATTTACTACCGAGGCGAACGGGTTCAGGATATTGTTGCGCATGAAGATCTTGGGATAGGAGTCGAACATGTCGCTTTAGATTACGAATTGGCCGAGAATCCAGAATACCGCGACTTATATGTTTGGGATGATCCAGAATTAAAACAGCCTTGCAGTCGGTATTTTAAAATCCCTGCAAATTCTGACGATTTGTTAAATAGAAGGCGAATGATAGAAGAATCCACGCGCCTTGCTGATGCTGTCGTACTTCTGATAAAAGAGATCGGAAGCGATGCTATGTTTGCCCTGGACTTAATAACTAATAAAATTGATTCGGACTGTGGTACAGAATATCGAAGTCGATTAAAGGCATTTTTGAAGCAGTGCAAAGTTAATGATTTCAGTTTAGCAGTAGCGCAAACGGATGTTAAGGGAAATCGGTCACTGCTGCCATCAGATCAGGAACATGCTGATTACTATGTTCGAATTATAGAGGAACGAACTGATGGAATCGTAGTGCGCGGTGCGAAGGCACATACAACCTGTGCACCATATGTTGACCGAATAATTGTTTTGCCCACCAGGGCTTTTGGAGAGAATGACGGGGCTTATGCCGTCTCTTTTGCTGTTCCTGTAAATGCTCCTGGTCTCAAACTTATAGCGAGTCCATTTGGATCTCCTCCCATAAGTAATTTCCATCACCCCATCAGCTCTCGTCATAGAATGATAGATACATTGACAGTTTTTGATGATGTATTTATTCCAAATGAAAATGTGTTTTTAAAAGGAGAATGGCAATTTGCTGGTCCGCTGGCTAATACCTTTGTTGAGTATCACCGGTTTACGGCCGTCTCCTATAAACCGCCTCTCTGTGACTTATTTATAGGAGCAGCTGCACTCTTAGCACACTATAACGGAATAACTAAAGCGAGCCACGTAAGAGATAAGCTAACGAAACTTATTACGTACACAGAGACGGTTCGGGGATTGAGTTTGGCTGCTGCACATGGTTGCCTTGAGCAGGATACGGGTGCAGTTGTACCCAATGTAACTCAGACAAATCTGGCAAAGTACCATTTTGCCAATGGTTATCATGAGGCCGTCTCGTGGGTTCAGGATATAGCAGGAGGCCTTGTTGTGACAGGGCCGGCCGAGGAAGATGTGTTCAGTCCTGAAACCGGTCCGTACATAGAGCACTTTTTAGGGGGCAATGATGCCTCAGCCGAAGAAAGGCTACGTGCTCTAAACCTTGTAAGAGATCTCACAGCGTCTGCTTTTGGTGGCTACAACGAGCTTCTGGCAATTCATGCTGAAGGATCTCTCGAAGCACAAAAGATTACTTTGCTTAGAGATTTTGATTTAGAGCGATGTGTTAATTTGGCGAAGCGTGCTTTACGTACAGAATAGTAATGATTCAGGAAAAATTTAATTTTTATTGAATCATTACCCATAAAAAAAAAGTGAAAAAAGAATTGAAATGATCTTGTGATGAGTACACAAATGTTGTTATATTTACTACTGTTGCGCCAATACCCCCCCACACATTATTCCCCAATTGGCGAACTTGGATACACAAAGAATTATCCCCGGTGTCCGTGTTAGTAGTATAAACTTTTAATAAAAGTTGTAACATAGCCAGCTGTACTACTCCCCTTAATGGCTTGTTCATCGAGGAGGGCAGCACGTTATGACGACCTTACAGACTGATTCGCTAGTTGACCGGTATTTTCATGAGATAGAAGATTCCGTCGGATTATCTGCGGAAACTGAAGTCGAGCTGGCTCGTTTGATTAAGGAGGGGGATGAGGAAGCGCTTGCAAATTTAGTCCAAGCTAATTTGCGCTTCGTGGTCAGTGTGGCAAAGCAATATCAAAATTTGGGGCTCCCACTTTCTGATCTTATCAACGAAGGAAACCTAGGGTTGATGATCGCCGCTAAGCGGTTTGATGGGACGAAGGGTTTCAAGTTTATTTCCTACGCCGTTTGGTGGATCCGGCAATCCATTCTTCAGGCATTGGCTGAACAGTCCAGAGTTGTACGGCTGCCTCTAAACCGTATCGGTGAATTAACCCGGGTAAACAAAACCTTTAATAAGCTGGAACAACGTCTTGGTCGGCCGCCAGAATCCGAAGAAGTGGCGGAAGAATTAGAGATCAACTCATCTGATATGGAATTGCTCACCAGGTTGGCTCAACGTCCGGTTTCCATGGAGATGCCATGTGATGATTCTGAACCTGACCGTTGTTTTGGGGATTTGTTGCCCGATGAGAATGTCCCATGTAGTGATGAGGTCTTGTCAGACGAGCAATTAAAGGGCGAGATTGAAAGAGCGATGCATACGCTTACCGAAGGTGAGGCCAGAGTCCTTCGCATGTACTACGGCCTTGATGGACATGAAGCGATGACGTTAGAAGAAATCGGATCCTATGTGGGACGGACCAGGGAGAGAGTAAGGCAGATAAAAGAGAAGGCTTTGTCTAAGCTACGTCATCCGGCTCGTAGCGATACGCTTAAGGAGTATTACGCTGACTAGTGAGAGGCTCCTTGACACTTTAGGAGTGCAGCCGTAATTTTTTCTTTCTGGAATTTATAGGATCCGGCGTAGCTCAGCTGGCAGAGCGGGTGACTGTTAATCACTTGGTCGTTGGTTCGAATCCAACCGCCGGAGCCAAATAAAACAACCACTTACGTTAATTCGTAGGTGGTTGTTTTGTGTTATATCGGGGCTTTGGGCATTATAGCGGTATTAAGCTTGCCATTCTAACTGGATTTATTGGGAATCTGTCTCGAACGGAATATATACCCCGGATCAGAATGACGTCTGGTCCGGGGTAATATGTATTACTAAGCTGTATGTTAAATCAGATCTATCTGAAGAAATATAACCCCATAGATTAGCCGCTATGATCGGCGAGTACATTCTTTGAGAGTGCGGCCGTTTCCTCGTCATCAAGCACCGGCACTACATCGACTTCCATGAATGGATTCCAACGGTTTAGATAACGATTGAGGGCTGAAAGATCCGTCGTCTCCATGATCGCGACACCAGTTTTTGACACTGTGTCGTGCCATCGTCCAATCATTTTTACGTTGTCACCGACATCGGCTCGTTGCTCGGGGGTCATGCTCGAAAACACTTCGAGTATGGTCAACCATTTATCTTCGTTAATACTCCAAGTAACCATGAATTTCATTACTACCTCCTATAGGCAGAATTTGGGGGATGAGTTTATAATGAACTACTGAATACCAATAGTTATTCGGCAGACCATAACGTTGGAACAGCGGTTTCCATCACAGCGCCATGTTCTTGAAAGAGTTCGTAGTTTTCACCAATATGTTTTTCCAGAGCACCTTCTTCAGCCTCAACCACAACAACGGCTTTCGAGGAGTCCTCTTTACTGATTCCACGGAATAATATTGTTATCCCATTCTTTTTTCTTATCGGGGCTTCGTCATGGTCAAATATTTTTGCCCATTCTTCAAAAGGAACACGGATATCAAAGGTGCAGATCGTAATCTCTTTCATCTTAACTCCTTCGGCGCAAAGAGATAGTGGGATAATTAATATTTTTCAAAATCATTTGTTTCTAACGTGATACAGTCTATTTCAAATCACCCTGCAGGAAGTCGCTCCATATCCATCGCGTGTCTATTCAAGCGACTAGTGATACTCTACATGATACAGTCTTAATTATTAACTAATTCGGAGACTGGATTCAAATCATTTATAAAATCTCCAATCATATAATTAGGCTTTATTGTATTTTTAGTGAAATCCGGTAAAGTATTGTACCTCTTATATGTCAATTCACTAACGTCAGGATTTGCAGCCCATTCCTTTAATATCGGTGATTCAATATAGGCTTCTAATGAGGCATCATCTTGAAAGATATAAACACCTCCGTACTCATTGTCTTCTGGATTTGCTAGCCCGAATTTAATGCCCAATCCAGGGAAATCTCTAAACACCTTTGCGGCTTCGCCGTCCTTGGTTGCTTCAACTAGATCATTATCCTCACGGAGGTCATACTTATAGTTCACGACCAGGATACTTAATTTCGATAGATTCGCTTTCATGAAAAATCTCCTTGAAAGGTTTGGATGTTCCTGATATCCTAAAAACATTACGGTAGGCGGTCCAAAAATAATACAAAATATAATTGCCTATCGGCAACAGATCTACTTTATATGCGATCCAAAGCAAGTGTTTTTTCCTTTAAGCGAATACATGGCCTTTCTCTATAATTTTGGCTAATTTTAATCGCCGGAGCCAAAAACAATTACTTAATTTAATTCGTAGCTTGTCGTTTGGGGGATGGGTGGGATCTCTTCATTTGTGATTTATATCACGGTTTTTGACCTGCATTTTCTATTAGTTTAACTTGTGCAGAATATTAATTTTATCTTAACGCTGGAGAATGTATGAAAAGTTTACGTCTATTTGTTTTAGGGCTCATTTGCACCATAATGGTCAATCCAGCTCAGGCCGCCAAGTGGATACCGTATGAGGGTGAAGTTCCAGAAAATGCAGTGAGAATTGGTGGCAAACAATTACCGGTTTGCGGTGGCAAAACAAAGAAGGGTTTCAGAATGGGCTGGTATGATGAGGAAACAGAAGTTTGTCGACTTAACAATCAGTCTATAGGTACAGGTGAAGGTGGTCTTACAGCTTTTAGACTTATGGTCCAGCCTAGTGGCGATGGTGAAGGTCCTGATAGAGAAAAGCTCAAAAGGATGAGGAAAACCGCAGTTAGAATTCATATGTCTAAGGTTCATGAACAAGTGAAGGAATTGGCTAAGGCAAGTCAGGTTGGTGGAGAACGGTGCCAATCGAAATTTCCGGATATGGGTAAAGCGAATACAATAATCATGGAAGCGGTGATAGATTCAAAATGCAAAGCCAGAGCTAACGCGTATCGCCACGTTGCTAAAATGATTAAGAAAAACTATAATCCAGATGGCCGTGCCTGGATTGGTGAGGAAGAGGATGAAAATGTTCGGGATAGCGATGAACTTAAAGAAATTATGAAGAAAAGGTTAGAAAGGGTTGAACAATCTACTGAAGAGGAATAGTAGGTTTAATTAGTTTCATAAGCTTAGGCAGCCCCCAGTTAACCACGTTAGCCGGGGGCTGCCTCTTTGTCCTTCATATTACCGTGCTTTTTCTCTACATGCTGGTTAATCACGTATTACCCTCAGCTGAGGCCTATGTCTGCTAATTCCAACAGGATGCGCTCAATAGCAGCTCTAAGTATTGCCTGTCTCGCCATGGGCGGTCCCCTAATCGGAATGACTCTGGTCGGATATTCGGCCCCCACGTACCTTCACCATGTAAAAAATATTACAATTCCACTTCTATCATTGTGGCTTGTCTTGTTAGGTGGAAGCGCCACCGGATTAGCCTTGTTACCGTCCTTTTTCCTAGGGGCGGTTTGTGGTTATTTGTTACCCGAAGGTTGGTCTTATCTCGCCAGCGTTGCCGGATTAGCCTGGGCAACAGTAGTAGGTCTGTATGTAGGAAGTTTTTTTAGTACCAACTTCCTTGAGGTATTGCTGCAACAAAAAAAAATATGGTGGACGACGTACCAACGTTTAGTCAATACTGCCGGCTCGTTTCTTCCCAGCGCTGTGGCTCTCCTGCGTCTTTCGCCTCACATGCCCTTCGCCCTGACTAATCTTGTGTGTGCTCGTCTGCCAATGACATCGGCTAAGATCTGGCTATTCTCCTACGTTGGGTTGTTGCCCCGAACGATTCTTGCCGCCTATCTTGGCGGCAGGTTGCAGGACTGGCGTGTTTTGCTTGAACGAGAACGACCGCTCTGGGAACTCTTATTTTCGCTCGTATTGTTGGTAATCTTAACCTATTTCATTCGCCGAACGGCACGTCGATTCGGCCATGGTAATACATCCAGATAGGTAAAAAAAATTTCTAAGGAGGTTGTTGCATGAGTAAGATAAATATCAATTCTTTGGAATTAGACAAGCACGTGGCTTCACCAAAGAAAACTTTTGGAAATGACAGGGCGTGTTTGACGGAGAAATTATTTGATGCAAATAATGAAAAAGGTAGGGCACCTTTTGATGTGGATATTGTGACGATAGCTCCAGGAAAAAAGGACTGGCCGTATCATGTGCATGCAAACGGATGGGAACTGTATATCGCTATTAAAGGAAAAGCTCAGATGAGAATTGATGGATCCTATGTTGAAATGACTGCGGGAGATTCAATTCAATGTGCTCCAGGAGTAGCTCATCAGATCATTAACAATTCTGATGCTTCGTTTCAGTATTGGCTAATTTCTGATTCGCCATCTTTCGACACCTACTATTACCCTGATAGTGACAAACTAACGGCACGCGGTGTGTTGGGTATTTCCTCTAAAGAAATGACGTGGACAAAATTTCGTGCCGGGGCCGTTGATAATTATTGGGAGGGTGAAGAATAGAGGCCAATGTATAAATTTTATTGTAATATAATCGTTCGGAAAAAATAGAAAGAGTTATTTAATGGTCGGTATCCCAATGCAAAGGATTTGTCCTTTTGTTGACTGTAGCAGTCTAACAGAAAATTCAGACCGACTCCGACATCTCGCTTCCCAAAACGGCTATCTGTACTTTCCCGGTTTGTTGCCAGCAGAAGATGTGCTGGCAGTGCGCTGCGCAGTCTTAGAAATCGCTGATCGTCATAGCCTGCTCCGGCCCGGTTTAGATGTTAGTAAAGGTATTCGCAAAGAGGGCGTATATATTGATCTGGAATACGACAAACCCACGTCGCCCGAGTTAAAACGCTTTTACAACGAGATACTCAGTATACGCTTATTTAATGCGTTCCCTCACCATCCAGTGGTTACGTGTTTGATAGAATCACTACTCGGTGAGCCTACGTTCGCGCATCCACGTCACATCTGCCATATTCTTTTCCCCGGTCGCTTTGAGCATACCACCGAGCCGCACCAAGACTTCCACCCGGTGAGGGGAACGCAAAATACATGGACGGTATGGGTTCCACTCGGCGATTGCGATTCTGATCTAGGTGGTGTGGCCATAGCCTGTGGCTCAAATCGGCGAGGCTACCTCGACAACGCACGGGTCATTACAGGGGAGTTACTCGTTGATGAAACAGAGTGGCACTGGAATCCTTTTGGTTGCGGAGATGTGCTGATGTTTAACAGTTTGACTATTCATCAGGGCCGCGATAATATAACCGCAGACCGAATTCGTCTCTCAATAAGTGCCCGTTACCAAACTATTCGCGAGCCGGTAGATGCCGCGGCATTAACTCCCCACTGGGGCTGGGCTGACTGGGTCGAACTATACGCCGATTGGGAAGAGGAAGATGCCTTGAAATATTACTGGCAGTCCCTCGATCTCAATATACGAACCTAATCGTCGGTATCGGTGACTGGCAAAAGAGAATAAAGATCCGCCAAACCACCAAATTGAGAGTAAATAATCGATTGAGTAATCTACCGTAAGATGATTTAAATAATAGACCTATAGTAAAACATTATGCCAAAGGTAAGGTGCTGATATGTATCGATTGATATTTCCGAGTGTACTACTTTTTTTAGTGGCCTGTTCGGATAAGAAACAAGAAATGTCACTGCCTGAAAAGGTTTCTCCAGATGTTTACGAAAGGCTATTAGAAAATGAATACGTAAAAATATTAAAAGTATCTTTTGCGCCAGGTCAGAGCGATCATATGCATGATCATTATCCTTCTACATTTCATGTTTTCGATGGAGGTAAGATTCGAGTAACATTGCCCGATGGAAGTGTTAATGAAAGAGATATACCCAGCGGGTTTACAGGGCATAATGAGAAAGGAGTGCGTCATCAGGTTACAAATATCGGCGATAAATCAATAAATATCCTATTGATAGAGCATAAAGATGTTGGCTCGTTATTAACGTTAGATCCAACGGATGAACTGTCTCCTGAAGTAGTTTTTCCTGACAAGTGTAAATTGTTGTTTGAAAACGACATGGTCAAAGTACTAGGTGGCACTTTATCAACTGGTGAGAGCAACGCCATGCATGAGCATGGTGCATACGCTACCTATTTTGTTAGAGGCGGTAAACTCGAGATTACTCTGCCAGACGGAACGAAGAAGGAAAAAAATCTCCCGGATGGAGCTACAGGTTTTTCAAAAGATATTGTAAGACATCGGGCAAAAAACATTGGTGATACGAATATAAAAACTATAATTATGCAATATAAGTAACAACATCTTTGTTACCCGACTAAGAGAAGTCCTCCGGTAAAGCATTAGCTAGCCGGGGGCTTCTTGTTTTATAGACTTACGGTAGGTCAAAGTCTCCTTTTCTTATAATGAATTAATTGATTCACGAATGTATTTGTTAAAATAAAAATTTTCGTTCCAGTATAGCATTTTTACCGCTAAGTTGTTTTATTGATTACTTCTGGAGCTATAAAAATTAGTTTAAAAGTCTTTGGAATAATCTTATTCCAATGTTAGCATTTTTATATCATAGAGGAGAAAATATAATGAACAAGTATTTGGGATACATTATGATCTTGGGGTTGATGATAAATGGGATGGGATGTGGAGATGACGATTCAAATCCTACCTCATCTTCCGTGTCGCAAGATTCCTATTCTGAAACAATTGTAGGAGGATGGAAAATAGAAGGCCAGTTGGCATGGACGTTCAATGCTAATGGCACTGTGGTTTATGATGGATGGGAAGAGTATAATTATACTTGGAAAATAGAGGGGGCCAGACTGACTATTACTGACGCGGACAGCGGCGAGGTCTTTTCTCAATATGATATCAAATCTTTGTCCAGCACTGAACTTGTTACGGTTGATCCTGAATATCCTGACTATGAAAATAAGTATGTTCGATAGTCGAGAGGAATGGTGGTTTTGGCTGTGATATCTCGGTCTTATTAGAAAGGGTATGTTCATGGCAAATCTTGAAAAAAAATCATTTGATAATCCCGATGAATTAAAAACACCAGATAAGACTAGTGCCGCTGTTGTGAATTTTGGTACGGTTGCGGCATCACGTATTGTTTTACAACCGGGTTGGAAATGGTCCGAGTGTATAAAACCGGTTGTTGGTACGGATAGTTGTCAGGCAGGTCATGTCGGGGTGCTTTTAAAGGGTACCCTCAAAGTAGTCCATGACGATGGATCAGAGATAACTGTATCAGCAGGTGAGGCCTATTCATTTGCCCCAGGGCATGATGGTTGGGTGGTCGGCGATGAAGAGGTTATTGGTTATGAGTTCAATAATTCGGGTAAGGATTATGCAGTCTGGAAGAGCAACGAATAATTACCGAATCGGGTTCGTTAGCTAATAAATACTTTTGTTTCGGTTTCTGCGTGATTAAGATCACACCACCAGGCTAATATAGTTCGCATATTTTGTATACATATCGTGCATATGTTTTTTCTGCACTTTGAAAATGAAGATATCATTTCTTGAATCTATCAAGGAACTAATTTTTAGGGAGGATCAATAATGCAAAGGTTAATGTTTGCGTTTGGATTTGCTTTCGTCGCTACGTTAGGGCTTGAGGTTTCGTCTTTTGCGCAGGATAGCGAATTAGAAAGACGACTTGCCGAAATAGAGATGATGCAGGACGAGTTTGAAAATGAGTGGGAACGTCGTCGAGCAGAAGACGGCGAGTATTTTGATGAGGGAGCCTACAAGGCCGAAAAGAAGTTTATGAAAAAAGAAGTCGAAATCGAGAAAAAACAACTCGAGATCGATGGCAAAAGACGCGCTTTAGATCGTGAAAGGCAGGAGTTTTGGACCAATCGCCAGCGCGATGAGATTGGAAATAGGCGTGCCGAATTTGAGAAAGAAGCCGAACGCCGTCGAACTGAAGAAGGAGAACATTTTGATGAAGAGATCCACAACTTTGATCGTCAGATGATGGAACGTGAGGTCGGGATTGAAGAGCGCCGTCTTGAAATGGAAGAAGAATTTAATCGCAGGCGTGATGAATTAGGGCGTAGCCAGCGCGGTCAGGATCCTGATGAATGGGAACGTCTTGATGAAGAGCAGCAGAGTCGTCATGAGAATATGGACCGAGAGTATGAGCAGTTGAACCAAGAGCGTGACGAATTTTGGGAACGCAAAGAAGAGCAGCAGATGCGCGAAGAAGAAGATCGCATGCGTGAAGAATCGGACCGTATGCGGGGTGAACTTGATAATCGCCGTGCTGAATTTGAAAGAGAAGTTAATCGTCGTCGCAATGAAGAAGGTGAATACTTCGATGAAGAGGTGTATGAATTCGAACGGCGAATGATGGAGAGAGAGATTGAGATAGAGAGACGCCGCATCGAAATCCATAAAGAGGGTCACAGTGAACGGCAAGCGCTACAGCGAAATGAGGATGCAGACGATAGGCAGTGGGAACGATTGGATGAAAAAATGCAGCGTCGTGAGGAAGGACTCGATCAGGAATATGAACAATTAAATAGAGAGCGAGACGAGTTCTGGGAGCGCCATGAAGAAAAACGTATGCGTGAAGAAGAAGACCGTATGCGTGAAGAAGAAGACCGTATGCGTGAAGAAGAAGACCGTATGCGTGAAGAAGAAGAGGTACGCTGGCGTGAGGAAGAAGAGCATCATATGCAGGAAGACGAGCATATGAACGATGAAGAAGAAGAGGCTCGTTGGCGCGAAGAAGATCATCACATGCAGGAAGACGAGCATATGAACGATGAAGAAGAAGAGGCTCGTTGGCGCGAAGAAGAAGAAAAACGTATGCGTGAAGAAGAGCGTATGCGTCAAGAAGAAGAGGCTCGTTGGCGTGAAGAAGAGGAACGCCGGAACCATGAAGGTCCTACGACTATGCCGCCCGATGGTGGATCAATGCCAGGAGGTCCTGGTCCGAATGGAGGACCAGGTACAGATGTGCCTCCGCCGCCTAATGAGCAGCCAGGAATTGAGGTTGGACGTTAGAGTTAGTTAGCTGGCACGTTTCCGGCCTATGTATAAAGGGTAGCCCTCGGCGGAATGTTCTTGCCGGGGGCTTTTCTTTTGTGTGAAGTAATATTTTTTTGAATATTGGTTGTATGTGTTTCGATGTGTTTGCTTGTAGATTAATCGTTAACGGTCGTATCGAATGATTTTGTTTGCAGTAAATAATTTCTCTTTGAAGGGAATTAGTTTGAATAAATATGTTCCACTAGGTAATACGGATCTAATGGTTAGTCGCCATGGTTTTGGAGCGGCCCGGATTGGCGAGGGGACGCCTCGTGATGAGATCCAGGAATTGTTTAACACGTTTCTAGAACTAGGTATAACATTTATCGATACGGCAGACTGTTATACCAACAGTGAAGAGATAATCGGAGAATTTCTTAAAGACCACAAAAATGAATTTGTTATTGCAACAAAATGTGGGTGTGTAAGTGGTAAAGAGGAGGGGGTTGCGTATTCACCTGAAGTGATACGGAGAAATATTGACCGCTCACTGCGCAGATTGGGCGTAGAGTATCTGGATTTGGTTTACTTACACACGTGTTCGGCTTCTGTGCTTCGGTCCGGGGAAGCAGTGGATGCTCTTTTACGTCAACGTGATGCGGGTAAAGTGCGTTTTGTTGGGTATAGTGGGGACGGTGAAGATGCTTTATGTGCGATCGGAATGGGTGTTTTTGATGCGTTACAGGTAACGTTCAATATTCTTGACCAAACAGCTTTGTCGGAGGTTCTGCCTGCTGCCGAACGTGCCGGAATAGGGGTCGTAGCAAAGCGCCCTATTGCAAATGCCAAATTATTATTGCCTGAATCACCCTATTTCTATCAAGGGGCTTATTGGGATCCTATTCTTTCGGTGTTGAATGAGGAAGGTGTATGGGAAGATCCGTTAGAGTGCGCTTTACGTTTTACTCTTTCTCACGCTGTCGTTGCTTCGGCGATAATAGGCACAACCAATGTCGCTCATGTTCGTGCAAACGTAGCTCGGGCCAATAAAGGGTCGTTACCGTTGCATGTATTAAAATTGATACATGAGTTAACGTCATTGTAGTTGAATGGAAAAAATGATAGGGGATAATTAAGACGCTAATATTTTTTTGTGATCTACGTCACATTTTTGATCTTCAGGGACTGATTTTTTAGGGGATGGTGGGTGTCTAATATTATGGTTGTTTGTTTTTTATAATTCTATAAATAAAAGTAGGAGAATAATTTAAAACTTATTCTTGATGAAATTTATTGGAATTTGTTATTAAGTTTTGTAAGAGATTCTTGTTTGGTATTGATTTCCTCTTTTGATAGAGTTATTTCTGGTGGTTTCCCCTCCATTACTGCTATGAATAT
Organism: Candidatus Latescibacterota bacterium; assembly: GCA_036343635.1. Taxonomy (GTDB): domain Bacteria; phylum Latescibacterota; class UBA2968; order UBA8231; family UBA8231. The sequence continues at coordinate 59,617 of JAYYVF010000055.1, read as the reverse complement.
GCTTTTCTCCGGATGATCTTTATTCAATGCGAATCTAATATCTGTCATATATAGACCTGCGTTGATGGCCTTTTTTATTGAATCTATCGCGTCTGGCGCCAAAGTAGAATTACAAGGCATTTCGATTAACTTCACCTTCATCGTTTAATCCAAATCACCGGATAGAAACCACTGGTTGCGATTGCCATCGTGATACATTTCGTATACGCCATTCCATGAGGTAACTACTGTAAAATAGTGTCTTTTTATAGTATTATCTGGTGTCCACCATTTTGTATCTATGATCCAGGAATCGATTATATCGGTAATTGTTATCCAGATACCTTCTTTGGGGTGGGTAAACTCTATGGGTTGTTCGTTTTCACAACGTACGCTAATGGGGCGTTGATAGCGGTGCGTCATATAGTAATCATAAACGATGTCTTCAGCGATTTGCTGCGCACTTATAGATAAGCCTTCTTTCATAATATTGCTCCGGGGGAATAGTTTACTACGTGCTATAAAACAGAGTTTTATTAGAATTAATTAATACTGAACAAATGTATACTATATAGGATAGCGCAAAAAGAAAGATGAGGCAAGAAAGAAATAAGTAGAGTTCTATGAGATAGAATCTACAGGGTGATCTGCACTTTGGACGCTGATTGCCGAGCTTTTTGACGCGCGTCTTCTATGTTTTCACCTCGGGCGAGGACTACGCCCATGCGGCGTTTACCGACTACTTCCGGCTTACCAAAAAGTCGCAACTGTGTGTTGGCGGACTCAAGAGCAGAGACTAGGCCTGAAAATTCGACATTATTAGAATCTCCTTCGACCAATATAACACAGGAAGCGGAGGGTCCATGTTGGACAATATTAGGTACTGGCAACTCAAGTATGGCTCGGACATGTAGAGCGAATTCAGATAGATCCTGAGAGATCATTGTAACCATACCAGTATCGTGTGGACGCGGAGAAACTTCACTGAAATAAACCTCGTCGCCTTTTACGAATAGCTCTACACCGAAGAGTCCGTAACCACCCAGCGAGGTTGTTATGGATTTTGCCATTTCCTGCGCGTTAGACAGGGCCGTGTCGCTCATAGCTTGCGGTTGCCACGATTCACGATAATCACCATCAACCTGTACATGACCGATGGGGGCGCAGAATGAAGTACCTCCAATATGCCGGACCGTTAACAGAGTTATTTCATAATCGAATTCCACAAATCCTTCGACAATTACTGCTCCGGCGCCAGCGCGACCCCCCTCTTGGGCATATTCCCAGGATTTTTCGACATCATCTCGACTACGCACCGTACTCTGGCCTTTTCCGGAAGAACTCATAACAGGCTTAATTACGCAAGGAATTCCTACATCTTCTATGCCCTGTAAATAAGAAGCGCGGTCGGAGGCGAAACGGTATGGTGAAGTGAGTAAACCTAACTCTTCAGCGGCTAATCGCCGGATACCTTCACGGTTCATTGTTAGGCGGGCGGCTCTTGCGGTCGGGATGACCTTAAATCCCTCGTTTTCTAATTCAACGAGCGTGTCTGTTGCTATGGCTTCAATCTCTGGCACAATTAGATCTGGGCGCTCTCGCTCTATAAGCTCTCTTAGGGCTTTACCATCAAGCATATTAATGGTGTAACTCCTATGAGCAACTTGCATCGCGGGAGCATTATTGTATCGATCTATCGCAATAACCTCAATACCTAAACGTTGCAGTTCAATAACGACTTCTTTACCTAACTCACCAGATCCACAGAGCATTACTTTTTTTCCGCTGGCAGTTAGTGCAGTTCCTATCGTGGCCATGGTATAACCTCTTTTGATGGATGAATTATTAGACGTGTCCTAAAATTGCATGATTTTGTTGAGAACGCCAAATTAATCTTTTTGGAATAAGTAGGAAAAGTATTTATAGCTACTGTTAGCCAAATTTTTGGCTGGTACAAAACGAAGTGCAGCAGAATTAATGCAGTAGCGCAAACCTGTAGGTGCCGGACCATCATTAAATAAATGCCCTAGATGTGAATCTCCGTACTTGCTACGGACTTCTGTGCGTACCATTCCAAACTTTGAATCGACTCTCTTTACTATATTTCCCGCTATTAGAGGTTGAGTAAAACTTGGCCACCCAGTTCCTGAAACAAATTTGTGAGTTGAACTGAATAACGGTTCCCCCGAAACGACGTCGACATAAATTCCTTGTGCTTTGTGGTCCCAGAATTTATTACGGAAGGGGGGTTCCGTGGCGTCTTTTTGGGTCACCTGATATTGCAATACAGTGAGACGGTCTCGAAGAAGGGTGTCGTCAGGTTTTGTGTATTTGATAGCGATGTGATTCTGGGTTAAGGCCTTTGCCAAATCCAGCGGCATTTTACTCCATATTTTTAGAATGTAGTCGTCACGTCCAGACCCAGAGCGATAAAGATTGTAATGGGTAGGATTTTTGATGTGGTAATCCTGATGGTATTCTTCAGCTGGATAAAATATTTTAACAGGTAGGATTTCGGTCACTATAGGTTTATCGAAACGGCCAAGCTCCTCTAGGTAAATTTTACTGGCTAAAGCCTTAGCTTTCTGGTCTGCATTATGAAAAAATATTGCGGAGGTATATTGATGGCCGCGGTCAACAAATGATCCTGACGGATCAGTAGGATCAAACTGTTGCCAGTAAATATTTAGTAATGTTGTATAGTCTATGAGCGTTGAGTCGAATGTGATTAAGACAGATTCTATGTGATGAGTTTGTCCTGAACTTACCTGTTCGTAAGTTGGATTAGATTCATTCCCTCCGGTGTAACCTGAAATAGCTGAAATAACGCCAGGAGTTTTGTCAAAAGGTGCTTCAATACACCAAAAACAACCACCTGCAAATGTTGCTTGGGATTTATGTTTGACGTCTCCAGATATGTTCCTGATATAATCCTCAGAATAAAGGTTACAAGCATCTAGAAGTACTAAAAAGATCAAATAGAAGGATTTGTTAACTGTCATTATCATTTATCCCTAATAATTTTTGCCGAAAATTAAATTACTGTAAACGGTTACAGTTGGTTGATAATAATCCGGCTGACATAGAATCTAATTCTGATATGGCCTTTGCTAAAGCATGGCGATGCTCTCTAAGAGGCTTGGGGTCGATAGAATAAAGGATTCGTGATGTGGTGACTGCTTCCGGAACCCTAAGTAAATTCGAGTAATGCTCGACGTGGCATTGAGTTAGACCGGTGTTCTTTTCTAAACGTAAGTTCAATTGATAGAAGTATTCATAATCCTCAATTCCGTCACGGAGCATCTCCCATCGGATGCTTTCTATCGGTCCTTGTATAATAGCTCTATTTTCTATTGAGTGTTTTGACGGGGGAGGGTAAAGTAATCTCCCGTCGCCGTTACCCCATTTTTTCATTCCTTTACTTGACGAAGCATGTTCGCTTGCCCAACTCATGGCGTCTTGGAATGGGTCCTGAAAACTGTCAGGGTAAGCAACTAGGCTGTTCCAATGAACACTTTGCCAGATTAAGATACCCTCTATATCATAGTGCCAGGTCTGCCAGAGCCAGGTTCGTAAATCGACACCGGGTCTATCGATAAATATTCCGATATAAGGGGATTTAGGTTGACTGCAAATGTACCACCAAAATGACTCGGTAGAATGTTTTGGTTGATATTGACTTAGTAAAGGGCACCAAATAGTAGGTCCACCTTTTAATTCGGTCGTATACGGTTCGGTTAATAGCCGAGGGATTGAAGGCGCATAATCTTTTAATTTTTGGAAACCTTTTCGGAGGAAGGAATAATCATTTGTGCGCGGCTCATCAAACCAGTATATGAACGCGTGATCTAACCAACCTTTCTCTGATAAATGTGATTCTATAGCCTTTGAGTACGCAGACAATGCTTTCGTATATCTTACATCGGCTTCGGGGAAGCCCGCTAAAGTAGGTTTTTTTCGTCGTAAATTATCTCCTCCACCCAAACCGTGAAATGGAATTTTAAAAGCGTTAAAATTATAGTCCTTTAGTACCTTACGTACTGATCGGTCCCAATTACTCCAGTCGAATGTCGGAAAAGTATCGTTCCAATAGACACGGTAGGGGTCAAGTGGGACTGGGTTTATAGGAGATAGACGGTGCGTGGAAAAACTTTTCAGATATAAGTCTAAAACTTTCCTCTTATCTGAGTTGGTTTTGAGATTTTGGTATTGTGCTACCGTGTCAAAATCTAGACCCACCGCGCTTCTACAGTGCATCGCCTTAGGAAGAGTAAAAGGATAGACTTCAATAGTTAGCGGTACTTTCAATTCTACGTTTGGAGATTTAATAACAACGTTACCTCGGTATTGTCCTGGAGTTGTTTCGGGTGGGACGTATGCCCGAATCCATATAGGCATGTTGTGTCCATTGGTGATATCTATAGAGGATTTCAACGGTATTAATGGATCAGGCCATTCGTCAGCGACCCCTGATCCATCAGAAGGTACTCTAATATCAACGTAGCCTACTTGAAAAATTTCTATGAACTTCTTAGAAAGTTTGTCTCCAAATTGATTTATTAATTCGGTGGTGTTGATTTCAAGATCAGCAATTGATTGGGTCGCATTGAGTACTAATTGAATTGCTTCGAATTCACCTTTCGCACTACTAAAATTTAGGCCATTTGTTTTGGCTTCGGGGATGGCCTGGTTCTTCGATACTTTCCAACCAGAATCGGCAACCCAGGCAGTCAGTAAAGTATTTTTAGTCGTAATTCTTGCGCCGTGATGTTTGGCATGAAGGGGCGAGACATTAACATCAGTCGAAAGCGTATAATTTATATCTCCCGTTAATCGGATTAGCAGACGTTGCTTACCCGTATGTTTTAGTGTATAGGGGAGCAGTAGGAGGGTGTTTTTATCATAAGATTTTAGTTCTACCGGATTGCCTAACGAATGTGTATTCCCGTGGACACGATTATTAAGTTCCGCTGTTATGTTTAATTCATTATCAGATTTGTTTCGTACGTAGATTTTAACGGAACTTTCTGATCCAGCAATTAATTTGCCTAAGTCTACTATTGATACTTTTACAGCCTCGTCTATAATTTCGTGGGCAACGTAGTGTGTTCGACCGTCTAAAAAAACTTCAGGACCATTCGCGGTGGAGGAATAACCGTAGTGTGTTAATTGTAATGTTGCTTTTTGAGGCGTTGAATTCGAGGTTGTATTTATTGACCGCAATCGAACCGAGATCGTATCTGCGGGGAAAAAGTTCTCTGGTAATTCCCAATGAAATGTTCCGGAAGATTGAGCTTGTCCTACTGCTTTGAACGTTTTCCCGTTATTACTAACGTCAATCAAGAGTCTCCCGGCCTTAAAATTTCCAATCGAGAGTTTTATATATCCTTCTGATTGCGAATGGCCGTGAATTGAATGCTCAAATAGGACTTCCCGCTCTCCTGAAAAAATCCAACGGTTAGTATTAAAGGTTGCTGTTTGATTCTTGAGCGGACGAGAATGGTTGCCTGTTTCTTCTAAGTAAGGGGCTGTGAATGTATACTTCAATCCATCTATATTTTCTCCGTTCCCAAGTACTAAGGAATCTTGGGTTGCGTAAACTGGGTAGGCCCGATGAAGTGTTACATCGTCAAATGCTACCGTTCCGGAAGTCTGCCATTGGCCCAACCGTATTGGTGTTCTCGGATCCGGTATGCCTGGAACAGAAATCACAGAATGAAAACTAGTCCAATCGTAGAATGGACCACGAAGATCTCTATTGCAAAAATGAGGTCCAACGATTAGAGCACCATCTTGAGTTTCGCCAAACCTACGTGCCTTGAATCGCAGAACGTAAGTCTCGTTGGGTTTCCACAATAACGGTCTTGACTGCCAATAGGATCTGTCGTTTGTGTTCGCTCCTATAACTGTGATACTTTGGCCATACTTGGAGTCGATTACTTCCCAAGAACCTTTACCTCCAGAAGATAAAGTCCAGTCAGATGGTAAAGAAGTTCCATTTTCGAACGATCCGTTGGTAACTCCCCAGAGGGGTAAGCAGTTATTACTAAGTAATAAAACAATTATGTAGTAACGAACAGAAATAATAAGATTGGTCTTCAGACAAAGTGTGGGGTAACCGTACAAATTGTTTGGTCCATTTTAGAGGATGTTATCTTTTATTATATATGATCTTTTTCCTAAGTCTTCCGATCCATATATAATGTAGTAAAGTTATGGTATTCCTTGCTTTTAAATTATGTCTTGTGTACTCTTTGAACAGGTGGTTTTTTGCAGATAAAGGAGCAACGACCTATGATAAGACTATTTCGGATTGTAATGGTATTTACACTAGCAAATGTTTTTGGATCAGATGCTAAAGCCGATCTTACTGTTTTTGGCTCGCAGGTTGATTTTGATGAGTCTGTAGAGTTGGACAGTGGTCGCGGATTAGGATTGCGCTGGGGTAAGTCGAGCCGGATTTTTGGTGGTGAATCGTCATTGATGATAGCGCGTCCACAGCGAATGTTGAGTGATGGAACGAAAAAGCCGATGACTGCTGTGTTTTATGAGGGTAGGTTGCTTTTGAATATACCGACCAGTACTTCGGTACGGCCATTTTTTGGTGTTGGACTTGGGATGATTTTGTTGACAAGCATAGACGTCACCAACCCGGAGCTTCCGTCTTCACCGTCAGCGAATGACTATTTAAGTAGGGTTGAAGGTAATTCCGGGGCATCAGATTTACAGAATAATCGTGCTCTGAGTTATGGTGGGGGAGTGAGATACGCTTTAGGGGAGAAATTGGCGGCCCGCTTAGATCTTCGAAGATATACAGTGTTTTCTGTGATGGACTACGCCCAGGATAGAGCTAATGAATTAATTGACCAGGAAATCGAGAAATTTGGAACAGTAGGGGACGCAGCTCTCGAACGAATCTCAGCAGAATCTACTAAGAAAAAGAATGTTCAACACAATGAAGTTTCACTAGGTTTAATGTTCTCGTTTTAGTATGGAGAAGTCTCCGTGGCACTTAGGATAAGAGGATTAGGAACGATTACGTCGCTGTTCGGATTTATAGGACGGCAAACTATACATCTCTTTGTTCAAAACTGGGAGTTATTTAAGTTTACGGTGGCCGTAATTAGGGGAACAGGCTTGTTCCTCGGAAATCAAGGTCTGCGAACTACTCTTCGGATAACTACTCAACAGGTATTTTTTACTGGGCTGGAGGCTCTTCCATTTCTCAGTTTTTTATCTTTATTGATTGGATCTACCGTTATTGTCCAATCTCTTCCTCAACTTCAAGGTGTTGGCGCACATGCCCTTATTGGCCAGATATTGGTTATCAGTATTGTTCGTGAATTAGGCCCAATTATTACGGCAATGGTTGTTATTACGCGTTCAGGAACGGCTATGGCGGCACAGATGGCTACGAATCGTATTAGTGGCGAAGTTGAGGCGTTAGAAGGATTGGGAATTGATCCATATCACTTTTTAGTAGTCCCCCGCGTTCTAGGTACGATGGTTTCTCTATTTTGTATGCTAGTATATTTTGATGCGGTTGCTTTAATTGGAGGTTTTATTGTCGCGAGTACGCGGCTGACAATCCCATTTTCTCTATACAGTGATTATATCTTTGTTTTTCTTTCATCTGTAGATCTTTATTTAAGTCTAACGAAAGGTCTTATTTTTGGTGCAATTGTTGCTTTAATATCTTGTTATCATGGTCTGCGTGCTCGTCGGGCCTATTACGAGGTGCCAATGGTTGCTCGCAATGGAGTCTTTCAGTCAATGTATTACGTATTCGTAGTTAGTGCATTAATATCCGGCGTCTTTTATTGGATATAGGTATAAACTAAATCTATGGCTACAGTTGAGTTTCAGGATGTTACATTAGAAGTTGAAGGCAAATATTTTTTGAAAAATGTGTCGTTTCGGTTGGAGTCTGGAGGGTCTATGGCGATTACGGGGCCTCCTGGCTGTGGTCGCTCTTTGGTTTTGCGACTGGTTCAGGGTTTACCGGGAATGCAGAAGGATGATAAGGTCCGCCTGTGGGGGGATGTGCGAATTAATGATGAATCCGTATTTGATATGGATGAAAGCGGTCTCGTTAATTTGCGATTGCGTGTTGGATCAGTGATGGGAGAGCGTGAGTTAGTCGATAATATGGATGTCGATCAGAATATATCATTAGCTCTTACTTATCATTCAAGTAATGACGTAGAAGATGATGATATTACAAAGAGATGCCGAGAAGCCGCAGAGTGGGTGGGTGTTGGGGATTTATTGGGAACGGGTTTGCGTCCGGTTCAATTGAATCAAATGCAGCGAAAGTGTATCGTTTTGGCACGTGCACTTAGCTTAGATCCGGAAATCCTGCTTCTCGATGATATATGTGCCGGTATAGACGCGCAAAGTATAGATAAGTTATTGGGAATTCTTACTGAAGTAAAACTTTCGCACTGTACACGGATGTTAACTACTTCAAGACTATCGACTGTGGCTCGTGCGTTTGAAAGCTACGGAGTCTTGAGAGATGGAAATTTTTTCTATATAAGAAATTCAGATGACTTGATCGAATGTGATGATCCTTGGATTAGGACAGAGTTGTCGAATTCGGCATAGCCTCGGAGATATAGATGCAAAAACGAACATTGCTACACGAACGCCCAAGTGGGCATGTTATGGTCGGATTGTTTGTCGTTGCGGCGGTATTTCTTTTTACCTGGTTACTTGTTTTTAAGGAAGAAGAAGTTGAGCGCTACGAACTCATTGCCGAATTTAATGCAATCAGCAATATTAGCGAAGCCACGAAAGTCAAATTGCGAGGTTTTACCATCGGTCAAGTTCAGTCGGTTGAATTTCGGCCGCGCCCTCCTGTTGGTGAGGCTTACTTTTTAGTTACGATGGCCATTGAGACAATCTACCCCGTGCCAGTAGGTGTGGTGGCTGAGATGAAACGCAGTGGCTTGGTTGGTGATACCTTTATTGACTTGGACGTCAGTCAGGCTGTTGAAGGTGTTGTCGAAGCTGGTAGTGTGATTCGCGGCCGGGAAAAAGGAGCGATGAATGAGTTGATGACTCGCTTAACTGAAATGGCTCATAAACTTGGGGCGGCAGGAGAAAGTATTCGACGCGCCGATCTGGGATATCGTCTCGGTCGCATAGGGGATGGAATTCATCGTGCAGCTAATGGAGTACAGCTTGTTTCGACTAGTGCTGATAGTCTTTTGGATGCTAGCCGACAAATGGTAAATCGGGCTAGCCCGGAACTTGAAAAATTACTCGTGCAACTTCGTCTTAGCACCGAAACGGCTGGCCGGATGTTAGGGAATGTTGATACACTCGTTATAGCCAGTCAAGAAGATGTTCAAAAGGCAGTCGCTGGTCTAAGCTCTGCATTACAGCATTTGGATTCTGTTTTGGGACGTGTAGAATCATTTGTGGAGAAAAAAGAAGGACAAATAGATTCGACGATAGACAATGTTCATTCGACCTCCCAGAGCGCCCGCGAGTTGGCAGCTCGTCCTTGGAAGTTTTTTACGGGGACTAGTGAGGCAGAAGAAGACCGTAAGCCAGCGAAATTTAGGCGGAGCAAGTTTAGGTCATTGAGGCCTTAGTCTGTTGACTTAACGAATGAGTGTTTCGCAGATTATTTTGATTCGATTAAGAAATATTTGCAATTCAACTTTCCTGCGAAGTTTGAAATGAGAATAATTGATGAGGCTCTTACATCACCCTAAAGACCTGTCACCTTTTTCATCTACTTTGAAAACATTTAAACGGTGTACTCCTGTCTGTATTCCGATCTGGGTATTGCTATTGGCTTTTCCAGCATTTGGGCAAAATGAGGCAACTGAATATTTTAAACGTGGATTGACGTATCATATGGGGGATGGAGTACCCGTTGATGAGGATCAGGCGCTACGTGATTATAGAAAATCTTTAAAAATAGACCCGGAATTTTTTCAAAGCCTGTACAATTCGGGTCTCATTTATCATTCTGCTGGAAAATTGAAACATGCTCAGGCTGTTTTCTTAAAAGCTGCACGCGTAGCGCAAAAAGATGGTGGTGCAAATGCAAAACATCTTGGGGCTTTGGCGAGGAATGGGTTAGGTACGACGCTCTTCCTTTTGGAAAAATTCGCTGAATCTGAGAAACAATTCGATATTGCCCGAAGGCTGTTTCCCAGCTTTGTTGAAGCTCATTACAACTACATAAATAGTTTAATTCGCGATGATCGTGTTGAGGAAGCAAATGAAGCCATTCGTTTAGCTAATATTGTTGCGCCCAGTGATAGATATGAAAGGTTTAAAGGCTTTGCTGCATCCAAAAGTACGTTAAAAAGATTTTATGACATAGGTAGTTGGCTTTTTGCTATTGCTGTTACTATCGTAGCAATACTTTATGGTTTGCATATCCGGTCAAAAAAACGTAGATCGAGTTTTGTTCAACGCAAATAGTGTGGCCTTTATTTTGGGATAAAGCTCAAATTGACCGCAAGTTGTGCCATTAATATATTCGTAGTAAACAGACATCTATTGTAGGTGCCGGTGATCTGGAGAATAGGGAAGGCGGTGTGAATCCGCCACGGCCCCGCCACTGTGAACAGCGTGTACAGGAGCAAGTGCAGTGTATCCACGAAGCCACTGATTCTAATCGGGAAGGGCTGGATGCATAGCTGTAAGTCAGGAGACCTGCCTACAATTTTATATCTAAGAGATCCTCGCGGGATGGGTCTTTCCTCTTTTTTAGGGTGGATTAATGTACCGATCTCGCTGAGGTCGGTATTTTTTATGCAAAGATTGATAAATCTAAGTGAGGCAACTGCTGGCTATGGCACTGGTGAGGCAATCTTTACCGATGTTTCTCTTGGTATTTGTGAAAGAGATTTTATTGGCCTTATAGGACCGAATGGTTGTGGGAAGAGCACACTAATTCGATCATTGGCTGGGGCGTTGCCACTTCGGAATGGCACGCTGAGCTGGTTTGATTCTCCTGCCTTTACGTGGAAACGGCGGTTGATTGCTCGGAGAATCGCTGTTGTGCCGCAACAGGTCCACAATTCTTTCGATTTTACGGTTCATCAGGTCGTTTCTATGGGAAGGAACCCTTATTTATTAAGTTATAGAGGACTACAACCAGAAGACCTTCGAGCTGTCGATGAAGCAATGGAAAGAACGGATGTCAATGCATTGGCTGATCGATCAGTTCTCGAATTATCAGGTGGTGAGCGACAGAGAGTGGTTATCGCACGAGCCCTCGCCCAGCAGCCTTCGGTCCTTCTTTTAGATGAACCAACCAGTTATCTGGATATTAACCATCAAATCGAAGTTTTTGACGTTCTATATCATTTAAACCAGGATTGCGGATTGGCCATATTCTGTGCGACGCATGAGCTTAATATGGTAACATCCTATTGTCGTGACGTGGTTGTCATGAAAAATGGAAGAATTTGCACAAAGGGTAAAATGGAAGAGGCTATGAGTGATTCGGTCTTAAGTAAAGTATTTGGAATAGATCTTAAAATTGATACAGATATCGCAGGTTCTTTAAGGGTTGTGCCAATGTCACTTAGAACTAAAACGAGTAATTAATTTTATCTATGAAAAACTTAAAGGTTTTTTTTACAATCTTTTTTTTTACAAGTGTATCTATTTACGGTGAAAATGAAAATATTATTTCCGATGATCTTGGAAGGGAATTTTCTTCTGAAGAAACGCCCCAGAGGTTGGTGTCATTAGCTCCTAGTAATACTGAATTGCTTGGGGCTTTGGGATTACAATCGCATCTTGTTGGAAGAACTAAATATTGTAATTTTCCAGAGGAAATTAAGTCTGTTGAGGTCGTTGCTGGATTTAATACGCTGGATTTGGAAAAAATTGCTGCGCTTAATCCCGACGTAGTTTTTGCTATTCGAGGTAATGATATAGAAAGTTTAAAGGGATTAGATAGGTTAGGAATACCCGTCTTTTCTCTTGAGATCAAAGACTTGGATGAATTATTAGATGCGATTCAAAGGCTGGGAATTTTCCTTAATGTTGAATCGAGAGCTGATTCACTTATCTCGGAATTTGAAGATCGAATTGAAAATGTTAGTCAGAAAGTTGTTGATCAAATTGAACGTCCTAAAGTGATGTGGGGGCTGGGGGACAATACATTTTATACGGCTGGCAACAACACGATTATTGATGACGTAATTGACCTTGCTGGTGGTACCAATGTCGCGCGAGATGCGGTTGGTTCATGGCCGCAAGTAAGTATAGAGACCGTATTGATGTGGTCACCGGAAATTATTATCACAACCCAAGTTGAGGGAGGCCAGCAGGGGCTTTCGGAAGAAATTGAACGTTTGAGTCGCACTCCTGTCTGGGAACGGATACCAGCTATTGTTGATGAGAACGTAATTTATGTTGAACCGGATTTGCTTCTTCGGCCAGGGCCGAGACTATTAGAAGCACTCGAGTTGATTGCAGATTTTATTATAGCGTACCAAACCAATAGGTAATTCGGGACAAACTATGAGTCGGCTAGGAAATTGGTGGATTATAATATTGTTGGCGGTTTGTTTATTCTTTAGTTGTTTGTTGTCTCTTTCGGATGGTCCTGTTGTTATTCCCTTAGACAAAATCATGTCACTACTTTTAGGTTCAATGGATGACAAAGGTATTGAATCGGTTATAATTTTTGAAATACGTTTACCTCGAATAATTCTAGCGGCCATGGTGGGTGCTGCACTTGCTCAAAGCGGTGCGGTAATGCAATCATTTTTTCAGAATCCAATGGCCGATCCGTATATTGTTGGTGTATCATCTGGTGCAGGTCTCGGGGCGACTCTGGCATTTGTTTTCGGAATCAATACCTGGTATGGTGGTATTAGTAGTGTAACCGTTTGTGCATTTATTGGGGCACTATTTGTTACTACGGTGGTTTATGCTATCTCTCGACGTGGAGGCCGACTCCCAATTGCGACCGTCCTATTAACAGGTATAGCCGTTGGTGCTCTCGCCTCTGCAGCAACTTCTTTTTTTATGATCAGTGGCGAGAATCCTTTTGATATGCAACGTATTGTCTTTTGGTTGATGGGCAGTTTTGCATCTCGTGGGTGGGAGCATTTAGGAACCATATGGTTGCCTCTTTTGGTTGCCGCTATATATATACAACTATTATCCAGAGACATTAATGTTTTGTTGCAAGGAGAAGAGACCGCCCTCTATCTCGGCGTGAATGTTGAGGGGATAAAACGTCGTTTATTGGTTTCGGCATCTGTGTTAACAGCGGTAGCTGTTTCTGTTAGTGGGATTATCGGTTTTGTAGGGCTTATTATTCCGCATCTCATGCGTTTGATCGTTGGATCCGACCAAAGATGGTTGTCTCCTTCCTGTTTACTTGGCGGCGCGGTGCTTTTAGTTCTGGCTGATTGGTTAGCTCGTTCATTAATGGGAACTTCTGAAATCCCGGTTGGTATTGTTACTGCATTTTTAGGATGCCCTTTTTTTCTGTATCTGCTGGGGCGCCGGCAAAAAACGAATTCTTAATATGAATGTAATACCCAAAGAGATGGTGGTTGTAGTTTCAGGTCTGCCTCGTTCCGGCACATCTCTTGTTATGGCCCTTCTTCAGCAGGCCGGACTTCCATTATTGATAGATGGCCATCGCTCGCCAGATGATGATAACCCAGGGGGGTATTTTGAATATCAACCGGTCAAGAATTTGCGTACCTCCGCAAAGTGGGTAAAGTCGGCTCGTGGTAAGGTTGTTAAAGTTGTCTCGCCCTTGTTGCAATACTTACCTTCCTGTGAGCAGTATAGAGTAATATTGATGCTTCGTAACTGTGAAGAGATTTATGCTTCCCAACAGGTAATGTTAGAAAATCGGGGTTTTGCTAAAAGGGAAAACGGCGAAGCTGTAATTAGAGCGTTGTCCAATCAAATTCATGAAGCCCAATCATGGCTTGACGAACAAGCGAACATGGTAGCTCACACAATTAATTATTCCCAATTAGTTTTTGAGCCTTTTGCGGAATGTAGGGCGCTTTGTAAGTTCTTAGGATTGAATGAGAGGGTAGCAGAGTCGTTAACCGGATTAGTAAATCCGAATCATTACAGGCAAAGATTATGAAATATTTAAATATTTATAGATGGTAAAAAGAGGAGGATCGATGGATGGTTAACCTATCGAAAATATATACTAAAAACGGTGATGGCGGTATGACTCATATTGGCGACAGTTCGCTGGTAGCCAAAGATGATCTGCGTATAGAAAGTAACGGCGATGTTGATGAATTAAATTCTGTTATAGGGTTGGCTAGAGATGCTATTTCGAAAGGAAGCGACTTAGATGAAGTCATGTCTATTATCCAAAATGATTTATTTGACGTTGGTGCAGATTTGTGTCGACCGCTCGAAGAGGGTGAAGAGGAAAATAAATATTTAAGAATACGTGAAGGAAATGTCGAAAATATAGAAAAATTAATAGACCTTTATAATGAGTCTCTCAAACCATTGAATAGCTTTGTGTTACCTGGAGGGACTACAGAAGCTTCTCGTTTACATGTTGCCCGAAGTGTATGCCGGAGAGCTGAGCGAAGTGTTTGGTCTTTGGCAAAAAGGGAGGAAATCAATGACAAAATTGCAGTTTATCTTAATAGGCTGTCAGATTTACTATTCGTACTAGCACGACATGCAAATAACAAAGGGGATATAGATGTGCTTTGGCATCCAGGACTAAGCACAGTGGAAGAAGAGAATTGAACATGTGCAAAACCTATATGCTTGTTGTTTCTGTCGGTTTATCCTGTTGTAGTCAAAACTTTACAGATTCAGACGTCAAAGGGGCTTTACGGGAATTCGACATGACAGTATTTGATCCGAATGCAGTTGTTGAAACAACTCCTGAATTACCGATTTCGGAGTCAGGGATTATTACAGAGATTGATCTTGGTGGGGTAATTGGGAGTGTTCCGGAAGAATGGCATGCTGTTACTCCATCAAATTCTATGAGAGTTGCTGAGTATCATTTACATGGTTTTGGGGGAGAGCCAGACGGAATTATTGCGGTGTTTTATTTTGGTCCGGGCCAAGGGGGCGGTACTCAGGCAAATATAAACCGTTGGATAGGTCAATTCCAATCAGAAAATCGGCCTCCTATTTCGCGTCAATGGAACCAACGTGTTTCGGGGATGAATGTGGAGCGGGTGGAGATTTCTGGAACATATAATGTTGGCACTATGTCAGGGGGGAATGGAGAGTCGTTAGAAAATCATCTCCTGTATGGAGCCATTGTCGAATCTCCTTACGGTTCTTTCTTTTTTAAATTGACTGGGCCAGAAATCGTTTTAAAGAAAAATAAGGCATCTTTTGAACGTTATATCTCTAGTTTGCGGCCTAAGTAGCTTTTTCTCCGTGGAGGATTGTTATGTATAGTGAATTAGAAGATTTGTTCGGTGATATAGTTGGGAAAGCTCGAAGAGGCCAAGAGTTGTCAGTAAGAAATGTTGCACATGCCTTAGATCTTCAATTAAATAAATGGAAGGACATAGAGAGGTACGAATGGATCCCAGAAAGGAATACTATTGCTCGAATTGGAGGTTTGTTAGGTTTAGATATTGGCAAACTCCAGGTAAGTGCCGATGGGGGATATTTCCCTCATGAACCATTAGGGAATTCTATATCTGGCGTGCATATTGATATGATCCCGTTACATGAAAATCCAAGTCGAGAAACTGACTCTATGACCATGAATGGATTTTTGCTTGTATGCCCCGATACGAACAAGGCGGCGTTTGTTGATCCAGGTTTTGAATTCGGTAAAATTATGGGACTGATAGAGAGAAATACTACTTGTTTAGAAAAAATCTTAATAACTCATGGACATTACGATCATATTACGGCTTTGCGGGATCTTGTCCAAGAGACGGGTGCGGAGGTCTTCGTTAGTAGCACAGATGCTACAATGTTGAAGGATGATGCAAGTTTAATAACGGGACAAATAGGAGGGAATGATCGGCTTAACGTGGGCAATATCCAATTGCGTGTAGCAGAAACGAATGGACATACTCCAGGGGGAATTTCATATATCGGACAAGGATTCGCATTTGTCGGTGACGCTCTATTT
This sequence comes from Candidatus Latescibacterota bacterium, assembly GCA_036343635.1. Lineage (GTDB taxonomy): Bacteria > Latescibacterota > UBA2968 > UBA8231 > UBA8231. Next base: position 43,539 of record JAYYVF010000055.1, on the reverse strand, counting down.
GCTGGATCTCTAGGAGGCACTCGAAAAAAAGAGAATTATGATATTCAAAAATCAGCTGTTGAACGCAACATTTTATCTTTGATTGATTCAACCGTACTGTTTCCTGGTCACGGCCCTGCTACAACGGTTGGTGAAGAGCGTAAGTACAATCCCTTTTATTTTTTCTCTTAGGAAATCATACGAATTGGTCGTCTGAGTCGCCTCGCATGATAGTGATTTGACCTTGTTCTTCCAGCTGACGAACCATTTGGACGATTCTTAATTGTACTTCCTCAACTTCGCTTAAGCGCATAGGTCCGAGAAAGTCCATTTCTTCTTGAATAAATGTACGCACTCTTTCCGATACGGAACCTAAGACTTTTTCTTTTAATTCGTCATCTGCATTTTTCAATGCGATGATAATATCCTTCTGATCAACCTCGCGCATAAGTGCTTGAAGTTCCCTCTCTGTCAATTTGGCTACATCGGCGAACACAAACATTAGATTGCGTACGGATTCTGCGACTTCTGGGTCTTGTGCATCCATTTGATCTAAGACGTTTTTTTCGACCGTTGATCCTGTTAGATTTAACATATCCGCTACGACCTGTGGGCCGCCGACGTCTTGATTCCCACCCAAAATATCTCGCAATTGCGTCTCCAAACTGCTTTCAATTTGTTTTATTACGTTAGGAGTGATATTGTCCATTGTTGCGATACGATAGGCTACGTCTGATTGAAGACGCTCGGGGAGTTGTGAAAGAATACCTGAAGCTTGAGCCCCGTCTAATTGAGATAAAATTAAGGCAATTGTTTGAGGGTGTTCGCTACTGATAAAAGGGGCAATCTGATCCGGCGCTACATTTTTAAGCATATAAAAACCGGACGCAACCTTACTCGAAACGCGTTCGAGTATCTCAGCAGCTTTTTGAGGACCTAAGGCTCGTTCTAAAGCTGCACGAGCAAAATCTTCTCCACCTTGGCTAATCCATTCACCGGCCATGAGGTGCTGTTCAAATTCCTCAAGGACTCGATCCATTAGTTCGACGGAAATATTTTTTAGTGAGGCGATGGCTTGTGTTATTTCTTCAATCTCATAATCAGAGAGAAATTTCATGACTTCGCCAGAAACCTCTTCGCCAAGGGCAACCATTACAATTGCAACCTTTTGGTCTAGGGGAATTTCCTCTTCCTCAGATCCATCTTCGGGTATTGTGTCGTTTTCAGCCATAGTATTTTTATTATCTAAATATTGTTTAACTTCTGTTAGGCTTATTATCGGCAAATTTGAGAAACAGTATAATGTTTATTTGTAACTTAAACTAAACCATGAACGTAGTTAACGCTATGACTCGATTGTTGTATAAAAGCTTAATTTGTTTTGCAGTTTTAAAGACCATGTCAATTGAAATAAAAATAGTCGGAGGAATCCGTGGGTAAATACGAGGCTACTGTTTATATGAAACCATTTTGTTCCTGGACATCTGGGGTAATATCTGTTTTAGAAAAGCATCAAATACCGTTTAATTTAATCGACATTTCAAATGATGTTGATGCGTATAGGGAAATGGTGGAAAAAACGGGTCAATACATGACTCCCTGTGTAGATATTAATGGTCATATGCTCGTAGATGTGGGAGGATCTGAGGTAGAGGATTGGCTGATTGAGGCCTCATTTAAATCACAAGGAAAAGAACATGATAATTGTTAAAACGAGCTACTGAACAGGGTAACTCATTGTTAAAAATTACCAACGCATAGCTTGAAAGGTCCATTCCGGATCAATTTTCTGCATTTCTATCTGATCGTCCCGGTGGGTCAGTCCACAGTCTTTATATTTTTCATGGAGAATGCTGAGGGCATCTTGATCTAACTCCACACCTAATCCCGGTCCATCAGGGATTGCAAGACTTCCGTCCTCAAATTCTAATTTACCACCCTTTATGACTTCGTCAGTCTGCCACGGATAATGAGTGTCCACCGCATAGGTAAGATTAGGTACAGCGGCAGCCAGATGAGTCATAGCGGCTAGCGAGATTCCGACGTGACTATTAGAATGCATGGATAATCCACGATTAAAGGTCTGGCAAATTCTTCCAAGCTCAACTGACGTGCGAAGCCCACCCCAAAAATGATGGTCTGCCAAAATGATAGATTCTGAACCTAATTGAATACTTTCTGGAAGATCATCAAAAGACGTTGTACACATATTTGTAGCCAGTGGCATAGAAACACGTTTAGCCACTTCTGACATGGGTTTTTGACCACGCGTGGGATCTTCATAATATTCTAAGATGCCATCCATTTTTTGCCCCCATTTTACTGAGGTTTCGATACTCCAAACAGCGTTAGGATCAATGCGCAGTGGGACGTTTTCACCAAATGTCTCATGTAGCGCAAACATGCATGCAACCTCTATGTCTGGGGGTAATGTACCTGCCTTCAGTTTTATTGAGGAAAAACCAAAGGTTTTGCACATAGATTTAGCCTGAAAAACTATTTCTTCAGGGGTTAGTGCTGCGGCTTGCCTTGCAGCTAGCCAACCGATGGCAGAGGAATCAGTTGAAAATTCTAAAGCTCCCCCTGCACCCTTTTCCTTTAGGAAAAGGTAGGCCGAAAAGGGGACCCGGTCTCTACAGCGACCACCAAGCAGATCTACCACGGGCCGATCTATTGTTTTGCCTATTAGGTCTAAACAGGCTACTTCTATCGCGCTAAATACGTGTACCAAAAGACGTTGATCCCATGGAGCCCGCCCACGCTCATCATATTCGAAACCCATTTTACTCTTAGACCCGAAATGTTGACTTAATTCATGCAGAACTTTATTTATATTGAAGGGGTCTAAACCTTTGAGGATAATAGCTGAATCTTTTAGTGCCTTTGTTGTCGAGTCACTTCCGGGCACCTCACTCAGTCCTATTACTCCATTGTCACCAACAAGTTCAACGATCGTTCGTAGCGCATATGGGGCATGAAGTCCAGCCGCGTTGCGAAGCGGAGGATCGTCCACGGCTATTGGTGTAATTCGTAGGGCCTCTATTTTCAACGAAAGTTCCTTTTTTACTATGAGATTTAGGTTATATGCGAAAAATGTTTTATCTTTTCAATGTAAAAGTAGACAAAGTTGTTACCGATTCAAGCCTATGTCCGAATCTGCAGAATAATTGTTTTAAATAAGTTTGTTTGTACCAATTTAATCTAAGTTATCTTAAAGTTTGGCGATAGTTTCCTCAAAGATATTGGTGGGTATAATTCCAGTTGGAAAATAGGCATTATAAAATACTGATTTGATTTTTGTCGCATAAATATTTTTTAAAAAAATATAAAAATTTATTAATCGAATGATTTTTAGAAGATGTTGTTTTTTTTTCACAATAAATCAAAATATTTTATGAAAATAATAAAGCACGATTGGTTTAGGGGTTATATAGTAATGCTCAGTTCAGTGTTTTTGTCTTGGCCCAATGTATATGGATTGGATTTAACCCGTGCACAGGTTGTCCAGTATGCGTTGGCGAATAGTGAAATAATTCGTGTACAGGAAATGGTGGAAAAAGAATCAGCATTGACTATCGTTGCGGCACGTTCATCGTTACTCCCGCAAGTTGATGTTATGGCAAATTACGATCAGAACTGGATGTTGCCGTCCTTTGTTTTCAATGGTGCTTCGGTTACAATAGGATCTGAAAACGATATGCGTACAGCCGTTGGATTACGACAGGCTCTGTTTTCAGGTGGCAGAAACAGTGCGTCAAAAAATGTTGCGGAATATTCACATTTGGGTAGTAAATCGCAAGGGCAATCAATAAGACAGAGCGTAGTTGCGCAGGCAGAGCATGCATTCTACGATGTTTTAGTTGCAATAGAGCTTGCATCGGTTTCGTATTTAGCGTTAAAGAATGCCAGAGAAAGTTTGGATTTAATTAAAACAAGACGTGCCGTAGGTCGGGGATCAACATTTGAGGAGCTTCGGGCCCGTGGCCATGTTTCGTCTATGGCAGCTGATTCTATCGCGGCTGTCAACAACATTGTTTTAACTCAACTCAACCTGAAAAGTATAATTGGCTTAGATTTAGAAACGGCAATAAATGTAAAAGGAGACCTCTCTCGCCAATCGTTGTGGGAAAATATAGGTATAGACAGTCTCATTTTTGTTGCTTTGAAAATGAGGCCCGACTTAAAAGCGATGAAACATCAACTTCGAGCGCAGGAACAGAAAATTCGTTTGGAAAAATCGGCACGTTGGCCTGTAGTTGATTTTGTTATGTCTGGTCAGGCGCAGATGCAAAGCGATAGATTGGTAGATGAAAATGCTAAATGGAGAAAGAGTTGGTCCACTGGACTCACCTTGCGTATTCCAGTTTTCGACGGCTTTCTTACCCGTTCTCGTATAGGCCAAGCCCGAGCGCAATCAGAGGCGGTACGTTTACAACTTTCAAATTTGCATAGAAAAATTAAACTGGAAATTAAAATGAATGTTCGGCGTATTGATGAAGCAGTTGCCCGAGTTAATGCTGAAAAGCAGGTTTTAATAGAGGCAGAGAAAGCTATTCAAATGTCGCGTTCAAGATATTCTACTGGAGCGGGGACACAGTTAGAAATATTGGATGCTCAACTGTTGTTAGTCAGAACACAGACTAATTTAGCTTTAGCAAGACGAGATAGGGCTATAGGCTTTCTTGAATTAGATCGTTCACTTGGGTTGCTGTAGTAGTAGTCAAAGAGTTATTTTTATCGACCTAATGTGAGGATTAAAATCTTTAAGGCAGTACAGAGTAATTTGAGTAAAGATGTAAAATTAAATTGTGCAAAGGAGAGAGAAAACATGATTAGAGGTGATAGAGAGCTTTTTGTTGTAGCAGACCGCGTCCTTATTCGTTTAGACGATAAAGAGGAACGTACTGCGGTAGGGCTCTATTTACCGCCCACGGCTTTAGAAAAAGAAGATGTACAAAGTGGAAGAATTGAAGAAGTAGGCCCTGGGATAATTTTACCTCCCAAGAGTGACGAAGAGGGTGCTCCTTGGAGTGATGACCCCGTTGAGCAGTCTCGTTACATTCCATTGCAGGCGAAAAAAGGGGATCATGCTATTTTTATACGGAAGGAAGCTATTGAGATAAAATTTGACGACGAAAAGTTTTTAATTGTTTCGCATAGCTCGATTTTATCTCTTATTAGGGATATTGTTTGAGTTTTTACACGTAGTCTAAGAGCAAGAAATAAAGCGTCGCGAGATCAGAATCCCGCGACGCTTTATTATTATTTAAAAATGACCCATTAAGAAAAACTGGGATGTAAAGAGGTCTATTTCAGGTTTTGACCTAAATTCAAGAAATCCACAGGTAAGGGTTCCTGCCAGCCTCTCGAGTAGTAATCCTGAAGCGTAAGAGCTAATAGGATTACTATGAAAAAGAATCCGGTGAAAGCAAAAAGCCCAATAAGTTTGTGGCTGTACTTGACGTGCATGAAATACAATATTACGATCGTCGCCTTAGTTCCGGCGATCAACAGCGCCATTGGTGTGTTCAACCACCCCAAATCCACATATGTGACAGCAACTGTCAACAAAGTGCCAAAAATTAATGCGCCGAAGACAAGAAAATACGTTTTTAAGGGAAGGATATGATGATCTGACATTAGACTTAGCTCTGTTAACCGATTAGGTAAAGTAGTGGAAAAAGGAAAATCCAGACAATATCAACAAAGTGCCAATATAGTCCCATATTTTCTACTGGAGTATAATAGTACTCGTTGATTTGACCGCGTTGAACTTTGTATATCAACCAAAACATTAAAAATGCACCAATCACCATATGTAACGCATGCATACCTGTCATGACAAAGTAAAATGAGAAGAATATTTTTACGTTGCCTCCAAATACGTTAACCAGCTCAGGATGGTTCCATTCAAAAGAAGCTCCAGGTACCAAGTTATCATGCCACTTGTGGCTATACTCGAAATATTTTACAACCAAAAAGACACTACCAAGTGCTAAGGTGGCGAGAATCCACGATATTATGGCTTTAGGGCGTCCCTGCTGGGCACAACGGACAGCCAAAGCCATGGTCAAACTACTACCGATCAAAACCACGGTATTGAATGTACCCAATGGGATATCAAGTAGACTACTTGCTGCTCGGAAGGCGTCAATATAGAGGTTGCGATAGACACAATAACCTCCGAAAAGACCACCGAAAAAGAGAATTTCCTGGGCAATAAATGCCCACATTCCCAAAGTTGCAGATTCATATTGTTGTTCGGCCGTTTCGAAGTGATGCTGACGGCCTACTGATTGAGCGGTGTCAGACAACTTCTTTCTCCTTAGCTGGGTCGGAGGACTTGTTAGGATCTGGATCACTATGGTGATCCGGACCGTAGGCATATGCCTCTTCCATTACCACAGGAATGTCAATAAAATTATGGGCAATTGGGGGCGATTGCATCCCTTCCCATTCAAGACCTTTGGCTTTAAAGGGATTAGACGTAGCTTTCTCGCCTTTAAATAAGGACCAAATCAAATAGACAAAAACGATTCCAAAGCCTAGGCCCAAGACCGAGGCTCCGGCCGTCGACATAATATTGAGAGCCTGATATTCCTCCGGATAGGTGTGGTAACGTCTAGGCATCCCGAGATACCCTACGACAAACTGGGGAAGGAAGGTCAAATTAAATCCCGCATAGATCAACATGACGCTTAACTTACCCATGGGTTCGGAATACATCCGTCCTGTGATCTTTGGCCACCAAAAATGAACACCACACAAAAAGGCCATAACCATTCCACCAACCATTACGTAGTGAAAATGGGCAACGACAAAATAGGTGTCATGAATATGTACGACTACGCCAAGAGTAGCACAGACAAGACCCGTTAGACCTCCGATGGTGAATAATCCCATAAAACCGAGTGCGTACAACATAGGCGAATCCAATTGAACAGAGCCTTTATACATCGTGAAAGCCCAATTAAAAATCTTAATAGCCGACGGTACGGCAACTAAAAAGGTCAGGAAGGAAAATACCATCCCCGCGTAAGTTGACTGGCCGGAAACAAACATGTGATGTCCCCAGACAAGGAAGCCTAATATTGCTATGGCTAACGATGAAAAGGCAATGAATGAATATCCAAATATACGTCGTCTGGCAAAGCAGGCTATGACTTCGCTGATCACACCGAATCCTGGTAGAATCATGATATAGACAGCAGGGTGCGAGTAAAACCAGAAAAGATGCTGCATCAGAACAGGATCACCGCCAAGTGTTGGATTGAAGATGCCAATATTGAAAACTCTTTCAAAAACTACGAGAAGCAATGTGATAGCTACTACCGGTGTTCCAAGTACCTGTAATAAACTGGTAGCGTAGTGAGCCCAGACAAATAAGGGAAGTCTAAACCAGGTAAGTCCGGGCGCCCTCATCTTATGAATAGTAACGATAAAATTAACACCTGTTAAAATCGAAGAAAAACCGTTAATAAAGACACCTACCAATGCTAAAGCCACGAATGAATTCGAATAAGTACTACTATAGGGCGTGTAGAATGTCCATCCAGTATCAACTCCACCGAGGACAATTGCCAACATCGTGAACGTACCGCCGAACCCATACAGGTAGAAACTAAGTAAGTTTAATCGAGGGAAAGCAACATCGCGTGTGCCCAACATTAGAGGTAGTAAAAAGTTGCCTAACACAGCGGGTATAGACGGAATTAAAAAGAAGAAGATCATTACTACGCCATGCATAGTGAAGATCCGATTGTAGGTTTCTGCCTCGAACAGGTCTCCTTTTGGAGTTAAAAGCTCAATTCGAATGAAACTGGCAAATATCCCGCCGAGGATAAAAAAGGCTGAAATTGTAATTAAATACATTATCCCTATGCGCTTATGATCCAGCGACAGTAACCAGGATTTTAGCCCGTAGGTTTCATTGAGATAATTCTTGGGACTCTCAGCAGCGTGGGCGTTCATACGCGTTTTTTCCTTATGGTGTTTCGTTTAAGGATTTGATGTAAGCAACAAGTTGAAGTAGTGACTGTTCATTTATTTGCCCGTCAAACCCTGGCATAATCGGTTGATATCCATCCACTATTTTAGCATTTGGATATAAAATAGATTCTCTCAAATATTGGACATCGGCCATTACCTCCTGGCCATTGGTTAGTTTTTGTGGCTCGTTATAAACGCCAATCAAGGTTGGTCCTCGGCCATCAGAACTACTCTTATGGCATGTTTGACATCCTAGTTGAGTGAATTGTTTTTCACCGGCTTCAGCCATGGACAGGGAGGCGTTTTGGCCACCCATTAACCAATCGTGATAATCACCGGGTTCCATTGCGATGACCTTACCTATCATATAGGCATGCTGCGTTCCGCAATATTCCGCGCAGAAAAGATGATATTCTCCAACTTTCGTTGCCTCAAACCACATAGTAGTGTATCTGCCCGGGACAACGTCTTGTTTTACGCGAAAGGCTGGAACGAAGAAATCATGTAACACATCTTCCGAAGTCATGGTTAAGCGCACCGGTTGGCCTACGGGTACATGCAGGGTATTAATCTCGCGTTTTCCTGATTCGTGCTGAAGTTTCCACATCCATTGTTTACCGACCACATAGACCTCTAACGGGTCCGCCGGAGCTCTTTGTAGCCTAAAAAACACATCCGCACCTAAAGTGAAAACGCCAATGGCCATAAATAAAGGTATTATAGTCCAAGCAAGTTCCAAAGGGATAGATCCGTGAATCTGCTCTGGGACTTCGTCATCCGATTTACGGCGGTATTTTAATGCGAAGACTATTACGAGCCCGAAAACGAGAACGGTGAATAGGAGAGTCAACGCTAAGAGTAGACCGTATAGAGCGTCTACTTGCCATGCTACCGACGATGCCTGTTCGGGCCATAGAGGAAAATCAGACATACCTAACGAGGCTCCATTTTTTGTGTGGACAGCGGAGTGCTCTTGCGTCGCTCGCGTCGCAGCATGACGAAAACAAAGGTTGCCAATGAGAGCATAGCTAAGACAGAGCCAATACGAAGAGCGTTCATAATCATGATTCCATATTCGCCGGTCAGAGGGTCATAAGAATAACAGAGTAACAAAAGCTCGTCCACGGGGTTTCCTATTTTTCCCTTGGAAGCTTCAACCAGTCCCCAACGGAGGTCTCGTGGAGGGTAATCCAACCCATAAAAATACCGAGCTATTTGCCCATCAGGTGTGAGTACTATAATACCACTTGCATGAACATATTGATCTGTCTCAGAATCATATTCGTATTTGAATCCTACCGAACTAGCAATTTTGTCTATTTGATCTTGGTCGCCAACCCAGAAATTCCAACCTTTTTCTGCATTTTCACCTCGGTATTTCTCGATGTAGGCCTGTTTTTTTTCAGCGGCAAGGTCGGGACTTTCGTTGGGGTCAATACTTACACTGATCACGTCATATTCGGTGCCAATGTCAAAATTTAGAACATTCAGGGATCTTAACAGTGAGTTTAGGACCTGGCCGCAAAGAAGGGGACATTCGTAATAAACTAGTGACAGGATAATCGGTTTGTCTCCAAGAAAATCGCCTAATCTAACAGCGATGCCATTGTGGTCCCTGAACGTAAGCTCTGGAGAGACCTTTTCACCAAGACGCTGTTCAAAATCTATCTTATCGATTCTCTCTTTTGTCAGCTTTGCTGCCACAGTTTGGTCTGGGACTAAGAACACAAGAAACAATAGAGAGGTTAAATATTTTAAAATAAATTGCATATTCATAGTGTTAAGGAAGTGTGACCTGATGTATTTTTTTGTTTATCGAAATATGAGGTAAAACAAGAGTACCTTCGCTTACGAGTTCAATGGCTCGGTTTATGGGAATACGAACAATCTTTAAGTTTGGATCAACCCAGGCGTAGTTATTTAGGATTTTATCTTCTTGAGCGGCGAGTTCAAATTTCTGCCGTGGTGGGTCAATCTGCAGTCTGGGAGCGTTGTTACCTATACGCTGATCAACCAACGGAGCTACCTCATCATCGAAAAGAGGTTGATAGTAGTCCAATACTTTAAAGAGCGGTATAATTCCAATGAATGATCCGAACATCAACACGAGGATCACAACTCCTGTATACACCAAAGGACGTATGTGAGCATCCGTGGTTTCGTAGTTCGGTCTATCTTCAGTCGACTTCATCTCATCCATGGTGGTCATCCTTCTCGTCTGCCTCATAGAGCTCAGGGAAACGGGGATCGTTGAGCGCGATTAGCGGTCGTTTTTTTAACTGTGAAAAAAACATTGAGATAACGAATCCGCCTATTGCAACTAAAATTGCTAAATCCAACCAGTCTATGGTAAATCCACTGCTATAATGGTTGCCATGTAATGGATCAATTTTCGTGAAAGTTGGTCTTGTATACCAGAGAATATCAAAAAATCTCACTAACAGAAGCCAGCAGGCAAAAAATTTCAGCACAGATAATTTTGATTTCATTGTACTGGAAATAAGGAAGAAAAAGGGAAAGAAAAAATGAAGGCCAATAAGACCATACGAGAGATATTCCCATCCTCCTGAAGTCCTGGTAATAAACCAGGTAATCTCCTCAGGCAGGTTTCCTGACCAAATAATTAGCAGTTGCGAGAAGGAAGTGTATGCCCACAGCATGACCGTAGCCAGCATGAAGGTACCAAGATCAGCTAAACGTCCACCGGTTAACAAACGTCCTATTGGTTTTTTGTCAGCCAGATATATGGAAACAAGGGTTATGAAGGACCAGGCTATGAGTGCCTGACCAATTATTTGAATTACACCAAATATTGTTGAAAACCAATGAGGCTCTATGGACATCATCCAATCTATGGTAGCCATCGTCGTTGTTAAAAAGAAAATAACAATTCCGGGGCCGCTGAGTTTCTGCATTTTCCAAGTTGCGTTGGTAGAGGTCTCATTATCTTGTTTGGCCGACCATCGGCTCAACAGGAAGATTAAGATTCCCCAGATAAGGAAATATACGACTGATCTGATGCGGAAATAGGACTCATTTAGGAATGAGGCCTTATATCTGAGGAGGGCATCATCAGCGAGTACATCCGTATGGCTCCACTCATATAGTGAGTGAATACCAAAGGCCAGAATCGGAATAGAAAAAACGAAGAGAAGAGGAAGAGTCCGTGAGGCCGCTTCCAGTTGTCTGCGGATAGTGAAGCCCCAGGTTCCGCCACCCACCTGATGTATCATAAGAATCAGTAAACTTCCTAAAGGAATACTCACCCAGTAGGTGAAGGCAACAAGGTAAGATTGAAAGAACTGATTATAATGGTCTGTGGATAAAAACAGTCCAACTAACGAAGCAACTAAACCAATTACACCGATGATAAAAAAGCGTTTTCGAAGGTTGTCGAATTCGGGCTTAAGTGCCTCTGACTGCTGTATTATTTCGTCATTCATTGAAATTGTTTTTGATCCTCAACTGGAAGTTTGCCAATATCAATATGTTGGCTTAGTTGGAGGGTTCGGATATAAGCAGCAATTGCCCAACGGTCTGCAACGGGTATGCGAGAAGCATAACTGTACATAACACCATAACCGTTTGTCATTACGTCAAAATAATAACCGACAGGCATCTCTTGTAGACGCGTGGTGTGGAAACTGGGTGGTTGTTTCAATCCACGTGTAACGATAATTCCATTACCCTGGCCAGTTCGATCATGGCAAGGCGTACAATAAATATTATAACGCTCCTGTCCCGATTCAAGGACATCCTTCGTTACCTCTATTGGCAAACTCTTACTTAATTCACCGTCGATAGTGCCTTCATAGAAATGCGTATCCAGCCTAAGTTGTCCTCGAGCCACCGTACCTTCTATTTGAGGTCTAAAAGATAAGCCGTCCGCGAAGAAGGTAGATTTTTCCAAAGGTTCGTATTTTTCCTGGTCATACATGGCCTGTCTTAGCTCACATCCAGACAGAACCAGGGTGTAAAACAATACGGAAACGCCGCGCAAGAGCCGATTGCAAACCAGTTTAGTTTTCAACGGACGTTACCTCTTCAGGATTTTGGCTTTGCAAAAATTGTGTGGTGCTGTCTAAATCAAACTTTTCATCGGTCGACTCAATGCAAAGGAAAAACATGTCAGAGCTCGCATGAGAAAAACTGGAAACGTTAAAAACAGGATGGTATGGTTGCGGTAGACCATTAGCGATCAACATGCCGAAAGCCGAGGTAAGGGCTGCAAAGAGTATTGTCAGTTCGAACGTGATCGGAATGAATGCCGGTCCACTATGAAAAGGCCGTCCCCCGACATTCAATGGATAATCGATAACCGATGTCCAATAACAAAGTGCGTAACCGGCGACACCTCCTATGATTCCCATGACGAAGACTAACCAGGGGAGCCGTGTCCGTTTATATCCTAAGGCATCCGCAAGGCCATGAACCGGCAAGGGACTATAGGCGTCCATCTTTCTATAGCCGGCTGCAAACGCATTGCGAGCTGCGGCTAACAAATCGTTTGGATTATCAAACTGTGCCATGACCCCGTGAAAGGGTGATTTTTCTTCATGGTGCATTGCGATAGTCTCTTAGTGTTTTCCTATTTTCAAAAGTGTTCGAATTTCATGAATAGAGATCATTGGAAACCCGCGTATAAAGGCAAAAAATAAAACGATAAATAACCCGATAGTACCAACGTAAATAGCGGCATCCCAAATGGTTGCGCTGTAGCTACCCCACGATGAAGGCATAAAATCACGGTGTAGGCTCATCACAACTATTACAAACCGCTCGAGCCACATACCTACATTAATAAATTGACAAATGATCCACAGCCAGATCGGATGAAGGCGGAAATAGCGAAACCAAAGCAATTGTGGAATAATAATATTGCAGAGTATAAGGGCCCAATAAAAATCCCCATAGGGTCCATACATTCGGTTCCGCATCATATACATTTCCCACTGGCTTCCACTATATTCAGCAATAACTGTCTCCATAAAATAGCCATACGCCACAATAAGTCCGGCCGTTAGCATAACTTTAGACATGTTATTTAAATGCCGTTCTGTTATAAAATCATACAGTCCGTAGACTTTTCTAAGTGGAATCATAAGAGTCAGTACCATCGCAAACCCGGCGAAAATAGCTCCAGCTACGAAATAGGGCGGGAAGATGGTTGTGTGCCATCCGGGTATAATACCTGTCGAAAAGTCAAAGCTAACGATGCTATGAACCGAAAGAACCAACGGGGTAGAAAGTCCAGCCAATATCAATGAGGCCAATTCATAGCGTTCCCAGTGGAAGGCTGAACCACGCCATCCGAGTGACAGAAAACCATAAAGAAGCTGGGCAAATCTATTCTTGGCTTTGTCACGGAAACTGGCTAAATCTGGAATAAGTCCGACATACCAGAAAACAAGCGAAACTATAAGATATGTGGAAACGGCGAAGACGTCCCATAACAAAGGACTCCGAAAATTTACCCACATGGCCATCGAATTAGGATAGGGCAGTAGCCAGTATGCGGCCAACCAGGGCCTGCCGGTATGTAGAAGTGGAAACTGAGCAGCACAGAGTACAGCAAAAATAGTCATCGCTTCAGCAGCTCTATTAATACTCGTACGCCATCTTTGCCTGAATAGTAGCAAAATTGCTGAAATCAGTGTTCCAGCGTGTCCAATTCCAATCCACCAGATAAAATTGATAATTGCCCATCCCCATCCAACGGGATTATTTAGTCCCCAGATTCCGGTGCCTTCATACAATAAATAGGGAGCTCCAATCATCAATCCGTGTAAGCAAATGAATCCAACTGCGAAAGAAATAAACCAGAATATCGGTGTATGTTTTGTTAAAACAGCGCCACTGATTTTGTCGGTAATAGAAGTAAAGGTTGTTTGCCCGGGACCCAGTTCTTCAACTGGGGGCTGATATGATTTTTCGGCAGCCTCTGACATATTTAGACCTCAATACTCGGGTTAGGGTTTCGAACAGCGGCCAAATAGGTAGTGCGGGGTCGCGTATTCAAATCTGTCAAAATGCCATAATTCAATTTGGAGGCTTTGTATTTGCTCACCTGGCTAGCTGGATCGTTGATATCACCGAAAATGATGGCATCTGAAGGACAGGCCTGTTGGCAGGCCGTCTGTATTTGTCCGTCTTTTATTGGAATCCCTGACTTCTTCGATTCTATTCGGGCCTGATTGATTCGTTGTACACAATAAGTGCACTTTTCCATGACCCCTCTCGAACGAACTGTCACATCTGGATTACGCTGAAGTTTCAAACTTTCGGATGTTCTATTAGCATATTGCAAAAAGTTAAATCGTCTAACTTTGTAAGGGCAATTGTTTGCGCAATAACGTGTTCCCACACATCGATTATAGATCATATCATTTAGGCCTTCTTTGCTATGAACCGTAGCGGCCACAGGGCAAACGACCTCACAAGGAGCATTTTCGCAGTGCATGCAGGTAACGGGCTGGTGAACTATACGCGGATTTTCAATTTCTCCTTTGTAGTAACGGTCAATTCTTATCCAGGACAATTCTCGCCCGTTTAGTACCTGCTCTTTTCCAACGACAGGAATATTATTCTCTGATTGACAGGCTATGGCACAGACGTTACAGCCGCCGCACACACCAAGGTCAACAACCATACCCCAAGCGTATCCATCATACTCGTGATCACTCCTATTATATAAGGTCATGTCATCGGGAGGATCGTGGACCCCCTCGTGGGCAAAGTCGGGATTGCGTTTGTATTCCTTGAAGGTGCTCTCACGGATTAATTTCCGGTCTTCGAAGGTGGCCGTCCCGAGTTCGTCGATGCGTTCATAGCCATCTGTCATTTTGGAATGTTCTTGCGTGCACGCCAATTCGTATTTGTCGAATGAGGCGATTACTTTGAGGCCCACATTACCGTCGGGATTTGATGTAGTAGCTAACAAGTAGGCATTGAAACCTGAACCATTAGATACCCGCCCGAAGCCTTGTTGCCCGAATCCAGTATGCACCGTGATGACGTTCTCGGCCTGCCCCGGAAGGACCCAAACAGGTAGCTTTAGGCTCAAATCACCTAATCGAAGGTCTGCCATGTGGTTACTCTTTAGGCGCAGACGCTCGGCCGTTTTGGGACTGACAATAGCTGCGTTATCCCAGGTTAACTTTGAAATCGGGCGGGGACTCTCTTGGAGCCATCCGTTGTTGGAAAAACGCCCATCATCAATCATAGGATCCGGACGTAATTGTAATTCAACGAGGTCTTCCTCAAGGAGAATACCAAAATGATCCGAAAGTCTTAGGTTATTAATCTTGGGCGTTAATTCGTCGAATTTGGTATTTGCCATAACGCCATCATGAAGAGTTTTTCGCCAAAACGTGGCAAAGTTGGCCTCGAGCGTATGTGTTTCCCAGTGTCTTTTGACTAATTCTATACCTGAGAGGCCTGCTTTCCCAGCCATGAATCCAAGAAGTTCAAGCCTTGAAATAGATTTGTAAAGAGGTTTAATGAGAGGTTGAATAATAGATACGGTACCATCAAAGGCACGAATATCTCCCCAGGCTTCCAAATAGTGTGAGGAAGCTACCTGCCAATGGCAATGCTCTGACGTGTCGTTTACATGAGACGTCAGGTGAACTCTGAAATCAACTTTCGAAAACGCATCAGCAAAACCAGAATCAACCGGTGCATGGAAGAGTGGATTGCCGCCCAAGACGATAAGCGATTTTACATCGCCATTATTCATATCTTTAATCAGCTCGCCAAATGATGTTTTCTGAGATTCCGAACTGATTTCGACCGGAGTACGATAGAAAACTGTTGAACCGACATTTTTAAGTTTATTGTTTATTGCATGAACGAGAGCGTGTAATTCGGGACTACAGGACTCCCCAGCAATAACAAGTGATTTACCTTTGTTGGCAAACAAATCATCTGCGATCGCCCTAACCATTTCAGTCGGGAGGGCATTTTCTGATTTTCCCCGGCTTGTGAAGGAGACGTTTAATGCTCTGGCAATTTGTAAAGCCAAGACTTCCATCGAAGCAGAGTTCATTGCCCAACGGTGATCGGCTAAGCTACCGGTAGATGTTGGGGAAGGTTCGGCCATGTAGAGGCGATTCATTGATGATTGACCGTCTCTTACTTTTCGGGCAGCTGAAAATTGTTTAGCATACCGGGCGTTTGTTGAACCTTTTCTCGTGAAATCAGAGTCAAAAGAAAAGATCACCTTGGCTTTAGAAAAGTCATAGTCGCAATTCAAGTGTTTCCCGAACGCTATATCACTACCTTCGAAGTAGTTGTCCCGGTTGTGTGGTTCGAACTGATGCCACTTAAAACCAGGATATCGAGATTGAATTGCGCTTAATAAATCTGCTTCTGTAGGAGAAGTAGAAGTTTGCATCAATACACGGAGGCTTTGGCCATCTTGCATAGAATGTACGTTTAATTGTTTATCTAATTGCTCCCAAAATACTGAGGGTGTCGACAGACGCCCGGCATTCGTAATGGTCTGTAAGCGATCCGGATCATAGAGATCTAGGATTGAGGCCTGCATAGCAGAAGAGGAACCTCCTAAGCTCGCAGGATGGGCAACATTGCCATCGACCCGAGTTGGGCGGCCCATATGGCTCTCGACTAAAACGCCAAAGCCATAGCCATGATCGGGATAAGCAGAGGCAAAATACGAGGGTTTGCCGGGAATCAATTCTTCCGGTGCACGTACCTGTGGCACGATTTTCTCTTGGGGTTGGATAGTGCATGCGGAAAGACCACCCAAGGCAAAGGATGCTCCCATAAGCTTCAGGAAATTCCGTCGACTTTCGCTATCCATCAACTGGTCAGCCTGTTCTGGAAATTCCCTACCTACCATTTCTACAAATTCATCGGTGCGCGATAGGTCTTCTAAGCTGCTCCAGTAGGTCTGGCTACTGCTGTTTTTCAATTGTCTACTGATCTCCTGACCCCCGAGATCTTTGCGCATGGTTGTTTTATCAGTCATCGATGGCATACCGAACAGTTTAGTAATTGTTGGGTGTTTATATCATAGTCTGCTACGAGTTGCTTCCCTAATGCCTCTTGATTGCTAGGAGGCCTATAGGTCATACTATAAACCTGATCTTTGGGTCGAATGAACCTCTCCGGATTTTTATGGCATTCGATGCACCATTCCATATTTAAAGAGTTTACTTTCCACATTAGTGGCATTTGATCTACTTGCCCATGACAGGTTTGACAACCTACGCCTTTTGCCAAATGGATGCTATGGTTGAAGTAAACAAAATCGGGTAAGTCATGAACTCTATTCCACTCAATAGGCTCATTGTCCCGCCAGCTTGCTCTGACAGGCTCAAGGATAGGAGCCTCAGTCCAAATTTGTGAGTGACAGGTCATACACGTTTCAGTAGGAGGGATACCGGCAAAGGCACCCTTTTCTACCGAGGTATGACAATAGCGACAGTCTATACCTAGACCCGTAACATGATGTTTATGGCTAAAGGGGACGGGTTGATCCAAGGGAATATTAACACGGTTCACGTAGTGAATTCGGTTGATGTTTAGAAGCACACCAAGCACACTCGCGGCCAAAAGTAGTCCAGCCAAAATACTGGCTTTGGACGCCCAGTTGGCACTTTCTGGAAAAATCTGAGCCATCTACGTTCTTTTGTTTAAAGTTCTGTCTTAGGACACGATGAGACCCGTGGAGGAAACGCCGTGTGGGGAAAAACAGGTGTTACTTGTGGGGTAACATTCCTAAGGTATAGCACAATTTTCTGCTGTCAACTCATCTGAAAATTTTTTTTTTTAATCTCTGTATTTTTATATCAGCAAGTAGACACAGAAGTGTTTTGTGCCAATTCAGATTTATTGATATTTTTCTCTGAAGTGACTCCTTTAAATTTTTGAAACTTTAATAAAAGCGACTTGAGGATTTCATTTTTTGGGGTGATTTAATATTGCCGCAAAAATTACAGAAGCTCCCGTAGCTCAGTAGGATAGAGCAATTGATTCCTAATCAATAGGTCGCGCGTTCGAATCGCGCCGGGAGTGCCATTAAAACAACCACTTACATTAACTTGTAGGTGGTTGTTTTTGGTTGAAAAAGGGAAATGTTTCGCTATGTTTCACCCTCAATGCCATTCGCGTTGTAATTTAGATTTTTCCTTGTTTAGAAACTCTTCTAAATCAACATAACGATTGTTAGATCCGATATCTTCTTGGTTTTCTACAGGGGGCTTTTTAGTTTCATGCTGTCAAAATGATGGAGATGATATGGTGACTAAGCTTCTTTTTTCGGATTCTCTCGCAACTACTCAGCAGTGGTCACAAGTGCATATCTTAGGTGGAACGCTTAAAATTCTCTGAGACGGTATGGGATGATGTCCCTGCCAAAGCTGGTGTGGATGTGATCTACTACTTGGAGGAAGTTATATATCTTGGAATGGCTGGGGTAATGGGAATGGTAGTCTTAGGAACAGATTGAAGGATCATTCAACGGGGCAAATTGTGAATATGTTTGCCCCGATATTTATTCTTAGATAGAGTTCAATTTGTTCCTAAGAACCGTATCACTCATCCGCGGGAAGCCAAAGCAGCTTGTCACAAGTATAAACAAAAGCGGTGTTCTTTCACTTATTGCGTCGCCGAAGACGGAACGCAGGCAAGAGATATGGAGAATCAATTAAAGTTGAAGCTAAAACCGTCTCTAAATCCTTGAGTTGACTTTCAGATTTTCTCAAAAAATAAAAAAACATAAAATTATGTATCACAGTTATTTATGTTTATATATTAATATAACCTCTCACCGCTTTTTTGGGCTACAATTGCCGCTCCGGTAGAGTCACTCCAGACATTTACCGTGGTCCGGCACATGTCGAGAATCCTATCCACCGCCAGGATAATTCCTAGGCCCTCCAAAGGGAGACCGACGGCTGTCAGAATTACTGAGAGCATTACCAACCCTGCCATCGGGATTCCAGCTGCTCCTATAGAAGCCAGTAGAGCTGTTATGACCACAAGACCTTGTTGCATAGCGCTTAGTTCAATGCCGTATGCTTGGGCAATAAACATAGCCGCTATACACTCATATAAAGCCGTACCGTCCATATTAATGGTAGCTCCGAGAGGTGCAACAAAGCTTGAAACTTTATTGGATACCCCGGCGCGACGCTCTAAGGATTGCAGGGTGAGCGGTAGGGTGGCCGAGGAAGAGCTTGTCGAAAATGCAGTTAATAATGCAGGAGCCATTGCTTTGATGTGCTTTACAGGGTTAATACCCGCGGCTAAATACATGAGTGCTGGCAAAGTTAGACAGGCATGCACAACGAGCGCTATAACTACGGTGAAGGCATATAGACCTAGATTTGCGAATGCGTCAATACCTGTCTTTGCTACCGTATTTGAGACCAAGGCGAATATACCGATTGGTGCAAAAGAGATAATAAATTGGGTCATTCTCATCATAACGCCAAAAGCAGAATTAAAAAATCCAAGAATTGGGTCTCTATGTTCCGGTTCTAAGCGTGTGGTAAAATAGCCGAAGAGTAGGCAAAATAGAATCACCTGTAGGATTATACCTTCAGACAACGCATGAAAGGGATTGCTCGGCACTACATCTAAAAGCAAGCGTTCAACGGCATCTCCTGGTGTGTCTCCGAATTTGGATACTGATTCTTCGAGTTTATCCGGTTTTTGCTGTAAGCCGAGGTCCGCACCATCTCCGGGGCGTATAGCATTGACAAGTGCAAGGCCAACAACAATTGCTAGGAGGCTACTGGAAATGTAGTAGGCGAACGTGCGGCCACCGAGACGGCCAATATTTCCTGTTTGGCCGATGCTGGCGATTCCGGTAATGATTGAAGTGCCTATTAGTGGAACAATGATCATTTTTAACGCTTTGATAAACAGCGTGCCAATGAAATCGATTCGTTGTACGTAATCTCCAAAAATAGATCCGGCAATAACTGCGCCTACAAGTGCAATCATGATTTGCCAATGTAAAGCTATTTTACGCATAAACTGGCCTTTGTTACCTGAACTCAAATTGAGTATTTTTAAAATGGTTGGCTCGTAACGGGAGAATAGCCAAATTTAGAGATATAGACAAGTTGAGTTTGTTGGGTCTTTCACAACGAATATTTTAGGATTAGTGGAACATTAATTATTAAAAGATCTTAAATGTGTAGTAATTGATTAGGGTGTATGGCGTTGAAAGATAATATCGAAATTCTGGTTGAATCACTTTACTTGACTTCTGGGAACAGATTGTTAGCCGAACGCGATTTTTGTCTGGTTGAATCGCTCATTAACGCGATGTGTGCGCATGGAGATAAAGGATGTTCGAAGGGAGTATGCGGACATCTTGTGGGTGCTTTTTACGATTTATATGACCAATCTGTTTCTGATCTGGTTCAATCCACGGAAGATCATGGTCCAGGTATGTATGGGTGGTTTCTTACTAAATTACTGTCTTCTGATCACCCATTTTTGTCTGCTTGCCAACGGAGGCGCCCGCAGGATGTTTCTTCGGCCTTAAAAAATACCTTTGTCAGGCAATTGGGCGTGGTAGAAATATGGGCTCATACGGACTGGATCGATACAATCAATCAACTTTGCCCGAGGAGTTTGAAGTTTACGCGAGATTTGTTGTTTGCTGAAAATGAAATGAGGGAAACGCCCAGGTCGAAGTCACTCGATAAATTACTCGTTCGGTTACGAGAAAAGCCGTGGTCGGACTCTGTGATAAATCTGGGTGATTATATTTATCAATATGGTTTGCCTCCGTTTCGGGAGGTGACTGCATTCTCTATTGATGTGAATTCACCGCGCATTCTCAAGCCAATTCCTTCATTCGATTCTTTTGAATTAAGTTGGATAGAGGGCAATGATGATCGTTTGAAGACAATAATTGACAATACAGAGCGTTTTCTTGCTGGGTTACCTGCTCAAAATGTTTTAGTCTGGGGACCTCGTGGTGGGGGGAAATCGTCGTTGATTAGAGGTCTTGTTTCAAAATATCAGTCACGCAGGCTTCGCGCTGTTGAAATCACTTCGGCCGACTATGGATATATTAACCGAATTTATTCTTCAATTAGGGAAACAGGAGAAAGATTTATTGGAGTTTTGGATAATATTTCTCTTAACCGTGGTGATGATAAGGTTCGTGATTTATCGAGAGCGATGGAAGGCGGACTGGAGAAGCCTCCAGAAAATTTACTTTTTTATGCTACATCGAATTTTAAAGACCTAGTGGATCGAGAAGGCGCCTTGGGCCAAGGCCTCGGTCTTATGCAGATGGAGGAAAACACTAATACACAAATTCCCCAAAGTGTTCGTCCATCAGTCTATGATCCTCAGCAAAACCAGAGGATAGATGAATTACGTGCTCTCGATGATAGGTTCGCACTAAAGGTTTTTATAGATCTCCCAACAAAATCTATGTATCAATCTATGGTTAGATCTTATGCTAAGAGGTTCGGTGTTGTTTCAGATGAGATACTTTTTAGTGAATTTAATAAATGGAGAATGCGGCACAATCATGATCTCATAGGTGGTCGGACTGTCCGGGATTTCATTCACTATTACATCGGTTGCCAGAGTATGCCCAAGGAGAGAGAGTAATATTTTGGAAACTAACGTGGCAGTTGAATTAGAGAGGTCGATAGAGGATCAAACGGTTCGTCATTTAAAACGGTTTTTTTCCTATGAGAAAGATGTTAAATCTGGTAAGGTGTCAAGCGACTTTGCGATTCGGCTATCCAGGGCTGTATTAGGTGAAAAAGTGTACTCAGTTGTAGAGCAAGGCAATGCACTCGAATTGGTTTTTTGCGAACTAATGATTGGCGAATGGGAAGTTTTGGAGACTGAAAATCCTAATGATGTTTTTTATCCGAAGCTTCCCAATAGGCTTCAATTGTATTTGAAGATAACTGATCTAAAGCGTCCCAAACAAGAGCGTGCGGCCCATCTGTTAGTTCTGAAGGAAATGTACAAAAAACATGAATCATGGTTCAGAGAAATCTCTACGATCAGGGTGTCAGGGGAATTGGATGAATACGACGATAATTACAAAGGTGCGCTTCAGCAGGTAATGGATTTGATTCGAGATGTCCACCCAGAATTTGTTGACGTTGCAGAAACAGTTGATATATCAGTTGTAAATAGACTGCGAGCAGAACATGAGAAAGTGTTAAAACAGTTTGAGGCGGACTTAGAATTTGCAGAAGATCGTGCGGAACGAGCACATGCACGTTTAAGAAAGTCTGATGAAGAGCGGACAACTGTTAGCCGACAGTTGACCACTGAACGTGAAAATGGGGAAAAATTACGTCAAGAACGTAGTGATCGTATTGGAGCACAGCGTAAAGTAATGGAGTTACAACGCGCTCTGGAAGTTTTGCAACGTGATCATGTTAAGCTTGAGCGACGTCTGAGAGAAATGGCTGTTGTTTTGGCAAAAAATGAGTCAAAAACAGCATCCGTTTGGGACTTAGATGTTCTGCGGGCGATGTCTTCTGAGAAATTGTTAGGCGTTGATTCTGCTGATGTTGGCGGGGAGGCTATGGCAACTTCCCGAAGGCGGTTTGCCAAGACACTTCATCCTGATCGAGTAAGAGGCCTTCCCTCGTGGACACAAAAACTTTTTGCTGAGTTGATGAAACTTGTTAATGAAGCTTCTGATTCCAAGAAGAAAAATTAATGCTACAAAGTCTGATGAGGTTAAATTTATTGCCCCCATAGAATAGCAATGTAAAAAAACAATATTTGCAATGGCAGATTTTTTTAAAATTAATTTTTGATAAGGAGTAGTCTGATGTCGCACCGTTTTCAATTATGTTTAGTATTTACCTTTCTATTCTCCATTTGTAATGTTGGTGCGGTTGTATACAAAATCGATTCAGAACATTCCAATGTTTCCTTCAGTATACGTTACCTTGTGAGTAATACGGGTGGTAATTTTCATGCCTTTTCTGGAGAAATCGTATACGATGTAGAAAATCCTGAAAAAATACAGATTCGGGCCACAATTCAAGCAAACAGTATCGATACAGACAATGTTAAACGGGACGGACACCTTAGATCTGATGATTTTTTGAATGTTGAAAAATACCCAATTATAACATTCCGTAGCAGTAAGGCCGAATTAGTTGAAGACGCTGTTTCTGTTGGTGGCCTCAAAGAGGATATTCTTCGAGTGGAAGGAGAATTTACGATGCATGGTGTTTCAAAGATAATTAAGTTACCGGTACGTTTCCTAGGCAAAGGTGTGCATCCCTACAAACAGAAACAAGTGATCGGTTTTTCTGCTGACACGGTGATTCAGCGTTCAGATTATGGGGTAAACAATTGGCCTGATAAAGCCGGCGTTTTGAGTGATGCGGTTGACGTCCAGTTAACAATTCAAGCGGTGCAAACGTCCGAGTAAAGCGCGTTATGCTTTGGTTTAACCTACAAGACGCATCTAAGGTGATATGAGATATTGTTGTTTTTCGAACGAACAAGTAATATCTCTGAGGTTTTATTTGTCCTCTAACAGTTCGATTTCATAACCATCAGGATCATCTATGAATGCCATTTTTCGTCCATTCGGAAAAGTTTTACGCCAATCTCCAGGCCAAATATCAATGCCATTTTGTTCTAAAATATTGCAATACCCAATTAGATCGGGTACGGAAATGGCTAGGTGCATAAGGTCTTCGGGAACATTAAGTTCATAATCTTCAGACCATGTTAATTCTAATGTGTGGTCATTCCCTGGTAATTCAAGATGAGCGACATGATTTCCAGCTGGTGATTGGTCTGTGTGGCTCAGTACCTTAAATCCAAGGTGAGTGCAGTACCAATCCATACTACGTTGCAAATTTCCGACGCGAATACGAGTATGTAAAAGGCGGGACATTGAATATTCCTTGCGTTTAATTGGGTGGCGTATATTAATATTTCTTACGGATGAGGTGCCTTATTGTACTGGTTTTATCATTGGTAAAGCTTGGTTGTGACATGTTTGCTTGCGTAGCATTTTGAATGCTATAGATTTAAAAAATCTTTCGAGATGGTGCCGAAGAGAGGACTCGAACCTCCACGGGCTAATGCCCACTAGGTCCTGAACCTAGCGCGTCTACCATTTCGCCACTTCGGCACGCGGTCAAATTAATCGGCCAATCTTTTGGCGTCAAGTGTTTTGGAGGTTATTGATGGCAAAGCGCGGTGGCAAAGAACATTCAGATGGCAAGAAGCTTGTTGTTCAAAATCGTAAAGCTCGGCATGATTATGAAATTATTGATGTAATTGAATCCGGAATAGTGCTTACGGGAACCGAAGTGAAGTCACTGCGTGCAGGTAGAGCTAACTTAAAAGATAGTTACGCTACAGTTGATCGAGGAGAGATTTATCTTCACCGTACTCACATCAGTGCCTACGAGGCTGGCACGCATTATAATCATTCACCCGAACGGACTAGGAAATTGTTGTTAAACCGTAGGGAGATTCGCCGATTGATTGGACGTACTCAGCAGGGCGGCCTAACAATGGTGCCACTCAGTATTTATTTCATACGAGGTCGTGCGAAGGTCGAATTAGCACTTGCCAAAGGAAAGAAAGAATACGACAAGCGTCATGCGATAGCTGAGAGGCAGGCAGCCCGTGACGTGGAGCGAGCCTTAAAGGATCGGTCGCAATGAGTGTGCTAACCTGGCAATTTACAGAATCTCTTGATTGTAGGAAATGCTCGGGGCTTGGTATTTATTACGAGGCTGAGGTTACTGTTGGACGTCACGGGAATCTCAAGATATGTAGCTGTGTTGAGAAACAATGTGTTTGTCACGGCGCCCCACCTTACCAATTCTGGGACGAGGACGCACGTCATGGATGGTGCAAATGTCGGCCGTACCGTCGTCGGTTAACCGGTACAAATCGTTTGTTTAAGTCGTCGGAGGTGCCCGAACGGTATAAGTGGAAATTTTTAGATTCTTTCCAGGAATCAACGCCAGATGGCGCGCCAGTTCCTTTTGCAGAAGAGGTGCGCCGTATGGTTTTCACGATTACAGATAGCGAAGTGATGAGTGAGCCCACGAAGGGTTTTCTTATGCATGGTAATCCTGGCACGGGAAAAACTCTTCTTGGATCAATTATGCTTAATGAGCTCATACTACGATGGGGAAGACCCGGAAGATTTTTAAATTTGTCAAGGAAATATTTTCAAAAATTACGTGACACGTATTCAGAGGAAAGTGCAAATTATGGTAGATCATGGGATATTATAGACGAGCTATGCAATGTCCCGTTTTTGGTGTTGGACGATTTTGGAATTCAGCGCGGCACTGATTGGGAAATGGAGATGTTGTACGAACTTGTTGATGCGAGGTATTCCGATAAGCGGTTTACTATTATCACAACCAACCAAGATCTTGACGATATAAAAAGCCTATCTGGTGGACGAATTTATTCAAGATTATTGGAGATGTGTTATTTAGTTCCGATGGAGGGTGTTGATTTTCGATCTTATGGATGATTCAAACATGCGATCGAAAATTCAATTAATTTTTTCTGGGAGTCTTTTGTTATGAGATCTGATGGTCGAGCAGTCAATCAACTTCGGTCAGTAAACATGCAGATTGGTTTTTCCGATACGAGTCTTGGGTCAGTACTTATGGAAATGGGACGAACGAGAGTCCTCTGTACTGTGTCAATAGAAGATCGTGTTCCCCCCTTTCTTATTGGAAAGAACACGGGGTGGTTGACAGCTGAATATTCTATGTTACCTGGATCTTCCAATAGACGTGTCGCACGGGAAGGAGCTACTGGCAAAGTAAATAGTAGGTCAAGAGAAATTCAGCGTCTAATAGGTCGATCCATTAGGACGGCCGTAAATTTGGATAAGATTGGAGAGCGGACAATCTACTTAGATTGCGACGTTTTGCAGGCCGATGGAGGTACTCGTACTGCTGCTATTACTGGAGCCTTCGTAGCTCTCAAAGTTGCGGTTGGGAAATTGATTGATGATGGAATATTAGCGGAAGATCCACTAATGCAATCGGTTGCGGCTGTGAGTGCAGGAGTTGTAGATGACGAGGTTATACTCGACCTCTGCTACGAGGAAGACGTTCGAGCTGCCACAGATATGAATGTAGTTATGAATGGTTCTCGCGGATTTGTCGAAATACAGGGTACTGCAGAGGATCGATCTTTCTCTCGTAATGAATCAAACGAGATGTTGGATTTGGCTACCCACGGTATCGAGCAGTTGTTGGAGTTACAAACTCATTTTCTTAATGGTTAAATTTATAGAAATTCATCGGAGTTAAAAAGCTTGACACTATCTAAGTTGTAAATTATAATAGCGGATATCCTCGAGTCCTGTCTACTTGGATAACCTTTTAAGTAGGCTCTCCCTATCCCTTAACCAAGAGGATGAATCCATGACGGAAACCGCCAAAGCCCAACTTTGGGACATGGAAGACGCTCTCGGTAGTTACCTTTCTGAAATAGCCAGCTCTACGCCGCTATCTGCGTCCGATGAAATCGAATTGGCTCGTCGGATCAAAGAGGGAGATGAGGAGGCGCGAAATGATTTAGTTGAGGCCAATCTGCGTTTCGTGGTGAGTGTGGCTAAAGAATATCAGAATAGAGGAGTTCCATTAGCTGATCTAGTCAGTGCTGGAAATATGGGACTAATCACAGCGGCGGAGAGATTCGATGAAAACAAAGGTTTTAAATTCATTTCCTACGCTGTTTGGTGGATTCGGCAGGGTATTCTCCAAGCATTGGCTGAACAATCTCGGACGGTAAGGCTTCCCCTCAATAAAGTTGGTCTTTTATACAAGATTTCAAAGGCTTCACGCGCAATTCGACAGGAACGAGCAGATGAGCCCGAACCCGAAGAGATTGCACAGCAGTTAGAAGTATCTGTAGACGAGGTTAAAGAAACATTGCTTTCTGGTAGGTCTGTTCGGTCACTGGATGCCGCTTTCCAGGAGGAAGAAGAGCAAAACTTGTTAGATGTTTTGCCGGATGATAGTCAAGAATCACCAGAGATGGATGTGATACGTGATTGTATGCGCGGCCAAATTGAAGATGCCTTGAGTGGACTGGTTAATAGAGAGGCTGAAATTATTCGTCTCTACTTCGGTTTGAATGGTGAAGAGCCAATGACATTAGATCAGATTGGATCTCGTTTTTGTCTAACTCGTGAGCGCGTAAGACAAATAAAGGAAAAGGCACTGCTCCGTTTAAGACATCCTAGCCGGAGCGAGAGGTTGCGCGCTTACAGTAAGGTTTAATATATTCGCTATTGACCCCCTCCCTTGGGTTCCTCCCCTTTGAAACCATATTTTGGGAGGATTTTGATGTCGAAAGAGTCATTAGCTGAAGATAAGTTGTTGCGATCCATAGACGAGGTTGATGAGAGACTCAAAGACTTTGGGAAAAAAGTCAGATCTGTTTTAGACGATCTGCAACGTAGCGAAAAACTGCCGGAGGTGGAGTCGGACGGCGCAGTTATTTAACGTAAATAAAGCGGGAGAGATGTTTTTTCTCCCGCTTTATTTTTTATGATTCTCAAATAAAGACTGCTTACACGCAAATCCAGTGTTTCTTAGAAAACGGGCACCTTTCCGTATCATTTTGATAGTTGGGTTTTCGAAGCTTATTTCCTATTCTTAAGGTTTCTAAAGACCTATAGCGATGACACCTTTTGTTTTTTGCGAATCCGTTTTTATCCTAAATGAAAGTAATTTTGAGCATCTTGTATTTCACGCTTAGTATTTTTGGAGGTAATTGTAGGTAAAATGTTGAACGATGAACAAATTGACCAAATATGTCGGAAGTACACGTTGCTATGTCCGATTTGTGAAACGGAAAATACGCATAATCGGCTGAAACGCGATATGGTTCGTCCCGTTGTTACAGAAGGAGATGGACACCCTATAGAAAATAAGTGGGGTACTTCTGGATTTGATCAAGTTAATCCGCTTGAATTTTTCTGGGGTTTTTGTGGCAAGTGTTTTTATGCGGGTGAGCTTGAAAGTGCGGAATTCCGTCAGGCTGAGCGGAATTTGGCCTCATATAGGAGTCAACTTCGTTCGAATGCTATTGAGAATTTGAAATCGAATGCTACCAATCCAGGTGCAGTGACACATTCTTTGAGTTTGCGTCTTGGCGATCAGGATCCTGTTGTTCCTTTAATTGCTAAATTTTATCTTGGCATTTTTAGTCATCTTCAACTACAAAAGTTTGTATCTGGCAATATTGCAAGATATTATCTGCGGATTGGTTGGGTTTTCCGCGATATTAAAAAGTATTACCCTAAAAGCTCTTTAAAGCATGTCTCAGGAAGTTTTCGGAAAATTATTAAACGTTTTGAGTCAGAGATTCCTCAAGATAATGATTATCCTATTCAGCCTGCTTTAGTGCTTAGTGAAGGAGAAGCACTGAGATATGCTCAGAGTTTCTTTGAGCGTAATTTTGAAATGCTTAGGGAAGCAAGCCTCGAGGATGAACTCAGACTTACAAACCTATTAGCCGAAATATCCTTCAGAATATATGAATTGAGCTATGCGCCAGAGGACTTCAAGGTGTCATCGTCCTTTTATAGTGCTGTAATTCAAAAGTGTTTGGGGATAATTTCTGACAAGAGTGTTGCCGGAGGTAGTGTTAATCGGGCAAGACAATTACTTGATGTGGCAGGCGAACGCGGCCGCGAATTGCGCCAACTAAACAAGGATATTGAAGCTGGAAGCAAAGGTCGATCTAAGCCTGCTGTTGAAAGACCTACTCCACCTTTGGAGGAAAAAGAAAAAGATGTCCCACAAACTAAAAGTCAATCCGACAAAAATACAGGGACGTCCACCGTTACATCTAACGCCGGGAATGAAACAAAAGAAATTGCTTTAGAAAATGATTCAGTTCAGAAAACTGTTGCGCCTGAATTGACATTAGACGATGCTAAGAAAAAGCTTGCTGTTTTCGAAGAAAAAATGATAGAGTTAAATGGTCATGTGAAGGAGTTGGAAGACAGTTTAAAGCGTTGGCGCCATGTAGCAGGCCGAGATCGTTTAACCTCTCTACCAAACAAAAATTCCCTGTTACGCCTTACTATACCAAAGGCTTTGAAGTCCCCTGTGTCGGACCGTGTATTTACTTGCTATGGTATTTTGTTCCAACAGATTGCACCTATGAATGTGCGTTATGGTTGGGCTGCTGGGGACCAGGCGCTATTATCAGCTGGGAATTACTTGAATAAATTACTGATTGAAGATGAGGAGCTATTTCGTCTGGATGGTGCAATTTTTGCAATCTGGTCTTCGGCATCCCTTAATGTCGCCCGGCCTCGAAGTGCTGAGTTTCGGCGGAGGTTTAGTAGTGGTAGTGTTAAGGTCGGTAAGGGTGAGATGTCTTTGCAGTCTAGTATAGGCGTGGTTACAATCGAGAAAGTTGTATCTGATTCTGTTGACGCAGCGGCTGAAAAGGTATTTGAGGCTGTGATGAGTTCGATTTTTCGTGCCCGCGATGAAGGCGGAAACACGGTGAATATTCACAGTTCACAAAATTTCTGAAAGGAATATTTCATGGTGATGTGGGCTACAGGTATTTTTACATCAATTGACGAGGGGCTGGGCGCTAGTTTGGATGCTGTCCGTAATCTTGGTGTAGAATCCGTTCAATTACATGCGCCATCAGGGTATAGTCGGACACCGAATGGTGTAAGAGAAATCTCAAAAATGTTTTCGGATGCAAATATCGAGATTTCTGTGGTATTTGTAGGTTTCCCTGAAGACGATTATTCCACCGTCGAAAAAGTAAAAGAAACTGTTGGGCTGGTTCCAAGCACTGATCGTAGCAAACGACTAAGCGAAACTCTTGATGTGGCAAATTTCGCTAAGGCTCTTGGTGTTGATGCAATTGGTATGCACTTGGGTTTCGTTCCTGAAGATCATACGGATTTAGCCTTTGCTGAAATTGTTGAAACTACACGTATAGTCTGCGATCATTGTGCCGGAAACGATCAGTTTTTCCATTTGGAAACTGGACAGGAAACGGCTAAAGGTTTGATGCAATTTATTGAAGCGGTGGATAGGGTTAACTTAGCAGTCAATTTTGATCCGGCAAACATGATACTGTATGGATCCGGAGATCCTTTAGAAGCTCTTGAAACAGTCGCACCTTTTGTTCGTAGTGTGCATTGCAAGGATGCCAAGTATGAGCGTCAAGTAGGTCAGCCGTGGTATGAGGATGCTCCGCTTGGTGAGGGAGATGTTGATATAGAGGCCTTTTTATCTAAATTGTATTCGTTAGGGTATCGGGGGCCATTGACAATAGAACGTGAATATTCGCCGGATCAAAAAGGTGATATTGCTGCGGCATTGGAGTTACTTCACTCGCTAAGAACAAAGATTTTTGGATAAGATGGAAACGTCGATAAAGATAGGAATGGAATTTTCCATTGATGTTGCTTGGCAAGCTGGCAAGATAATAATGCGATATTTTGGTACCGGCGTTTCGCCAGATTGGAAAACTGATAATTCTCCGGTAACTATTGCAGATCGTGAAGCCGAAGAACTCATTAGAAAGCTCATTTTGAATTCTTTCCCAGATGATGGTTTAATTGGTGAGGAATTCGGAAATAAAGAGAGTAATTCAGGATATACCTGGTTGATAGATCCTATCGATGGAACAAAATCGTTTGTTCAAGGGGTACCATTATTTGGTGTCCTATTAGCTCGCCAAGGGCCAGATGGGGTGGATTTAGGTTGTGTTTATATGCCTGCGTTAGACGAAATGATTTGGGCTGGTCGTGGACATGGCTGTTGGTGGGATGGACGTCGTGCACGAGTTTCAGATGTTAGCAAACTTGAAGATTCGTGTATTTGTTTTACTTCGTCACTTAGTTTTGCACAAAATTCACGAAAAGACGAGTGGGAAAAATTGTCAAAGGCATCTAGGTTGGTTCGTGGATGGGGAGATTGTTACGGACATATACTAGTGGCGACTGGACGAGCAGAAGCTAGTTTTGATCCTGTTATGAATCCGTGGGATTGTGGGCCATTACTGCCAATAATGGAAGAAGCTCAAGGCACATTTACTGATTGGAATGGGAAAGCCACCGTTGACGGTAAAGATGCGTTTTCGACCAACGGTCATATTTTTGAAGAGGTGATCGGGCTCATTGGCCATTAAGGTTAAGGATAGTTTTTTGTTGCAAAAGATGATAATCTTGCCTGATGCTATTCGCCAGACGATATTTCGTGCCCACAAGAACGGATTCACGGATTCTGCCGCGGCAATGGCCTTCGATTTTGTTTTTGCTCTGTTCCCAGCCGTCTTGGTGTTAGCTGCTTTTATTGAAGCCTTCGGATTATCTCCGGATGAGTTTGCTCTTTTGATTGAAGATTGGGGTATCGTACTTCCAAATCCTCTAATGCAGGTTCTTGAAGACAACCTTAGGCATCTGGTAAGTTCGTCCGAAAAGTTGCTTGTTTTAGGTGTCGTTGGTGTACTTGTGCCGGCTTCTGCAAGTATGTCGACCACTATGTCTGCACTTAATCGGGCTGTAGGAGCGAAAGAAAAGCGATCCTTCTGGCAAAGACGTATATTTTCAGTTTTAATAATTATCTTCCTAGGCCTGTTTCTTGTTGCATTATTTAATGCTATTGTATTTGCAGAACAGTTTGAAAACTGGATCCGTTCTGCAATCCCAGCGACACAGTTAATGCCTTCGTTGGTTGTTTGGATGAGACGTTTAGGTGGAATGTTTGGTGTCTTATTTGCAGTTCTGGTAATATATCGATATGTTCCGGCGGAACAAATGGCCTGGAAACACCTTTTACCGGGTGGTGTTTTCTTCCTCATTGTTTGGTCAATAATAGCCTTATCAGTTAGATTTTATTTGCTTAATTTTAGCTATTATAATCTTGTTTCGGGCGCTTTAGGTGGTGCTATAGCTATTTTGCTTTCGGCCTACTTGATTGCTTGCGTTTTACTTTTGGGTGGTGAGTTAAATGCTACATTATTGCGTTTTGGCTGGTGGGGAACAGATTAATTGTTGACTGGTCATTCAGCTTGACTTTGCCGGCGGGACTTCGTTAGTTTGCGCGAGATCCAAGTCACTTTCCTTGGGAGGGAATATGAAAAATTTAACTCTGCTTTTCACCGTACTAGTATTTGTTGGATGTGGTGGAGAAAAAAAAGATGAGATGGGCCCGTATGTAATAAAATTGAAGGAGTATGATAGTGTATACGTACAGAAATTAATTCAGTACCAGGAATATCTGAGTACTGAAGGTATGTGGGAAAAGGCATCTGACGTCGAAGTGGTTATACAAGAGTTTCATACTGCTTTAAAGCAATACCCAGAGATTAAAAACAAGAAGGTGAAAGCGTTGCATAATGAACTGGCGCGTACACTTAAAGGCGCCATGCGGAAGCTGGTTGAGCCAGATTTCCCAACGTTTGTCCCTAATGCCCAGAGTGCCATTCGAATGATTAAAGATAAAATGACAGTTATTCATGGCAATTTAGAAAAATTATGGATCGATTCGGGACGCACTGATGCTTTCACGCTTCAATGGGATTTTTCTTCTGAATGAATGGATAGAATCAGTGCAAGTTAATCTCCTACAGCCTCTCCCGTATGGGTGAGGCTGTTTTTGTTAAGTGAAAAAAAGCAGATTATGTTTCCAAATGATGAAGAAATAATAGGTTATTTCGATAAAAATAAAATAAGTTCATCGAAAATTAAAGATCTGGCTTTTGGTCTTGAGGTGCCATCTTCGGAACTTAGGTTGTTTCGTAGGCATGTTAAGAGCTTGGTCGAACGCGGTTTGTTGGGACGTTCTGGTAAATATTACTTCGTTAAACAGGATGAAAATGGCCATTCCGGTGTCCTGAGAATTAGTAGAGGGGGATTTGGCTTCGTATCGATACAAGGAGGTGATAGTGATTTTTTCATTCCCTCAGATGAAATATCTGAGGCTTTAGACGGAGATTTCGTCCGTATAGCGAAAATTGGTGGCTTTTCGCGCGACGGGCTTCCTAAAGGAAGTGTAGTTCAGGTAATTAAAATAGCGGACAAAAAGTTTGTCGGTCTGCTCCACTGTCGGCGTGGTACTTGGACCGTTCAAGTAGAGGGCACGAATATAGGTAGGGATATTTTAGTATCCCCAGTTGATGGACAGTTGTTTGAAGATGGTCATAGAGTAGAAGTGGAAATTACGGATCGTAGTCCTGGTTATTTAGGTTTGAAGGGAGTCGTCACAAAGATAATTGGTAATCCAGAAGACCCTCGAAATGATTTTGAACGAATAATCAGGCAATATGATTTGCCTAATTCCTTTTCCAGTGAAGTTTTTGCAGATTGTGAATCCCGTTTAAAAAAGTTGGAGGCGGAGATTCTTCGGAGAGTTGATTACCGAGATCAAAAGTGTTTCACGATTGATCCGGATAATGCCAACGATTTCGATGATGCTCTTTATATTGAGATGGTGGGAGATAACGTATTTAGGCTTTGGGTTCATATTGCCGATGTTAGCTTTTTTGTCCCTGAAGGCTCTAAGCTAGATCAGGAAGTCTTTGAACGAGGAACGAGTGTTTATCTAATAGACCAAGTCGTTCATATGTTGCCAGAAAATCTTGCTTCAGCTCACTGTAGCTTAGTACCAGACTGTGATCGGTTGGCCGTAAGTGTGCGAATTGATGTTAATCTGGATGGTGAAATAAGTGGGTATTCGATTGAGGAGTCAGTAATACGTAGTTCCGGTCGGCTAACCTATGGTAATGTACAGTCTGTCATAGAAAAAAATACTATCGATACATCGATGGCATGGGATTTCAAGCAACAAATAAATATGTTGTCTGAATTAGGCCGTATAAGAAAGAAAGTTCGCCAAGACCGGGGTGCTTTAGATCTTGAAGTTCCGGAATGTAGAATAGTATTGGATGATGCGGGTCTACCTATAGAGATTGGTCAGCATCAAATCTTAGCTAGTAACGGTATAGTAGAGGAATGTATGTTGTTGGCAAACGAATGTATTGGGCGATTTTGCTCTAAAAACAATCTACCTGTTCTTTATCGTGTTCATGCTCCACCATCGGAATCAAAAATTGAAAATATAAAACGGATATACTCTCTTGTTGGTTTAAATAATGTTTCAGCAAAACAGGAAATAAGCCTCAAAGATCTTCAGCAATTAATACGGAAAACTAAAAATACCGGGAATGGTGGGCTGGTTTCAAAAATGGTCCTTAGGTCTTTATCTCGTGCTGAATATACGCCAAATGATGTTGGCCATTTTGGTTTGTCTCAGAATCGTTACTTGCATTTCACTTCACCAATTAGGCGTTTCCCAGATTTAATAGTTCATCGTGCAGTGAAAAAGAAAATCAATAAGGCGGAACCAAAAATTCCAGTTGAGGAAGAAAGCGAAAATTTAAATGAATTGGGACGGTACCTATCAGGTCGCGAGCGGCATGCCGAAGCTGCCAGTCGAGCCTTTTCAAGAATTAAAGGTTTACGCTTTATGGGCAGCCATATCGGCGAAAGCTTTTATGGTACGGTATCTGGGGTTCTTAAGATCGGATTTTTTGTTGAAATTGAAAACGTGTTAGTAGATGGGTTTTGTAGATTAGATTCAATGAACGAAAGATTTGAATTTGATCGTGATAGATTTCGTCTGGTAGGACGTAGAACTAGGCGTATTATACAGCTGGGTTCACGAGTTAAAGTGTTGGTTGTCGCAGTGGATTATGATTCGCTTGAAATGGAATTGGATTTTATAACTGAAAAACGTAGATCTAATGGAGTTGAAAAAGGTAAATCGAAGCTCGCAAAAAAATCAAACAGAAAATCAAGAGTTCGTAGATCAAGATAAAGGCAATAATGTTGTAAGATGGTTTAGGGACTAAATATTTTTTACTCGGATTCGAAAATGTTTAAATTGTTGCTCCTAATATGTTTCCTGTGGCTACTCTTTAGGATTGTTTCCTATTTATATAGGAACCGGAGTCCTAAAAAAAGTAAAGACAACTTTGGGTCTACTGAAGGTTTTGATAGGTCGAAAATCGAAGAGGCTGAATTTGTTGATGTTGAAGAAAAGAAAGATGGGTTTCGTGATAAGTAAATCTAATCGTCAATCAAAGGTTACCGCCGACAGTTTACTTTCAGCTGTAAAGAAGGGTGATGTTTCTTCAGTATATTTAATAACTGGTAGCGATGACGTCAGTAGGGAGCAATTTTTTCGAAAATTGATTTCTTTGATTGTTCCAGATAGCATAAGTGATTTTAATCTGAATTCATTTAGTGCTGAAGGTTTAGATTTTCTCAATTTTAAAAATATATATGAATCCTACCCACTCATGTCACAGCACCGTGTCTTGATCTTACGTGATTGCGACAAACTAGATCAAGTGGCTAAAGATCATTTACATACAATGCTTTTGAGCCCTATCGAAACTAGTTGCATAATTATGATTAGTGAAAAGGTTGACTTCAGGTTAAAATTTTTTAAGGAAGCTTCAAAGGTTGGGTCAGCAATCAATTTTCTACTCCCATATGATAGAGATTTACCAAAATGGATAGAGACACAGACGAGGAAGATTGGCCTCAAATTTGATCCTAAGGCCATACTCCTTCTTCAGATGTACGTTGGAAATTCTCCAGGAGAGCTTGTTAAAGAGATAGAAAAATTAGCTGCATGTGTCTCGGATGAAGCAGTTGTTTCGGAAGAAATGGTCCGTGAAGTAACGGCAAATACTCGATCTGCAACCATTTTCGAATTGGCTAATGCAATTGGTGAGCGAAATGCGTCAGAAGCACTAAATTTATTGGGGAATTTCTTAGACGGAGGGAACCATCCTGCGGTAGCCGTAAAAATGATAACTAGGCATTATTCGATACTATCTAAAACGAAAATTGAATTAGAAAAAGGGAATAGTGTCGAAGGAATTGCTCAGGCGATTGGTGTTCACCCATACTTTGCTCGTTCCTATGTTTCTCAGGCACGCTCCTTTACGCAGGGAAGGATTTGGCGATGTATCAGTATCATCAAAGATACAGATTGGCAGGTTCGGTCGCTTGGACGAAGATTAGAGAGAGTCGCAATGGATCAAATGGTAGCAAGATTATGTGGCAGTTCTCATAGTCGAAGGTGACTTGTTTACTGAGATAGGTTGCTTTAGTGTTAAATCGTAGCCAATGTTAAGTTGTAAAAGAAAATTATTTTAGTATGAAAAAGCATATCTGCAACCGTAAGATCGGCAAAAATTTTGGGGCAAATAATGGGAAATCCGTTCTGGAGCAATCTCGTATTTAAGCGCGAAAAGTCAGAATTATTGGATTTACTTGATTCGGTACCTGTTTTTGAAAGTCTTAACACCAAAGAATTGAAAAAAATATCGAAAATTCTCCATCAACGCAGCTGGCAAGCCGGTGAATTAATTTTAGAAGAAGGTCGCCCTGGTATAGGAATGCACATCATTCTTAAGGGATCGGTCGAAATTCGGGAGATTACGGACGATCACGATACGATTCAGTTAGCTCAACTTGGAGCTGGAGATTTTTTTGGGGAGCAGGCCCTATTAGATGATTCCCCGAGAACGGCGACGATAACCGCCGTAGAAACCTGCATTACTTTTGGATTCTTTAGACCAGATATGCTTGAAATTGTCGAAAGTGATCCACGACTAGGTTTGAAGATACTTACTCATTTGGCGAAGATACTCTCCATTCGTTTACGTCATACAAATGTGCTATTACGGCAGGCCAGGTCTAAATCTTCCAAGAGCCCAACGCAGTAAGGAAAATAGGCTGTGACTGAAAAACCATCACTAAAAATATCAATTTACGCCAAGTTAGCGTTTGGCTGCTTAGTGATTATTGTTTTTGGCCTTTTTGTTCGGGAGATACACGGTATATTGGCACCATTTGCAATAGCGTTCGTTCTTGCCTATGTGCTTGCGCCTGTTGTCGACCGGATGGAGGCAAGGGGGTTGGGTCGTACTGTATCTATCTTAATTGTACTGGGGGGCTTGTTTGCCACATTAGTTTTTGTTGGTTTTAGTGTTGGTAAAAAGATATCAACAGAGATAATTGAGTTAACAGAAAGGATGCATCGAGAAGAGGAAAGCTACCGACAAATTGCAATTACAAACACTGGTAACCAGCCTCTAATTGTTGCTGATATTAACTGGGTTGAACAAAGTTCGGGGGATGGTAATTCCCCCTTTTCGATGGAAGAAGGTCAACAGTTTCCTATTGAGATTACTCCAGGAACTGAGCGTACGTTCAATATTAGATTTGCTCCAGATTCTTTAGTCTTCTGTTCTGCTATTCTTGAATTCTCTGTTGTTGATAGTCCGCTAGACACCCCCCCATCCATCCAGATGCTAGGCAATACTCAATTCTTAAAAAACACCGATGAAATTCCATTGAGAAATCAGTCTATATTTCACGGTGTGATTCTTAGCTCGAATTGGGTTGATTTTGGAGAGGCAGGTCCAAATATTCTAACAGATTTAGCGGTGAATTTAGGGCCAGTTCAACCTATTGTAAATGAATATATGGGTGATGAGTTTGACTTGGTGGCTATGTTAAAAACAAAAGGTAAATCTGTAATAAATAAATTTGTAGGTAACACTACTCAGTTTGTGGGGGGTGTGGTCTCTGGATTGACCTTCGTTGTTATCGTTCCTTTTGTAGCTTTCTTTTTCTTACGTGAGGGGAGGGCAATGGTACGCAAATCGGTCTCTCTTGTTCCAAATCCCTATTTTGAACTTACCCTTAATGTCCTGCATAAAATCAATCAGCAAATAGGGGGTTATATTCGTGGAACTATTTTGGCTACATCAATCGTAGCAATTCTCTCTATTATTGGTTTGTCTATTATCGGTTTGAAATATGCTTTCCCTGTTGGCTTACTTGCCGGTTTGTCTAACATGATCCCATTTTTGGGGCCCTTGATTGGTATTATTTCTGCTTCCTTGGTAGCTTTGATCACTGGAGGAGATGCGGTGATACCTTTGATTGGGAAGGTAGTTATGGTGTTCGCAATCGTCCAGGTTTTTGATAATGTAATTGTACAGCCTGCCGTTGTTGCCAGGAGTGTAGAAATGCATCCTCTCATGGTGTTATTTGTAGTTATGGCTGGTAGTCAAATAATGGGCGTAGTAGGTATGTTGGTGGCTGTTCCCTTAACTGGTATTTTGAAAGTAATTGTTGAATCGTTGTATGAGACATTTCACACATATAGAAGACGATGGGATTGACAAACATCTAGAAATATGCAAGTTATTTTTAATCCGAGTGTTTTTGTAGTAGAGGTTGTAAGGAATTTGAACAAATAGGAGAACGTTTTTGGCCAATTTGTTAGAGTTAGAGTCTGACGCAATAGTTTCCTTTTCTGAACGTATCAATAGCGCAAGAAAGCTATATGGACAAGACAGTGCATATGTTATTGGAATGTTGGCTTCCTTTGAATGGTTAGCTGAAACAGCCTCCGGGGGCAGTGTGGTCCTTGCCGAGCTATCTCAACGTATTGAAAGTCCTAAGTCAGGGACGGGAAAAATCGATCAAACCAGTAACGCAGAGAAGACTGTTGATGCTGATGTACCATCTGTTTCATCAGATGCTCTTTCTGAAAATACCTGGATCAAGGGTGTCGTAAAGTGGTTTAATAACGACAAAGGTTACGGTTTTATTTCGACGGAAAGTAAGGTAGATGTATTTGTTCACTGGCGTGATATTTCGTCGTGGGATCGAAGTCTGGAACAAGGTGATGAAGTTGAGTTTATGGTCACACGTTCAGAGAAAGGATTTCAAGCGATTAATGTAATGAAAGCTGGTGCAGATGAGGCTCTTGAGGATTCTAACTCAGAAATTGAATCAGTACAAGAAGAAGAGACTGCGAGTTCATCTTTGAGTGTTGATGAGTTGATTCCTGATGTAGCCGTTGACGAATCTGACGAAACCAAAGAATAACTGTATTGTTTGAGTTTTTTATGATTGGATTGGAATGTTAAAAAAGCAGAAGCCTGTAAATTGCTCATTTTGTGGTAAGTCTGTTGAACAGGTGGAGAAAATCATCCAAGGGCCTTCGGTGCATATTTGTAATGAATGTGTGATTTTGTGTAACGGGGTTATGGAAGGTGAGTCGGATAAGGAATCTGTTGGCAATGGGGCACCTCTTCCGAAGCCAGCTGAAATTAAAGCTCATTTAGATAAACATATAATTGGTCAGGACCGTGCTAAAAAAGCTCTTTCTGTAGCTGTTTATAATCATTACAAGCGAGTATATTCAAATAGTGGAGACGTTGAACTATCAAAGAGCAATATCTTACTAATTGGGCCTACTGGCACTGGAAAAACTTTATTAGCAGAGACGCTTGCTCGTGTTTTGGATGTCCCGTTTGCTATAGTAGATGCAACAGTGTTAACTGAAGCGGGATATGTAGGTGAAGATGTAGAAAATATTTTAGTTAGGATATTGCAAGCTGCTGACCATGATGTACCTCAAGCTGAACGCGGAATTCTTTTCATAGATGAAATTGACAAAGTCGCGCGAAAGTCTGCGAATCCGTCTATAACCCGGGATGTGTCTGGTGAAGGTGTGCAGCAAGAACTGCTTAAGATACTTGAAGGGACTGTTTCTGGAGTTCCTCCTAAAGGAGGTCGGAAACACCCAGAGCAGCCGCTCACGCAGATAAACACCAAGAATATTCTTTTTATTTGTGGGGGAGCGTTTGACGGTTTAGAGCAGATAATTGGTCATCGACTAGGTCAGAGATCTATGGGGTTTGGTAAAGCTGGAGTTGAGGAAATCAATCAAGATGCTAATATACTTGGTAATGTAGAGTCAGAAGATTTGGTTCAATTTGGACTTATACCTGAGTTGATAGGGCGATTACCCGTAGTTAGCACATTAAATCCTCTTAGTGATGTGGTTTTGTTAGATATTCTACAGAGACCCCGCAATGCGCTAATAAAGCAGTATCAGAAGCTTTTTCAAATGGATGGTATTAAACTTACCTTTGAGCCTGATGCATTGGAGCGAGTTGTAGATATTGCTAAAGAAAAAGAAATGGGTGCGCGAGGATTGCGTGCGGTCTTAGAAACCGTGATGTTCGAAGTTATGTTCGAATTACCTGCCCGGACAGATGTTGAAGAATGTGTCATTACGTTGGATTTTATTGAGAGAAATGGTCCTCCCGTATATTTATATTCGAAAAAATCTGCTTAGTCCGGCTGTAGCTTTTTAATATTCAATTATTATTCCACAAACACGTTAAATATTACCGAAATCTGAAAAGTGAAAAGCCTGCATAGCTTTCCGTCCGTTAAGGTTCCCGACCACTGTCCAGTCGGAAATTTACTGTCCATGGGAGGATCTGAAGCCCTTGTTAGGGGCAGATCATTGATTTGCGAAAACAAAAGAGTGTGTTTGTACGACGGAACGGGAAAAATGTTTTTCTATTGGGAGACTCAACTTCCAGAAAATATTAATGTTGGAGACATATTGGAACTGCACGTGTCACCGAAGCAGGGTGGCCGACATAACGTTAAATCCTATCGTGTGTTGGTCTCAGCTCAGCGTCCGTTTGAATCGGGCGATTGGGCCGAATTTCACGGAACGGGAAAGAGATTTAATCTGCTGAAACACCGCAGCGAAATACTAACGAAAATCCGTACATTTTTCCAAACACTTGAATACACTGAAATTGAAACTCCTTGTTTAAATAGAATTCGTGGTTTTGAGACAAATATTGAGCAGTTTAAAACCCATTTCTCTTCGTTGTCGGAAGAAACCGAATACTATCTATCAACGTCGCCAGAATTATACATGAAGCGACTGCTTTCGGTTGGGTTTGAACGCATTTTCCAGATGGGTCGTTGTTTTCGCAATGGCGAGCATTCCCGATTACATAGTCCAGAATTTACTATGGTTGAGTGGTATCGGCTATATTCGGATTATACGCTGATAATGGAAGAGGCAGAAGCGTTGGTTAAAACGGTATTTAATAATGCTCGTGATAGGGAAATATTGCCTGAATCTTTAAATTCGGTTGTAGACTGCAAACGTTGGCCAAAAATAACTGTTGTAAAAGCATTCAAGAAATGGGTTGGGATTGACCTTAAGTCGTGTCTTACCAGTGATACTTTTTATCAGCGTCTGCGCGAGATTGGTTTTGTTAGTGCAAATGAGTCGGATGATTGGGAAGATCTATTTAATAAGGTTCTGTTGGAGATAATTGAACCAGAATTAGAGAAATTAGGAGCAATTTTCCTCGTTGAATATCCTATCCAAATGGCTGCCATGGCTCGTCCATGTGACGATGATTGGAGATTTGCCGAAAGGACTGAGCTTTATATTAATGGGATTGAATTAGCTAATGGGTATACGGAACTAAACGATCCTGAAGAGCAAAGAGAAAGGTTTGTTAAAACCCGATTAGCACAAAAAGAAGATGGTGAATTAGACGAGAAATTTTTAGCGCAATTAGAGATAGGTATACCCCCAGCAAGTGGCATTGCTTTGGGAGTTGATCGCTTAGTAATGTTAGCTACAGGTTCGACCGATTTGAAACAAATTATTTCATTTGGGTTTTAACTTCGAAGATCCGGTATTGCTAACTTTCCTCAGTTTCAGTATTTATTAATAAGTTGTCTATGAGGCCAAATTCAACACCTTCTTCAGCAGAGAGAAAATAATCTCTTTCTGTTACCGATTCTATTGTTTCTATGGTCTGGCCCGTGTCAAGAACCAAAATGTCGTTTAAACGAGTACGCCAATTCATAATCTCTCGAGCGTGAATTTCTATATCGGAGGCCTGACCACCAACACCGCCCCAGGGTTGGTGCAACATAAGCCGTGAATGTGGTAGGGCGTGTCTTTTTCCACGTGCTCCGCCGGCCAATAAAATAGCACTCATACTGTAAGCTTGCCCGATACATAAGGTTGCGACATCGCAAGGTACGTGTTGCATGGTATCATATATTGCCAGGCCAGCAGTTAGGCTTCCTCCGGGACTGTTTATGTAAAGCGATATATCCTTTTGAGGATCTTCAGAGGCTAAAAATAGCAATTGGGCAATGATTACGTTTGCTTCGCTATCATCTATGGGTGTTCCAATAAAAATGATACGTTCTTTTAGGAGTCGAGAGAAAATATCGTAACCACGTTCTCCTCGGCCGGTTTGCTCGATAACAGTAGGGATTATAGCCATAATTTTTCCTTTTGTATTCGTTACTACTGAGAAATGATACCGAATTTACTGTAGGTGTCAATAGATCGTACTAATCACCTACCACGTTGACATCGCAATATATGCTTGGTAGATTTGAGGTTGAAATTACAACAACAACCCTTTATTGGGGGGGGCTATGTCTCAACAATTCGAATTTCCTAAACGGCAGCAAATGCCACCAATTAATGTTTCCCCGCGTACGATAGGTTATGTGTTGGGAGCGTTAATCGCACTGTGGCTATTAAGCGGTATTTACACAGTGGCTCCGGATGAGAAAGCAGTTGTCCTACGTTTCGGAGAAGTACATTCCATTGTAGATCCAGGGTTACATTATCATTTGCCGACTCCGATCGAGAGACCGTTGATTGTTTCGGTTACACAGGTATATCGCGATGAAATTGGTTTTCGTACAATCGATCCTGGTCCGCCTGCTCGATATTCTAAAAGAGCAAAAGAATCGCTAATGCTGACTGGTGATGAAAATATAATCGACGTAGAAATGGTGGTTCAGTACAGAGTGACTAATGTCGCAAAGGCATTGTTTTCAGCACAAGGGTTGGGCGTATTTGGAAATAATGGAAACAGTTTCGGCTTGATTCACGATGCGGCGGAGGCGGCTTTACGGCAGGTTGTTGGGCGTCACACAATTGATGAAGCATTGACCGAAGGAAAAATGGAAATCCAAATGGAAATCAAAGAAGAATTGCAGGGGGCCTTTGATATTTATGATTGTGGATTATCCGTTGAGACGGTGCAGTTACAGGCCGTTAGGGCTCCTGAGCAGGTTGATGCCGCGTTTAAGGATGTTGCGAGTGCCAAAGAAGACCGGGAGCGAGTAGTGAATGAAGCTAAAGGATATCAGAATGATGTAATTCCAAAGGCTCGAGGAGAAGCTCAACGTGTGTTGCGATCCGCTGAGGCGTATCAGTTCGAACGAACCCGTGCTGCTAAGGGTGATGCCGATCGTTTTAAACAGGTATATCTTGAAT
This sequence comes from Candidatus Latescibacterota bacterium, assembly GCA_036343635.1. GTDB lineage: Bacteria > Latescibacterota > UBA2968 > UBA8231 > UBA8231. The sequence continues at coordinate 364 of JAYYVF010000055.1, read as the reverse complement.
ACAAGAAAGCTCCAGATGTTACGGAAACGCGGCTTTATCTCGAAACCATGGAGCGCATTCTCCCAAAAATTGATAAGTATATTGTGGAGAATGACGGTAAAGGTGGATTGTTGAATGTACTCAACTTAGGTGGACAGGAGGTGCGTAAATGAGAACTCCAATAGTGATCTTAGTAGCGATTGTAGCCGGTGCGATTTTTTTAGTAAATATGGTGTTTTTTACCGTGAATGAATGGGAACAGGTTGTTGTTACCGAATTTGGTCAGCCAAAGCGTGTGATAAAAACACCAGGTCTTCATTTTAAGTCGCCCTTGGAAAAAATCCGAGTTTTCGAAGATTGGCTTCTTGACTATGATTCCACACCA
>JAYYVF010000054.1:0-8254 GCA_036343635.1 Candidatus Latescibacterota bacterium | reverse complement strand
GCCTTTTGGAGTGAGAAGAAAATACGTGAAATGGCAAGGAAACAGCTTGGACTATTTCATTCTGCTATACAATCTTTAAAAATAGGGGGCACATTGGTCTATTCGACCTGCACATTTGCTCCCGAAGAAAATGAAGCTATCGTCGATCAAATCTTAAAAAAATATGGCACTGCAATTGAAGTAGTTGAAGTGAAAATACCTGAACCAGACACCGAACAAGGCATCAGACAATGGCGAAACCTACAATTTAACGAACAGGTCTCTCGAGCTTGTCGAATTGTCCCGGATAGCCTATTTGAAGGGTTTTTTATTTGTAAAATGGTAAAAACAAACGTCACCCATTCTTTATAAAAAGCCTTTAATTCCGTTTTAACCCCAAAAACAAAACCCGCCCAGCAGCTGGTTCAAAAAATCGATTCCCGAAAGCATTGGGGACAATAGACCCGTTGTAACGAACATTAAAAATATTATTTATACCAACAAAGATTTGTCCCTTACCTAAAGAATAGCTCAAGCGTAAATCCGTACGTCTATACCCCTTATTGAAATAATTATACTCTTCATCAGACCCATTAACTAAAGGACCGTTATAGTCATTTGCATAATACCGAGAAACCGCTTCCCAGTCTAGGCTCACATAAAACTTAGAATTGAGATAGTACTTTGCAGATACATACGTTCGATGCGGGGGCAAACCTGGAACTCTATTTCCTGACAGTTGCACTTGATTTAAGGTATAATCAACAAACTCGAAATTAGAATAAGTGTAGGCATATTGTAATCCGAAATATCTTGTGGGCTTATATTTTATGATCCATTCTATCCCTCTGTTCAACGCTACACCAACATTACGGAAATACGTCTCTTCACTATCTGCAGCACCGGTTTGGAACGGGACCAACATATCTTCCATCTTCATCCTATACACACTCCAGTCAACATGCCAATTACGACGTATGCCAGCTACACCACCACCCAGCTCCAAACTATTTACTCGTTCCGCGTTCAAATCAGAATTAAACCCACCTTTTCCATCAACACGATTACTCAATTCAGTAGTCGTGGGATTCTGAAACGAAGTCCCATAATTTATATAAAACCTCAACTGTGAACGGGGTCCATAACTTAAACCGAGGAACCTGCTCCATTGTCCTAGGTGTCTGTTCCCAGAATCATCTCCGTCTATTTGTAATCTGTCTACAACGTGATAATTGCTACGATCAAAACGAGTGCTGATTGACGCAGACAAACTTGAATTTATATCTACATTCAGCGACGAAAAAACTCCTACGCCAAGAACATGTTCTTCTTGATATAATTGACGCTCTCCGTAGCGCAATGACGAAAAGATAGCTTCGTCGTTAACATTACCGACTTTGTCTTCAATTAATCCCAGGTTTTTATACTCTATTCGTTCATCATCTTGCCACTCAGTATCTAAGCCTGTGATATAAATTAGGTTATTCCAAACAACCTCACGTGAAACCCGTAAGCCACCAGAAAATCGGTTTAAGTCTATTATTCTGCCAGGAATGGGGTTTAATAGAGACCGACGTAATGCGTAAGCGGTCAATTGATAAACGCTACTATCAGCCGAAATATAGTTTACCACATTACCGATTTGAAATTGCCGGATTTGTTTAGCTGCTCCCTGTTTTAATACATATGATCTAACAGACTTAGGAGAATCTTTTGACGTCGAAAAATCCAGGGAACTGGGGTTATACATGAAAGGACTGTCAAAAACATTTGCCATCACACGAACAGTTAAATTCCTCGAAACGGTTCGACTATGAAATATACTGACCCCATATTGCTGGGCATATGAATGACGTCTATAGCCATCACTATTTGATGAGTATGTATTAAAAATCGATCGAGTATTCGAATCAGCCTGTGACATCTGCAACTGAAGGCGTTGGAGTCCATAGCTTCCAATTGTCATCCGCGGAGCAATACGAAATTTATGGTCCTTCAATCTCCGTGTTTTTATAGAGATCAAACCTCCGCTCGCATTTCCATAAAGTGCGGCTACCGGTCCGCGAACGACCTCAACACGACCTACCTGAGACAGATCAATATTATTCAACTGCGTCTGTCCGTCCGCGGTTGTAAGTGGAATATCATCCAACAAAACTTTAACACCTCGAACGCCAAATTGCGACCTTACACCTAAGCCTCGCGAACTGATCCGGTCACCTTGAGAAAGATTGTTTCGGTTATCCACCATGATACCCGGCACATCTCGCAATATTTCTTCTATAGAACAATTCGGCTCTATAGCGTCGGATTCATCTATTTCAACAACGCTGATTGCGTACGGAAGTTTCGAATCGACGCGTTCTACTCGGGTAGCAGTCACCATAGTTTCCGGCAATTCATAGCGAATAGAATCAGCCGCGCTCGCCCAAACAGTGTTTGAGTCATACAAAAACACGATCAGTAAAACATATCCGAGATTTTGCACAATTCTGGCCGTTAATTTGGATATTTTCGTAAGCATTTTGTAAGTTTTTTTAACAATTGAAAAAACATCGCGTGAATAACACTTAACAATCTACCTGATTTTGTTCGTATTGCTAATAAAGAAAATCACTTAAAACACAACAAGATAGATCGAACTAATGAACCATTTACTCAGTCTACTGCTGCTAACTATAAACGTTGCTTCATGTGGGGATGGATCAAATCCGAGTCGTTCGGAAATCATCGAAAAACATCATGAAATTATATTCCAGGAAATACACCCTAAATTAGAAGGATTCGTAAGAATAGACAGTGTCTCGTGGATTCCCCTATTACCAATAAACCTACCAAATAGTCTCGTAGAAATTCCGGGTATTTTTTCCGCAACCATCCAAAACAATTCAAATGAAATAATTTGGTTACGCTATGACCTTCGTTTTCTCGATGACGAGGGCTTCTTAGTCGACGACTATATCCCGTTTGGCCAACCTATTATTATCGATCCTAATTCAAAACAAACCTTGAACGGGGAATTCATAGTAAGATCAGCAAACATAGATCAGGCGATGCGCATGGCAACCATGCAATTTGCAGCTAGAATAAGACTGCCCGATTAGACCTATGATCCTAAGTTAAACATTGGAATCGCCTCACAGGATCTTTCTTTTAAACACTCTATTTCGTATTCACTGACCGGTTTAAAGTTATTTGATATAGTCACAGCCATATCAAATAACTTTTCTTCACCAGGAGGAATTGCAGCGGTAATTGGTTGCGACAGCGTAAAGCGAAGCGCAAGGTTGGCTAATTCTGGATCTTCAATTGGAACGTACCAACAGTTTTGGAATGCTCTGTTTTCTCCATCCGAAATTTTTCCAAACGCCAACGCTTTTAAGGCTAAGACGGCCGTTCCCTTTTTTACCGCCTTTTCTACTACTTGTGGGCCAAAATTCGCCTGAAAATAATGCGTCCAGTTTAAAGGGAAGAGAACAGAATCGAAATTAAACAAATCAAGTAACTCAATCGCGACCTCAACAGAATGCGCAGAGAAACCAATGTGTCGAATGATCCCTTTATTTTTTGCATCTATTAGAAAGGAGAGTGCCCCACCCGGAGCCACTGCCTGTTCGACATCTTCCCGTGTGGTCATGGCATGTAGCTGATACAAATCAAAATAATCCGTCTTCATATTCTTTAACGACTGCATCAATTCGCGCTCTGCTTTTTCCCTACTACGTTCGCCTGTTTTGCAAGCAAGAAAAACGTCTTTCCGGTACGGCTCTAAGGCCGGCCCCAAGCGTTCCTCTGCATTGCCATAAGAAGGTGCGACATCAAAATAATTGATACCACAATCAACCGACTTTGCGACCATCCTACTGGCCTCCTTTGGCTCGCAATCCATAACCAAGATCCCTCCAAAACCAAGGATAGAAAGATCGATATTAGTATTCCCGTATGGGCGTCGTTGCATTTATTTGCTCCTGAAGGATACAAATTCTTTTTAGATGTGATCGAAAAGATAGTATATACTATAGCTTGTAACAAAAGAGGAATTCGACTCACATATAAGGCATAATTTTATGAGTAACCAAATCGGTTCAACAATCGAAAACAGCCTAAGTGATTGGCAGATACTTCAAAAGACAAAAGATGGATATGCCAAAGTTTGCTTGAACGGTCAGTACTTTGGAGACGAAAATAGTCAAATAGATATTCGAATCCTAAATGAAGCAACCGGAACTCACCAAAACACATGGAACACCGTTCAGGGCAATAAAGACGGCACGTGGGAAGCCGAACTACGTGTAAAATCTGGCGGGTTATATCGATTAGAGACCCGACTACTTACCGCAGGAGATCAGACTGGCGAATGGTCTCCCCGTGGGGACATGCGTCATTTTTGGGGCGTAGGAGACGTCTGGGTAATAGCAGGACAAAGTAACTCAGCCGGCTACGGTAGGGGTTCCTATCAAGACCCGGCAGAGCTAGGCATACACCTTTTTAAAAACAATGAGCAATGGTCCCTTGCAACTCACCCTATGAATGAATCCACAAACACCAAACATCCTGTCAATCGTGAAGCAAGTAACCCTGGTCACTCGCCATATTTACAATTCGGCCGTATACTCCAGCGCGCACTGAATCATCCTATAGGGATGATTCAGACGGCTCTCGGCGGATCTTCACTTAATCGTTGGAATCCAAAAGAAGAAGGGCCTTCCGATTTATACGAAAATATGTTGCGATGCATCAAATTATCGGGAGGAAATATTAGAGGGATTTTGTGGTATCAAGGCGAGAGTGATGTAAGCGTAGAAACTGCATCGTCCTACGCGAACAGATTTACCGATGCGGTAGCTTCCTGGAGGAATGCCTTAAACGACCCGCAACTACCGGTATTAACTGTCCAACTTAATCGAGTCCTTGGACGACCGGAAGCAAACCTTGGATGGAGTATGATCAGAGAAGCACAACGTAAGGTAGCCAAGGCCGATCCAAAAATTACAATAGTGCCCACGCTGGACCTACCATTGTCAGACGCAATCCACACGAGCCCCACAGGAAACATGCTATTGGGCGAAAGATTAGCAGATGCAGCACTCGAAATTACAGGTGAAAAAAAACAGGATTACAACGCACCAGACGTGGAAAAAATATCGTACATCGGAAAACAGCGAATCGAGATACATTTCTCCCACGTCCATAGTTATCTAAATTGTAACGACTCTCAACTCGACATGTTTTTAATCGAAGATGAAATCGGCCGAATACCAGCAACAAACATATACTTCCCAAATAATGCATCAATCGAAATAGAATTAGCTCGTCGACCGAAAGGAAACCTCAAGGTCTCCGGCGGATGGGGTTCATCGCCGCCGCCTGTAGCCTTAGATATGGAAAGAAGGATGCCTATACTGGGCTTTCATGATGTATTAGTTCAATAGAGAAGCTGGATAGAGTCGCTCCCATCCCTTCTCTCCAAAACCAAAGTCTCCTGACAAATCACTATCATATACGACGTTGTCGCGGTGGGAAGCCTCTACAGAGCGCATTATCTCCGTGGTCAACACAAAATCAAGTCTCTGATATATCCAATCCGAATCATTTTTCTTTAATAAGTTATTTTGCTCCATCGGGTCCGCATATAAATCAAACAATAAATGTTCTCCAGTCCGATATTTGCACAATTTCCACCTACCATCAAAACACATCCAACCACCACCCATCATCCCATATAGATAATCACGCTTGCCGGTTTCAATTCCCAAACCGGGTAACGGCTGAAAATCCATGTAACCCGGAGGCGAAACGCCCGCCAAATTTAACATAGTCGGAGTGATATCTGCGAGAGCAACAAGATCTGTATTCGTACTTTTTTTCTCTCCGTCAGGCAAACGTACAATAAGGGGAACATGACAACTCGATTCAAAAAAGTGACCTTTGCCTATCAGATTGTGATCACCCAGGTAGTCTCCATGATCAGAAGAAAAAATAATTACCGTTTTATCTAATTGTCCCTGATCTTTTAATGCCTTTAATATATCCCCTACTATATCATCAATCTGCTTAACTAAACCGGCATAATGAGCACGCACTTTTGCCTTTTGTTGCTCTGTGAACTCAGTATAATCAACACCATTCCACGGCTGTTTATTACCTTCTACATTTTGCGAAGTAAGTATCGGGTGATCCCCAGGAACTTCAGGTATTGCCTTTGGCATGTCCTCAGGACTAAAACGGTCTGCATATTCAGGGGATGGATCATATGGACAGTGGGGACCGGGCAAACCAACCATCATTGCAAAAGGCCTGGAGTCTTCATACGAACGGATATAGTTCGCTGCTTCACTACCAACAAAATAATCCCATGAATCAGAAAAAGAATGTTGGTGAATTATGGCTCCCTTATTTTCATAATAGCCTGGGTGTTCATTCCCATGCAATTTACGCAAACCCCGTTGATCCAAATAATCAGAATAGTCGTCTTTTATATGCAGCCACCGTTTATCTTCACAAATGACTCGATCATCAAATCCCATCGAAACGTCCCATGGATAAAAATGCATCTTACCGATGGCAGCACTTCTATAACCGGCCAACCGCATTATTCCTGGCCATGTATGTATACCGCAATCGGAGTAATCTGGACGAAGGAATTGACCATTACCCAAAACGCCGGTCCTTATTGAATTGAGCCCAGTCAATAAGTTATGGCGTGCAGCAACACACACAGGCGAAGTGCTATATGCATTTTCGTATAAGACGCCCTGATTGGCGATAGAATCTATATTCGGAGTTTTAATAAAATCAGCGCCATAACAAGAAAGAAAATCCGGACGCAACTGATCTGGCATAATAAAAAGGAAATTCAAATTACTCATTATTGTAATCCTAATAAATTCTAATTATTAATGTGTTAATTCATTTGTAGGATTAATATATCAATAACTCTGTTTCCATATCGATAAATATTTTCTATGCACTCAGAAGATTTGTCAAAAAATTTGTAGGATCATACATTCCAAATATGAAAAGTTCATCCGTTTTTCGAATGCTAATTGTAGTTGTAGTAATCAGCATGAGCTCGTGTGCCAACAAGTCTGAGTCACCTGAGCACGTAAGTGTCAATTCTGACCGTTCACAAATAGACCTGCGCCCCTATTCGGATCTTGGAACGGAGATAAATCTAGTCGACCAAGATGGTAATATATTTGGCGATCCTAACGGCCGTACTGCCCTACTCTTTTTTGGCTATACCTTCTGCCCAGATTTCTGCCCTACTACCCTATCAAAGTTAACCTCAGTAAAAAAGCTCCTCAAAGCAGAGAGTGAACAACTTGATATTTTATTTGTAAGCGTAGACCCCAAAAGAGATACGCCTAAGATTTTGAAGGAATATTTAAGCTATTTTCCTATAAAGGTGTATGGATTAACCGGGACAGTGGATACAATAGATAAAACAGCAGCCGCTTTCGACGTCTCTTTTACGCGAGGAAACCCAGATGAATACGGACACTATCCCGTTGATCATACTACCTCAATTTATTTACTAGATTTCAATCGAAAGGTTAGGTATGTTTTCGAACACAATGCCACTCCGCAAAAGATTGTTTCAATATTACGGAATCTTTGGAATCATCAATCGGTCAACTCGACGCGGCTTCTGTCGGACGATCCGTTATTAGGTGCAAGAAACCTAGGTAGTGTGGGATGCAGTATTCTGAGCGAAGAGGAACACGAAGGATACCGTTTATGGTCAAAACGATTCGGGACATTACCGTTTTCAGAGAAAGATCAGATGCCGCAACCCTCCTATGACTTCCAACTTGGACAATAGGAGTTTTTAGATGCCAGAAACTGATGCCTATCCCGAAATAGAACGTGAACTCCGTTTCTTCCCTGCCAATACAAAAGATTTAAATAGATTGGATAAGGATGAAATCCAGCAATTCAACGACAACGGTTTTATTTGTCCACTCGACGTGTTTGACCCGTCTGAAACGAACGCTAATCGAGAAACGTTCGACCTACTGATGGCAGAGGCTGCCAACAAAGGTGGTGACAGTTACTCAATCAATGGCTGGCACCGTACACATGCGGCGGTCCATGATATAGTAACGGACAAACGAATTGTCAATTATGTACAGGATGTTATCGGAGAAAATGTAATTTGCTGGGGTACCCACTATTTTTGCAAAATGCCTAACGATGGCAAGAGGGTAAGCTGGCATCAAGATGCTTCCTACTGGCCACTGACTCCAAGCAAAACAGTCACCGTATGGTTAGC
>JAYYVF010000053.1:0-7078 GCA_036343635.1 Candidatus Latescibacterota bacterium | reverse complement strand
CAGGTTGTCGAGGTCGTGCAAATCAAAAGGACCGTATTCTGCTACGAATTCGACGTAGTCATAGTGACCAGTGTGGCCAATGGCCTCTACAATCGAAGGCCACGTAGAATGAATGTGCGTGCCTAATGTGGGCTCACCGTTGTTTAATTTCTGACGAAGGAAATTAGGACGCATAGGTAGGAAATCCTCTCTTTTTTACGGGCGATTATTAGGGCAATACCGTGAGATAAAATAGCTTTTTGTGGCCTGGAATTCTAAGAATTTGAGATCTTGTTGGCAATTGTCACTTATATTTGTTTAGTCAGTCTCCAGCTAAAATAATTCGTTGGATCGTGAAGGTCGCCGTTGAGCAAAGGCTCGGGCGTCCATATGCATAGGAATGCATGGCCACTTTCCTGATAAAAGTCCTCTAAATACCAAACAAGTCCGCGGCATTTTTTCCCAAGATGCAAGCAAGTTCGTTTTCATTAAGGTCAGGTGAAAATGTTCTAACGATGTCTAATGCTTGTCTATAGGTTAAATGATTGCTTGTGGGGGGCCAGTCGGTGCCCCATAATATTCGGCCTGAACCGAAGAGTTTTAGAAGTTCGGTAAGGTAACCCAATGCTTGTTTACAGCGAGGATCCCAGGGATTTTTTGCTGCTGCATAGAATGCGGAGGCTTTAACAAAAACATTTTTTAGCTGTTTGGCCGGCGCAAGAAAATTGTAATTTGGGTGATCTTTATCAAATGCCCCCGGAAGACCCAAATGGTTACAGAGAAAATTCACAGAAGGGTGGTGTTCGGCCAGTGTAACAAGGGTTGTATGATTTGCGGGGGTAACCTGTAGATTGCAGACGAGTTCCGTTTTAGCAAATGCTTCCCACAGTGGGGTATATTTTTTTTCAAGCATCCAATTAATGTCTTGAGTATTTGGATAATAGCTAATGCCAATGGATTGGTATGTTTCCTTTGCATTTAGGACCAATTCTGTTGCTTGTGGATCATGCAATGGTATATCTGTCATGGTTGTTAAGCGGTCTGGGTGTTGCCGAGCCCATTTTGCACATTCTTCATTATTATCAGGTGCAAAGTCAGCGACTACAGGCAACATGATAGATATTTCTACACCTGCATTGTCCATTAGGTGCAGCAGGCGATCGACTCGTCCGATGTCGCCAAATGGCTTCATGGGAGCATAGTTATCGAGAACGTGAACATGGGAGTCTATAATTCGCATAATTACCCTAGTATGTTTTCCTGGGATGTGAAGTTGTATTTAAAGATTTATTCATACGTTTTACACTAAAGCGTCGGATCTTAAGACCATTAGACAACTTATTGAATGTGGCTGTGGTCGAAAAATGGAAAAAGAGCAGTTCATACCGGAATTGCGTTGGAAGCAAAAGTACGGAGTTTCTCTCGCAACGAAACATGACGTGCAGCCTCGTGGTTGACAATAAATTCAGGTAGCCTTCCTGTCGCTAAACGGCAAATGGCAGCTACGGCATTCCGGCCGATGCTCGTGAAACATTCGTCAGTCCACCCTAGTCCGTGGGGAGATACTATGATATTGTCCAAATTTAATAGAGGATCTTCAGGGTTTATGGGTTCCTTTTCGAAGACATCCAAACCTGCTCCGGCGATAATACCCTCTTGCAGTGCTCGCGTTAATGCTTCCTGGTCTATTATTGATCCTCTTGCAATATTTATGATGTAAGATGAATCTTTCATGCTTTGGAGGGCTTTCTCATTAATTAGATGGTGGGTTTTGGAGTTTAATTCGCAGCACAGGATTACAAAGTCTGAATTCGTTAAAAGGCAGCTTAAATCAACTAACTCTGCCCCTGACTGACCGGCAAGATATGCCGAACTATTTGGGTCTGAGGCTAGGATTCGAACACCAAAATTTTGTAATAATCCACAGAGCTCTCTGCCGATATTTCCTAATCCGATGAGGCCAATTGTTCGGTTGTTGAGGCCAATACCGACATTGTCCATGCGCTCATGCCAACGGCCGGTACGGACCAACGAATCACGTTGGAGCATTTTTTGACTAAGTGCCAAAATGTAAGTTAAAGCAGCAATAGCCACGGGTCTTCGAACACCATTGGGTGTTACAGAAACTAGTATACCTTTTTCTGTGCACGCTTTGAGATCGACGTTGTCATATCCGACGCCAAATCGTGCGATTAGTGCTAATCTATCGTTATCTACAACGGTTTGGGCGTTTATCTCAGATCCCAGTAGGAGTAAGGCATCATAGTCGTTTAGCTGTTCGGCGTGTATTGGTGAATTATCTTTATCTAGGAATTCCCATGTAATTCCTGGTGTTTTGTCTAATCGATCGAGCCCTATGTCACCAAAGCTTATGGTCCCGTCACTTTTTAAAAAATCCCGGGTCAAAGCAACGCGGAATGATGAATTCATGGTCTTTATCGCGGGTTAAACGGTTTATAGAATTTTTAGGATCCTAAAAGAGCAAATAAACGATTGAAATTTTCAAAACAATTTATAATTAAAAAAATTAAATAAGAACTTGTAACTCTGCAAAATTGGGTGTAATTACCTTTTTTGTCTATTTTACGGATTTAGCAAACGGCTGTTATTATTTTTATAGTGATTTTCAATTGTCTTAATGATGTTTGGTCTGTATTAGGAGGTTTAATGTGAGAATATTTATTGAATTGGTTTGCATGATATTTGCGGTTGTTGTGATTTGCTCTGGCTGTGCCAAGAACTCACGTAAAATGGCCGAAAATACTAAAACATCGGCTAGTCATTTAACGATAGACCCAAAAGTTAAAACCGGAAAATTACCGAATGGGTTTCGTTATGTAATTCGTCCTAATGGAAAGCCGGAAAATAGATCAGAATTACGTTTAGTCGTCGATGTGGGTTCGGTTTTAGAAGATGAAAATCAACAGGGGTTGGCTCATTTTGTAGAGCATATGGCATTTAATGGAACGGAAAACTTTCATAAGCAAGAGTTGGTAGATTATTTGGAATTGGTAGGTATGCGTTTTGGGCCAGACCTAAATGCTTACACCAGCTTTGATGAAACGGTCTATATGTTGCAGATACCAATGGACAGTACGATTGTGATTGATACAGCTATGCAGATTTTACTTGATTGGGCACAGGGAATAAAATTTGATTCCGAAGAAATAGATAAAGAAAGAGGCGTTGTTGTAGAAGAATGGCGTTTGGGACAGGGTGCCAATCGTCGAATGTTTGATCAACAGTTGCCGATATTATTACGGGGATCTCGTTATGCGCACCGCCTACCTATAGGACAAAAAGCGGTCCTTGATACATTTTCACATGAGACCCTTAAGACTTTTTATAGGACTTGGTACCGGCCAGAATTGATGGGTTTCGTGGCCGTAGGCCAATTTGAAACCTCATATATGGAATCTCTGGCAATAAAATATTTTTCACAGATTTCTGTTGCAAAAGGTGGAGTGGAACGCACCTATTATCCTGTACCTAATCATGAAGAAACGTTGTTTGCTATTGCTTCGGATATAGAGGCGACCGGTAATGTCATAAATATCTACACGAAAGAAGAGGTAAGCGAACAATCCTCCTATCGTTCGTATCGAAAATCAATCGTGGAACGCTTGTACCATCACATGTTTAATGAGCGATTGGGAGAACTTACACAGCAGTCGAATCCACCATTTTTGGGTGCAGGGTCTAGTAAAGGCCGTCTATTACGGACGAAGGAATTTGTGTCTCTTGGGGCCGCTGTCCCGAACAATGGTTTTGAAAGGGGGCTAGAGGCCTTATTAACGGAATCTGAACGCATAAGGCACCATGGTTTTACTGATTCTGAGTTAAGTCGTGCCAAACGGCTTTTACTCCGCGGCCTTGAACAGGCTTATCGGGAGCGTGATAAAATCTCTTCAAGCAGTTTGGCTGCCGAATATGTTCGCCACCTTTTAATTGACGAGCCAATTCCAGGTATTGAGCAAGAGTACATGATGTACAGTGAGTTCCTGCCAGGAATAACATTGAATGAAGTCAATGGATTAGCGAACGAATGGAATGCTGGACAAAATAGAGTTGTAACGATTGATGCTCCAGATCGGAAAGGTGTGTATGTGCCGTCCCAGAAAGACCTTGAGATGGTATTTGATGCGATTCGTAGCAAAGTGATTGAACCTTATAACGATGATTTTTCGGATGAACCTCTGGTTAAAAAATTACCTCCTCCCGGGCATATAGTGAAACGAGATTCTATTCCTGAGCTTGATGTTTGGATCTGGACGTTGGACAACGGAGTCCGCGTACAACTAAAGCAAACCGATTTTAAAAATGACCAAGTTCTCTTTTCAGCATATAGTTTGGGGGGGCATTCTTTAGTTGATGACAAGGATTATATTGCTGCAGCGACGGCGACTTCTTTGATTCGCGAAGGTGGCGTTGGAAAATTTAACAATATTCAATTACAAAAAAAATTGGCGGGGAAGGTTGTCTCGGTTGCTCCGATTTTGAAAACCTATCAAGAGGGTTTTACCGGATCTGCTTCCCCAGATGATTTGAACACCATGTTTGATCTGATTTATGCCTACACTACTGTGCCTCGGATGGATGCTACTGCATTTACTGCTTTTAAGGATAGAATGGCTGGTTCAATTGAAAACCGCGATATGCGCCCAGAGACATCTTTCGGTGACACCATTCAGATTACAATGGCATCTCAGCATTTTCGGGCTCGGCCATGGTCGTTAGAGGTACTAAACGAAATGGACTTGAATCGTTCATTTTCTGTATACCGTGAGCGTTTTGAAGATATGGGCGATTTTATTTTTTCCTTTGTGGGCAATTTTGATTTTGTTGAAATGGAGCAAATGTCACGTGTCTATTTAGCAAATTTGCCAGCAACAGGTAGGCAGGAAACCTGGAGAGATATTGGTATGTCTTTTCCTGATAGCGTGGTAGAGAAGTTTGTTTACGCTGGGATAGAGCCAAAAAGTTCTAATAAAATTATTTTTACTGGACCTTTTGATTACGATGGATGGAAAAATAATTTTATCATCGGGGCTTTGGCGTCCTCCTTTCAAATAAAACTCCGTGAAGTATTACGTGAGGATCTCGGTGGCACTTATAGTGTTTCGGTTCGTTCAAGTGTGGAACATTTTCCTCATGGGCAATACCAAATAAGCATTAGTTTTGTTTGTGACCCCACACGTGAAAGTGAATTGACAGAGATAGTATTTGGCCAAATTGACAGTTTAAGGGAAAATGGGATTGGACAGATATATATAGAAAAGGTGAAAGAAATTAGACGCAGAAGTCGCGAATTGGCCTTGCAGGAGAATAGTTTTTGGCTCAATACGTTGCAAGATATGCAACTATATTCTATACGTCCTGCCGAGTTTCTAGGTTACGGTGACCTTATTGGTAGCCTAAACTCAGAGATGATTCGGGAAGCTGCAGAGCAGTATTTCAATAAGAGTCGGTATGCTCGCTTTGTTCTATACCCGAGGGATTTTTACCACGAATTAGGAGAGTAATCTGAACGTTGTTTTGTCTTCATAGATTTTGCAGTACGGTAGGCGTCAATTACGCTCCAAATCCAACAGCTAAAATACGTGGTGATGGCAATGTGGGTTGCGCTTCTGTCAAAACTTGCTCTCCAAGTATTTGCGCTTACCTGCCCTAAACCCAAAAGGACGAGTCCTTTTTCGATTTGACCATTGTAAACTTGTCCCAAACCAATTATCCCATAAAGTGGCGGTATTGCCGCAAGCGCTACGGAAATTGAGGGATCTTTTTGTTTTAGCTTTTCTTCGAGTATTAGAGGAAGGCGAATCTTGGTGTTTAGTACTTTAGACTGTTTGCGATGCTGGGTTACTATTTGGGGATCTATTTCTGAGGCTTGTAGGAAACTTCTTGTTAAAATAAAATAAATGTTGATGAATAAAAAAAATGGCATCTCGGTTAGTAATTGGAGATCCCACCAACTTTGGTGGGATCTCCAATTATTGATTAAGAGTCGTAACCTACTTCACCATGATCACCAAGGTCTAGTCCATTTGCCTCGACTTCATCGCTAACACGTAAGCCAGAAATGACATCTATTAATTTCAAAATAATGTATGAAACGATCGCGGTATAAATTACAGTGGCAACGACAGCAATAACTTGAACTTTTAGCTGACTCATTGAGTCAAAATTTGTTTCACTCCCTCCAAGAGCTGAAGAGGCAAAAAACGCAACCAGAATTGTTCCCACGATTCCTCCGAAACCGTGAACGCCGACTACGTCTAGTGCGTCGTCATAGCCAACAGTTTGTTTCAACCAGGTTGCAGCCCAGTAGGCGACTATACTAGATGCTGCTCCAATTGCTATGGCTCCCATAGGCCCAACCCAACCAGCCGCGGGGGTGATCGCGGCTAGGCCGGCGATTGCTCCAGTGGCAAATCCAAGAGCACTTGGCTTACCATTCTTCACCCACTCAATTGCGATCCAAACCAGGGCAGCCACGCTTGGTGATATTTGAGTTACTACTATGGCCATTGCGGCTTGCCCGTTGGCTGCTAAAGCACTACCACCATTAAAGCCAAACCAACCAACCCAGAGCATAGCGGTACCGATTAGATTCATGGTCATGTTATGGGGGGGCATCGGTTTGTCCGGATAGCCACTCCTTTTTCCAACCAATATAGCTGCAATAAGGGCAGCGGTTCCAGCGGTGATGTGCACCACGATTCCGCCAGCGAAATCTTTCACGCCCATGGCTGCAAAGTAACCTCCAGAGCTCCAGACCATGTGCGTGATGGGGAGGTAAACCAAAACACACCATATGCCGCTAAACCACAAGACTGCCGAGAATTTCATTCGCTCTGCAAACGCACCAACTATCAATCCTGGGGTGATTATTGCGAAAGTCATTTGGAAAACAAAGAAAGCAAGTTCTGGTATGCTACCCGACAGGTTGTCTCCTGATACACCCTGCATAAAGGCTTTGGATAGATCTCCAAAAAATTCGTTACCGTCAGAAAAGGCTATGCTGTATCCAAAAAGTGTCCAGATGACCGTAACTAGTGCAGTTATTCCAAAACAGTGCATGAAAACGGATAAAACGTTT
>JAYYVF010000052.1:0-5299 GCA_036343635.1 Candidatus Latescibacterota bacterium | reverse complement strand
TTTTATTAACCGTACTTCTTCATCGTGGCCGCAGGTAACAGAGAAACTTTTTAGGCCGCCGCCTATCCCAACGCCATGGGCCTTCAGGTATGCTTCCTTCCGAGTCCAACAGGAAAAAAAAGCTTTTCGGCGATCTTTATCGGATAAATTCTCAATTTTTTCTATCTCATCTGTAGAAAAAAACCGTTTGGCTATGGCTAACTCCGAAACATCTGTCCGTACTCTCTCTACGTCAATTCCAATTGCACGGGAATTTCCAAATCCGTAGAGAGCCAGTTCATGAGAATGGGAAACATTAAACGTGAGCCCGGTTGTTGGTTTTTTAACTGATGGCTTACCTTTGGCATCATAGATCAATTCTATACTTGATATTCCACAATTTAGATAACTGGAAATTAAAATCCTCAACGTAGACCGTGCCACAATAAAACGCCGACGATGTAACTCAGAATTAAACCGATTCGCCCTGAAAAGTTCATCAGTGGAAAGATTGCTCGACAAGCTTCTTAAAGTATTCTCATCTGTCTCAAGGCTAGTGGACCACGCATGAACTTCACTTTTATCCGGTTGCTCTAAACCAAAATTTTCTAGCCTTGCGAGGAAAAAAGGATGGAAGACCTTGCCGGCCATCTCTCTATGTTTCATAAACCGGAATCTATTCCAAGCCCAGGCGTTTTATCTGCCATTCAGGTGCACGAAGTCGAATTAATTCATCTCGTAACAGAGTCTGCATCCTCACCAGCTGTTCTGGTTCACTGGTCGATACATTCGTTGATTCTCCAGGGTCATCTTGTCTATTATGAAGTGACGTAGGTTCGTCCCAGGATTGACAGTTTTTCACTGGGCGACGCCCTTCAGAAAATGAGCCCAAGTCATAGTCAATGAAACGTGCAAGATGGTAGCCATGCCAATAAAGAGGTTGGTTACTTTCTACCGGTGACTGATGTAAGGTCCAATCCCCGTCTGTTAGGGAAATACTTTTCCCAAACATACCCATTAAAGCGCATTCACGTGTGGACGATTTCTCATCTTCCAAAAGAGGTAACAAATTTATCCCATGCAATGGTTTGGCTTCAATCTTTGGAGGCAATGGGCGACCAACACCCGCTAAAATTGTTGGATACAAATCAACAAGTTGCACAAGTTGCTGTCGACGCTCGCCATGTCCTTGTTTGGGGTGACACGCAATAAACGGAATATGAGAACAGCCATCATATTGGTGAGTACCAAGTTTGCCCATCCGCCCGTGATCACCGTTCCAGGTACCATGATCCGTAGTTAAGATCA
Source organism: Candidatus Latescibacterota bacterium (assembly GCA_036343635.1). GTDB lineage: Bacteria > Latescibacterota > UBA2968 > UBA8231 > UBA8231. Next base: position 4,012 of record JAYYVF010000052.1, on the reverse strand, counting down.
CTAATGTCTCTTCCCACAAATGCAAGTCATCTAAAGCATCAAAAACCTTACCAAGCCAACGGTCCAGAAACACGACCTTCGCAGCGTAACGAGCACGCATATTTAAAAACTGTTCGTCTGTATAGTGGCGATGCCACAGATCGTAAGGAGCAGCTGCACGCAAACCCTCTACATCATATCCTAGAGGATCAAAATCTTTAAGAATATCTTCAGGAGGATCCCAAGGCTCATGGGGATCAAAAACGTCTAAATGCAGATAGAAATCTTCGTGAGTACAATTACGCTTTAACCAGTCAGCAGCTTTACTACAAACCTGGGCACAAAAATAATCTTCTTCCGATTGTCGAATGAAGTGAACATTCCGCCAATGACGCTCATTCTTACCCATCACGTCACCAGGAGGGCAGGGGAATTCGATAGGGTCCGTGTATAATCCATCAGATTCAACCCCACGAACAAACTCGAAACCCGTATAGCCCATATGATAATTTCCAGAGCCTTGTTCCCAAAGATGAAAATGATCTGTGAGAAGACAACTTATCGGTTCATTTTGTTGCATTGATTGGCGAATGGAACGATTGGGTGCACCGGAAACCTGCCGGGGTAAATCATAGTCACCTTCCTCCAATGGTCCCCACCCCCGCTCAAGAAATTCCAATCGCCCAGTATAAATGTCCCGGCGTGCTGGCATACACGGAGTTGAGCCAATGTAGGCATTATCAAACACCGTTCCACGCTCAATAAGACGATCCATATTGGGTGTTGGCAGACACCAATTGGGAGCCGCGTCGCTCCCACATTGATTTAGGGGCCGGCCAACATTGTAGGCACCTACATGATCCCGACGCAAAGTATCGCAAATTATTGTTATAACGTTCATTTAAATCCAATCAGTATCGGAATTGCGACGCCCAATACTCCATTCGTTGATCCTCACATCGCATACGCCAACGAAGCATGCGACGTTGCAAATCTAAAACGACCGAGGAATATTTAGAGTTTTCTGCCAAGTTTTCAAATTCTCCGGGGTCTTGCTCTAAGTCAAAAAGTAACGATGGCACCGATTCGTCAGCAAAATGAACGTACTTGTATTTTTCCGTGCGCAAGACCCAAAGTAAATGCATGTCCATTTCAGTATCTGAATCAATAGCACGAGCACTTGAACGATAATCATATTCGTAGTGAATTTCGGTTTTAGGTTCGTAATCATTTTCGGCATGTATGGAACCTAATAGACTCTTTCCCTGGAAACGATCTGGTGCCTCTACACCCAGCCAATCCAAAACAGTAGGTGCTAAGTCAACAGACTCCACGAAATGATCTGCAACCGTACCTCGCGTAACTTTAGCTTTTTCAGATGGATCGCGAATAATACATGGGATGTGCATGGCACTATCATAAAAATGTCCTTTCCCTACCAAATAGTGGTCACCAAGTTGCTCTCCATGGTCTGCACTAAACACGATCAACGTATCTTCCCATTGGCCTGTTTTCTCGAGGGCGTTAAAAACAAGACCCAAATTATCATCTAATTCAGCGATCATACCATAGTAGCAAGCTCTAAACTCACGAAGGTGTCGATCCTCCACGTGTTCACCAGACCCAACAGCTCTGCGTATATATGGATGATCGCTGTTCAATTCTTCAGTCCTACGAGTTGCTAATTCCATTTCATCAGCAGAAAACATACTACAATAGGGTTCACAGTTGATATTTGGGGGATGTGGTTTTATGTAATTGAGACTTAAAACCCAACCATGGTCCCGACCGACAAAATCTTGCCTTTTTATATATTCAACTGCCCGTTGGGTAACGTAACGGCATTCACTATGCTCAGCTTTGTAGTGAGCAGGGTAATGGCACGATAAATGGTCACCCGGACCGCCGTCAGGAACCGCGGGACTGTGGATTGCTGAATGATTACATAATTCGTCAGGATAACCTTGTTCACGTAGCCACTGAAAATATTCAGGGCTGTCATATTCATGATAGTATACCCGTTCAAACCCAGGTAAAACATTATCGTAGGATAGGCCCGTGCGGTGTGAGTCGCCGTCAGGAACACTATTAGGGTCAACCCCGTAATCGTTGTAACCTATTAGACCCGGATCGAAACCCGCTTGCCTCAATACATATCCCCAATTTTCTTCCGCATCCCTCAAGGGAGTCATGTTGTTGACCGCTCTTGTAGAACACATATAACGACTGGTATATATACTCATCCGACTCGGTCCACATGGAGCTGTTTGATTAAAACACCTGGCGAACCGAACACCTTGACCCGCCAAGCGATCCAAGTTTGGGGTTCTAACTAACAAATTACCAGCAGACCCCAGGCAGTCAGCACGAAATTGGTCAGCTAGAATAAAAAGTACATTACGAGCCATAGAATAAACACCTCCGATAGCAATCAATTCTACTATTTTTATTTAAACTAAACCTGATTTTTCTCATACAAAAAGCGGACCCCAATTCATTGTTTCAGTGTCCGCATCCTCAATGCCAAAAGCATTTAATACCAAGCTACGAATTTGTAACAACTCCAATTTTCCCTGCGGTACTAACGTATTCAAAATTAAACGAGCGCAATGATTGGTCAGCCATTGATCAACAAACGTTGCGGGAATTTGCATTCTCTTGCATGGCCAGATTATTTTGTCCGCGATCATTCGCTCACGATTAAGTAGTCCGAACGTGGTAACTGGCTGTTCATTAAACGTGCTACGATTAACAAGAACAAGTCGTGCAGCGGATAAAAGAGGTTCGACTGTCATTACAGCCTCACAACCGTGGCGAAAATATGCATCTTCATCGACTCCGCACAGCCTGGGTTCTTCTAAAAAAGCTGCTTGTGCGGCCCCCCTGCTAAACAATTTAAAACCGGAGTGGAAGTCTGGGAATTCCTCTATGGGCGTTGCGTATTCTAACGACAATGGTTGCCCCGATAGAGCAGCGTAGTAATACAGTGCATCGAGAAGAACCCGATCTGCAAGCTCTTCGAGTTCCCCCCGGAGGAAACCCATGGGCCGGTGTTTCGACGTTCTACTACCGATAACAAGTACATCATCTTTACATCTATCCTGCACGTTAATAGCCGCACGTATTAAATTTAGTAATTCATTTGCAAAATGATCTCCATCCGAATCGACTTCAACAAAATAAGTTAATTTTTCGTCATTCCAGAGCGCTTGAACACCCTTTCTTACGCCTCCCAATTTTCCTCTGTTTTTTTTTGAAGAAACTAAACGAGCACCGCACTCTTTAGATATACACGTAGCGATATCTAAGCCGTGTTCCACACCATCAACACTTAAACAAACGTTTCTAGGATCATCCAAGAGATCCACATAAGAATAAGCCGTATCCCGCAACAAATCAGCAGCCTCACTCTCGTCAATACCCAGCGGAAAATAGACAGGTATTATTATGCCAACTTTGTGTTTAAGCACATCTTTCGCATTTGTAGTCAAATATTTGTTCATTAGGCTAGTATCATCGTATTTTTTCAGGTGGTGATGCATATACAATATGCTACAAAATAGTTCTTTTCTTAAGGGGACATTTATTGTTTCGATTACTTCTTTTTGTTGTCCTTTCAATAACTATTACTGCTTATGCCGAGACCAATTTTGGCTATGTACCGAATAGGGACATCGACAACAGCCCTCTTTGGGGGGTCTGGCGTAACAAATCAGTTTATACTCATGGGAAAAATCCCGCACGCGATTTATGGCAACAAATCGAAATAACATCTGATGGAGAAATGGTCCATGATTACTATTATACAAACCCAGCATCAAACGAATCCATTCCTTTCGAGCGGTTATTTTCACGTTGGAGCGCTGGATATTATATAGATCCCGATTCTACCTTCGGCAAATATTTGGTCCTACAAATTAACCCATATGAATCTCGATCGCTAAAGAATGGCTCTAAAGAATATAGAAGCTTCCGGAACAACTTTCTTCCCGTATACAGACGATTTTCTCTTACTGCCTCAAAAACCCAACTA
>JAYYVF010000051.1:0-28727 GCA_036343635.1 Candidatus Latescibacterota bacterium | reverse complement strand
TCGACAAAGTTACATGGCGGGTCGGTTACGCAGTGGTGACCGTAAACCGTTGCCTCCACTGGCAAATGATTATCAGTCGATCAATCGTGGGTCTTCTTACAATACCTACGATCCGTATATAAACTACGCAGCGTTTGATGTGGATGTTTATTACAGAGGTTATGAATTTCCATTTTGGATCGATCATCTTTTTTACAGAGATTACAAACTGTACGGAGCTGATCATATAATAAACCAGGGACGGGTCGAGAATGATGGAGAGGATGAAATTATCGTTGATGAACAATTCGCCCATGAGTTAGTAGAGGAATCCGGTCAATGGGGTTTCGCGACCTTGTCCGATCTGCCTCAGGCTTTTAACGGTAGTGAGTATGCAATGGTTTATGTGGATTTAGAGCCATTGGGTGAATTTATAGAATCGGTCGAAGTAGATTTGACAGTTGCGAACGATTACCATGTTGAATTGTCAGAGATTGATATAGCCGGCAGTGCTCCAAATTTAGCTCGATCAAACTATCGGGATCGTTATCGATATGCATCGTATTTCCGGACTATTGCTCGTGCGAAAGGAAACCCACAAAATAATGTTCCAAAAGTTGTGCGAGTACATAGCGGTGTTCCGACGGGTTTAAATTTATACAGCTTAAATGCACATGGAGTGTTAAGGGGTTTTGAAATAAATGCTGAGTTTAGTCGGAGCAAGGGTTACTACCAGTATGCCAGTGGCGCCCCTGGAACTCGTGTCCCGATTGATGGGTTAAGTGTAAATGCGCTCCAAAGAGAATTGATGGCGGGTCATCGTTCTTCTATCGCTGATAATGCATACTATGTTACGATGAAACGCGATGCAGAAAACTGGGCAGTTGGAGCGGAATATTTTTCGATGGGACCACACTACACCACCGAATTTAGAAGTTATATTGGGCGAGATGAACAGGATGTTTCAGGGAATCCGATAGCCTACAATAATACCATGATCCATAGGTTAATAGAGGATAACGATGATGACGACCGATATCCTGACAGTTGGTATAACAATGCACCGAGTGGACTACAAGGGCAGTCGGATGTTGACGGTATTTTCCCTGGTTTAGACGAAGATAACGATGGCATACCGGATACAAATAAGAATTTTAATGCTGTTCCTGATTACCAAGAGCCGTTTTTGATGTATTTAGCGGACCCACCCGTTTATGATTTTGGAGAAGATTCAAATCACAACGATGTGATTGATTCCCGCGAAAACGATATATATGCGGATCTTCCTTATGAGAAGGATACTCGAGGATTGCACGCCTATGCTCGAATTTTCCCTTTCCAAAGAACCTTTTTTACTCTCGGTATAAAAGAGGCCAAGCAGATTGCGGGGTCGTCACCTGATAAATCCTTGTATACGCAAGTTGGCTATCAAAACCACGTACCGAGTTTTGGCAGTTTTATTATGAATGCTTCGGTTGAGCGTATACAGGATGGCGTAGAAGATGATCTAAGTGTATACAGCGATCGTGTACTTACCGTAGCTGAACAGTTTGAGCTCGATTTTGCAGGGTTGCAAAGGAATATCAAAGTTGCTCCATTCCTTGAAGAGCCACGTGAGGATCCAATGCTTTTTTTGAATAGCACACGGACTCGTCTATATGCGGATACAAAGTGGGGTGGAATTAATACCAATTGGAAAATTCGGAATAAGATTAAGTTTGAAATTAATAGACAGCATGAAGGTGAGATTTTTGATGGACGCTCTCAGGCCGAAAATAGGATCAGCCGGTGGACTATGGTCCATGCGTTAGATCATAATTGGCCGATTGCTTCTAGGTTGAATCTGTTTTCAGGTTTCAAGTTTCGTTATAGGCGCGAGTGGGATAGTCAAAGTACAGAAGATAGGTTCAACGAACACCACATAATTCCTATGGCAAAACTCCGATATAGCCTAACCGAAAGGACACGCTTTCATTTTGGGTTACAGGGTTTAGGGTTATTGGTTCCATACTCTGTTACCGATTCTGCTCATCCTGTTAACAGCTTTGAGCAGTTTGATCTAGTTGCTATGTTTTCGAACGACAGCAAATATTTTGGTTATGTGGTATCGACTAATGCGGGTATTAGCCGGCGAACCAAGAATTATGAAACTGAAGAGATTAGTTTGATTGGTGACGAAGACTTCGTTGCTGCATTTGTAAATGTGATAGTTGGATTTGAGGCGGAATAGAGAATGAGTTTAGCGATTATTGTTGGCCTTATTACTGTAGGTGGTGCGGCCCTTTCTTTTCGGGCTCCGACTGAAGACGAGCTCAAGGCTTCATTTGCCGAAGCGCAGCGCTTTTATGCTGAAGGTGCGTATGATCAGGCGGTCAAGACCTATCGTTCGGTCTCTAAGGTGGAGAGTCGTGTTTTAAATGCTGCGGCGATACAGGTGGTTGTAGGCGATGAGCTTTTTCCCGTACAAGAGGCAGCGCTCTATCAGATGGGGAATGCCTTCAATAAACGTTATGCGGATTTTCGGCTCTTTGCAGAAAATGATCCTAAGCGCAAAGATGAATATCTGCGATTGGCTGATAATTCGTATACAGAGTCGGTCCAGTCTTTTGAACATATTATTGAATCAGCTTCGAGCGAAATCTTACGTGGTATGGCACATGGTCGGCTCATCGAAATGCACTTTGATGCAGGTGGTTACCAAGATGTTGTTCTAACTTCTAAACGTCTTATTAGTGAAGAGGGTTCGGGTGAATATGCATTGTCTGGTTACTACAACCTGGGTTGGGCGCATTTTGAGATGGGTAACTATGATTCGTCGATTTCTGCTTTCTCGGATCTTATTCGCTACTTTCCTAACGGCTATAGAGCGGATAGGAGTTTGTTTCAGATTGGTGAAGCATATTTGTCGCTAGGTAATTGTGGCTCGGCTATAGAATACTATCAAAAGTTAGTTGAACGTCAACAGATAGATGAGTTAACTGAAGAGCAATTGGCAGTTATTCAGCGTGAGAAAATTGCCGGTTTGGTTGATGAAACAGCACTTGAATTGGCAGCAAAAGCAGAAATTCGGACCGGCACGTGTTTCGGGAAAATTGGAGAATATGAAGCTGGGGTAGCCTCATTTCGTAGAGTCATAGAGCGATTTTCAAGTGAACGTATTTTAGTTGAAGAAGCATATCTTCGATTAGCAGATATGCATGAGGATATGGGTGATATTGACGGCGCTATTCTCACTTATCGAGAGGCCATAGATGTTTCTTCCGATCGGTCTTTACGCGCCCGAATTCAATATGCTCTGGCTGAGCGGTTATTTTCTCTGCGTCATTATCATAAGGCGTTGTCCGAGTTTCGTATTTATCTCCAAGGGTATGCTGAGATAGCGATGAATGCAGGTTTTTCCGTAGAGCGCGTTCATTATAGAATGGGAAACAGTTTTCAGCAATTAGCGCAGTCAGAAATTGAAAAGGGTGTACTGGTTGAGGCCAAGCCTTTGTTGACTAAAGCTGTTGCTCATTACGACACGATTTTGTTGGAAAAAGCTTCTTTGTTCGAATGGGATGCCAGATTTAATCGAGCATATGCCTTACAGAGTATGACAGACGAAAATAGCCTTAGCAAATCTGAAGAAGAATACAGTCACATCGTTTCTAACGCTGATCCTACATACGTAGAGCGTGCTTTAATGCAACTTGCCGAATTAAATTATAGTCGTGGTAATTACGAACTATCAGATTCATTGGCGAAAAAAGTAATTAACGGGTATCCCGGGGGAAGCTCGCTAAACGATGCCTACATGAGAAGGGCTTTGGCTTTGCAAGAGCTAAGTCGAGATCAAGAGGCTGTAGACGAGTTTCTTAAAGTTGACATTGACTCCCCTCACTACGCCAGATCACGCATGGCTGCAGGTCATTCTCTGATTCAGCAGGGGGCTTTTAATCATGCCGTCGAAGTATTAAAGGCTGGTATTCCGAATTCAGCTTCGTCGCAACGTGCGGGCTTTTTCTATCTGGTGGGCCAGGCTTACGTAAGTATGAGCGATTTTGATGCTGGTATCGGATCTTTTAATTCTGTGTTGGAGAATGATCCAGAATTTGATCTAATGGAAGCTGCCCGTCTTGCTCGGGGTAACGCTGCATTATCCGCAAACATTTTAACTGTGGCAGAAGTTGATTTGAATTGGATTATTTCAAACGTGTCTGACCAAGGAAAAATTCGTTTTGCGAGAGAAGCGCTTACATTGTTGTATTTAAGACAGAATAGAGGCGAGGATGCGCTAAATCTTCTTGATGGCATCACCAATCAAGCGACGCAGGAAGAAAAGGCCGAGCTTCTTAGTAGGGTCTTGGATCTGTACTACGGCGATGACGATATAGTTAGTGCAGAGCAAATCGCTCGACGTTTGTTAGCGCTTGATTTTTCGGATTCAATAACTTCTGAACGACCATTTTTGATAAAGGAAAAGGCGCTGTTTGTCATAGGTGAATTGAATATGCGTCAGGGTGATGAGGATTCTGGCCGTAAATTGCTGAACCAATATTTGAAACAGTACGCGGAAGGATATTTCGTTATTAGCGTTAAGCTTAATTTAGCTACTGATGCATTTACCCAAGGTGATCTTGAAGATGCTCGAAGTCGATTTCAAGATCTTCTTCAGGAAAGCTTGACGGAAGATCAGAGGTTTCTTTCTCAATATTATTTAGCTAATGTGCATTATAGCCTTCGTGATTTCTTGGAGGCCAAAGCTCTTTTTTCTTCAATCTTAGCTGATTTTCCCAAGATACGAGAATCTTTCGATGGTGTTCATTTTGGCCTGGGAGAGTCGAATTATCAATTGGGGAATTTTGCGGAAGCAATTCAATCGTATCGTTTGTTGATAAAAAATTATCCTGAAAGTGATAATGCGGACGATGCAAAATATAATATGGCGTGGTGTTTAATCGAACTTCAACGTCAAGACGAAGCGATGGAGGAATTTTCTGAATTGTTGATACAGTATCCTGATAGTGAGTTTGCTCCTTCCGTTCAGTTTACATTTGGCGACTATGCATATAATGCCGGTGAATATCGGCGAGCCTTGGAGGCTTATAACATCGTAGAGGCAAGGTATGCTAAATCGGAAATAGCTAAGCAAATTCCAAAACTAAGGAGAGAGCTTAATGAGGCTATAGCATATAAATCCTACGAAAAGGGACTTGCTCTAATGGACTCAGCTGAAGTTGGTGACCGGAAAGAGTTTTATAGAGATGCAATTAAAGTATTTACTGAAATTATTGAACAGTATCCCGGAACTGAAAGCGCTCTTGGAGCACTAAGTAATATGGGAGTTTGCTTAGAAGGCCTGGGGGAATGGGTTGAAGCCGTTGAAGTTTATGATAAAGTGATTTCTCTTTACGACAAAAAAGAGGCTACCCGAGACGCTTATCAGTTTGCACGGTCACATCGAGATTGGATTGTGGCATCGCGATTATGATGGGCTACTTGGGACATAAACGAGCCAATAACCGGAATCGTTGCTTGGACTGTACGGATGTCTTTCTAAAGCGGTTCCATAAAACGGAAGAAATTAAAGTCGATCGTAGGGGGGTCCCTATGATGTTTACTTTGTGGATGGCATTTTATGAGTAAGCGCTTTCACTCGCCAAGCGATTCAATAAGCTTGGGTCTTCTTTTACGCAAGACGGTCAATTATACGGTAATCGGTTTGCTGTGTGCTTTGGCTTTGGGTGGCATTCTGAGTCTATATCTGGTCTTGTCTGTAGATAGTAGAGAAGCGCCGCCACCGGCTATAACACGTTTGATCATTCGTAAACCCAGATCATCAAAAGCTTTTGTTCTCAAGAAGCAACGGATTCAGCCACGTGCCATGACCAAAAAAGTTACTGCTTTAAAGCCTAAACTTCAGTTGCCAGCTACGCAAAAACTATCAGGGGTCTCACCGTTCGGTAAGATTGCGACGTTTGATTATACTGTCAGTCCAGACGTGAAATTAAATTTAAAAGCGAGTGATATCGATCTTTCTGCGGCAGTTATTGCAGGAACTAAAGAGCCAGAAAAGCGGATTGCTATGCGGGAAGAATTAATTGATCTGCAAGCGCTTGATACTGGAAAGTACAAGGGACTGATAATTCAGGACCCATCTGACCGACAAAAGGTCAAAGGCTTCGTATACTTGGGAACGGCCTGGGCCAATGACCTTGAACCCACGTTCGATAGTGCTGCGAAGGCTATACCGAATTTGGTTGATGCACTCAATAGTCAGACTGGAATCTCTGCTCAAGTCGATGCGCATTTGTTTATTGATTCGCAGGAACTATTCCGTACGCCTTTTATTTATTTGACCGCGGATGAAGCTTTTGAACTTACGGAGCGTGAGATTGAAAATCTTGGTGAATATCTCCGTCGGGGTGGTTTTGTTTTTGCTGATAATGCAAATCCTTCTGCTGAGTATAGTCAAGCAGAAGCCTCTTTGAGAAAAGTATTCCGAGATGCTCTTAGGGCGCAAGGAGTATTGAGGCTTATACCTAATAATCACCCCATTTATCATACTTTTTACGATTTTGATGGACCGCCAGTAGGCTCAGAGCTCGAAGTTCCAGATGCTGGCGGGCAGCGCGGGATGGAGAACATAGTTATTGCACAGCCTTCGTATAATCTTGAAGGTGTCTATCTGGATGACCGCTTGGTTGCTATTTATTCAGACAAGGGTTACGTGCACACCTGGGCTCGTAATTTTGGCAATGAACCTCAACTACGTTTTGGGGTAAATGCGGTGATTTTTGCTCTAACTCAGCAGGGATCTATTGCACAGCAACAGATTGATTTCTTTAGCCAAAGAGGTGAATGAGTGTATAAGCCTATGAAATATTTTTATATAGTTTTTCTCATATTAGTGGGTGGTTGCAGGAATTGGTTTGTTCCCACAGAGATGGCATATTCGAGCCATTTGCATCCAATTGTTGGGAAGCAAGATGAGTCGTCTTTTGGTAGCTATTTGGTTATAGACAAATCAACGACGTACACTCTTGAAGGCGTAAGAGTCAAGGTCGAACCTTTAGATGATGATGTACTCAATGCACTTTTCCCTGAAGACTCTTCAAAGGGCAGGTTCTCTACGAACCCGTATACCTACGGAAACTGGATTGATCCACTCAAGGGATATCGACCGAAGCGATTTACCGTTTTTCGGATAACGGTCATTAATGATATCTATGCTAAAGTGCTTTTAGACCCCATTAAATCTTATGTCGTGACTAATAACGGCGATAAGCTTTACGCATATGGGATACCTGCTTTTGCTCCCTATGAAAGTTTTGAGCGCTATTATCGCGCACTTCGAGGTCAAAGTGGTAATGAGTTTTATCGATTTGACCTACGTATGGGTAATGTTCGCAGCTCTGCTTATCTCGAAGATCAGCTGGTTTTTAAAGGGGAAAGCTATAGTGGGTTGATTGCTTTTGACCCACTATCTGAAAAAACCAAGGAACTCGAATTAGTTATTCGGGATTTTGTTTTAAAATTTGACGCTTCTGGTCAGCCAGTAGAATCTGTAGACATAAAGATGCAGTTCGAACACAGCGTAGATCTAAAAGTTGTCGAGACTTCTCGTGATTAACGCGATCTTAATTTTATGTTTTGTGATTGGGGGCAGCCAAGCAATATCGCAGACTGTTTCGCCCGTAAAGGTTGTGGTGATGCCATTTGAAGATCGAGCGGGATTCCAGGGTGATTGGGAACTCAGTAAAGATGTTCCTAGACTGCTTGCAGCAAACCTTAGATCCGTGGCTGGTATTGAAATCATTGAACTGGATTTAGCCGAATCAGTTGCGAATCGCTCTCAAGATTATTCAGTCTTTGATTCAGTTGCGTCTGAGTTAAAGGCAGATGTTTTTGTAACGGGTATAGTTGAAAAATTTGGGGTACGTAGGGCGATGGCTGGTGATCCAAATTCAATCGGATATCGTGCGTACACCTACAGTATTGAATTAAATGAGATAGACATTGTGCAAATTGGATCAGGGGTTATTTTGGCTACATTGTCTGTAAGTAGAGATTCAGTTGATCGGCCTGTTCAATTTAATCTATTTGGGAAGCCACAGGTTCAGGACCGTGAATTTAGAGAATTATTGTCGGTTTCTTTTGCATCTAAACGTTTTTATGAGATGGCTTTCGGTATGCATGTTCAGAATGTATTTGAAGAATTAACTGTATCCATCGTTGATGAATTATTATACCGCGATCCGATAGTTCTTGGTGAATCTGCTAAAGTATTGGCGATCGATGGAAAAGAAGTTTTTTTAGGTTTAGGAAAAGAAGATTTGGTTCAACATGGTGATACTTTGCCTTTACTGGAATTGGGCCAGCAAGTTGGAGTTGTTAGGGTAAAACAGATTTTAGGTCCGCACCTTTCACGAGCTATTGTTGTGGATAGTAGTCAGCCACTGAGGGCTGGTTTAGTAATTGGACAGCGTTTGGTTCCTGGGCAATCAAGAAATTAAACTAAACTTTGAGAATGAGGGATAGCTGCTCATTCTAAAAAGGAGCAATTTTTTATGTGGGAAATAATTCAAAGCGGTGGGCCTTTAATGGTTCCGTTAATACTTTGCGCGTTGTTGTCTCTTGGCTTGTCAATTGAACGCTTCCTAATTTATAGCTCACTTCCTGGGCCTGATCAGTCTGAGGATGAATTAGAGCAAATCGAAGCCGCGTTACGGAGTCAGGGGCAATCAGGAGCAGTAGATATTTGCGAGTCTGGTAAAGGTGTTCTTAACTATGTCTTTGCGTCTCTTTTGAAGAGGTATAACACGTTAGTTATTGAGCAAGAAGAATTCAAAGACACAAATGAGGAAATCGTTAAGCTGGCTGAAGACGGAGGTGGTGGAGAAATGGGTCGTTTTTTAGTTATGCAAAAGGAACTCGCAGATATGAAGGACGAACTTGTTATGGAGACTGAAGATTCTGCGCGAACTTATCTTGGTAAACATCTGTCAGTTCTAAATACTATTGGTAATATAGCTCCGTTAATCGGACTTTTAGGCACTATTACTGGAATGATTGTTGCCTTTGAATCTATTGCGGCATCGGGAGCCGGTGATCCAAAAGTTGTTGCAGGCGGTATATCCCAGGCATTGGTAACTACGGCAACGGGTTTAATCGTGGCTATTCCTACCATAGTTTTTTACCGGTATTTGGCGCGAAAAGCCGATCAGTCTTTGGAACGAGTTGAGATGTATGGCCACGCGTTTGCAAATGCGTTGATTATGTCAGGTCGTGTTCGTGAGAAGAATGCTTAGGAGCAAATTTAATGGCCAGACATAGAATTCGTAGGGTTCGAAATTTTGCCGAAGATGGTGAGCCGGATATGACACCTCTAATCGACTGTGTTTTTTTGTTACTTATTTTCTTTATGGTGACGACGGTGTTTCTACAGACCAAAGGATTGGAAGTTGACATGCCTGCAGATAGTCAAGCTGAAGAGGAAAAGAAAAAGGATATTAACGTCGTAATTGATGAACAAGGGCGCATTAAGATCGGTGGATTATCGGTCGAAAAAATTATGCTAAAAGCAAAGTTAAAAGAAGCTGTCAAGGAGGCAAACAACGACAACATAATCATTCAAGCGGACGGTGAATGTGCTCAGAAAGATGTGGTGTTTGTTGTTGACAATGCTCGCCAAATAGGCATTGAAGGCATTGCTTTTGTTCAGGAAGAGGAGTAGACAGGACTCATTATGGCAAAGCGAAAGTCATTTGAAGAAGATCAGGGTCTGAACATGACTCCCCTGATTGATTGTGTTTTTTTATTACTAATATTTTTTATGGTTACTACTGTATTTAAGCAACCCTATACATTGCAAGTAGAGTTACCTGAAGCAGTACAAGCGAATCAAGTTGAAGAGAAGAAGCTTGTCGGGACAATTACTTCCGATGGGCGCATGGAGATTAATCGAAATATTGTGTCCAGCGGTGAATTGGAATCGGTTTTAATTCGAGAGAAACGAGGGACGGGTAGTTTGACATTGATTCTACGAACAGATGAATATTCACGTCATAAGTATATGCTGGAGATGTTAGCTGTTGCTAAACGAGCTGGTATCGAAAAAATCGTACTGGCGACAGAAGACCAACAAATAGATATTGCAGAGTAAATTATTTCAACTTGGCCCTTTTTTGTAATTCGATTCTTGCTCTACTATGATTCGGTTCAATCTTTAATATTTTTTCCCATAATAATTTTGCGTCTAATTTTTTCCCCTCGGATTCGAGGATCTGTGCCATGCCATCAAGAGCGCTAATATCTTTCGGATCGTCCTGAATGGCTTCAGAGAAAAATCGTTTTGCTGTTGGGATATTTCCTTTCATTGCGTAACTCATTGCCAAGTTTGTCTTAACTAACGTATCGCTATTTTGAAGCGTCATAACATAAGAATATATTGCGATGGATCGGTCCCATTGCCTGATTTTATAGTACGCTTTACCTAGATCAATTAAGGCCGGTATATATTTCTGGTCCCATCTACAGGCCTGTTCTAAATTTATAATCGCTAATTCCATGTTGCCATTTAGTGAATAAATCCTACCTAATCCGTGATAAGCTGGTGAGAAAGTTGAATCAGATTGTAGTGCTATTTGGAAATGGCGTATAGCTAATGACTGTTGTCCTTGTTCTACATATGCCAACGCTAATAGTGTTTGAGCTCGACTACTATCTGGGAATATTTTAACCTTTTCCTGATATTGCTCAACTTGCTCCTGAAGAGGCTTTAGGTGCTCAAAATTCTTTTTTGCTGTTAAAGCCTGTTCATTATTACCGAGTTGAGAAAATACGTTTGATAGGTGTAGGTGTGGTGTGGGACGCCAAGGAGCGATGAGAGTGGCTCTGGTAAAAAACTTTACAGCGATCTGCGGTTGTTTACTTCGTAGATATGCCACTCCTAACCAATTATTTGCTTCCCAATTTGTGGAGTCTCTGGCTACAGCTTGTTGCAGAGTAGTAGTTGCATCAACTAAACGATTGGCACGAAGTTGAGCTTTTCCTAGTAACAGGTAGGCAGAAGAATTATTGGGTGAATCATTTATTGTTTTATTCAAGATCTCTATGACTTTTTCATAGGCACCAAAACCGTGAAATAATACGGTCGCTAAATTAATCTGTATTGCTGAATTTTTAGGTGCTAATTTATTTGCGTGTTCGAGTGTAGTTCGTGCGTGTTTATATCGACCTTGACCATAGAGTCTTTGACCTTCTTTTGCGTAATCGCTTGCTTTCCAACCACTTCTACTGACCTGAATTGGTCTCGACGGACTTTTATTTGAGGTAAAATTTTTCGAGGACTTACTGGGTGGGGGGATGGTTTTATAATTAATTTCGAACCTGTTAGCTATTACAGTTGCGCGTCCTTCTTCTATTTCTATATAGGTTTTCAACGGAATATTTTTGAAGGATTGATTCAAACCAGAAGGCCAGGTTACCAATATTTTTTCTATTTTTTCGTTAGCTTGTAGGCCAAATACGACTCTAGGGTCAAATTGTGATTGAAACCCCCGCCCCCTTTGAATTTCGCGCATGCGAGTTGTTTGGTTGGAGACCATTGTCACCCGTGCACCAATTGCATCTCGATTACTCTTGGTCCCGGTCAGTTTTATGCCGACCCAATTCCCAGTATTTGGAAGGTCGTTACGTAATAGATCGGGTTTTTCATTGAGATTAACAAAGAGAATATCTTGATCACCATCATTGTCATAATCAAGCAATGCGGCTGCGCGAGTTACTTTTTTAGCTTCCCATCCGAGTGGCTGCTCAACGTTCCTGTAGTAACCAGCGTCATTTCTGTATAGTAAGTTAGCTTGGGGGTATGTTAGACCACCATTTATAGTGTTTAGTTGTGGATAGATGTGACCATTAGCCACAAATATATCGAGATCTCCGTCGTTGTCATAATCGAAGAAACCGGTAGACCAGCCTAAGTATGGTCTTATTATACTACCAAGTCCTGCCGCATAGGTATTATCTACAAATGTCCCATTTCCTTGATTTTGATACAGAGTATTCACGTCATCAGAAAAATTTGTTACATAGAAATCAATGTCACCATCTTCATCATAATCTGCTGCATCAATTCCCATACCAGCTTGAGCTCGGCCATTTTCACTGTAGGCTAACCCTATCTCTATTGCTTGCTCCTCGAAATTCCAATTTCCTGTGTTATTGAATAATAAATTACGCTCTGAATCATTGGCGATATAAATATCTAAGTCTGCGTCATTGTCGATATCGCAAAGGACAACGCCTAATGCTGGTAACATGTAATTAGAAATAGTAGTGTGTTTGCTAACGTCCTCAAATATGTTATTTCCCAAATTCTGATATAGACGATCGGGAGTACTTTTCATCCCCTGAGGTCCACAAAAGCTTTCCAAACCTTTATAGGAACATTTTAGTTTTCCTACGGGAGGATCTACAAAACTAAATTCTACGTAGTTAGTAACGTATAGATCTAAGAGCCCATCATTATTTAGGTCTCCAAAGGCTGCGCTGGATCCCCAACTAGAGTCGGCAGTTCCTGAAAAACTGCCGATCTCGGTGAATGTTGCATCACCATTATTTAGGTAAAATTGATTAATTCCCAAATAAGTGACATATAAATCGATATCGCCATCATTGTCGGTATCTCCAACAGCGCTGCCCATCCCCCATCCTTCGTAATAGAGCCCGGCTTTCCGGGTTAGGTCTGAAAACGTACCATCCTGTTGGTTTATAAATAAATGTTGGCTGCCTGTGGGGTTAGTAAGATTATTTGTTGTCCCACCTATTATAAATAGATCTAAAAAACCATCACTGTCCGCATCTAAAGCAGCAACACCCGCTGACATGGTTTCACTGATATACCCTTGTTCTGGGCTTCCAGAAATATTACTTATATCTATTCCAGCTTCTTTGGCGACCTCACTGAATCTGACTTCCTCTGCATTACTCATTCGTTTTTCATGCAAGTTTTTCTGTGAATTAATAACCTGGTTTAATTCTCTTTTATTGGATGTTTGGGTTACTGAATCTTGGGAGTTGGAACATGCAAAAAAACCTAAGGACACAATGAGGGAATGGCTGATAAGTTTGGCTGTGAAAGGAGGGAGCTCGATGATATTTGACCTTTAATGGTAGATAGATGATTGAATGTTATAATGAAATTTCATTCATCAAAAAAATTCAATCAATATGCGGATCGCTGTAAAGCGGGCTGTCTGAAAATTCTACAATACCAAAACGTTCAGGTGCGTGAAATTGAGGTTTCGGACGAAGTGTTGCAGACCAAGTAGCGTATTGGAGATTAATCTCGCCTCCCGTTCGATAAAGGTTTAGCCTCCATCGATCTCCCCTTCTAGGAGGTATGTGTGGAGCAAATTCCTTAAAGTCTTCTAACGGGATGGCAATTTCAGTTGTCCATAACGTGTCTACATCTGAATGATCGTTTAGAGTGCCGTTTATTTTTATAGCTACTTTAAGATCATTCGAGTTCCATTTTCCACTACGGTTGTCGTAAGGAGCACGGTCTAAAATTGTACACAGAGCGTTAAATTCGTAGTTGAAATAATTCTGTATATTAGTTGTGTCAGGTGCGATAAAAACCTCTACACAGTCATCCTGAGATACGGGAGAATCTCGCTCCGAATTATAAGCAGAAACAAATTGATCATGAGCGACAAATGCAACGTACAAATAATTGCTGTCCCAAATCAAACGGGCTTCTGTTAATTCTTTTTGGCCATTAGTGAACCAGGGATATGAAAATTCGTTGATAATAGGAGCGGACTGCCAACCTGGCTCATTGAGTATGCCGTCGATTTTAATCGAATCGGCGGTAACATATATTTTGTATTGTGGTAGGGGTTGCGCATAAATTGGGTAAGGGGAAATATATAGAGGGCTCAAACAGAGTATTAGTCCCCAAATAAATTTAGCATAGAAAGATGATGGATTATTGATTTTAAATTTTAATTTCATATTAACCCTTTACCGCTCCACTTGTTATACCTTTGGTGAAGAAACGTTGGGTGAAAAGGAAAAACACTATCGTTGGAAACAAGGCGATGATCGATGCTGCAGAGATGTAACGCCAGTTGACACCGAAGACCCCTTGAAGACTTGCTAACCCTAATTGCAATGTATATAAGTCTCTATTTTTTAAAACGATTAACGGCCAGATAAAATCATTCCATTGTGCGACAAAAGTGAATGCGGCTAGAGTCGCAAGAGCTGGTTTTATTAATGGTAACATGACTCGGACAAAGATCTGCCAGTCATTACATCCATCTATGCGAGCGGCATGTTCCAAATCCACCGGTATAGTTGTAAACGCTTGTCGTAGAAGAAATATTCCAAATGCATTTACGGCGACCGGAAGGATGACGCCTGCGTATGAATCTACAAGACCTAATTTTAAGGTGACGATAAAAAGCGGTATGAGTAGTACTTGAAATGGTATCATTGTGGTCGCTAAAACGGCGTATAAAATTAATTGTCGTCCTGCAAATTGCATTCGTGCTAAAGCAAAACCTGTCATTGAGGAGAGGGTAAGGTTGATTAAAACTGTTGAAATTGCAATAAAGAAAGTATTAAATAGATATCTTCCAAAAGGAAGTATTTCCCAGGATTTCAAGAAATTACTCCAAACGACAGGATCGGGGATCCATTGTGGAGGAAAAGCAAAAAGGTCTGCAGATTCTGATTTAAGTGCAGTGGACAGTAGCCAGACAAAAGGAATAAGTAGAACGACACAGACGCCAAGTAACAACAGATATAAAATCCCGGTCTCGATTGTTTTTTTAGTCATACTCCACCTCGTTCGTTTTGATTTCCAGCAAAACGAAAATTGAGGTAAGACAGTAATAAAATTATCAAAAGTAGAAGTAATGAAACTGCTGCAGCGTATCCAACTTCTAAATATTTGAATCCCAAAGTATAGATGTAATAGGATAATAAGTTCGTTCTGTGAAACGGTCCTCCACCCGTCATGACATATACTTCCCCAAATGTTCGTAGAGCGGCAATAGTAGCCATAATACACACAACAACGGTATAAGGCTGTAGGGATGGTAATGTAACATGTCGTATAACCCGCCAGGGTCCCGCACCGTCTACTCGGGCGGCTTCTTCTAAATCTTTAGGAATTCCTTGAAGCCCTGCCAGATAGATTATCATATAGTAAGGGGAGGCCTTCCACAACGTGACTACTGCTATTGAAAATAGTGCAATAGCAGGCTCGGAGAGCCATACGCTTTGAATGGGAATGCCTATGAAATTAAAAAAAACATTGATTACTCCGCGAGTATCGACTAACCAGGAGACACCGTCGATGCCCAAAGTTTGAAGCCCTGCATTGAGTAGTCCATCGGCATTATAGATCCACTTCCAAATAATTCCGGCAACTACAATAGATGTGACGACAGGTATATAGTATAAGGTCCGAAAAATTCGAATACCCTTTAATGTGTTGTTAACTAATAGGGCAAGCACAAAAGAAATGACGACTATAGCCGGAACAACCATGAGGGCATAAAGGAGAGTATTTGCTAGTACGCGCCAAAAAAGTTCGTCTTCCATCGCGCGACGGAAATTATCGATTCCGATATATTTCGGGGGAGAGAAAAGATTGTACTTGTGCAGGCTCAGCCAAAAAGTATCCAATAATGGATAAGCCAAAAAAATCCCAAGCAACAGTAAACCTGGAGCCATAAACCACAACGGAGTCCAACGATTATACATCATTAATTTTGCTCGCCGTTATTGATAATCCAACAGGTGATTCCATTTTCTTTCAACACGTTCTAATGCTAGTTCGATCGTTTGCTGTCCTGCCATTGCTTTTGCGAACTCTTCGTATAGTGCGTCTTCCATTCTACTCCAACCTTTTACATCGGGTGGAGTTAAGACAAATGAATTATTAATATCTCTTGATGAAAATCGGTTAGCTTGTTCGCCCAGATTTTTCGGTGTACGTTGAAAATATGGGTCGGAGGCAGCTTTTATCGTTGAAGGTAATAGTGGTGCGTGTCGCGCAAATTCGAGCTGATTATGATCATTTGTTACAAATAGGGCAAAATCGGTAGCCACTTTGATATTGCCAGATGCTCTCGGCACCACCAGAGCTTGGCTAGTGGCTGGCACTTGCCCTAATTTACCTCTAGGTTGCGCTGCTGGTTGGGCTTTCCCCTCAAATGATTTGTCGAAATAACGAGTAATCCATCCGCCTGAAAATGGCAACATTGCAGCTCGTCCCTCTACAAACCAGTTTACGTCATCTCTGTGCGAGGCAGCTAACGCCTCCGGAGGCAAGGCTCCGTTTTGATATGCATCGACCCATTTCTGCAAAATTGCAGCGGCTCGGGAATTATTTATTACCGTTTTCGTTTGTTGCTCATTGAATAGAGGCCAGAATCCATCAATTCGAAGAAGTGCCCACGGGGGACAACCCAACGAGGGATGAAGGCGCCAGGATATTCCGTATTTGCCAGTTGTTGCGTAAATTTGCCGTGCCATCTCAAGCATTTCGTCAATGGATTGAGGTGGTTTTTCGGGGTCTAGGCCAGCATTTTGAAAAATTTCTCTGTTGTACCACAGCATTGAAACGCTAGTGTACCAGGGAATAACGTAATTACGCCCCTGGTATTGACCAATTCCACGCCAAAAACTTTTGATCCGTTTGTTACGCTCTGACGCCGAAACCAGCGAATCCATATCGGCCAACACACCGTATTGTAAGAATCTGGGAAGATCGTATATGTTTACTACATCTGGCGGAGTTTGTCCGACGAGTGCAGCCAAAAATTTCTCGGCGACCTCTGCACCACTTACATCTACCCATTTGATATGTATGCCGGGATGATTGGATTCATACGAATCGATCATCCCATTGACATAATCCGCAAAGGCATCTCCCAACGCTATCGTCCAAAATTCTATTTCTATGGTTTCCGTGGTCTTAGTTTGAGAGGAGTTACAACTAATTCCCAAAAAGAAAACTATGATCAAAAACCAAAATTGAAATGTCATCAAGTAATTCTCGGATTCAAGATTATTGAAGATCTTGGAAGAGCCACCGTGTAAAAAAAGATTGTGACGGTGGCGATCAATATAAATGCGGCCCTTTCGCTATGCAACCAAAACATACAAATGAGTTAGTCGTTTACAAATTGATTTTAATGTTTTTCAAATAACAAATTTCAGTGCATTGGAAAATAATTGTATCCATGGCGTGAATTCATCGGTCAAGTTGTCGGAAATATAAGAGAGCTGGGAAGTACGGAAGACTCGCTCAGGATGTGGCATCATTATTGTTGCTGTTCCGTCTTTTGAGCAGAAACCCGTAATTCCGCTGGTAGACCCGTTCGGGTTTGCAGGATAACGTTCTGTCGATTCACCTTTGTTATCTACGTACTTTAATGAAATTTGTTTGTTTTGAGTTAAAGTTTTCAGTTCCTTTTTATTCAAGACAGCACGGCCTTCTCCGTGGGCTACAGCGATTGGTAGACGAGCGCCTTCCATATTTTTTAAGAAGATCGAATTACTTTCTATAATTTCGACTGTTGATAGGCGTGCTTCAAATTGTTCCGATTGATTTGGTGAAAAATCTGGCCAGTGTTCAGCACCCGGTATTAGCATTTTTAAGTGAGACAACATTTGGCAACCGTTACAAACACCTAAAGTGAATGAATCCTTTCGTTCAAAGAAATTTTTGAATTGCTGTTTTAATATTGGATTAAAAAGGATCGAACGGGCCCAACCTGCGCCTGCGCCCAATACGTCCCCATAGCTGAATCCGCCACAAGAGACCAATCCGGAAAAGTTGCTTAGTTCAGTAGTGTTTTTTATAAGGTCGGTCATGGTTACGTCAACAGATTGAAATCCGGCAGCATCAAATGCCGCGGCCATTTCAACGTGTCCGTTGACACCTTGTTCTCTTAAAATAGCTACTTGAGGTTTTAGCCCCCCATTTATCATAGGAGTTTGTATCATATTTGACCATTTGAATTGAAGTCCTGGATCATCAGTATCTTGAATGGCTTCAAACTCTTGTTGAGCACAAACTGGGTTATCTCTCTGGGCCTGCATGTGATAAGAGACCTCGGACCAGATGGATTGTAAGTATTGCACTTTAGATCGATAGATCTCGTTGGACTTGGAAGATACCGTTAAGTCTTTTGTCGTGTTTGGACGACCTATTGTGTAGGAACAATCAGAGAGATTATATGAGTTCAAAATGTTGGATATTATTTGTTTTTTGTCGGCATGATATTGAAAAACAACACCAATCTCCTCATTGAACAAGGCAGATATATAATCTTTCCCAAGGTCACTTATATTGAGGTCAATTCCGCAACGTCCGGCAAACGCCATTTCCGCAACAGTCACGAAAAGGCCACCGTCAGATCGATCATGATATGATAGAAGAAGATTTTGAGAATGGAGCTCTTGTATTGCTTCGAAAAGTTGACGTAGCGACTTGGGATCTATATCTGGAGTAGTCTTTCCCATTTTATTATAAGTCTGTAACAGACTAGACGCACCCAATCGATTTTTCCCACGACCCATATCTATGAGAATTAATTCGGTGTTGGGTGCTGGATTTAGTTGAGGCGTTACGTGCTTCCGGGCATCTTGTACAGGGGAAAATGCAGAGACAACTAAGCTCATTGGTGCAACGATTTTGTGTTTTTTACCTTGGTTATCATCCCAAACGGAACGCATGGAAAGACTATCTTTGCCAACTGGGATGGATACACCCAGTTCCGGACAAAATTCCATCCCTATGCTTTCTACGGTCTTGAATAGGTTGGCGTCTTCACCCTCTTCGCCGCATGCACACATCCAATTACCAGAGAGCTTGATATTTTCAATTGAACCGATAAATGCCGAAGATATATTGGTAATTGCTTCGGCTATTGCGAGACGTCCAGATGCAGGAGCATCAATTATAGCCGCTGGAGTTCGCTCGCCCATTGCCATTGCACTACCTGTGTTTGTCTTGAAAGAATGCATCGTCAATCCCACATCAGAGACAGGAACCTGGTAAGGGCCGACGAATTGATCACGGGCGACTAAACCAGTAACCGATCTGTCGGCTATGGTTATTAAAAAAGTTTTTGCTGCTACGGCAGGGAAGCGCAGTATCCGGCTTACGGCCTCTGAAATATCGATATTGGGAACGTTCTCTATTACATGTTCATTGTTAAGGCTTTTTACATCTCGAAGCATTCGTGGTGGTTTCCCCAAGAATACTTCGAGATCTATTTCGGGTATTGGATCTTTGCCGAGAAGTTCATCAGAAAGTGTTATTTTTTTATCGCCAGTTATTTCACCGATTATCGCATAAAGACATCGTTCGCGCTGTGCAATCTGGTCAAACTGAGTAAGGTCATCGCGTTTTACAACAATGACATAGCGTTCCTGAGCTTCGTTACACCAAATTTGCATAGGACTCATAGACGGCTCGTCGTTCAAAATGGATCTAATTTTAAAGTGTGCCCCAACATCTTCGACTAGCTCTGGGCACGCATTCGAGAGACCACCTGCCCCTACGTCGTGAATGCTAATGATTGGGTTCTCTTGGCCTAAGCTTATACAGCGGTTAATTAACTCTTGACAGCGTCGTTCTAATTCGGGGTTGTCACGTTGAACAGAAGCGAAATCAAGGTCTTCTTTGTTTGACCCAGTGTCCATACTGGAGGCTGCTCCTCCTCCTAAGCCGATAAGCATAGAGGGGCCTCCTAATTGTATAACGTAGTCACCAGATGCAGGTTTTTTCTTTTCCACGTGAGTTCCGTCAATTAAGCCAACTCCGCCTGCTATCATGATTGGTTTATGATAGCCGCGGTATTCGCCCAATATGTGTTCTTCAAAAGTACGAAAGATTCCATAGATATTTGGACGACCGAATTCATTTCCGAATGCAGCACCTCCGATAGGGCCCTCAGTCATGATTTGTAAAGGAGAAGCTAAACGATTCGGGAATTCAGCATGTTGTTTTTCCCAAGGTTGGCTAAAGTCGGGAATTTGCAGATGCGATGTAAAAAAAGCACATAACCCGGCCTGCGGCGTTCCGCCAGTGCCGGCAGCACCTTCATCTCTAATTTCTCCACCAACTCCAGTCGAGGCACCGGAATATGGAGAAATTGCCGTTGGATGATTGTGAGTTTCGACTTTGATTAAGATATGCGTTTTTTCCTCCCTGTATTGATAACGATTTTCATTTTTCAAAGACGGCCGGAAGGTGGGTATTGAAAAACCTTCAAGAATTCCACTATTATCCGAATACGCCTTTACCGTCCCTTGGGGTTGTTTTTTGTGAGTGTTTCGTATCATCTCGAAAAGGGAATTAGTTTTTCGTAGACCGTCTACAATCCATTCGGCATTAAATATTTTGTGTCTACAGTGTTCTGAGTTAACTACCGAAAACATCATTAGCTCAACATCGGTTGGATCTCTTTTAATTTGGCTATATACATCTGAAAAATATTGCATCTCTTCGCGAGATAATGCTAGGCCCATTCCAGTATTAGCGCGGACTAGGGCCGGTAATCCCTCTTTCATAAGTTTGATATGTTCTAAGGGATGTGCGATAGACTGTGAAAAAAACTCTTCTAAAAGCCTTGTTGGGGATTCTGTCATCCTATCGTATAAGATTGGACTGATAGAATCAATTTGTTGAGGAGTCAGAGTAAGTTTTGCAAGAAACGTATAAACATATCCACGT
Source organism: Candidatus Latescibacterota bacterium (assembly GCA_036343635.1). Classification (GTDB taxonomy): domain Bacteria; phylum Latescibacterota; class UBA2968; order UBA8231; family UBA8231. Next base: position 8,002 of record JAYYVF010000051.1, on the reverse strand, counting down.
TCAATACGTTCGATGAAATCCAACCCGCAGTTTTTCAATATATCTAAGGTTTTACTAGCCCACGGGGATATTGTACCCTTACGGGGACAAATTGCCAGTTGGTTGTCTTTGAGCATAGGAGCTATTTCCTGCACTTCCAGAATGTCCTTTAACAACCCAAGGTCTTTTTGAGAGGGTTGTTTTCCCAAAAGGACAAAGAACCTTTGCTCGGTCTTAATTTCTGTGATGTAAGAAACCAACTGCTGGCATTTTTTCAACAATATTGAGTGACGAGAATCTGACAGCAGAGATTCTCCACGAAAGCTAATCTGCATATGCCGGTCCGATTGAAGGACAAATTCAAATATTGGAATGACTTTTACAGTCAAGTAGGTCGAGGTTAAAAATATTCTCAATTTAGCGTATGTTGGCAAGTGTTTGTCTGTTGATGGTCGGTAAAAGTTTAAATGGCATACTTAACTCGTTTCTTGGATAGCTATAGATTAGAAATTCGTTGCCTAAGTGACAGTTAGATCATATTCTTATGAGGTCTAGGTGTAAGAGAATGGTGAGATAAAGGAATGCCGATGCCTCAATTTAATTCCCATGGTGAGAACGCCGAATTCGTTGATCAACTTTATCAGCAATATCTTAAGGACCCAAGTCAATTAGATACGGAATGGCGTGCATTTTTTAAGGGTTTTGACTTAGGATTTTCCCAAACAGAAAATTCGACTGGTAAATCGGAATCCCGGTCGGGTTTTTCGGTGAAATACGATCAGGATGATCTTCCTCATCGTCAGCATACGGATCGAGGTGTGTTTGCTTTGGTTCAGGCATATCGCACCTTAGGTCATTTTATAGCAAATCTTGACCCACTAGGTGAAAATAGAAAGAGCATACCACTTTTAGATTTGTCCGAATTTGGTCTCTCCGAAGATGATTTGGAAAAAGGCGTAGGGAACGGAGGGTTTCTTGGTCGGACTGATGGGACCTTGGGAGGTTTAATCGAGAAACTTCGATTGACGTATTGTCGTAGTATCGGTGTTGAATACATGGATATCCCTGATAAAGAGCAGCGTGCTTGGTTGCAGGAACGGATTGAGCCTGATTATAATATCCAAACATTGGAAAATGATGAGGTTCAACGAATTCTTCGGCGCCTGTGTGAGGCGGAAGAATTTGAACAATTCTTACATACTCGTTACATAGGTCAGAAACGCTTCTCTCTTGAAGGCGCTGATACCTTGTTACCGTTGCTAGATACCCTCGTGGAGAGAGGTGCTGAATTAGGGGTAGACGAAGTCGTTATTGGTATGGCTCATCGGGGTCGTCTTAATGTTCTTGCTCATTTATTACAGAAACCTTATGAAAATATATTAACTGAATTTGAGGGGGCCGCTGACACTGGTCGGGGTGACTCGGAAGGTGATGTTAAGTATCACCAGGGCTATTCGTATGATCACGTTAGTGTGGGGAACCGTAGGATACACCTTTCAATGAGCTACAACCCCAGCCATTTGGAGTTGGTTGACCCTGTTGTTGAAGGTATTGTTTATGCTAAACAGTCCCATCTTTGCGATGGTGAAGGAACAAGGGTAGTTCCTGTGTTGATACACGGTGAGGCGGCCTTCACTGGTCAGGGTATTGTCGCGGAGACATTGAACTTATCCGAGCTAGATGGTTATGGTACTGGCGGAACTGTACACATCATTATTAATAATCAGTTAGGTTATACCGCGACACCTGATGAGACACGTTTTTCGCCCTATCCTACTGATGTTGCGAAACAAATACAAGCTCCTGTATTTCATGTAAATGGGGATGACCCTGAGGCGGTTGTTCAAGCGGTACGTGTCGCCGTCGAATTTAGACAACGGTTTAAAGTAGATGTAATTATCGATTTGTGGTGCTATCGGCGGCATGGTCATAATGAGGCGGATGACCCAACCGTTACACAGCCTCTTATGTATCAGAAGATATCCAAATTGCCGACTGTGCTATCACTATATAGTGAGAATCTGGTCAGTACGAGTCACATCGGCCGTGAGAAAATCAAAGATATTCGCAACGATATCAAAGGGAGTTTGGATAAAGCCCAGGAAGTTGCTCGAAGTTTGCAGGTTTCTGCTAGAGTAGCACGGTTTGGCGGGGTTTGGCAGGGTTTGAATAAAGCTGGAAAGGATTGGACAGCCCAAACGTCGGTGGATGCCAACCGATTGCAGGAAATAGCAGGTTTGGCTACATGTGTGCCGGAATCGTTTTCCTTGCATCGAACTGTGCAACGAATTAACGATGCTCGTCTGGCGATGGTTACCGGAGAGACGTATGTGGATTGGGGAGCTGCTGAAATGTTAGCTTTTGGTTCGTTGCTTTTGGATGGAATCCCAGTACGATTGGTCGGTCAAGACAGCCAACGAGGTACTTTTGCGCACAGACATGCCGCTTGGCATGATATTGAAAATGGGGATGTTCATATTCCTTTAGCGAATATGTCTAACGACCAGGCAGACTTTGTTGTGTTAAATACGATGCTTTCTGAATTGGCGGTTTTGGGGTTTGAGTATGGAATAAGTTCAGCCGATCCTCGACGGCTGGTACTTTGGGAGGCTCAATTTGGAGACTTCGTAAATGGTGCCCAGATGATTATCGATCAATTTATAGCGAGTGCCGAGGCAAAATGGATGCGCATGTGCGGATTGGTTTTGTTGTTGCCACATGGATCGGAAGGTATGGGGCCCGAACATTCGAGTGCACGATTAGAAAGATTTTTACAACTATGTGCTAAAAAAAATATGCAAGTAGTGTATCCAAGTACTCCTGCTCAGTATTTTCATGTGTTGCGTCGTCAAATGTTAAGAACATTTCGTAAACCATTGATCGTGATGACGCCGAAAAGCATGTTACGCAATAAATTATGTGTTTCCGAAGTTTCGGATTTTACCGATGGAAACTTTCAGCCAGTAATTGATGATCCTGCGACAATTGATATAGATTCCGTACGTAGAGTTATCCTGTGCAGCGGTAAGGTGTATTTTGATCTATTTGAATCAAGACGTCAGCTTGATCAGACCACTACGGATACTGCTTTGATTAGAATTGAGGAATTATATCCATTTCCTAAAGAATTGTTGAAAGCAATACTGGCTCGATATAGTGGTATAAAAGAGGTTTGTTGGGTTCAAGAGGAAGCCGAAAATATGGGTCCTTGGAGTTTTGTGAGACCTCGACTTGAAGCTGTGATTCCTGAAACTTGTAGGTTAGTATATGTAGGACGAGATGAGGCAGCGAGTCCGGCAACTGGATCACATCAGGTACATCAAGAAGAGCAAAAAGATATTGTTGAACGAGTGTTGACTGATAATTCTGAAGTTATTGGGTTGAATGGGTCAAGCAAAAATAATGGTTCCGTATTGACATATCAAAGATCGGTAGAGAGGTACTAGATGGCATATGAGGTTCAAATACCCGCAATGGGCGAATCCGTTAGTGAAGTAATACTTATTGAATGGCTAAAGGCTGATGGTGATTATGTTGAGCGCGATGAGCCGATCTGTGTTTTGGAGACTGACAAAGCTAACGTAGATTTACCTGCTCCAAATGAAGGAATTTTACGTCATAAAGAAGTTGTGGATGCAACTCTCGGTATTGGCTCTACTATTGCTGAGATTGAAGATGGCGAACGTCCCGAGGTGGATGAACCCAAAGTAGAAATTCAGCAAAAAGAAATTTTTAACGAAACAACGTCCAATCAGGTAGCTGAAAAAATACTGAGCCCCGCTGCTCAACGGTTAGTGGAAGAAAATAACCTTGATGTAGAAAAACTGAATGGAACCGGTAAAGATGGCAGGGTAACGAAAGAGGATGTTAGGAAATATCTTTCAGAATCAGCATCAACGGTTGGCTCTTCCGACTCTGATTCTGGGACGAACAATGAGTCCGATAAACAGGGAATACGTAGAGAGCCCATGAGTCGGCTGCGCCAACGGGTTGCAGAGCATTTGGTGAATGCCCAGAACAATGCAGCTATGTTAACAACGTTTAATGAAATCGATATGCATGCCGTTATGTCGCTTCGTAAGCAGTATAAGGAACGTTTTGCTGAGGTTCACGGAGTTTCATTAGGACTAATGTCCTTCTTTTCGCGCGCTGTTGTGTTGGCTCTTAAAGAGTTCCCAGTTATTAATGCGCAAATTGATAGAACAGATATTGTCTATAATGATCAGATAAACTTGGGTATAGCTGTAAGCACTGAAAGAGGTCTAGTTGTTCCCGTATTGCAACGGGCTGAAAGTCTTTCAATGGCCGATATTGAAGGTGAAATAAAACGCTTAGCTTTTGCAGCACGTGACAATAAGTTAGCTATGGATGAATTGAGCGGTGGAACTTTCACCGTAACAAATGGGGGCGTGTTTGGTTCTCTGCTTTCGACACCTATTCTAAATGCTCCACAGAGCGGTATACTCGGAATGCACACGATTCAGCAGCGTCCGGTTGTAATTGATACTGAAATTGTTGTACGCCCCATGATGTATGTTGCACTTTCCTATGATCATAGGATTATTGACGGGCAGCAATCTGTGAGTTTCTTAGTCCGAGTTAAAGAATTGATTGAAGACCCTGCACGTTTGATGTTAGAGATTTAGGTGATAATCTTGTGGTTATAGGAGAATTAGACGCGTGAGCGACTTAAATTTTGATCTTGTTATTATAGGAGCTGGTCCTGGAGGATATGTGGCCGCTAGGCGTGCCAGTGAACTGGGTATGGGTGTTGCATGTATTGATAAGCATTATTTGGGTGGCACATGTTTAAATGTAGGTTGCATCCCCAGTAAGGCCTTACTTGAATCTAGTGAAATTTATTCTCGTGCGAACACGGGTTTTGACGCACATGGCATTGGACTTGGTGCAGTTGACCTTGATCTATCGGTCATGATGAATCGAAAAGAAAACATTGTCTCTGATATGACTAATGGTATCAAAGGTCTTTTTGAACGGCATGGTATTACATCTATTACCGGAACTGCCAAGTTACTCAGCGGGAATGAATTACAGATTGACGGTACAGAAGGTACAAGCGTTGTAACTGCAAATCAGATACTCATAGCTACAGGTAGTGTTCCTGTAGAATTACCCAATATTCCTTTTGACAGTAATTTTGTGATAAGTTCGACTGAGGCGCTTAAACTGGATTCAGTTCCGGGACGCTTAGCTGTTATTGGCGCAGGTGCGATTGGGCTTGAAATGGGGTCGGTTTGGAGTCGTCTCGGTGCAGAGGTGCAAATTGTAGAATTTACAAACCAAATTTTACCCGGTATGGACAAAGAAATGGCGGGGCAGCTACAAAGAGTCCTTAATCGTCAAGGAATGAAATTTGAATTGAATACGGGCGCTAAGTCTGTTATAATAGATGAAAATGTCGTTAAGCTTGAATTAGAAGCAAATAGTGAATCAAAACTTGTCGAATGCGACCGTGTTTTAGTTGCTGTGGGAAGGCGGCCCTATACAGCAGGCTTAGGAATAGTAGATCTGGGTGTAGAATTAGACGATAAGGGCTACGTCGTAACTGATTCGCACGGACGTACAAGTTTAGATGGTGTTTGGGCGATTGGAGATGTTGTGACTGGCCCCATGTTGGCGCACAAGGCAGAAGCTGAAGGGGTGGCCGTTGTTGAACGTATGGCAGGTCTTGCAGGTCGGGTTAATTATGATGCTATTCCCGGGGTAGTATATACTCATCCGGAATTAGCAAGTGTAGGATTAACTGAAGAAATGGCCAAAATTGAGGGATATCAGGTTTCTATTGGAAAAATTCATTACCGTGCGAACGCACGTGCGCATTGTATGGAAGAGACGGATGGTCTGGTAAAGGTTGTTGCAAATGCAGAGACGGATCGATTGCTTGGTGTGCATATTTTGGGGGCCCACGCTTCTAGTATGATTGCTGAGTCTGTACTTGCTTTGGAATTTTCTGCTAGTGCTGAAGATCTTGCAAGGACCATACATGCGCACCCGGCTCTTTCAGAAATAGTAAAAGAAGCTGCATGGGAAGCTTCTTCTTAGAGAGGCAGCTATCAAAATTATTTTTGGATATTAAGTTTTGAATCAAGATGTCTTTGGGTTGCCTTTCTCGAATTCTATAAATGCCTATCATGAATCCCAAGCCGAGCTTATATGTCAGAGTTTTCTACAATGGTTGGGATGTCCATTGATTAGTCCCTCGGAATGCTTAGGTAAGACGTTGTTTGAAGCGCCGATTGCAGTTGTTTCGCATGGCGTTGAAGCAAACCCCATCTTCAATTATGCAAATCGTTTGGCTCTCTCGATATTCAATATGAATTGGGCTGATTTTGTAGTATTACCTTCTGAAGAGTCGGCGGAGCCATTAGATCGTTCAGAGAGATTGAGGTTACTTTCCCTAGTTGATCGAGATGGTTATGTAGAAGATTATTCGGGGGTAAGGATAGATTCCTTGGGACAAAGATTCCGAATTTCTAATGGAATAGTTTGGAATTTAGTTGATCTTGAAGGTAGCTTTAGGGGGCAGGCGGCGTGCTTTGATAATTGGGAAAAGATATAAAATAAATTCTTGAATTTTGCACATTTAATCTGTACACGAGTTGGAAAAAGAGGTTTGAAAAAATGTCTAAGAATAAGAGTCTGATTCATACAGATATAGAAAATAGTCAAGATTTTGTGTTGGATTTTGAAAAACTCAAGAAAGTGTCATCTTGTGGAGAAGGATTGGTCCCAGTGGCGGTTCAAGATTTTGATAGCTTAGAGATTTTGATTGTTGCCTATGTGAATCAAGTGGCTCTGGATTACGCAGTGGAAAATAAAGTTGCCGCCTTTTGGAGTACTTCGCGTAATGAACTTTGGGTGAAAGGTGCAACTTCCGGTGACATTTTAGATTTGTTGGAGATTCGTGTGAATTGTGAGCAGAATTCAGTTTTGTATATGGTAAGACCACGTGGTCAGGGGGCTTGTCACACGAAAGATAATCGTGGATTAAGTCGTAAAAGCTGTTATTACCGGCGAGTAGAAAATGGAAGTCTTACTTTCTTAAAATCATAAAGGATCAAAAAGTTAAACATTACTGTTTAACTTTGGATATGCTGCAATATTTTATTTATTTCGTGTGTTATATGCTTTTTTGTTTTTTGGTTCTGTAGGGAAAGGGTGAATTCGATGCGAGTCGATCTGAATGGTCTGGTTGCACTGGTGACTGGAGGAGCTCAAGGTATTGGTAGAGCGATAGCTCAACAGTTGTTTGATAATGGTGCTCATATAGGTGTAGTTGATGTGGATCAGGCTGGTGCCGATGAGGCTGCAAAAGATCTTGGTGGAGGATCTTGGCATGCAGATGTTTCGGACGTGTCGGCTATGGAACGAGTTGTTTCTGAAGCAGAGCAACGGTGGGGGAGATTAGATATTCTTATCAATAATGCCGGGATTAATAGTGGTGGCGATCGTGTGCCAATTCATGAATTTAGTCCGGAAAATTGGGACCGTATTGTGGACGTCGATTTACGTGGTGTGTTCGTTGCAAGCCGTGCAGCTATACCAGCTATATTGCGGAATGGTGGTGGCAGGATCGTTAATATTAGCTCTATTGCTGGATTAGTGCCTCTTCGTTTACAATCTGCTTTTGTGGCAGCAAAGGCTGGAGTTATTAACTTGACACGGTCAATGGCCTTAGAGCTAGGATCCAAGGGAATTCTTGTTAATGCTGTTGCTCCGGGATCCACGTTAACCAAGGGGACGAAAAAACTTTTTTATTCAGATGAAGGTGTTTTTAATGAAAATGCCGAGAGTTTGTTGTCCCACATTCCTCTTGGACGGCCGGCTGAAGTTGAGGAGATCGCTGCTGCTGTAACTTTTCTAGTTGCTCCGGAATCTAGTTATGTAAACGGAACAACAATCACTGTGGATGGCGGTTGGACCGCTGGATACACTAGAGATTGGTAAGGAGAACCTATTTTATGGCGAAAATTGCAAAATTTAAGGGATACGAAGGAGAGCC
>JAYYVF010000050.1:0-18158 GCA_036343635.1 Candidatus Latescibacterota bacterium | reverse complement strand
AACTAATACGCGAGATCCTCCTGAAAACATAGTTGGCGCCTCATTTAAAGCATCAGCAAACCTGTCGGACCAATCATTTAAAAAAACAATGTACAATTGCATTCCAATGCCATAAAGGAATAACCACCAAAGATTTCCAACAGCAACCATATTATTCACGGAATAAGCAATGGCATTACCGAATGCTAAAGGCAACTGTATATTGATCGCAGACGTAATCCGTGCAGCTTGCAACCAGGCTAGCCATTTATTCATACATCAACATTAAACGTAGCACATACGGCGGCATGATCACTCGGCCATTTGCCTTCGTGTGTATTCAATAAGTCGGCCCCTTCGCACTGGATGCCACGACCTCTATAGTAGATGTAATCGATTCTATCCTGCCAGCTATTTGGATTACGCGGAGTCCATGTATGACCAAAATGTTTTTTTTCGTCAGGATACACGTTTCTATAACTATCTAAGAAGCCAGCCTTCATCATTTGTACACTTACAGGCCATTTTACCACTAAGTTTCTGTGTAATTGACGAGCCGATTCCGTCCAATCCAAATGAGAAGGGCAATTGAAGTCGCCTGCGACAAAGAGTCGACTACCATAAAACTTTTCTGATATTTCGACTAAAATCTGTTTTATTTCAGATGCCCGCGTATTCCACTCAGACTTTTGTAACACTTCCGCCGTAATACCTTCAACAAGAACATCACTACAGAAATCAGGCAAATAATGAAGCCATAACGTAAACACATCTATCGTTAAGGAGGGGTTAAGCTCTAAAGAAACTCCTCCTAAGTTAAACGGCTGGTAAAAGGAATGATGAGATACGGCGGGATACCGACTTATTACGGAAAGATTTGACGACCGCAGATAAAGGTGGTAGCCCAAAGCGTCGGCAATTCGTGGCCCAGATCCGTATGTTTCTTGCATAGCAACAATATCAGCCCCACTCTTTCTGATAATTTCTGTAACACGTTGAACTCCGACATCAATGCCATCTTCACGCCCTCCATTCCAAATGTTCCAAGTCATTATACGAAGTTTGCATTTAGGATTAAAATTCGGGTAGGTGGATGGTCGAACAGATAAACGCTCTTTATACAATTGCAAAACCTCATCAGACTCCAAAACCACAGGTGTTTCATGTAGCATTTCGTCTTGACAAAACAAAGCGCCAAAGTGTCCTTTGGGACCCTCCACAAGATCCATACCCGCCAAACTATAAAGAGCCACCTGAATACCATCGTAATAAAGCCTCACGGCCAAATTGTCTATATCAACCACAAAAGCAAGAAAATGCCACTTCCCATCGGAAACAGTCTGACGCTCGCCAGTAGGCTGGTAATCTAACCTTTGTTCGCCATCCCCTAGATTCCAAGCCCAAGCACCATTCGGTTGCAGTACAATTGCCCACCCAGCAAGCGAACCAGAAGTAAGAGAAAATCCATAATTATGACTATCCGTATAGTCACAAACAGAACCATCGTCCCACCCTTTATTTGTAGCTATAGCGGGAAAATCCTGTCTGCGTTCAATTGTTTGAATCCAGAAATAAACAGAAAAAGAGTCTACCATAATTTTAATTATAAGTCGCTTGTCTTTGAGGAACCAGTTAGCTAATTTTTTCGGCGCACGTTAAACCCGTACAGTTAAGGTGATGAAATGTTTAAAATTTCGGTTTGGCACGGTGATCTCTCAGAGTCTTATTTACGATTTGTAACTCAACTCGGCGTAAACTGCCTAGACTTCGGCCAAGGCGACTTTTTCCCAGGAGTTAAAGAACAAGGATATCCAGATCTAGATGAATTATTAAAAATCAAAAGAAAAATTCTATCATGGGGATTAGATTTCAACCGAGTCACCCTCCCAGATATAACCAACGAATTTATGAAAAAAAAAGATGGCAGTGAAAGAGAACTAGAAAATAGTGTAAATGCCCTTCGTGTCTATGCCGCAGCCGGAATACCTATTGCCCGTCAGCGGTTAGAAGGCGATGTTTTTCCGTGGATGTCACACCGGTGGAACGCACCCCATCGTGGAGGGTATCAATATCGATCTGAGAGTTTGGCCCTTGCGAATAATACTCAAGGGCCACCACCTGCCGAAGAATTAGAAAAATGGTGGTCACGTTTCTGTGACCTCTACGGCCAACTTGTGCCCGTAGCTGAAGAACATGACATCAAACTGGCTATCCACCCATCCGATGCACCGTTCCCCGATACCCCCTTGGGTGGCCTTGGCTATCACCGAGTAATCGATGCATTCCCCAGTAAGCAAGTTGGCTATCTCTACTGTTGCGGAACCCGGGCCCAGGCAGGCGGATCTCCGCTGGTCTTAGATGAACTCCACAATTATGGTCGAAAAGGTCGTCTTTTCATGATTCACCTTCGCAACGTGCGTGGATCTTTAGCGACAGCAGGCGGTTTTGAAGAAGTATTATTAGACGATGGCGACATGAACCCTGCAAAGATTTTGCTAGAGCTTAAACAGGTCGGCTTCGACGGGTGCATAAACCCCGACCATATTCCAGCTTTGGAAGGTGATCAGGGAAATCTTACCCGAGGCATGGCATACAGCGTCGGCTACCTTAAAGCTCTCTTTGCGGCAATGGCGGTTGTATAATGAGAAAAATAGCTGCAATAGTAACAGAATATCGCCCGCGGTCTCATGCCGACGTCATCATTACAAAATTTATTCATGGATTCCCAACAGACGACGGATTTCACAAACCTAGGGTGAAAGTTGCCGGGCTTTATTTGGACCAAATACCAGAAAATGACATAGGTCTTGATCTTGCTAAACAAAACAAGATACCTGTGTACAATAGCATCCTAGCTACACTCTGTTTGGGCGGGAATGAACTCGCCGTTGACGGTGTTCTATTAATTGGTGAACACGGTGATTACGCATGGAATGAAAAAGAGCAGCATTTATACCCGCGGCGGTATTTTATGGAGCAAATTTGTGGCGTGATGGCCACGTCAGGGAAAGCGGTTCCCATCTTTAATGACAAACACCTCTCGTACAACTGGACTGACGCAAAATGGATGTATGACCGAGCAAAGAGCCTTGGAGCCCCGCTAATGGCGGGTTCGTCATTACCTGTTGGTTGGCGCAATCCTTGGATAGAACACCAACTCGATTCACCTATTACAGAGGCAGTTGCTATCGGTTTTTCCGGTCTTGACATATACGGTTTTCACACCTTAGAAGTTCTTCAATGCATGATGGAGAGACGCACGGGCGGAGAAAGCGGTGTGTCTGCCGTGACTTGTCTTGAGGGAGATGCCGTTTGGGACGCTGCCGATAATGGTCTTTTCTCGTTAGACCTGGCAGAAGCTGCATGTTCCACAATCCAAAACAAGCCCGATGGGTCCATGAAATCTCATTGCGAAAATCCAGCATTATTCTTGGTTGAGTATCGCGACAAGACACGTGGGTCAGTCCTTATGCTAAATGGATATGTTTCTGACTTAGCTTATGCAGCAAACGTGAACGGAAAGGTGGAAGCATGTGAGTTTTTTTTACAAGGCCATGGCGGTGAAGAAGGGGCCTATGCACATTTTAGTTATCTGGCTCTCAATAGTGAAGAAATGTTCCTCACCCAAGAACCACAATACCCCGTCGAACGTACACTATTAACCTCTGGTATACTCGAAGCTGCGCTCAGCGCTCGTTCACATGGCCATATAAGACTCGAAACGCCATGGTTAGAAAACGTTAGCTATCAGTCTTATACTAATTTTCGCTGGAGGCCTCGCCAGGCACGTCCAACAGGCTCCTGCTTAGACCCATTCCCTCCGAAAGAGAAAAGTTTATGAGTTTTTTCCTAACGGGCTTCGCAGATGAAATCAGTGACGATCCGGACGAGCAAATCGAGATCTTAAAAAAAGCGGGGATGAACTATTTAGAGCTAAGAGGTGTCAACGGAAAAAACATTCTTGACATGAGTCAGGATCAAGCTCTTGCTTTCAAATCAAAATTGGACAAAGCCGAGATCTCTGTCTCTTCGATTGGATCACCCATTGGGAAAGTCCAAATTCAATCCGATTTGACTACTCACATGAACCTTTTTCGCGTTGCATTAGAACGAGCAAAAATGTTTGGCACCTCATACATACGTGTGTTTTCGTTCTACCACGAAGAGACCGAACCTGAACTATGTCGCGAAAAAATAATTGCTTTTTTTAAACAAATGCTGCATGAAGCACGTTTTGCCGGGTGCGTCCTTCTCCACGAAAATGAACGCCATATTTACGGCGAGACGCCCTCACGTTGTCTCGATCTAATAGAAACACTTAACAGTCCTATATTAAAATTGGCATTTGACCCAGCCAATTTTGTTCAAGCAGGAATAAATCCGTTGGTGGACGCATGGCCGATCCTGAAACATCACACGGCCTATTTTCACATCAAAGATGCAATAGCAAAAAATGGCCGGGTAGTTCCAGCCGGTTACGGTGATGGCGGATTAACAAAAATTCTTCAACAGGCAACGGCCAATCATTTCACTGGCTTTTTGTCAATAGAGCCGCACCTGAAACCCAATGACCCAGACTACGGCGGCAGCGGCCCTGATCGCTTTTTAACAGCGGTACAAGCCTTGCGTCTCCTGTTAGATCAAATTGGCGCTACCGAATCTTTCGGTAGCCCACCCCAGGTCATCTAAGGATGAGAATCTGCAAAGCTTTGGGAAATATTCGCAGAGAAACTCTATGCTTTTATCGACAAATTGGCGTAGAGCAGGTTAATATACCACCCTATAAAAATTCCAATTTGCAGCTGCGCCCACTTGTGCCACCTCCCCAAAAAAATCCACCGGGCCCAATGCCTGAAAAATGGAACGAAAATGAATTAAGTTATATTTGCCAACAAGTTCGTGCATTCGAACTTGAGCCAACTGCGATTGAGTTACCCATTTCTAGATCGATCTTACTCGGAGAAGAGGAACGATCAGCGGACCTCGAAGATATCATCGAGCGAATACATATTGCTTCTCGAGTCGGCCTCTCTATTTTGACATACAATTTTACCGCACTTAGAGCATCTGAAGGCTATAGTGTTCGTACAGGTGCCGGCCGCGGAGGAACAAACCTTCGAGACTTCGATTTTTCAAGAATAAAAGAAAAACCTCCATTAAAAGACCTTGGAAAGAAGAGCAAGCGTTTTATGTGGGAAAACCTAGAATATTTTCTCAAAATCGTTGTGCCCGAGGCTGAAAACGCTGGAGTACGTCTTGCACTGCATCCGAATGATCCCCCTGTTCCAGAATATAGAGGAGTTGCTCAACCAGTCTGGAACGCCGCCAGCGTTGAAAGACTTCTTGGCCTAATAGATAGTCCGGCTAACGGCTTGTTTTTCGATACCGGCGTAGCAACAGAATGGGGAGAAAACGCACCAGACCTCATACGAAAATGGGGGGGCCAAGATCGAATATCTTCCGTACATTTTCGCAACGTTCGAACAGAGAAACCTTATTATCGCTATGTAGAAACATTTATTGACGATGGAGACTGTGATGCATTAGAGTGTATGCTCGCGCTTGCCAAAATTGGCTATATTCATGGCATAGACCCAGACCATACACCCAGCTTTGACGGGGACACCACAGAGGCAAGGATTGGGTGGACCCTGGCAGTTACCCAACTACGAACGTTACGCGACTTAAGTATTCGCGAGCACCAATTCTAATTGTTTTCCTTACCCATGATTCTATCAAAAGGGTTCGCTATGCTCGAGGCCACGTTAGACAAATGTGCGCTGATTCGACGCAAAAACCGTAACGCCAAAGCAAATATTACCGATTCCCCTCCCTTGCTGTTTTCATCCATGATAGCGAGAATCAATTCATCGCTACGGGCCTTAATCTTTTCATGCTCGCGCATTACCATACGTGCTAATTCAACATCACTTTCTTTCAGAGCCCGATCAACCAGGTTAAATAATGGGAGGATTGCTCCCTGAAGGTCCGTGTAATCACCTTTGTAGACGTCAGGTATGACATTCTCTCCACTCCAACTGCCCATCTCGGCTAAACTCTTAGAATAATCACCACAACGCTCGACATCATGAACAACACTGAGCAACGCTAAACTAGTGGACAAATCATGATCAGGATTGAGAGTTAAATGTTCAAAAATCATTTTTCGCACTAAGCGCTCACCAGCATTAATCTCTTTATCACTACGCACTACAGCCGCTCCATCCAACTCGGAATCCAACAAGGTTTTACTGGCAGCTTCATACATTTGCTCCACTCGACCCAACATATCTAACACTTCAGAGGTAGCATCGTGAAGCAGCGTCCTTCGCTTACCAGATCCTATAATCTCTTTAAACATAGATTTATCTCCACACAGCAATTAATAACAGTGGTAAGAGGTAAAATACTAATCCCAAATAAATAAAAGCATAAATCCGAGATTTACTCGTCAATTCAGCCAACCAGCGGGCCATACGTATCGGAATGCTCCGTATAATATTCAGAGGGTAAATCAATCCGATCCCCGATATATTAAAAAGCAAATGAGCAAATGCCACATTTACCGCAGCGATATTTCCTGTGGCTAGACTTGCCAGCATCGCAGTAACTGTAGTCCCTATGTTCGCACCAAGAGTAAAAGGGAACACTTGCTCGAGGGTCAAAATACCTGCTCCGATCAAAGGAACAATCATCGAGGTAGTAATGGACGAACTTTGGACCATGATCGTCAACAGTATTCCAAAAAGTAACGCCACTGGCGGCGAACCAAATAAATATCGATGCAAATAACGTTCGGAACGTTTGAGCACGACACCTCGAGCCAAATCAACCAGAAATTTTAAGGCGACATACATGATTGCAAGCGCTGCAAGTAAACAAATAATCGGCTGGGAACCTAGAAGTTCCACTAATGCATTTACGACGGGCTTCGTCGCGGCTTTTAATGGGTTAGAAAACTTCATGCCTCCAACCCCTTGAAACAACTCTGCCATTGATGAGGAAACACGCTGCAGGTAACCCGTCGCAATTTCTATTGGCAAAAGTAAAATTACTGCGAGAACATTAAAAAAATCGTGTACTGTCGCCCCCGCCATCGCGCGTTTGAATTCCTCTTTTCGCGTGATGTGTCCCATAGAAACCAATGTATTGGTAACACTTGTTCCAACATTAGCACCCATGATTACCGGAATTGCACCTTCAATTGTGAGGGCACCTGCCGCCACCATACCAACAGTAATAGATGTAGTCGTTGAAGAACTTTGAGCTAATGTCGTCGCTAAAATACCTGCAAACAAACCAACTAGCGGATTTGAGGTCATCTGAATCAGTTGCTCGGCCAACTCATTACCAAACAACTTAAACGAAGCACCCAGTAAGCCTATGCTTACCAGAAAAATATATAAAACGAGGAATAGTCCGAATAATTGCGTCCAAAAAAGGAGTTGGTCACGTTTCAACTCGGTATCCCCCTTTTTGCGTGCAATCATGTTTGATCATTATTTACCACAAACCTCATACGAAAAATATTAGATATGTGTTTTTTGCTCGAAAACGATATTTAATACATTTTATAAGCAATTCAAGACCTAAAATTCATCTTATTATAAAGTAATAATGAGTAAAAATTTTGTCCATGTCATCTTACAAAATTTGTTTAAAAAACCGAATCGATGTTGCAAAATTTGCTAGTAACGTGATAACCGAACAATTGAATGTACATGAAAATAGCGTACTAGGTCTCGCGACAGGATCCACACCAGAACAAACATATCGTGAGCTTGTTAACAAGCACATCTCCGGTCAGAATAGCTGGTCTCAGGTGCGAACCGTCAATTTAGATGAATACTATGGACTCGACAGAAACGATCCACAAAGCTACCACCACTACATGCAGGTTCACTTGTTTAACCACGTTGATATACCCGAATGTAATACGCTACTTCCCAATGGAACTACATCAGATCCCGCAGCCGAAGGACGAAACTATGAGCAAAAAATTGTTGATTTGGGCGGAATTGATCTTTGGCTAGTCGGCATTGGTAGTAATGGCCATATTGCATTCAACGAGCCTGGGTCGTCCCACGACAGCCGCACTCGTCTGGTGAGATTGTCTGATAAAACAATCTCCGACAACAGTCGCCTTTTCGAGAAAAAGACCGATGTTCCTACTCAGGCTATCACTGCGGGCATCGCCACTATTATGGAGGCAAGAAAAATATTATTAATAGCCACAGGTAAAAACAAATCCGCCGCTGTAGACGCAGCACTTAACGGTCCAATTGGACCAGATTGTCCAGCAAGCTTCCTTCGAAAACACCCTAATTGCACGTTCGTAATCGATGAAGCAGCGTCAGGACTGTGCAAGGAGAACTTCCGTTGATATTTATTCTCAATTGTGGTTCGTCGTCGCTTAAATTCAGTCTCATTGACGAAAACGACAAGGTAAATAGCTCTGGTCAAGTCGAAAACATAGGGACAGGACAGGCCACTTTAAAGATTACAATTGACGAACAATCGGAAAACCACAACGTATCAGCGATTAACCACGAGCAAGCCTTTGATGTAGTATCAGACATGCTGGATCGGAAAGGTAAAAATACTGACCTGATTGAAGCCGTGGGTCATCGCGTTGTACATGGAGGAGAGCTATTCAAAAACCCCACGAAAATAAACAAGGATGTAATAACGGGAATCAGATCGTGCATTCCTCTTGCGCCTCTACACAACCCTGCCTCCCTTAGTGGTATTTATGCCGCCCAAAACCTATTTCCATCAATACCACATGTAGCCGTTTTCGACACCGCCTTCTATTCAACAATGCCACCTAAAGCCTATCTCTATGCCATCCCAAAAGAATTGTATAATGAAAAAGGAATAAGGCGCTTTGGCTTTCATGGCTCTTCCCACGAATATGTTGCCCAACGTTGCGCAGATTTATTAATGGTGGACTTCGCTCGTTTTAGTTGTATTACATGTCATCTTGGTAATGGTGTTTCACTATCAGCAATAGAAAATGGCCAATGTGTCGACACGACAATGGGTTTTACCCCACTCGAGGGACTTGCGATGGGAACTCGTTCAGGAGATATAGATCCCGGCCTTATCTTTCACCTTGTTCGTGACGGCATGAGTATTAAAGAAATAGAAAATATGTTGCAAAAACATAGTGGCCTCCTTGGCCTGTCGGGGACGTCTTTTGACGTAAGGACATTAGAGCGAGCCGCTTTCGACGGCGACGATGATGCCCAAACTGCCCTTGATGTCTTCGCATACAGAATTCGAAAAGCTCTCGGTGGATTTTATGCAGCTTTAAGACATGTAAATGCGATAATCTTTACCGGCGGTATAGGCCAAAACAGTACATTTCTACGTCATCACGTTGTCGACGGCTTAGAAAACATGGGACTATTACTAGATTCCGTCAGAAATCGGACTCATAACGATCAAGAATCTGAAATATCCCATGTAGATGGCCAGGTAAAGATTTGGATCATCCCAACCAATGAAGAGCTTATG
Source organism: Candidatus Latescibacterota bacterium (assembly GCA_036343635.1). Classification (GTDB taxonomy): domain Bacteria; phylum Latescibacterota; class UBA2968; order UBA8231; family UBA8231. The sequence goes on along the minus strand of JAYYVF010000050.1, from coordinate 8,660 downwards.
ATCGCAAAGAAAACGCGCGTGCTATTAAACCAAGATAATGATCAGACATAAGGAACAGATTCCAATGAAGGAACCTATGCTAACACCGGTAGAAAAACATGTATTAAATTCCTCGCCATATGCAGATATATACAGCCCCACAGAAAAAATGCGGGCTATCATCGTTGATAATTTCCCTGCTCTGGGCAAACTGGCGGCGATGCGATTCATCGAATGGATCCAATGTAATCCTGGGGGTGTCGTTTCTCTTCCGACGGGAAAAACGCCAGAGCATTTTATTCGTTGGGTTACTCACTTACTAGAAAATTGGGATAACACCGAAGTCCAGAACGAATTAAAAATTTGGGGCCTTGACGCACGAATTAAGCCCGATATATACTCACTCCATTTCGTTCAAATAGACGAATTCTATCCGATTGACCCTGACCAAGGAAACAGTTTTTACTCTTACGTCAAACGGTTTTATATCGAGGGTTTTGGCATGAATCCGGATAAAGCTCTTCTCATGAGTTACAGAGAGATGGGATTTTCTCCTAATCAGAATCTTGATTCAGTTTGGCCAACTGGTGAAGTTGATCTCTCGTTGCGATATCGAGCTGCTGTTACAACGAAAGAAGCAGATCAACAGCAAGTCCTAATGCGTGTAGACCAATGGTGTCAAGAGTATGAAGAACGTATACGGGCTTTAGGAGGTATTGGTTTTTTCTTAGGCGGCATCGGGCCTGATGGCCACGTTGCTTTCAACGTGCGTGGGTCTGACCATCATAGCACGACCAGATTAACAGCCGTAAATTACGAAACACAAGCCGCCGCGGCCGGTGACTTGGGCGGCATAGAAGTTTCAAGAAAAAGACTCGTGATTACCATCGGCTTAGGCACCATCACCTACAACCCAGACGTTTGTGCACTTGTGATAGCCGCGGGAGAAGCCAAGGCACAGATAATCGCCGATGCAATTCAATCAAACCAGGATATACAGTTTCCAGCTACCGCATTACATAAAGTACCTAATGCACGATTTTATATAACAACGGGAGCGGCCAAGCGCCTCGAAAAACGGCAACTTGATTTACTATCACGCCTAGAGGAATTGGACGATGAAATTGTCGAAAAAATCATAGTCGATATAGCTGTAAAACACGAAAAAAGAATAATAGATCTGACAGAAGGAGACCTCCTAAACGACGAATATGGTGCCGTTCTACTTGATCGCCGCTCAGAAGGTACCGCTGAACTTACCGAAAAAATTCGTGGGGTATTGGTATCAAAAATAGAGCAAGGAACAAAAACTCATAATAATACACGATTTCTACACACAGAGCCCCACCACGATGACCTCATGCTGGGCTATTGGCCGTACATTGTTAGGAATACACGACCGGCCAGTAATACTCACTATTTTTCCTGCCTAACCGGTGGGTTCACCGCCGTTACAAACCAATTTATTTTAGACCATATTCGGCGTTTAAAGAAGTTTATTGAAACCCCTGAATACAACAAACTGACAGATGAAGATTACTTCAAACCAAACTCTTTAAGTGGACGAAATAGAGATGTTTGGCAGTATTTAGATGGAGTCGCAGCCGATGATTCTAACATGCGCTCCGAAGGAATGGCTAGGCGCTTTTTGAGGAACCTTACCGAACTATACGGCCCCATGAACCAACAAGCGATTCAAGACCGTATTTCCAAACTCGAGAATTATTTCGCGAAACAATATCCCGGACAAAAAGACAACGAAACAATTCAACGTCTCAAGAGTATGTGTCGTGAGTGGGAAGCAGAATGCACCTGGGGTTACTTAGGATGGGGCTGTGAAAGTATTAAGCACTTAAGATTAAGCTTTTATACCGGCGATATTTTTACAAAAGAGCCAACTGTCGAAGGCGATGTCGACCCCGTCATAAACCTTCTAAATGAAGTAGATCCGGACATCGTTAGCGTTGCTCTCGATCCAGAAGCTAGCGGGCCAGACACACATTACAAAGTTTTACAAGCAATTACAGAAGCACTTCGACGTTTCCAAAACACTCAAAATAAACAAGACCTAAAGGTCTGGGGTTACCGAAATGTTTGGTTTCGCTTCCATCCCAGCGAGGCAAATATCTTTGTTCCCGTTTCGCTAAACATGCTCTCAGTTATGCACAGCGCATTCATGAATACATTCATCTCTCAGAGCGAAGCTTCTTTCCCTAGTTATGAGCATGATGGACCATTTTCTGAGTTAGCTAGAAGTGTTCAGGTAGAACAATATCAGAAACTTAAAATCTGTTTGGGCCGCGATTGGTTTCAAGAACACCCTAGTCCTTTGATTCGAGCGACCAGAGGTTTCGTTTTTCTAAAGGAAATGGAGCTAGAAGAATTTTATGACCGGAGTAGGTCGCTTATGCAAGCAGCTGAAGACCGTTAACTCGCCATCTGAACGAAATAACTATGAACTCGATAGTCCGTAGTTAATTCCGGGTGAAACGACGCAACAAGCACATTACCCTGACGTCCCAAAACAACATCTCCGCGGCAAGTTGCCAGCGATTCAACCTCGGGCCCCTTGCTCACTATCCGAGGTGCCCGAATAAAAATCATTTCCATTTCTGGATTATCTCGTGACGGGGAAAAATTACCACCCATCTCCGCACTGTCAATCTGCCGTCCATAGCCATTACGTTCGACCACAATGTTAATTAGTTTCATCGACCGCTGCTGCGGATTACAAACTTGATCAGCCAAGAGAATCATACCGGCACAAGTGCCAAACAAAGCTCCTCCTTTGACTGCAAAGTTGTGTACGGCTGACCATAACCCAGATGAATCCATAAGCTTTATCAGAGTCGTGCTTTCCCCTCCAGGTATAACCAATCCGTTGAGGTTCGCTAAGTCTCGTGGCTTCTTCACTTCACGGGTTCGTGTGCCCAACTCACTAAAAGAGCGCGCATGAGCCCGATAATCTCCTTGTAATGACAAAATACCGATCAACACGATCTTAAAAATTAGCCTCCGAAAAAAAGAAGACCCCGTCTCCACGGTCAGAGGAAACGAGGTCGATTTTTTAAACAGATAACGCTACCAGCCGCGTGTCTGTAGTTTTTCCTTTTCGTCGAGTGTATCCATGTTAATACCAACCATGGCCTCTCCCAAATTTTCCGACACACGAATGAGTATATCGGGATCCTCGTAATGAGTAGTTGCCTCAACGATAGCTTTCGCTCTAACTTCAGGATCGCCTGATTTGAATATACCAGAGCCTACAAAAACGGCTTCAGCACCTAATTGCATCATAAGTGAGGCATCAGCTGGAGTTGCGACGCCACCAGCAGCAAAATTAGGAACAGGTAAATCACCCGTCTCAGCAATCATGAGGACAATCTCATAAGGAGCACCTAAATCCCTTGCAGCAGTCATTAATTCTTCCGGTCGTAACGTTGTTAAGCGGCGTAATTCATCCGTTACCGTCCGCATGTGCCTCACCGCTTCTACGATATTCCCAGATCCAGCTTCGCCCTTAGTGCGAATCATGGCCGCACCTTCACCTATCCGACGCAATGCTTCACCTATGTTTCGACAACCGCAAACAAACGGAACGTCAAAAGCCAATTTATCTATGTGATATGCTTCATCGGCCGGTGTAAGGACCTCACTTTCGTCTACGTAATCAACGCCTAGGGCCTGTAGCATCTGGGCTTCAGCAAAATGTCCGATTCGACATTTTGCCATAACAGGGATCGAAGCTGATTCCATAATCTCGCGTAATTTCTCAATACTGGACATGCGAGCAACGCCGCCTTCTTGTCGAATGTCTGCAGGCACTCTTTCCAATGCCATAACAGCTACGGCACCAGCATCCTCAGCTATCTTCGCTTGATCGGCAGTGACCACATCCATAATAACCCCTCCCTTTAACATCTCGGCCAAACCCGTTTTTAGGCGTAACGTCCCTTTTTGATTTCCGGCTTGGCCGTTTTTCTCACTCATTTTCAACTCCTTTGCGTCGTCGATATAACAGATTTACACAGAAGAACATACTCCAAGAAAGACTACTTTGCAAAGAAACAACTCGATCCTTACCCTCTTAACCTCTTTAAGAAAACAGAACACAAATCCCATACAATCAAACGTAAGAGAACCAACCAAGTTATTGTGGTCACGCCAACTACCTTAACCAGCAGACTCCATTCAGATCCACTGAGATATGGCCTAACACAAGCCAACGACAACAACAACAAACTAACGAAAAGTATTGGCCGAGAAATATGTTTCAAATAGTCCCAAAAACGTAAACCGATCAAACGATTTGCCAATTGTTGCGAAATCAACAAGAAAAGCAGTGAGGAAAGGGCAATTACGGCTGCCACTCCTTCTATACCACGCGGAACACCCAACCAATACATTGCCGGTAACAATGTAACGAGACTAAAAACAGACCAATAAAAGGACCAATCCGCTCTTCCTTTAGCCATAAACATTGAACCCACCATCGTCCCAATAACCTTCAGAAAAGTGGCAAGTGCCAATATCCGCAACACGGTATAAGCCTGCGACATGTGGACCAAAGACAAAATGTCAGGAGCAAACACAAATATGACGGATAACAAAGAGCCCATGGTGATTATAAGGCTCTGAACGGCCTGTACATACCCACTACGCAATAAAGCATCATCGTCTTGAATTTGTGAAAATGCTGGAAAAGAAACCCGATTAAGCGTCGTAGCCAAGCGCGTAAGTGGCATCAACGTTAACCGTTCAGCAAAGCTATAAATTGCCATCGCCGAAGGTCCTAAAGGCAAAAATACAAATGCGTGGGCTATCTTCGAATTACAATAGGCAATCGTCCTCGAACCCGTAAAATTAAGAGCAAAACGAAGCAATTCTCGAAGACATTGCCATCGCCAACTTGGAAGCGGAAACCAACGAGAGCAATACCAGAGACACAGCAACAACCCTACCTCGCGAAGAACAGATGCGATCACTGGAATCATTACACCAAATTTTGGAGCCTGCCACAGCATCAGGGCAACAACCCCAGCGAAACAGGACGATGACACCACCTCCGAAAGGGCCACTTTTGCAAAATCCAGATTGCGTTGAAGCCGGGCTCGGAACACCGAAGACACTGCGGCAAACGGAATAATTAAACACATCAACTTCAATATATTTTCAAAAACTTCGGAATCTTCCCCTCCAAACCACAATGCTAATTGCGAAGAAGAGAAATAAGCCACCAAACTTAAACATGTGCCCCAAATACAGTTCGTCCAGAAAGCTGTTGTAAAATGCAAATCCTCTATAGATCTTAATTGCACCAAGGCAGCACCTAACCCCAGTTCTCCAACAATAGCCAACAATAAGACGAGAGAAAGTGCCCATTCAAAGCGACCAAGCGCATGTAAATCAGAAACAGCATAAATTACGGTAAACGTGACCAATTGAATTAACGATGCACTTCCATTCCAGAGAAAACCGCGTATGGCTCTCGTTGCCAATAAATTTGCTTTCACCCGCTCACCGTAACCCCTCGCGGACATAGCAAATGTTGTCGTAGCTGTTGCTCTCAAGCGCATCCATACCTTCCAAATTCATCCTTCCACTCGGCCTATCTCTTAAGTGAGTTTCGACGACTATGTATCCCCGATAACCGTCCTCCGACAGAGCTTTTAATTGTCCGTGCCAGTCAACCACACCCTCAGCAACCAAAGACCATTGAGGAGGATCTGGGTAAAAATTCTTAATGTGAACGTGATCTATTAAATCTTTTACCTCTTCATATTCGCCAGGAAATGGGTCATTTGAACCTGAGCGAGCTGAATTACCCGGATCCCATAATAATTTGAACTCAGGCGAACCTACCTTTCTCAATAAAGTTGCTGTTTCACGGCCCGTTCCGCCCCAGCATGAGGCTTCGTTTTCAAGGAGTAATTTGCAACCTTCTTCACGGGCAATTTTTGTAGCCAGCACAAGGCTCTCAACTACCTGCTCAGACGATAATTCTTCACTTTTTAGAAAAGAAAAAATGGAGACCTTATTCGTACCTAGCATATGCGCCCATTTACAGGCACGGGGCAATAAGGTATTCATTTCCACTTCGACCTTTGGATCGTTTACTGGGCACTTAAACAATCCCGGCGAAACGCCCGAAACAACAACTCCGGTATCAGAAAGCGCATCCTTTAAAGCTATTAACTCTGCCTCTTCCACCCTTGGGAAACGACCCCCCTTCAACCCACGCACTTCCACGGCTCCAACGTCCCATGCGTTTACAAGTTCGAGTGCCCTTAAAGGATCAGAGTTAATCTCATCGGTGAAAATAGATATTTTCATTTGTCCGTCTACCTGTTATGATGTACAACGATCCTGGCGATTCTTCCTTTACGACCAAAATCATTCACCGCATGGACGCAAAGTTCATTCAGACCTGGAACAAGTTCCCACATTAATCCCATGGACTCGATCTCTTGTACTTTCTCCCCTTTGATGTGAATTGAGAAATAGGAAAAGTTAGGCATATTATGTTCTAACTGAACCTGCAACCATCCCGGTTTATCCGACACCTGAGTAAAGATCCGCGTCTGGTTTACAGACCAATAAAAATCACCTGGACGACTAGTTTGAAGAGAATATTCCGAGTATTTCGGATTTGCACCATCAGACCACCACAAATAGCCGTCGTAGTGATATTGGCGATATCCGTGATCCAGCTCTGCTGGTTCCGCATTCGTCAAATGGTTGTTTCGAAGAGGTATGCCAAATCGACAAAACGTCTCTGAATACCGATCCATTGGCTCTACAACATTTTGTGGCAACTTATTCGACATGACTTTGCCAATATTACCCGATTGTAACGCCTCATGGAGTTCAAGAGCATTAATAGGTTTACCATTTATTTCATAATTCGCATCATACTCGCGACAAGGTCCCGCATCTTGTAAAATCCATTTTTGGTCGGTTTCATACCAAACCTCAGCGAGACAGTGATGGTCAACAATTAGAACACGTGAGACCCAACCCAAAGCGCTTGCGCATCCAGCGTAGGTCGCTCCGTAATGAGTACACATACCAAACCCCCAATTGCCTTTTGTCGTCCCCAGTATTTCTAAGGGATCCCACGGAGGGCAGTAGGGGTATTTATTAGATTGCCAACCTAACCACTGGCTATGGACCCAATCACGTAGCAAAGCTAACTGTTCTAATTCTGTTTTCCCTGAGGCAATTACGTCATCCAAACAATATTGTTTGCGAAGACGGTCTAAGCGTAAGTGAGGTTTTAAATAAGTAAAAGGATAGGAGCCATGAATAAATTCTGGCTGCTCAATTTCAATAAGCTCTGTTGTCTGTGCGGTCTCAGACTGCTCTTCCAAATTAACAATTAATTTTAGCCGTTTAACAATTGGCGTTTTGTCCGCAAACCTTGTTTTCAACAAGACCCGCACCTGAACATAACGCCCTGGGGAGTCTATTCGCATACCAGGCTGCCACACAGACCAACTTCGTGGATCAAATTGAGGAGTCGATCCCGAACGAATCTCAAAGGTTACTTTCGTACCACTTGGTTTTTCCAAGTCCCCCTTTAACTGAACACTACGAATCGTCAGTAGAGGAGAAATCACGCCCGAACCGGCAGGATCGGATACGTCAATGACCGGAGAAGTCAACACACCCTGAGGTGGGCAACCCTTTACTCGAAGACGTACAAGGTATTCGCCACAGATATCAAAACCATCGCCTAAAGAACCAGTGTGCCAATTTACTCCTGCGTCAAAACTCCGTTCGCTACGACTCGATTGAGTATCAGCGGTCCCTCCCGGATGCGGATCTACGAATAGCATTCCGTTATGAGAGAATACGAATTCATTTGTACCCTTTCTCAAATATTTTGCATTAATACGCTTACGATCCCACCCACCCGTTAGCATGCGGTCTGGATCCTGACGGTGAGTAATTGCTTTTCCGTTAACAGTTAATTTCATAGGATTTGTGCGAGTATCCTTGTAATCATTCACGTAAAAGAGCAGTTCAGCACTCTTTATTCGATCCGAGAACAAATCAAATGAAGTTCGAGACCAAACCATTGGATCTATCTGATTACCGATGTCACCCACAACACCACTCTCATGACCCAATAAATACGTCGGCGAGAGTTGTACTCCACGTCGATTTTGTGAATTAATAAATCGATCGCACATCCAATTACGAAAGTCACCAAAAACTATTTCTTTCATAAAAAAACCTCCACGAACCGGTAGAAGAGTTGGGTAATTTCTTTTTAATTAATCAGCGTCTGAATATTCTCGCGTACCCGTCGCAGAAGATCGATGCCCTCCTGAACGGGCAACGGATCTCCTTCGACAATCAAAGGACCCTTAAATTTCAAAGATTGGAGTAGAGAAATTAAATTGCTTATAAGTTTTTCTTTATAGCCGGCGTCTCCAAATTCAATTTCTTTACCACATCGTATGGAGACGTCTCCAACTCGATCACCTATAGCAGACGTATATTCGATAACATCTTCACCACAAACCAATAGTTCATTAGTATCCACCCTTATTTGAAAACGAGGATCTCCTATTTTCGAAAGTACACTTTGGACATCCTGTAAACTATTAAAACAACTATCAGATCTATTCATCAATATTATGTTAACGTCTGGAACCCGCTCAATAAGACTCTGT
>JAYYVF010000049.1:0-12634 GCA_036343635.1 Candidatus Latescibacterota bacterium | reverse complement strand
TACCCGGCTCAGCCTGCATATGCCCGCATGCTGGAATTGTTAATCCCATCGGCTGTTTTCGGGTGGCTTTTTTTGAAGTTTGGTTTGTTGCCATCCATAATTATGCATTATGCCTACGATGTGGTTTGGTTTGCTCTGCCTCTATTTGTTTCGACGGCCGATGGGATTTTCGTTGATCGTTCAATCGTCCTGTTCCTTGCATTTATTCCTCTACTTATTCCATTGTATCGAAGAATCAGGGTTAGGAATTGGAGTCAATTGACAGCGGATTCTTTGAATAATGCCTGGAAACCCGCTGTAAAGACCAAAGCAAAGGCAACTCCATCGGAATCTATTTCATCGCAGCCTATTTCTAAAGTAGTGCGCCGGAGTTGGACGCTTATAGGAATTGTTGGTTTTAGCATGTGGTTTTACGCTACAGATTTTGATAGAGCGGTTCCTTCTCTACAGATAGATCGCCAGCAGGCCATTGCCGTTGGCTACGATTGGTTGAATCAACAAGGATTTAAGCTAGAGGATGATTGGCATTCTTCCGCAATTGTAGATGATTTTCGAGGTCAGTCTCATACGTATGTTTGGCGCGAGTTCGGAGAAAACGTCTATAATAGATTACTTGGTTCATTCCTCTCGGTTCCGCATTGGGAAGTAAGGTTTGTTCGATTTGACGAGAATATCTCGGTCGAAGATCGGGCAGAGGAGTTTTTCGTAGAAGTAAGCAATGAGGGCAAAGTGTTGGGTTTATTCCACAAGGTACCCGAGGGACGCGAAGGTATATCTTTGGATGAAGAAAGTGGACGATTATTAGCAGTTGAAGCGCTATCCGAAAAATTTCGCTTTGGCAAAAACGAGATAGAATTAGTCTCTGCAGACCTAAAGAAGCGGCCAAAGCGCCGGGATTGGCGATTTGTTTTCCGGAAACCAGACGTTTTATCTCAAAATATGGGACAGGCACAGATCTCTGTAGACATTGCGGGTGATATGATTGTCGGCATTGAGCGTTTTGTGGAGGTTCCAGAGAAATGGCAACGTGAAGAAAGAGGGCGTGAGCAGGCGGTTTTTATGGCTTCAGCGATCGGTGGGGCCTGTCTCATTTTGGTTATTATCGCGATTACGATTTATGCGGTTATTTCATGGAGTAGAGGTTTATTTTCTTTTTCGGTTTTTGCCAAAATAGGTGTGGGGTTGTGTGTTTGGGGATATGTAAGTGTAATTAATTCGTGGCCAGGTGCTTACTTCAATTTTACTACGACAGACCCGCTTCTTACGCAGATAGTCATGAAAATTGCTGGAGCTTTGTTATTAGTGAGTCTTTCTACTTTTGTTATGGCGGTCCTGTCTGGGGCCGCTTCGAGTTGGAATAATCGAATTTCGACATCGAATGTAGATTGGATACTTGGGTTATCGATAGCATTTGCATGGAAGGGCTTGGGTGGGGTAATGTCTCTTTTTCCACCTGAATCTCTTCCAGAATGGCCAGCGTTTTTCAATGCCGGGAATTATGTCAGTTGGTGGACCGGCAACCTGTCGTTACATGGCTATTTTTTTGGTTCGAGTATTTTGATGGCGTTGATCGGAATTACCTCAATATTTACTGACAACTGGAAGAAACGTGTGTCATTAGGGTACATTGCTTTAATAATAGTCGGTTTTTGTATACAAGTTGTTGGCCAAGATAGTTTTGAGAAGATAGCTGTTTCCGGTATCCTTGGGAGCCTTCTATTTCTATTCTCATTTTTGACAGTCCTACGAAATGATATGCGGCTATCGTGGATTGTTTTTGGTGTTTTTCAGGTGTCAGAACTAATTCGTGACGCTATAACCAATCCATTTGACGGAGCTTTCTTGGGTTCTGTTTTGTTCGGCCTTATTATCGCTGTTTTAGCTTATTGGTTTGCTTTCAAAGAAGAGAGCTTTAAGGGGAAATCCTGATTTTTTTAATACGAATGTGCGAAAGGAATTAAATATTGAAATTTGAATTCTTGGGTTTTGAAATATGCGATAAAGTAGCTACCATTACACTCAATCGACCAGAGGTCTTAAATGCAATTCATCCCCCAATGGCTGATGAATTATCTCAGGCTTGGAAACAAGTCCGCGATGATGAGGATATTTGGATGGCTGTCTTAACAGGAAGTGGCGATCGGGCGTTCAGTGCAGGATCGGATCTTAAGTGGCGTAGTGCGCAGGGAGAGGGAGTACGTGACCACAATCGCAGAGAAGTGCTTGACCTAACGCAAGAGGGTTTTCAACGCGGTCGGGACAACTGGAAGCCATTGATTGCGGCAGTCAATGGCTATGCTGTTGGTGGTGGTCTAGAGTTGGTGTTGGGATGTGATTTAGTTATCGCCGCTGATCATGCGCAATTTGGATTACCTGAAGTGCGACGTGGACTTATGGCAGATGGTGCTGGGATTCATCGTTTGATCCGACGATTACCGTATAATATAGCGATGGGAATGATTTTGACGGGTGAATTTATTCCTGCTTTGAAAGCCTTAGATTTTGGGTTCGTTAATGACGTGGTGCCAATGGAAAAGCTTGGTGATACCGTTGACTCTTGGATCGCGCGTATAATGAAATGTGCTCCATTAGCTCTGAGGGCAAGTAAAGAGGCTGCAGTGCAAGGCTTCGAAATGCGATTATTCGATGCAGTATCAACAATTTTCCCTGAGTCTGAACGTCTGTATCAGTCTATAGACTTTGTCGAAGGTCCAAAGGCTTTTGCTGAAAAAAGAGATCCGAGCTGGCTTGGTAAATGATCGTTAGTGTTGAGGAGTAAAATATTGGTTGATTATAGTGTGTTATTGATGTATTAATATTGTCTTGTATTCATAAGTTTCATCGGTTTTTTTTGATTCTCATCAATAATGAAACCGTTCGTGTATTTTGTTAATACTTTACTACAAATAAGGTTTATTCTCCCCCCCGAAAAGGGATTTTCTCCTTTTTCGGCTTGAATGTGCTGGGAGATTTTATATGGGAGATTGTCAATGACAGACGGCATAGGACAAGGGACCAATTTGTATAGGCCGGAATTAAATTCAGATCATGGCAAGTTTACGTTATGGGGTACGCGTGGTTCAATCCCGTGTTCAGGATCATCCTATGTGCGATATGGTGGAAATACTTCCTGTTTTGAATTTGCTGTTGGGGATGAACGTATTGTCTTTGATGCAGGATCTGGTATTCGTGAACTCGGTCAGTCTTTGATCAGTTCCGGAGGCCCACGTAAGATTCATTTATTTATTACTCATACACATTGGGACCACATTCAGGGGTTCCCATTTTTTGTTCCAGCGTATCTTGCGGGATATGAATTGCATGTATACGCAGCTCCTCGGGCTGAACACGATTTAGAATCTATTTTTCGTGGCCAATTGGATCGGGCATATTTTCCTGTTCAGATGGAAGATATGCAGGCAAAATTTGTTTTTAATTACCTAGAACAATCTCCTGTTCGGATTGGAGATATAGAGATCAGCTGGGAATACAGTTTTCATCCTGGGGCTACAGTGGCTTACAAAATCAGCTACGCTGGCCAGGAACTCGTGTATTCTCCGGACAATGAATTTCTCAAAGGTTACTTGGGCCCCTTAGTTGGACAATTAAGCCGGGATTGGCAAGAGGAATATGGTAGCTTTGTAGATTTTTGTCGGGATGTTGATGTTTTAATACACGAGGCTCAATATTCAGTTGAAGAGTATCCGTCGAAAATTGGTTGGGGTCATACCTGCGTGCACAATGCCTGCTCTCTTGCGCACATTGCTAAGGTCAAACGATGGATTGTTTTACATCACGACCCATCTCATTCAGACGATAAGTTAGACGAAAAACTTAATTTAACTCGTCAGATGTTAAGTGAACTGAACTCTGATGTAATTGTCGAGCACGGATATGATCATATGGAGACATATCTATGACCGTACCTACCCTTATGAGACCCTAAAAATTATTTACAGACTTATAGTCCGTTTGGTGCGTCCTGATCTAATTACGGCTTCCGCAATTCGCAGTGCAGCTATGCCGTCTGTTGCTTTGACGATTGGTTGTTCATTATTCGAAAAGCAACGAACCACGTGTTTTGCTTGCTCTAAAAACATGTCTTTTTTTCTAAATGTAAGTAATTTTTCTTTTCCTCCTTCCCCTTTTAGTGTGAAGGCCCCATGTGTTTTTGGATCAAATGGCTTCAATTTTTTCGAACGAGTGTCGCCGAATTGAAGGGTGCCTTTGGGGCCGATAAAGTCGTTTAAATTTACTACTGAAGCACCATGTGCTACTCCCCAAGACCAGATCAGTGTATGTTGGTGTCCATTTTTGAAATTTAGTATTGCGCTTCCAGTATCTGCACCAACACTTGTGTCGTCTAGCTTAAGGGTGGAGGATTGCACTGATTTAACTTCGCCAAATACCTGTAGGGCAAAATCGTAATTATGTATTGCTCCATCAATTAGAGGCCCTCCACCCTTATGGATATTCCGAAACCATTGATGGGGGGGCTTCCCTCCCGCCACAAATCGCCAAATTACCGGGGAACCAAGGGCCTGCGATTGTATGATTTTTTTAAATTTACCCCACATTGAATCAAAGCGTCTAACAAAACCAACGGTAAACTTTATGCCATATTTTTCGCAAATGGTGTGCATTTTTTTTGCATCGGATATTTTCAAGGCCATTGGTTTTTCGCAAAAAATGTGTTTGCCCGAAGAGGCGGCATGTATAACAGGTTTGGCATGTTGATAGGTAGGCGTGCAGATCCAAACGGCATCTATTTCATTTATTTCCAATATTTTACGGTAGTCTTTGTGGTAATACTGTATGCCAAAATCGGCAGAAAATTTCTCGCCTGTTTTAACTACAAGGTCGCTGGCCGCGACGATTTGAACCGATCGCATTTTACTAAGATGGGTTGCGTGTTGACGTGCGATACCGCCACATCCTATGAATCCAATTCGTAGCATAATAATACTCCAGGTTAGAATTTTATAAATTTAGCAGTATGTGGATTGTAGCTACATATATTCATTTGATTTGTTAATGGCGAAAATGGGCTGTTGTTATGTGGTTAGAGCCTGACTAATTTAATGAAGGTTCTCAGATTCTCCATGGTGTAATATTTGGGGGATGTGTTTTATGTTTTGTGGGTGACCTTACTCCTAACCATTATTTGGAGGTTTATGAAGTATAGATGGAGTTTGTACGGGTTAAATATTGGGATGTTTGTTGCGTTTGGCTGGATTATCAGTTGTGGGGAGGAAGAAGAAGCTGAAATTGGTGGCCGTGGACGGGGAGGGTGTGGCACGGGAGAGCGGGGGGGCGGCAAGGGCGAAGTGGCAGCAATTCCCGTAAAGGCGGATTCAGTTTTACGTGGGGCGATGAATTCGTATATCGAAACGTATACTCGCCTTGAGGCTGAGAGAGAGATTAACGTTATGGCTCGTGCGACGGGTTTTTTAACCGAGCTCTCCGTTGAAGAAGGGGACTGGGTGCAGGATGGTCAAGTTTTGGTACGCCTTGACAAAGAAGAACCAGAATTACGTCTTCGGCAGATAGAGGGTGGATATAATGAGGCCAAAGCCAATTACCAACGAATTAAAGTACTGCACGAGAAGAAAATGGTAAGTCAGTCAGAGTTTGATGCTGCTCTACTGGGATTTGAAAATAGTAAGTTAAGCCTGGCAGAAGCCGAACTTAACTTTGCGCACACTGATGTGAAGGCTCCGATCACTGGTGTTGTATTGCAGCGTATGGTTGAATTGGGTGCGTTAGTTGGGTCCGGCAAGGAGTTATTTGTGATTGCAGATATGGATCCTTTGCTCGCAAAAATACATGTACCCGAAAGGCGTATGTTTCAACTACATTCTGGCCAAAAAGCTATTGTGTCGGCAGAGGCACTTCCAGGCCAGAGTTTTGAAGGTAGTATCCGTATGATTAGTCCAATGGTTGAGCCGGAAAGCGGCACTGTTAAAGTAACGTTGGAGGTACCAGCGAATAGCATGTTGAAGCCAGGAATGTTTTGTACGGTTCGAATAATCACGGATAGTCGTTTGAATACATTAATTGTTCCTAAAAAAGCGCTTGTGCTCGAGACCGAATCAGATGATGTGTATGTTGTTTCTGAGGGTAAAGCTAAACTGGTTGAGGTCTCTACTGGTTATGCGGAAGGTGATCGGGTAGAAATCCTATCGGGGGTTGAAGAAGGGATGCGCGTAATTACAGTTGGTCACGAGGGACTTAAGGATGGTTCGCCGGTGCGTGTTGTCGGAGACGAATTAATTGGATCGGTGTTTTCGGTTGGGGAAACGGCTGGAACTATAGAGACATGGCCGGGTGGTGGAAATGGAAAAGAAAGTAAAGAGCACGGAGGCGGTCAGTGGTCGCGTGCAGGTAATATGCCAGGTGGCGGGCTACCCGATAGCCTACTCCAGCTTATGAGAAAATATCGGTCGGAAGGTAAGGAATTACCAGATAGCGTGAAGGCTCAATTAAGGAAGTTGCGTGGTAAGAGGTCTAGACCTTGAATATTGTTGAATTTTCAACCCGAAGAAGAGTTACCGTGGCGATGTTAATGATTGCCATAATTGTTTTCGGCGTCGTTGGTTTTTCTCGTCTTTCGGTGAATTTGCTTCCAGATATTACATATCCAACAATTACTGTTCGCACTGAATATTCAGGTGTGGCACCTTTTGAAATTGAACGTTTAATATCTGAACCGGTGGAAGGATTGGTGGGTGTTGTGAATAATGTCGTCCGTGTGAACTCTATCTCCAGGCCGGGTGTTTCTGATGTGGTAGTGGAATTTTCTTGGGGGACTAATATGGATTTTGCCTCCCTCGATCTGCGTGAAAAAATAGACTTAGGTAATTTACCTCGTGACGCTTCCCAGCCCATTTTATTGCGTTTCGACCCTTCCTTGGATCCGATAATGCGGGTTGCTTTTTATGGGAAGGTAGGTCTAATGGAGATGCGACGTCTGGCGGAAGAGCGATTGCGTCCACAGCTGGAAAGTTTGGAGGGAGTTGCAGCTGTGAGTATTGAAGGTGGATTGGAAGAAGAGATTCAAGTAGAAGTTGAAGTTTCCCGACTGGATTATCTCAAGATTCCTATAAGTCAAATTACTAGTAGGCTGAGTGCTGAAAATGTGAACATAACGGGCGGAACACTTAAAGATGGGGAAGCAGAGTTCCTTGTGCGTACGCTGAACGAGTTCAAGGGTATAGAAGAGATTGGCGATATTGTCATCGGAGAAATTAATAAGGCTCCGATCAAATTAGCAGATGTTGCACGTATCTTTCGCGGTCACAAAGAACGGGACATGGTTCCCCGTGTAAATGGCAGAGAAGGTGTTGTTGTTGCGATCTTTAAAGAAGGTGATTCGAATACTGTTCAGGTGAGTCAAGCACTTCACGAACGATTGAATCTTTTTTTCGAAGATAATGCTACCATTTTTCAGGATAGTGGCATGCAAATTGTTTTTGATCAGGCAACTTTTATCAATCAGGCTGTGGAAGAAGTACTAAATACAGCTGTCATAGGCGGGGTCTTAGCAATCCTGATTCTTTTTCTTTTCTTAAGAGACTTGAAAAGTACATCTATCATAGGGTTGGCTATACCCATCTCGGTTGTAGCTACGTTTCTGCTCATGTATGCATCTGATGTTTCTTTAAATATTATGTCTTTGGGTGGCTTAGCACTTGGCATAGGAATGCTAGTTGACAATTCAATTGTTGTCCTAGAAAGTGTGCAGCGTTATAGGGACCAAGGTTTGGACTCTTTAACAGCCGCTCGACGAGGGGCTAGTGAAGTGGGGACCGCGGTTGTCGCTTCGACCATGACAACTATTTGTGTGTTTTTGCCTATTGTATTTGTTGAAGGCGTTGCAGGTCAATTGTTCAAGGATCAGGCTCTCACTGTTACCTACTCACTGTTGGCGTCACTGGTAGTTGCTTTAATGTTGATTCCAATGCTCTCCTCCATCGGCATAGAACATTTTTTGTCTAAAGAGGGGTCTCGTGAGGAAAAAATAGGCGTAGATAATTCTGCGGTATTACTTCGTATGATAGCTGTTCTGTTTTCTACTATGGGTAAAGTCGTGTCAAAACTATTCTGGCCGGTTTATGCCATCTTTGATGGAATATTCAAAATAATATCCGATTCATATCCCCGTGTTTTGCGGTCTGCGTTACAGCACCGATTCTTGGTAATGTGTATGGTATTTAGTTTGGCCACTTTAGTGTTGTATAACGCGCGAAATTTAGGAGTTGAACTTATACCGGAGATGAGTCAAGGTGAATTCCTTGTTGATTTGGAATGGAAAGCGGGAACTCCGCTGAAAGAAACGGTTGGTATGGTGGAGTGGATTGACGGAGCAATAAAAAAAGAAATTGCTGGGGTTGATATGATTTTCTCGTTAGTTGGTACTAGCGGACAAACGGGTGGCACTGCTAGTGATAAAAAAGAGCACACGGCTCAGCTACAAATAAAATTACTTGACGGTACACTTGAAGACAAAGTTGTGTTAAAAGTCCGCGAAATTTTGTCAGATTTCCCTGGTTTGGAATATAAATTTTCTCATCCGTCCTATTTTTCTTTTCGGACACCGATAGAAATTGAAATTGCTGGATCTAATATTGAAGCATTGCGATTAATTTCGGATGAGGTTGTCGATCGGATAGGGGGGACTGAAGGTTTAACAGATATTCGTTCGAGTGCAGAGGGAGGGCAACCAGAAATTCAAATTGTCTTTGATAGGTTGCGATTGGCTGAATTGGGCACAACTGTAAGGCAGGTTGGCCAACTGCTTCGAAATAAATTACAAGGAGAAGTGGCAACGGAGTTAGTTCGTCGAGATAGGAAAATAGATATTCGCGTGCGCGCTCTTAATGAAGAGCGAGAAACGCTAGATGATTTAAAGCAAATGGTAGTGAGTCCATCTAACTATAGCGTTCCCGTGACCTTAGAGAACGTTGCAACAATAAGTTCGCTGGATGGTCCAGCTGAAATAAGACGTATTGATCAACAAAGAGTAGCGATAATTTCAGCGAATATTGCGGGCCGAGATTTGGGAGGAGTTGTCCGTGACATAGAAGAGAGAATAGGAAGCATATCTCTCCCATCAGATTTTTCAATATCTATGGGTGGACAAAACGAGGAGATGGTACGCTCTTTTGAAAGTATGAAATTTGCGATTGCCCTGGCAGTCTTCTTGGTCTATCTCGTGATGGCTTCTCAGTTTGAGTCACTTTTACATCCATTTGTCATCATGTTTACGATACCATTGGGTGTGGTCGGAAGCGCTTTTGCGCTCTTTATAAAAGGAGAGAATATAAGCGTTGTAGTACTGATTGGTCTTATAATGCTATCGGGAATAGTAGTTAACAACGCAATTGTTTTGATTGATTACGTAAATCAACTGAGAAGAAATCAATCTCTGTCGAAAATAGAGGCTGTTATACGGGCGGGGCAATTGCGTTTTCGGCCAATAATGATGACTACCGCTACTACGGTTTTGGGTTTGCTGCCAATGGCTATGGGACTGGGAGAAGGATCTGAAATTCGTTCGCCAATGGCGATCACCGTAATAGGTGGTTTGATTGTATCCACGGCATTGACGCTTGTGGTTATTCCCGTTGTTTATACGATTTTTGATCGGGGAGAGTAAGGTTATATCGTGAATATTTCGGAATTCTCGTTACGTCGTCCCGTGACTGTGTCTATGGTAACATGCTGTATACTTGTTTTAGGTTATGTTTCCTTTTCCCGTTTACCCATTGAACAACTGCCGAATATCTCTTCGTCTGGAATTCGCGCATCTGCTAGATATAGCTCTGCATCACCGGAAGAGATTGAACGATTAATCACCGTACCGTTAGAGGCAGCCCTCGGCTCTATGAATAACGTCGAGCGTATCAGTTCATCTTCACGCAATGGATCTGCAAGTGTCCGTGTTGATTTCAAGGCAGGGACTGATATGGATTTAGCTAATATGGAGATGCGTGAGCGAGTCGACCAGGCACGGTCATTTATGCCACCGGAGGTTGATAGGGTTCAGCTCCGACGTTGGCAGAGTGATCAAAGGCCGATTGTTAATGCCAACATAGCCTGGAGGGGGGATGGCGATCGGTTGCTCCATATTGTTCAAAAGGTTGTTCAACCTCGTTTAATGCGTCTAAATGGTGTTGCGGACGCGCAAATAGAAGATCTAGAGCAGAAACAGCTAACCATTGAGTTAGACCGTGAGCGTTTGCAGACACATAATATCTCATTGGGGCGTCTCGGTTGGCAGTTAAATGACAATAACGTCAATATGTCCCTGGGACGCGTTTTTGATGGCTCAGATCGTTTTCTAGTTCGTGCGATAAGTGAATTTAGCCGTGCAGAGCAAATTGGAAACCTACCGTTGGAGGGAGGACAATTTCGCTTTCGTGATATTGGTGAGGTGGTTTATGGTTTCCCTGAAAAGAAGCGATTTAAGCGTTTAAATGGAGTAGATGCCGCCGAGGTCGAAGTCTATAAGTCCAGCACCGCGAATGTAGTGGATATAGGCGGGGCTGTTGAAGAAGAGTTTAAAAAAATTGAAGAGGACTTCGATGGATTATTGGATGTAGAAATTGTTCGTAATCGTGCTGATGATGTTCTCAGTGAAGCAGGGAAATTATTTGATTCGGCTCTCATAGGCGCCGTATTGGCCATGGCGATTATCTATGTATTTCTAAGGAATATCCGATCTACTATGGTCGTTGCTTTAGCTATTCCAACAGCAGCTTTGTGTGTTTTTATCGGTATGTATACCGCCAGGGAAGTATTTAATATCTCTATTACGTTGAATATGGTTTCGATGATGGGTCTTATGCTGGCCGTGGGTATGCTCGTAGATCCAGCGGTCGTTGTGTTAGAGAGTATTTTTCGCAAAAGTGAAGAAGATGGAACGTCTGCGAAGGATTCTGCCTTGATTGGTAGTCGAGAGGTTGGGATTGCGGTGTTAGCGTCTTCGTTAACGACTATATGTGTTTTTGTTCCCTTTTTCTTTTTGTCGGATAGTAGGTCAGCCGTATGGATGCGTGATGCCGGCATCGCTATATGTTTGGCAGTTACCGTGTCAATGATTGTTTCTCTTTCTTTGATTCCGCTTGCTGCTGCGCGTTTATTTCACGATAAAATGCAACGATATGATGGACTGTGGAAGATATTTGTAATTTTGGCTATTTCGATGATTGCCTATTGGCGCATTGGCGATGCTACTTGGTCCGACATATATGTATGGTGGGTTAATTGGCAAGAGTTGGTAATCGCTTCTATCTCGGGGATGTCCTGGACAACTCTTACGGGAATTATTGTGTCAACTACCGTCTGTATTCTATGTTGGATTTATTGTCGTTCAAATAGTGGGTTGCGTACTGCTTATGGAAATTTACTTACTTGGACTTTGGATCATAGATTGTTTGCGCTTTTGGTTGCGGGAGCGTTAACGGGATCTGGTTATTTTTTATACGGACAGATAGAGCATCGCGGCCAGCCCTGGCAGCCTGAACGTCGGGTTGACGTTAGTATAAAAATTGATCGTAGTTACAGTATCGAAGATATACGTGAGCATTTTGATCTCATAGAAAAATTATTGATGGAGAATAAAGAAGAATTAGATATTGATGCTCTGATGACTAATTTTAGTCAACGCCGGGCAAGTGTTAAGGCGTATCTTGTGGATGCAGATGTTGGAAAATTATCGACGATGGAAGCCGGTGAAAAGATAATGGAGCTAATGCCTCCCAAAGTTGGTTTTACCTATAAAATGGGTCGGTCTCGGTCTTGGGCAGGTAATAATTTGGGGGTTGAAGTTCAATTGAGAGGACGTAATGAGGAGGTGCTTGCTGTTTTAATAGAAGATGTCAAACTGGTTTTACAGGGACTTCCAGGTGTAAAAGATGTAGATTCAAGCCTTGAGGACGGTGAGGAGGAAATACATGTCGAGATTGACCGTTCTCAGGCCCTGAGCTACGGTCTTTCCCCGCGTGAGATAGCTTCAAGTATCTCAACAGCGTTAGGTACTCGTAGGACATCCTCCTTTAAGAGCGATGATCGAGAAATCGATGTAGTCATGCAGTTAAACACAGGAGACAGAGCGACGTTAGAGCAGCTTAAAAATAGTCGTTTTCGTTCGGATGGTGGTAATTCTGTTCAATTAGCCGCACTTGCAGACTTTGAGGTTCGCAGGGGGCCCAAGAACCTTAGTCGAGAGAATCGGGAGCTTAACGTAACTGTATTTGCCAATACAGAGAATAGAAGACAAGCTCAGGAACTTATTCCCACCATTAAAAAATTGATGCAAAATATTGAATTGCCTGCCGGATATTCTTGGGATTTGGGTCGTGCGGCGCGTTGGATGCAGGAAGACGAAAGAGACACAAACTTCTCTGCACTGTTAGCCGTGGTGTTAATTTACTTGATAATGGCATCACTCTTTGAATCGCTGATTCATCCATTTACCATTATGTTATCCATCCCATTTTCATTGATCGGCGTCGCGATTGGTTTATATATATTTGATGCTCCATTTGATAATAATGGGGCGCTAGGTTTATTGATTCTTTTTGGCATTGTTGTAAACAATGGGATAGTCTTGATTGATCATATTAATAAC
>JAYYVF010000048.1:0-47512 GCA_036343635.1 Candidatus Latescibacterota bacterium | reverse complement strand
CTGTCAACGGTGTTTATCGGCATGGCCGCGCATCCGGACCACTAGTGGGTTTTTTCAGTTCTCAACTATCCTGCCTCTGAGTCGAATGGGTCGGCTCAGTTCAGTGCTAAGTGTGGGCAGGGATATATTTTAGCAAGGAGTGAATAACTATGGAAATGCAGTTTGCTTATATGGGTGCGGGTATTGGAGCTGGACTTTGCGCCATAGGTGCGGGATTAGGTATTGGTCGCCTTGCGGGTTCGGCTATGGAAAGTATTGCTCGTCAGCCGGAGGCCGTAGGTGATATTCGTACGAATATGATTCTCACCGCTGCTCTTATTGAGGGGGTTGCCCTAATTGGTGAGGTTGTTTCGCTACTCGTTGTTCTCACCAAGTAATCTGATAAAGTTAGGTTAGATCTATGTTATTGGATCCCCATTTAGGGACAATTGTTTGGACCCTCGTAACGTTTTCTGTGGTGTTTTTGATATTGGCTAAATTTGCATGGCCAAATCTCATAGGTGTCCTTGATGAACGGGAGGAGCGGATACGAAAGGCTCTAGAGGGGGCCGGAAATGCTCAAGCTCAAGCGGAAGCGGCTCTCGAAGAGCATCGAGATACGCTTGCGACGGCTTCAACCGAGGCGCGACAGATTGTTACGGAGTCTCGTGAAGCTGCGGAGAGGGTGCACCAAGAAACGATCGAGCAGGCTCGCGAAGAAGCACAGAGATTAGTCGAACAGGCCCGTGTAACCATAGAACGTGAGAAAACGGCAGCTATTTCACAGCTAAGGCGTGAGATGGGTGATTTGGCTATTCAAGCGGCGAGTGCTTTGGTAGATGAAAACCTCGATAATGATCGGAATCGCAAGTTAGTTGATGATTTTATTGCTGGTGTTCCTGAATCGATAAAATAGGAAAATTAAGCCCTTTGAAATACGCAATGAAGACTGGTAATGTGAATGAATGCTCCTGAGGTCGTTCGAAGATATGCGGTTACGTTGTTGGAGTCAGCTGAAGAGTCCGACATTCTTGATGCTATCTGCCAGGACGTAAACGGGATAATAAGTTCAATCGATTCTTCGAAGGAGCTGGGTGGGTTTTTGGTCAACCCACTTTTGAGTGCGGAAGTTAAAGAAAATACCTTAGTGGCTTTGTTTGATGGCAAGGTAGACAGGTTGACTCTAAACTTTTTGGCTTTGATTGCTCAAAGGCGTCGCGCGGGAATATTACGTGATGTTTTGGCTTCATTTATTGGGATGGTTGAGGAACGTCGAGGTGTTTTAACTGCAAAGGTTGTGTCAGCCGTTGAGCTTGACACAACTCAGCAAGACCAATTGAGAGATCATTTGTCATCCTACTTTGGGAAAGATATTAGTTTGCATGCTGAAGTGGATTCATCACTTCGAGGTGGCATGGTAGCTCATGTTGGTGATATTGTTTTTGATGGTAGTCTAAATACACATTTGGAACGTTTGCGCCGCCGGCTTGTAGGCGTGTAAATCGCAACAATTAGGACGGAAGAGGTATAGTTTATGGCCACCGAAGCGATGGTCCAGCCTGATGAGATTTCGAAAATACTGAAGCAACAATTGCAGGGTTTTGAAAAGGAGGTTGACGTATACGAGACGGGAACCGTCTTGTATGTGGGGGATGGAATAGCCCGTGTTCATGGGTTGGGGAATGTCCGCGCAACAGAACTGGTAGAATTCCCGAATGCTATTATGGGGATGGCTCTCAACCTAGAGGAAAGTAACGTGGGTTGTGTGTTGTTCGGTGATGATACCCTTATAAACGAGGGAGACCAGGTGAAACGCACGGGACGAATTGTGGAGGTTCCCGTGGGCTCTGAACTCTTGGGGCGTGTCGTTAACCCTCTCGGCCAGCCTATTGATGGAAAGGGCGAGATCAAGGCGTCTCAGACATTGCCTATTGAACGCAAGGCACCTGGAGTTATTGGACGTCAACCTGTTAAGCAGCCATTACAGACAGGGATAAAAATCGTTGACTCGACAGTTCCGATTGGACGTGGTCAACGGGAGCTTATTATTGGGGACCGCCAGACTGGCAAGACGGCTATTGCTGTTGATGCAATTATCAATCAGAAAGGTCTGGATGTACAGTGTATTTATGTTGCGGTTGGCCAGAAGGCGTCTACTGTGGCGAAAGTAGTTGCTGAACTGGAAGCAGCTGGCGCGATGGATTACACTATTGTTGTTTCTGCAACCGCTTCAGATCCAGCACCGCTCCAGTTTTTGGCTCCTTATGCTGGTTGTTCAATGGGTGAATACTTTAGGGATAGTGGTCAGCATGCTCTGATCGTGTACGATGATCTTTCTAAACAGGCTTGGGCATATAGGGAGATGTCGCTTGTGTTGCGTCGCCCACCTGGAAGAGAAGCATACCCAGGGGATGTGTTCTATTTGCATTCAAGATTGTTGGAAAGAGCTGCCAAACTAAGTGATGATCTTGGAGGTGGCTCGCTAACGGCTCTGCCGATTATTGAGATTCTTGAAGGGGATGTGTCAACGTTTGTTCCTACAAATGTTATTTCGATTACAGATGGACAGATTCTTTTAAAACCAGAACTGTTTTACTCGGGCAATCGTCCTGCTATGGATGTGGGGGCTTCTGTATCTCGTGTAGGATCTTCTGCGCAAACTAAAGCGATGAAAACTGTAGCCAAAACCATCAAAGGAGATATTTCGCGTTATAATGAGGTCAAGGCCTTTGCTCAGTTCGGAACCTCAGACCTTGATCAATCTACGCGTGATTTGCTAAACCGTGGCGAAAAACTAATGGAAATTCTTAAGCAGGGGCAGTACAAGCCTATGCCTGTTGAAGAGGAAGTGGTTGCTCTTGCTGCTATAGAGCATGTTCTTGATCTCGCTACGGAAGATGTTGGTCGTTTCGAAGAAGAATTGATCCAATATGTTAAGGATCATCAAGGTGAACTATTGGAAGAGATTCGTGATTCGGGAGATCTTAGTGATGAAAATACTTCTAAATTGGAAGAAGCGATGGGAAATTTCAAATCTACTTTTCGAGCTTCGGCTGAGTGATTAAGGAAGGGATTAAAGATTGGCTACACTTCGCCAACTTAGGACGCGCGTAGGAAGTATTTCGAATATTCAGCGCGTCACTAATGCGATGCAAATGGTTGCCGCGGCAAAAATGCGACGTGCTCAGGATGCAATAGAAGCTGCGAGACCTTATGCGCAACATCTTGATGCTTTGATAGGAAGTCTGCGAAAGAGTGTAGACCCGGTCCGGAATCCAGTATTTGCGGATAGACCTGTTGAGCGTGCTGTCGTTGTTGTCGTTACGGCTGACCGCGGTCTTTGCGGAGCATTCAATGGATCGATATGTCGGCGTGTTCAATCTGAACTCGATAAATATACGGAAGAAAGCCTTGAATTGATCACGGTTGGTAGAAAAGGGTATAATTATTTTCGCAGCCGAGATTTTGAAGTACAACAAAATTTTTCGGATGTTTTCCGTGATTTAGAGTTTTCTCGAGCGAGTGAAATTGCTCGGAGTCTAACAGCTCGTTTTCTATCTGGCGAGGTAGATCGCGTTTTACTTGCATTTAGCGAATTTCAATCTGTGGCCAAGCAGATACCTGCTGTTCACCAATTATTGCCTATACTACCCGTTGAAGAAGATGATGTTAATAGAAAATTGGGGACTGATTATGTGTTTGAACCGTCGCCGGAACAATTGTTGAGTACTCTTGTTCCCAGGCACGTAAATTTCCAAGTTTGGCGCTCTTTACTGGAGGTTAATGCAGGATTTTTCGCCGCTCAGATGACTGCGATGGATAATGCGACGAAGAATGCTGGAGAATTATTAGATGATCTTACGAGAGAAATGAACAAAGTACGGCAGTCCTCAATTACTTTAGAACTAATGGATATTATCGGAGGCGCGGAAGCTGTTGCCTAATGAGTCGTTTTTACCCTTGAAGGATAAGAGATGAAAACAGGAAAGGTCAAAGAAATTATTGGCGTTGTTGTTGACGTTGATTTTGCTGGTGGAGAATTACCACCGATTTATAATGCGTTAGAAGTTGTGGAATCTGATCGCCCTACTGAAGGTAGGTTGGTATTGGAGGTGCAACAACATTTGGGTGAAGGCCTTGTTCGTTGTGTTTCGATGGATTCAACCGACGGATTAACTCGCGGGGCGGGTGTGCAAGATACAGGCTCCCCCATAATGATTCCGGTGGGGGAAGGTGTTTTGGGGCGTTTGTTTAACGTGATAGGAGAACCGATTGATGGAAAGGGTGAATTATCTGCAGATGTTCCACGTCTTCCTCTTCATCGAGATCCTCCCTCACATGAAGACCAGGTTACTTCAGACGAGGTGCTTGGTACGGGAATAAAGGTGTTAGATTTAATTTGTCCTTTTGCTAGAGGTGGTAAGCTAGGTCTTTTTGGTGGAGCCGGAGTCGGGAAAACGGTTATTCTGACTGAGCTGATTAATAACGTAGCCTCTGGTCATGGCGGATATTCAGTTTTCGCAGGTGTTGGTGAGCGGACTCGCGAAGGTAATGACTTGCTTGGTGAGTTGGAGGAATCTGGCGTGATCGACAAAACTGCTATGGTCTTTGGTCAGATGAATGAGCCTCCCGGTGCTCGTCAACGAATAGCTCTTACGGGTCTTACTATTGCAGAAAATTTCCGTGATAAGAGTGGCCAAGATGTTTTGTTTTTTGTTGACAATATTTTTCGTTTTATCCTAGCTGGAGCAGAGGTTTCTGCGTTGCTTGGACGTATGCCGTCTGCTGTTGGATATCAACCAACGTTGGCTACGGAAATGGGTGCTCTTCAGGAACGAATCACTACGACCAAAGATGGATCAATAACTTCCGTTCAGGCTATTTATGTGCCGGCAGATGACTACACAGATCCTGGCGTTGTCACGGCTTTTGCTCACTTGGATGGACGAATTGTGTTAGAGCGTTCGTTGGCAGATCAAGGACTTTATCCAGCAGTGGATCCTTTGGCTTCCTCTTCGCGTATTTTGGATCCGCGTGTAGTTGGTGATGATCACTACCTGGTTACTCAACGCGTTCAGGAGGTGTTACAAAGATATCGTGATTTACGTGAGATTATTGCGATTTTAGGAATAGATGAATTATCCGACGAAGATAAATTGGTAGTCGCGAGGGCCCGAAAGATTCAATTTTTCCTTACACAGCCGTTCCACGTTGCTGAAGTTTTTACGGGTACCCCGGGCGCTTATGTTAAGGTGGAAGATACGGTTCGAGGTTTTAAGGGATTGGTTGATGGTGAGTATGATGATGTACCTGAGCAGGCTTTTTATATGGTAGGTACCATAGAAGAGGCATTGGAAAAAGCCAAGGGTATGTAATTGATGGCGACGTTTAATCTTGAGATTGTCACACCGAAAGAAATGGTTTATTCAGGTCTTGTTCGTCATATGCAAGCGCCAGGTAGTCAGGGTAGCTTTGGGATTTTGGCTGGTCACGTTCCTTTGTTAGCTTCGCTTAGTGTAGGAGCGATTCGCATCGATGAAGAAGATGGTGGATCTCATTTGATGTCAATCAGTGGGGGGGTTGCTCAGGTCTCTAGTCAGGGCGTGACGGTTCTGGCTGAAACGGCTGAAAAATCTGACGGCATAGATGTTGAGCGAGCTCGATTGGCGTATGATAGAGCGGAGAAGCGTCTAAAAAACAAAGGAGAGGTGGGGGGGGGAGAAGAGCTCGATTCTGTAAGGGCTCAGGTTGCCTTAGAGCGGGCTCTAAATAGACTAAAAGTGAGCGGTCAGATATAGTGATTAAATAGATCGTATAAAAAAACGAAAGGCCAATCACCCCAAGGTGGTTGGCCTTTTGTTTTTTTTGGTTTCTGTCTCCATGTTTGTTGAACACATATTAAGTTACAAGGATGATTGAAATGGATGTATTTCCAGAAAAACTCGGTGATTTTCTTCATCAGTACATTCCTGAAATTGAACGTGAAATGTTTGAGTTTTTACCTGTTCAAGAGCCGGAGCCTTTTCTATACGCTCCGATGCGAGACTATCCTGAACGGGGCGGAAAGCGTTTTCGACCCGCGTTGGTACTTCTTGGATGTAAGGTGTTTAATGGTGATATGCAGACGGCAATACGTACAGCTGCTGCGTTTGAAATGTTTCAATCTTTTGCTGTTGTTCATGATGACATCGAAGATGATTCAGAGATGCGTAGGGGAAAACCGTGTTTGCATAAGTTGCATGGTACTCCATTGAGTATAAATGTGGGAGACGCACTTTATGCTAAGGTATTCGAAGTTCTTAGTGCTAACCGTAGACTACTGGGTGCGGAACGGTCGTTAGATCTTATCGAGGAAATGATCCGTGGATCTCGAGAGACCTTTGAAGGTCAGGCGTATGATGTAGGATGGATACGTCAGCATTATATACCGACAGAACAAGAATTCATGGAAATGTTACGAAAGAAGACCGGATGGTATACGGGACGAGGTCCGTGTACGGCCGGAGCGATAATCGCAGGAGCATCAAAAGCGGAACAAGAGACCATTGGTTGTTTCGGAGAAGCGATGGCAATCGCTTTTCAGATTCGTGATGACCTACTGAACTTGCAGACGCCTGAGAAAGATGCATCTGTTGCTCCCGGTATTACCTCTGGTGCATACGGCAAAGAAAGAGGCGGTGATATTGCGGAAGGTAAACGTACTCTCATAATTATTGATTTGTTACGCAAGTGCTCTTCTGATGAAAAAGCCGACGTTTTAAATATTTTGCATGAAAATCGTCAACAAAATACCGTAGAGCAGATTGAACGTGTTATTGGTCTAGTACAGCGTTATGGTTGCTCGGAATATGCTGAAGAGGTTTGTTTGGAAAAAGCAAAGGTCAGTCGGGGTTTCTTACTAAAATTACCCAAAAACTCGGCACGAAATGCACTGGCTGAAATGCTTGATTTTTTAGTCGAACGTGCTTTTTAGCCTGTAAGATTACTCAGTGGATCTTGAGTGAAAGCTGTGAGTAATCGTACCGAATTCACGATGGCTTCTTTGGAACAAATTTCATAGCCGTGCGTGTTGTCTCCCGGATACCCCACAAGAGAAGAGCGCCCAACGTGGCCCGCTGCCTGGGCTATGCTGCTGTCGCTACCATATGAAGTGACTACAGCATTTTGGACGCCAAAACCTTCTTTCTGAGCGAGGGTACGTAGATGCCTGTTGGTGGCTGCATGGTAAACGCCACGACTGTCTTTTTCAATTAAGATAGGTTGGTCATTATTCTTTGTGTCATATTCTGGTGAAACAGGTGCAATGTCTACTGCAATAGCAGTTTCGACAGGTAGGTTTGCTAAAGCAAAAGAAGCTCCGTGTCCTCCGATTTCTTCACGTTCACTCGCAATAAGGTAAACATCTTGTTGTGGTTTTTTCAGTGATAATTGTTGTGCAACTTCAAAGATAATTGCCAGGCCTGCACGACAATCTAGGTTATAACCACAGATGTATTGTTCCATTTCCCAAATTTTTTTGCGATGACGTGCTATAACGACTCGAGTCCCCGGACCAATACCGCGTTGGCTAAGTTCAATTGGTGAAAGTTTACAATCGACCCACATTCGTTCCCAACTTAACCCTTTCCCATCTTTCAGATCACCTGCAGGACTTTCTATAGATACGTGTTTTGCGCCGACCGACAGGACACCGGGTAATATGCTGTTCTCGGTGAGTAACTCTACAGGTGTTTCGCCAATAGCCCACGGGTGCAACCCACCTACCGACACTACACGAATATGTCCATTTTCCTCGACACGTTTGACTATTAGTGAAATTTCATCTTTATGTGAAATAATAGCTATCGGGTGGTCGCTGTTGTGGCCAGGAACCTTGACGATAATATTGCCTGCGGAATCTTGAATATATTCATTCCCCAGACAGCTTATGATCTCTTTGACAACGAGATCAACTTCTGCCTCATATCCAGAAGGAGCATGAAGCGACACTAAGTGTTCGATGTTAGAGAAAAGACGTGTCTCATTAATTTCTATCGGCATTTATAATTCCCTTTTAAAATGCCGAAAATAGGTCTGCAAGCATCATCCGTCAACGATTAACCTTATCGTTGACGGATGATAGAAAAAATACTGTGTAGGCTCTCTATTTGAGATGTCTTTTTTAAGATTTGTTTATCACGTAACAGCTACATCACTGCCAACTACCTCTTCTGCTAATTGCTGTAGAGATTTTTGAAGCCTGATTCGACCTCGATTCACTCTTGATTTAATAGTTCCAATTGGTACGCCGAATGTCCTAGAAATTTCCTCATAAGAACATCCACGTATATCTCTAAGAAGAATGGCTTCACGGAATTCCTCGGGTAATCTTTCAATGGATTTTTTAATAAGCCTTCCTATTTGCTCTTCACCAATCCGTGCGTCCGGTTGGGGCGTATTCGAAATGGGTTCAAAGTGTTTAGTATTTTCGTCATTTTCATCGGCATGTATTGAAATGGAATGCCAACGGCTGCGTCTGCGTAGTTCAGTTCTCGCAAGATTCGCTGAAATAGTAAAGAGCCAGGTTGATACTTTTTCTATCTCGGGATACTTGTTACTATGTCGCATACAGCGTAGGAACGTTTCTTGTACAATGTCTTCAGAGGTTTCTTTATCCTTTACAAATCGCCTGACAAAATTAGATAATGGTCGATGATATCTATTGCTAAGCTCGGATAGATAGCTCTTGTCATTAATAGCTTTCAAGAGTAATTCGCTGTCGGATAGGTTTTGTTGTTTGATCATTTTATTTCCTTTCGTTAGCGTTTTGTTCGTTGTTGCGAAAGTTATTTTTCTTACTTGACCCAGCTTTGTGGTTATAAAACAGCAAAGAGTGTACCTATTTTTCTCACCTCTTTTTTTAGGCCGTTTGACTAAAAAAAAGTGTAAAAAACCAATGATTTTGATCTAATTCCTGTCAGATTTTTGAATTATTTCAAAAATCTGATCAGTGAATTATTGCTGTTTTTGACATGCCTAAAGGTTGGTGATAGCTTTAGTTCGATGCCAGGAAATGTATGATAATTTTGGAGACGTACTTTGCAAGATCTTGTTGAAAAATTAAGTGCTGAATGTACTAGACTTGGTATAACGAAGTTCAGTGTTGATGAGATAGTTGAATTGCTTCAGGATGGTGAAGAGGCTTCTTGGATTATTGAACAAATTGGTGTTGAATCAGATGATTCGGTGGCTGTTCTTTTGGATCAACTTGTTCAGGAAATTGCCCCGTCACGTTCAATTGAGGTTCCCTCGGAAGGATCTGTTGACCACGAAGAGGATAGGATCTCTACCGAAGATGACGTGGACGTATCTGACCTGGACATGAAAGACATAGAAGGGATGTTGCCGGCTGGGGTAGACATGGCACAAGTACAAGATATGCTTTCCTCACCTAAAGGAAAGCTTTTAGCGGATTTTGGTGCTTTTTGTCAGGAGAAGGGTGTAGATATGGAGGGGGTTGAGGAGATGAACGAGGAAATGACTTCCTTGCAAGAGGAATGGTTGCAAACGCCTCGACCGACACTCGACGGGAAGAAACCTGCTGACGAGATGAAGAGCGATGAGCTTTTTCCTCGTAAAGTCGAAACATTTCGACGTGATGTCCCTAAAGTAGGTCGAAATGAACCTTGTCACTGTGGGAGTGGGAAGAAATACAAGAAATGTTGTGGAAAAGGATAGTTGGAAAAATTCTCAGGAAAAGTAAATGACAATTAATTTGTTGGAATCTCTATTACGCACGAAAGCTTTGAATTTCCCGCCTCCAGACGAAGTTTTTTGGTATACCTCTGGTACTGTTGGGCCCTATTACATAAATACACACTATTTATTCGGTTCTCAGAGAGATGCGGATCAGTTACTCGAAATGATAAATGTCGAAAAAGATCACCCGGAGTTCCCTGTACGTCTAAGAGAACGTGTAAGCCAACAGTATGCGGACAATTCTATTTATCGATCTATTGTAGATTCGTTGGTAGATCTGATCCAACGTGAGTCGCCTCATGAATTTGATGTGATTTCTGGAGGTGAAAGACGTGACTGGTTCTTCTCTTTAGCCGTTGCTGAACGGTTAGGTAAACCTCACTTGTTCATCTTTAAAGACCTTAAAAAAGTTCTTCTAAATGGTATGGACATTGAGAGAGAAGAGCTTAGTGGAATTAATACGTTACATGTAGCAGATCTAGTAACGGAAGCCTCAAGTTATTTTCGTTCTTGGATACCAGCTGTTAGTGCCGATGGTGGAACAATTATTTACAGCGCGAACGTAATAGATCGAGGTCAGGGAGGTATTGAGGCTTTGCGGCAGAAAGGGGTAGAATCGAATGCGTTGCTTTGTATCGACAAGTCTCTTTTCTCAAAATTGTTGGGCAGCGGAACTATTAGTGTTGCCCAAGCCAAATTATTCGAAGCCTATCATGAAGATCCATATTCGGCAATGAGAGATTTTCTGATTGCGCATCCAGATTTTATAGACCTAGCATTAAAAACCGACGATCCGAAGATTAGGCAAAGGGCAGAATTATTTTTGGAAAAAGATCCTTATCAAATTGGCTCTAATCCAGTTTGATGGATCTAACCTGCAGCCTCAACAAACTTTTCATTATCCTCCACGCGAACTGAAACAAGCTGTGATATCCCTTCTTCTGGCATAGTAACACCATGTAAGGTGTCTGCGGCAGTCATCGTCAATTTATTATGAGTTACTACGATAAATTGTGTTTTGCGTGCGAATTCTTTAAGTACACGGACGAAGCGTCCGATATTACTATCGTCGAGTGGGGCATCCACTTCATCGAGGATACAAAATGGACTCGGTTTCACTAAGTAGATTGCAAAAAGGAGTGAAATCGCAGTAAGTGCGCGTTCTCCTCCCGAAAGGAGGGCGATACTTTGTAGTTGTTTGCCGCGAGGACGTGCACTGATTTCTATATTTGCCTCTAGAGGATCTACTCCTTCTTCCAGTTTCAAGTCCGCTTCGCCTCCCTCAAAGAACCGAGCATAAGTTTCTTGAAATTCCTTGCGAATATTGTTAAACGTTTCTACGAACATGCTCCGTGCTGTTCGATCAATTAGATTGAGTGTCTTTCTGAGGTCTTCAGCTGCAATTATTAAATCGTCTCGTTGCTGTACAAGAAAGTCATAACGCTCTTTTTGTTCATCGTATTCTTCCAAGACACCTAAGTGCACAGATCCTAGTCTATTTATTGATTGCCGTAAATTGTCAACGCGTTGTTCCAATTCCTCCTCATCCACCTCTTCGGTAGGTATCCCTAATTCTTCGACGTCGCAGCCCTGCTCTTCTTGGAGTCGTTCGCGAAGTGTTTTTGTTTGTGATCCTAGCTCAGAGATTCGTAGTTCAATCTTGTGACGTTTTTCTCTCCCCGCATTGAGGTTTCGTTGCATTTCGCCAATTTCTTCTTCTATGGCTCGATTTCGCGTATTTAATTCGGACCACTCCTCGCGACATTCATTTTGAGCCGCTAATAATTCTTCACGCTCTTTGTGAAGAATTATTACTCCGTCCCCTATTTGATCAATTTGTTCTAGTAGCGCTTCGATATTTTCTTCGGCAGAGGATCGCTCGCTATTCAGTCGTTCAATATTTTGTTTGGTTTTTTCTTCTAAGTCATTCAATCTATCAGAATCTTGTAGTAGATTTTTGACTGAAGCAGCAATCCCGGCTTGCTCGACCTGGAAACTACTACGCTTGCTTTGGGCCTGCTGTCGTTCCGTCTCCATCTTATTGTGGTGATCTTCTGCCTGTGCGATTTGCGATTCTAAGTCATTGCCTCCTGCATCTAAGTCAGCTAATTCACCGCGCAAGTCTGCTATGGTAGTCTCTATGTTTTGGTCGCGCTCGTTAATCTGAGAGCGTTCACGCTGTAAGTACTGAAGACGCAAATCGATACGCTCAACAGCAGAAAGAGTATTTTGTTGGCCGTGTTTATTTTCACGCTCTTCTTCCCGATGTCCTTGTAATTTCCCGTCTATTTTTTCTAGTGTATTTGTTACAATATCCAGACGTCTTTGTTGATTCTTCTTTCTATGTTCTATCTTAATAAGACGGACTCGAAGCTTGGATAGGGCATTATTCAGGTTGGTAATTTCTCTACGTTGTCCTAGTACGGTAGCTTTTTCATCGTTTGTTTTTCCTCCGGCGATGTAACCGGTGGAATCTAAAAGGTCTCCGGTCAATGTTACAAAACGTACTCCCTCAAGGTTGATTTCCTTTATTATCGAAAAAGCGGTTTCCAGATCATCAACTAAGATTGTGGACGATAACAAGTGGCTTATTAGATCGGTTAAGGGCTGTTCGATTCGCAAAAAGTTTGTCAACGGTCCTTTTAGGCCGATTCTGTGTGGTATAGTTTGGATTTTTCGATTTTGGATAGGCCAATCCAGGGAATAAATTCCAGCTCGACCGTTATTATTTTCTTTTAGGTAGCTTATTGCCTCAAGAGCGGTGCTTCTATCTTGTGCGATCAGCGCATGGATTGATTCTCCTAAGGCTGCTTCTACGGCAGTGACATAAACAGGGTCGACTTCAATTTGATCACTTAGGATACCCTGTAAATTGGAAACAATTGGCGATTCCAACATCAATGTGCGGACGCCACTTGTATAGCCTTCGTATCCGGAACGAAGCTTCTGTAGCGCTTGTTTGCGTGCCTCTACAGAGGCCAGTTCATTATTGGCTTCGGAATATTGAACAGTCAACTCTGAAATCTGTTGACTGATCGTCTTGGTTAATTCGGCAATTTCTTGACGACGAACGCCGAGCTTATCTGTTTCTGCGTGATTAATCTCCAATGTATGCCCAAAAACCTCGAATTGTTGTTTTGCGCTACTTAATTCT
The DNA here is from genome assembly GCA_036343635.1 of Candidatus Latescibacterota bacterium. Lineage (GTDB taxonomy): Bacteria > Latescibacterota > UBA2968 > UBA8231 > UBA8231. The sequence goes on along the minus strand of JAYYVF010000048.1, from coordinate 34,641 downwards.
TCTGAAAGCGAGGTAGACTCTAATTCTAAAGTTTTTCGGTTTTGTAGTAAGGCAGTCTTTTCAGTCTGAAGTCTCTCAAGTTTTAGTTTACAATCATTTTTCAAGCCCATTCCAGTGAATCTTTGTTGTTGTAAACTCTCTGTTTGCTCTCTTAAGGTCTGATAAGCAAGTTCGATTTCTTTTGTTTTTTCTTCTTGTTCGTTAAGACGTTGATCCATTTTTGTCAGCTGTTCGTGGGCTTTATTAGTGCTTTCTTCATTCTGTTTTCGTTGATCACTTAACTGTGCGATCTGCTGCGTATAGTCTGTCATTTCACGTTCGGTTCGTCCTATGACGTTTTCAGCAGCATCTTTTCGTTCTTGGGAAACAGCCAATTCTTGTTCATCTTCATGAATTTGTTGGATTTTATCATTCAGATTTCGTCCCGTTTCCTGCAATCGATGTTCTGAATTTGTGACGGAAAGGCGCGATTTTTCAAGCGATGCTTCACGTGCAGTGAATTCAGTATATGCAGACTCGCTATTCTGGTTAATCTCAGCGAATTCCTCTTCCAACGGGGATAATTCGGCGCGTAGTTTAAAGAAAGTGTATCTCCCTAACAGTACCTCATTATTATCGAGTTCCTGTTTATACTCTTGATATTTGCGCGCGCGCCCTACTTGTCTTTGGAGATAGTCTACTTGACGTTTTACTTCCGAAATAATATCCTCAATTCGAGTTAAGTCGGCTTGTGTCGCTTCCAATCGATTCCAAGTAGAGCGTCTTCGAGTTTTGTACTTAGTAATACCTGCAGCTTCCTCTAAAATACGTCTTCGGTTATCTGTTTTTTCACTGACTATTTCATCAATCATACCCTGTTCCATCACAGAATAGGCACCTTGGCCCAAGCCAGTATCCATCAGTAAATTAGTTATATCGAGTAACCTACATGGGATACGGTTTAATAGGTAGTCACTTTCTCCTGAGCGAAACAGTCGTCTTGTTAATGCTACTTCTGTGTAATCGATAGGTAGGATGTTTTCGTTATTTTCTATCGTCAGGGCAACTTCGGACATACCTAAAGCTTTTCGATTGTGTGTCCCAGAGAAAATCACTTCCTCCATTTTGTGGCTGCGGAAAGCACCAGCACGTTGTTCACCTAATACCCATCTTATGGCTTCGACAACATTTGATTTTCCGCAGCCATTAGGTCCAACAATTGCAGTTATGCCTGGATGAAATGGTACGACTATTTTTTCTGCGAAGGATTTGAATCCAAATATTTCAAGTTGGGTTAACCGCAAATTCTGGGTCTCCGACACTTAGATTCGAAAGGATATCAGTGGGACGAATAAATTGTATTTTCTAACTAAAAAACACCATAGATTGGGTAGTGCGCTGACTATAATACTGTATATTGGAGGGGTGGTCAAGGTCTTTATGGCAACTCACAATAAGGTATATCTTTAGAAAAGATAACTATTTTTATGGAGGCCAAAATAGTGGAACTAGAGCAGATGTTTCAGAATGTGGTTGAGCGGTTGCCGAATGAGCGTCGTCATATTATGGAAAGATTGATCGGAGAATTTTCTCCGTCGGAAACTATGAAATTGATAATTGCCTTAGTGGCAGCAACCTCTAGACGAGAGCGCCAAATTTTGCGTTTGATGATGGCGGATATTGAAAAGATGGAAGTCGAAAAAAACTAGTAGAGTATTTTTAGGTTAAGGACGATAAAATAATGGTATCGTCCTTATATTGACCGACATTTTTTCTTAGGTAGGTGACAATTGGTTATGTATTTTTTTGTTTTGGGATTGGCACTATTCACTCTGATTCTCCGTTTGGTTACTGCGAGTGAAATAAAAAAACAGCAGGAGCAACTTCTTCAGAAAGATAATACTTTTTCCGATCTTTCGGCCGAATTAGATTCTTTGGATGAAGAGATACATCGTGTTCAATTAATCAGTAGACAGTATGAAATTAGGCGTTCGCGTTTGTCAAATGATATTGAAATCTCACGTAGTAAGCTGAAGAATATGCAAAGCACGAAGAGGAGTAGGGTGGCGGCGTAATTTTTCGGTATTTCTCTTTTGTTCCTATATATAAGATTTTCTTTACACCGGATTTGGTCGACATCTTCCTGTGAATGGTGGCTTAGATTGCTCGTGAATAGCCAATAAATAATCTTTTCTTGTTGAGGATCTATTTCATTTCTGTGTGTTTCAAGTTTTTATCTACCTAATTCATTTTGGGACGGTATTTTTACCAATTTGAAAAAGAATCGTCTCATGATTGGTTGCCATTTACATCCCATCTTATAAGCCTATAGGCAAATGGAAAGACCTTGCGCAGAGTAGAGCAATTTCTCATATTAGGCCCGTCACTGTAGTCGGTCAGGGGGGTCGTCAGGTTCATTCCATATTAAGTAAGATAAGATATTGTAAATATGTCAGTTACGTTAGACGAAGTTCGAGCTGTAGCTTCGCTCGCACGATTAGAATTTACTAGTGAAGAACAGCAGGTATTGATCGGAGAACTTAATGATATCCTCCGATACGTCGAACAGCTCAATGAGCTGGATACTGATAAGATTGAGCCTACCTCCCACGTTCTTCCTCTATTCAATGCTTTCCGCGGAGATCACTCTGAAGTTTTCTCTGTCTCAACTGAGTTGACAAAGAATGCCCCCGATACGGACGGACCTCTGTATAAGGTACCAAGAATCATCGATTAAGATCGTTTTTAGTATGGTCTAGCTTTGGCACTAAGGAGCGATATAATTAATGCAAAAGTATGATGGACCCAAGTACGTTGTTGTTACCGGTGGTGTGATGAGTGGAGTTGGCAAGGGAATAACAACCGCGTCGATGGGTAAAATTCTACTCCAGTATGGTTATAATTGTACTGCTGTCAAAATTGACCCTTATCTCAATTACGATGCAGGTACCATGCGCCCCACCGAGCATGGTGAAGTGTGGGTTACAGATGATGGCGGTGAAATTGATCAAGATTTAGGTAACTATGAGCGATTTTTGGGGCTTGATTTACCTCGTCGTAACAATCTCACGACAGGGCAGATTTATCATGCGGTGATCGAACGCGAACGTCGTGGAGAATATCTTGGCCAAACTGTTCAACCAATTCCTCATATCACCGATGAAATAACCCAGCGAATTCAAGAGGCAGGTCGCGGTTTTGACATAGTCTTAGTTGAGATAGGTGGTACCGTCGGTGATTATGAAAACGAACCATTTCTTTTTGCGATCAAGGCCTTGGAACGGGAATTAGGGGAAGAGCACTTTGTTCATCTTCTTATAACGTATATGCCTATCCCGCAGCATGTCGGGGAGATGAAGACGAAACCGACCCAGCAAGCTATCCGTATGCTTAGCGAACATGGCATTTTCCCTGATTTTATTGTATGCCGTGCAGAAAGATTTATCGATGATGTGCGTAAGAAAAAGGTTCAAGTCGGCGCAAATGTTGCAAATGACCATATCATCTCCGCTCCAGATGTAGAAACTATTTATGACATACCTCTCAAGTTGGAAAATGAAAATCTTGGTATCAAACTATTGAAAAAACTTGCGCTTGCTCCTTTAAAAGAGCCTAAATGGGATCATTGGGAAAAATTAGTTCGCCGCAGTCGCGAACCGAATCAGTGTTTGCGGGTTGCAATGGTTGGGAAATATGTTGGTATTGGTGATTTCCAATTGACAGACTCTTATATTTCGGTAAACCAATCGTTGGTTCATGCGGGTGTTGCAAGTGATGCCAGGGTAGAAATAACTTGGATAGATGGTCATGAGTTTGAAAATGGTGATAGGGAGTTGACGGAATTAGCTGATTTTGACGGGGTCATTGTACCAGGTGCTTTTGGTGGAGGGGGAGCAGAGGGGGTTATTCAGGCAATTAGTTTTGCTCGGCGGAATAAAGTGCCTTATCTGGGGTTGTGCTATGGTTTACAACTAGCCGTTATTGAGTACGCTCGTAACGTTGCAGGTATCCAAAAAGCGACCTCCGAAGAGTTTGGTGGACAATCAGAATGGAATGTTGTTTGTTGCCAGGAAAGCCAAAAAGATGTTGTGGATAATGGCCGCCTTGGTGGCAGTATGCGTTTGGGTGCCTATGCTGCAGTTCTCAAGAAAGACAGTAAGATACTTAGTTTGTATGAAAAATCAGGCCGTCTTGCAGAGGATTCCAGGCGTATAGACCAGTTGTTGAGTTTGCCCGAAGAGGCACATCGGATAGGTATGTTAATGACAGATAGAGATAAAGTAGTGCTTGAGCGCCACCGTCATCGATATGAAATATCACCACGTTTTGTTGAATTACTTGAGGATGAAGGTTTAGTTTTTTCGGGTTATCATCGTCGATCTGATGGGACACGGCTAATGGAATACATTGAATTGAGCGACCATCCTTTTTTTATTGCGACGCAAGCACACCCCGAATTTAAATCACGGATGGATAATCCTTCACCGCTTTTTGCTGGTTTTGTTGAAGCTTCATTGGTTTATCAGAAAAGCCGTGTAGAAAAAAGTAAAAAGCGAATGGCTGCAACCTAACCTGAAACAATCTTATGATATTCTTATTTATTGGTCGCGCTCTATTCTATTGGGCGCGACTATTTTTGTTTGTCTGTATTATCTATAGCTGCCAGTCAAGAGAGTATGAAATCGTTTATCAAGAGCCGCCGCATGAAGATTTCGAGGCCTATGGGGCATCACTTCATGTGGTGAGGCCGACGGAAAAAGCGGAGATTTTTGCTTCAGAGTTCCGTGAGTTTTATAAGGAGCGGTTTGCGGTCGCTTCCGGAGAAGTAGGGGTTTTGTTGCGTGATTTAGAAGATGCAATTACTACGAAATTCAGGTGCGATTTTATGAAGCTTGATCATCAGGATAGAAAATGGCTTCTGAATGGAAACGTTGAGATTCAAATACAGCATGATGTTTCTATCTATTCAGATTCTTTGATTTGGGATATAGAGCGTAACCAATTGAAAATTCCCGGGAACCTACTGATTAAACATTCAAATGGTCAGGAAAAAGGAGCCAATTTTCAATCCGATACGTCGGCTAAAACTTTTCAATTCTCTGATGTGGATGGTTATTGGATATCCAGTGATGTTAGTGATTCAATACATGTGCGCGCAGGTATTGCACAGGGTCACTTTGTGGAAGGGGACTTACAGGTCTTGTATTTTGATGCGCGATTACGGACGTCTGGAATGGAGTTGTTTGGGCGTAAGGCCTATTGGGGAACGCAAAATTTTCTTTTGGCATTCACAGGTGGGGTAAGAGGTGTGGACGGTGCAACTAATTTTGAGGCGGACAAATTGGAACTCAATGTCGAGAAACATCAACTTGTGGCTGAAGGATCTGTATCTATCCGTCGAGATTCAGTTGGTTTGTCGGCTGATGGGTGGAAGGAAGATAGGCGCCTTGGATCGACTGAGATTTGGGGATCCCCAGCGAGTTATTCAAGAGAGCTCGCTAATATTCAAGGTCGCAGGATGAATTATAAAGAGCAAGAGGATTTGTTGATTGTAGATAGTACGGCCATTTTTGAGGATAGTGAATATTACATAGTAGCACAAAGAATGACTTTCGATGGTAACCAAAAAAGATTGACTGCAAAAAATGATGTAAAAATGCGAAGCTCTGATTGGGATGGTGTATTGATAGGACAGAATTTAACGTTGAATTTGCTAGATGAGAGAGGATGGATTGATGGGGATCCTCGCTTGATTTTTTCTGAAGAAGATTTTCTTTTTCGTGCTGATTCTATTGGATTCGGTGAGTTGCTAAACCAGGTTGTTGGCGCTGGTTCAGTCCTTTTTGAAAATAGAAGTTTACAAGTGGAATCCGATAAAGCAATTCTATCTGTGAATGGAGATCAAATCACTTTTTATAACGAGGTCGAATTAGGAGGTAATATTACAGAAAATAATTATTCATATTGGATGTTGGCTGATACGTTGAATGTAGATTTAATTGATGGTAAATTTACTCAAGCTGATCTCGGTGGAAAGTTTAGAGGACGTATTGATGTCAAATCTGGGTATATTGGCTTACTGTTGGGGGGTGATGGACGAGTAGTTTTTTCTGATGGAAATTTAGACGAAATAGAATTGAGTAAAGGTGCAGATTTAACGTATGGGGGAGGAGAAATGGGGGAAAGAAATAGATTTCAAGGTGAGAAAATGAATTTGTTTTTTAACAAGCAAGGTTTGAGTCAATTATATGTGGATGGCGGTGCACAACTTTTTTCGCAGCCGATTGACGCAACTGAAGGTGGGGACGTAAATCAAGTATTTGCAGAAGAAATTGATGTTCAATTTAAAGATGGTCGGATCGACAATATTAGAATAGGTCCATCAGCCCAAGGTGTTTACATCACTCGTGATGAGGTTGAAAAATGACACTCAGAGCCATAGATCTGCGCAAGCATTATAGGCGACGTCTTGTATTAGACGGTGTTAGTATAGAAGTAGCGCCTGGTGAAGTTGTAGGGTTGCTAGGGCCCAATGGAGCTGGAAAGACTACCACCTTCCACAGTATCGTTGGATTTGTAGATCCAGATCATGGTAGTATTGAAATGGATGGGTGCGAAATCACGAATATGCCAATGTATCGTCGTGCACGTGCAGGGATTGGTTATTTGCCGCAGGAAACCTCTATTTTTCGCAGATTGACGGTCGAAGAGAATATTTGTTCAGTTTTAGAAATTAGGGAGATGTCTCGATCCAATCGTCAAAGACGTTTAGATGGGTTGATTGCCGAATTAAACTTAGAGGACCGTGTTCACCAGCGCGCAGACACGTTGTCGGGAGGAGAGACGCGACGGGTAGAGATCGCGCGTGCACTTGCTTGTGACCCTAAGTATATATTACTTGATGAACCTTTTGCAGGTATTGATCCTCGGACCGTAGAAGACTTGCAAAACATTGTCTCCGATCTGCGTGAAAGAGGTTTGGGGGTCTTGGTAACGGATCATAGTGTTCGTGAAACCCTAGCAATAACTGATCGGGCATACATCATTATAGATGGGAAAATTCTCACTTATGGTTCTGCTGAAGAATTGATTAATGATGAAAAGGTACGCCAGTTGTATCTCGGCGAACGGTTTCAAATGAATTCTTAAGTTAGAGGAAAGACTTTTTCACTCTACTAATCCTGCTTGACACTTTCTCCACTTTCCTATTATTATCCAATATCAAAGCAATATTTGGACCAATGGTCTAAATATAATAAAACTATAAAGATAGATCTTTTTTATGCTCCGAATTTCGCAAAATTTGAGTCTTCAACAGAAGATGGCTCCACAGTTAATTCAGTCGCTGCAGTTGTTGCAAATGTCGACCTTGGAGTTAGAGATGGAGGTTAAGCAACAACTTGAGAATAACCCTCTCCTTGAGGAGTCGATGGAGAGTCTAGAAACCGAGGATGATCTGGACGCACCTCAAGAGGCCCTAAAAGAGGAGCAAGAGCTGCAAAAAGATAGTGAAGAAGTTGACTGGGATGCTGTTCTTGATGAACAGTTTGATTTAGGGAGCTACAATAGTGAGCGAACTGAGTATGATCCGAACTGGGAGACCGATCGGGAACCCCAGGAAAATCGCATTACAACGGTCCGACCATTGGTAGAGCAACTACAGGAGCAGTTGTCGTGGAGTGTAGAGTTGTCGGTAAAAGATCGAGAGGTGGGAGAGTATCTGATTGGGAATTTAGATGATCGAGGTTTTCTATGTTGTAGCGTGGATGATGTAGCTAATGACCTAGATGTTGAAATTACTCAGGTTGAGAGAGTTTTAAGTATAATACAAACGTTTAATCCTCCGGGTATTGCAGCGCGAGATGTTCGTGAATCTTTACTAATTCAATTAGCACTGGTAGAAGATTCTCTTGCGACATTGGCTATTTTAATTGTTCGTGATTATATGGATGACTTGACTCATCGCCGTCTAACTCGTATTACTCGAGGGTTGAATATATCAAATGACGAATTAAAAGAAGCGATTCAAGTTATTGAGAATCTCCAGCCATATCCAGGATCTTTAGGTGATGGTGATTACAATGGCCTACTCACTCTCGATTCAGAAGTTACATACATAACACCTGATTTAATTGTTGTAAAGGAGGGAGATGAGTGGGTTGTATCTCTTGTTGATGGTAGTTTACCGGCCTTACGTATTAATTCTCAATATGCGGACCTTTTGCAGGAACCACAGAATATAGGTGGACAAGAGGAAGTGAAATCTTTTGTTTCAAAAAACTTAAACGATGCGCGTTGGCTTATAAATGCTATTCAGCAAAGAAGAACGACAATGTTGAAGGTTGCAAATTATTTGGTTCGTGCGCAGATGCAGTTTTTTGAACACGGTTCGTCTCACCTGCGCCCTATGGTTCTTCAAGATGTGGCCGATGCTGTAGAAATGCACGTATCTACCATTAGTCGGGTGAGTAATGGAAAATACATGCAGACGCCTCATGGGGTATTTGAACTAAAATATTTTTTTGATAGTCGCGTAAGTACCGATGATGGTGAGGATGTTTCAGCAAGATCTGTAAAGGATAAAATTACACGAATGATTGCTGATGAAGACAAATTCAAACCTTTGTCAGATAAGGAAATAGCAGACAGGTTGGGCGATGGTGGGCTCAAAATCGCACGGCGCACAATCGCAAAATATAGGGATCAGCTTTCGATCCCATCTCAGCGTTACCGTAAAGAAATTTAGTCTATTATAAAAAATTTTGAGGTTATGTCTGTAGAGTTCTATAGTATGCTACCGCTACTATCGAATTGGATATGAGTTAATTCGTTAATGAGTTCTACGTCAGGTCTCGATAAAACTTCAGTCAATAGGCTTTCCGAGACAGAAATCTCTCCAATGTCCAATGTATTGTTTATCCGCACTATCCGAGCTTGTTTATTGTCACTTAGCCTTTGAACACTCACAGCAGCTTCAATAGCTTTTTGGTCTGATTCCATGATTACGGGTATGTTTGCTCGGTTGAGAAATGTATGCGTAAAAACATTGGCATATGTGGCTTTAAAGTCGATCGTTTCAAAAAGTCGTCGCGTAATTATATCTGCCAAACCAACACCATTAGCATTTCCATGACTTTCATCTGAAAGATTGAGCGCAACAATACGAGATGCGCCCGGAATCGTCGGCTCTTTGACGCCCGGAAGCAACATTCTACCGATAATGTTAGTGTCCATTCCGGTGCCCGAAATATTTTTCCCTATTTGATCTACGATTAACACATCAATTCCTTCGCAAAGGATTTGCGGCATTGAACGCCGGGCTATCTCTAATAAGTGCGGCTCTCGTGAAATAAATTTATCTGCAGTTAAGGCTTCTACTTGGAGCGTTTGTTCATACGCATTTTCTACTATGGCCAATCCCATTAAAATGGGGGCCTTTTTCAAAATAGTTTTTCCCCAAGCTGGGATTAAACGAGCCAGTCCTTCGGCACCTTGACTGTGTGCGATTGTGGCACCTTGATGACTACCCAGTCCGATCGTCATCATTTTCATTAGCCCACTTTCAAATTGGCCTCTGAATGAAGTATGTGGCTTAACGCGGTTCACTAATATTACTCCATCAGCTTCGAATGCAAGACGATTGAGTAAAACCGGAGTGCCATCACTTAAGTTTCCAACTTCGACAACGTCCATCGTAGCTTCAATTGGGCATTCCATGCTGTTTTCATCGATGCCGTAACTGGCCAGTACTTGTTTTTGTCCTTCAGAAGTTGCTCCGCCATGACTTCCCATTGCCGGAAGGACAAAGGGTTTTCCACCAATTTTACTTATAGCATCGACTACAGTTCGAGTGATAGAATGTATGTTGGAAATACCCCGGCTTCCTGAGGATACGGCGATTCTTTGACCGGGCTTTACAAGATCGGTTATCCCGGCTTTAATTAGTGATTCTTTTACTGAATAAGAAACATCAGACAGGCACTCGTCGGAAAAATGTTGCTTTACTTTGGCCATTTTAGGCAGTTGCATTGGGGATTTCCTTGCTAATTCACATTTTGTTCCGGCTACGAATCGGTCAGAGCACTGCGCAGACGATGTGCGCGATCCCGTATGGGGAGCGATGGTTTTGGGACTGGTTCGTTGCTTTGTTCAATTTTCCATATAAATATTTTCGGCCCCAAACCTTCAAAATGGTTTTCGAGTTGGGAATCAAAATCATTTTGATTGTCTATAGTGCAGACCTGTTGAATTCCAGCTCCGCGGCAGATTTGTTCATAATCAATCGAACCAGCTCCAGGCACTGGTTGATTCCCGGTGACTTCGTAGGTGCCATTTTCAGTAATGATCATTGAGAGGTTAGGAGCAGGACGTTGGGCTATAGTGACGAGTGTCCCTAAACTCATCAGTGTTGATCCATCTCCATTAATGACAATAACTCGGCGGTTGGGTTGGGCGATCGCTAGACCGAGCGCGAAGTCTGCAGCATGTCCCATAGCGCTCTCGACATGGGCAAAATCTAACGGACCATCTGATAAATCAGCCCACGGCATTGAGACGCTCATGGTTGTAACTACTATTTGGTCAGTGCGTTTTTCAGACAGCTTTTTCAGACATTCATATTTATTGAGCATCAGGCCGTCTCCGGTATCATGAGTACTGCTGATGGTAGCGATGTTTTTTCTGCTAAATTGAAGGCCTCAGAGATTTGGCAAATATCCTCATCGCTATGCATGGCACTGTATGGTATGTTCCATGCCTTCAGAGTAGGCTCAAAAAAAGTTGCCGCACTGTCAACTCTCGGTGCTCCTAGTTCCATTGATTTGTAACCACGGTAGCCTACCAGCATCACAATTGGTAGACCCATATTGTATGCAGTTCCGCGGAACGCGTCTCCAGCTTCAAAAAAACCTGTATTCTGAATTAATACCAAGGGGACAGTCCCACCCAGGTATAGTCCGGAGGCTAAACCATAGGCTTCGCCTTCGCGACTGGTGAGAATCACCTCAATCCGAGGATGCTCCCATAGTTGTTCGAACAGCACTCTCGATCCATTGTCTGGAACGCCTACAACGTGAGTTACGTTATTATTTTCTAAGGTAGTGATGATTTTCTGGGCACTTAACACCAATGAACTCCTTTTTAGGAGAAAATCGCACGATTAGAGATGCCGTATGGAGCACCTTCGGACTGAATACCTCCAATAAATTGTGCGGTACGTCCTGCCGGAGCAGAGCCGTCATAAAAAGCACTAAAAGAAGTATTAAATTTGCCTAATGAGTCTCGATTCGTTTGGGAGTCGGCACCTGCAACCACGTAAGCATTGTTAAAAACGCCATCTTCTTTCAGGCCTTGGCCGCCAGCCTCCTTTATCCGTTCGTCTATTGTATTCAAAATATTTGAGGCGTCATCACCAGAAACAGCGCTAACCATGACTTCATTGACGCCTTGATGACGGATGTTGGTCCAGGTGCTAAAACCATTTTCTATGTTTCCTGATCTAATAATATCCACGTCACCAGAAACAATTCGAGGTTGAGGTTCAATTATGCTATCCATATTTGGGATCCATGACACTGGGTAGATCAGCCCCGCTGGACGATCATCTCCATAGTAGTCTTCAAAGACTTTGCGAGTGGTTTCAATACGTTCCCATGTTTTATCTGGGTCGTCGTCTACGCCAACTAAGATTTCCATAAATACTGTTTGTTTACGGAAATCTACACCTTGTTCGGCAAAAGGCTTGGCGTATTGTTCATCTAATATGAAGTTCATTTCCTCGACTAAATCATCGCCCAATGAGGTGATCATTTTGTCACCTTTTTTGTGAAGTACGGATGCGCCTGAAGGTTGGTGGTCAACCCATTTTGTATAGTCAACTTTTCCACCGCCAACCGTAACGCTATCTCCCTTGGCGGCTTTAATTTGTATTTCAAATAATGCTGCCGGATCGGGGAAACCTTCAGGGTGTGTGAAACGTGCCATTCGATTTGAACGTAATGGCACGCCGGTTACGGCATTGAGCATTGCACCATAAACACCATTGAAATCATTTTTTCTGGCATCACATTCGTCTCGGCTTGTTGAGGGTGTTGTCCAGAGTACATCGGTTTTGTATACATCTGACCAATTCACCCCACAGGTCAAGAGACCCTTATTGAGATTCTCGATTGTACCAAACCATTCAGAACCCACATCATTTGGGTACTGTGTACCAACGTTACCTGAGGGTTCAATTAGACGAACTACATCTCCATCGTCATCACGGATAATGATTTCGGTCGGATTGGAGAAAACAGGTATGGAATTATGTCTTATGATGTTGACGTGGGCCATTGAACTCACCTTCTTGTGAATGAGAAGTAAATATTTCTTATTAAAAACGAGCAATATTAAATAGTATTTAACGCAACTAATAAATTACGAAGTAATGTGCTTACAAACAACAGGGGGTGAAATGTCCCGTTGGGCGATACTCTTTGCCAAAAAACCGGAACCAGGGGCGGTAAAAACACGTTTACAACCCGAGTTTTCTCCAGTGGAGTCGGCCGAACTATATTCCAAATTTATAGAAGATTGTATTGAAAACATGGCAGGATCTTCGGTAGATCATCGTCTAATTGCTTATTCTCCGTCAGATGCAGAGGCTGCATTACGAAAACTTGATAATTCACTTGGTTTGTTTGAATATTTTCCACAGGGACCAGGAGATTTAGGTCTTCGTCTCGAGCGGGCCTTTAATTTTGTTTTCTCAAAAGGTGCTGAGGGTGTAGTTGCGTTGGGTACCGATACCCCCAATCTACCTGCTCATTATATAAATTCGGCTTTTGACCTACTGAAATCTCACGATGTCGTATTGGGGCCATCAATGGACGGAGGATACTATCTAATTGGCTCTCGTATCGATGTAGGAAATTTATTCAAAGATGTGTTGTGGGGCAGTGATTACGTTTTCGAACAAACGATAGCTCGCTTGAAGGGAGCTTCTTTCGGCTTACTTCCTCCCTGGTATGATATTGATCGACCACAGGATGTAAAATTTCTCATTACTCATCTGCGTGCAATGCATTTGGCGGGTTGTTCAGTTGCCTGCCACACGCTGTCGTATTTGGAAGAAAGGGCTGTCGAGTGATGAATAGCGATTTTATTTACATACCCATAAAACGATATCCAGCATCAACATAGATGACTTCTCCAGTAACACCAGAGCTGAGTTTACTGCAAAGAAAGAGGGCTGTGTCGCCTACTTCCTCAACAGTGACATTGCGTTTGAGAGCTGAACGTTCTGCGTGTGTTTCCAGCATGATGTTAAACTGACCAATGGCACGGGCGGCTAATGTTTTTACCGGACCGGCAGACACTGCATTCACGCGGATGTTGCTACCACCCAACTCGCGAGCAAGATATCGAACGCCAGACTCAAGAGCTGCTTTGGCTACTCCCATGATATTATAGCGCGGTATTGCTCGGACACTTCCCAGATAGGTCATTGCTACAATGCTTCCGCCATCGGACATAAGTGGAACAGCTCCGCGTGCCATTGAATTAAGAGAGTAGGCACTGACAGATAAAGCTAATTCGTAGTTTTTTTGTTCGACACTGAGAAATTTCCCATCCTCCAAGTCTTCACGTCGGGCGAAGGCTACCGAATGTACGCATGCATCTAATCGTCCGAATTCACTTCCTACTTTATCAAAAGCTTCAGAAACAGATTCGTCGTTCGTGGCTTCGCATGCGACCAACAGAGGCGTTTGAGAAAGTCCGCCAGCTATTTTCTCAATATTATGTTTTTCTTTTTCGCTTAAGTAACTCAAAGCGAGGCGAGCGCCCTGAGCATCAAGTGACCTGGCAATTGCCCAGGCAATACTACGGTGGTTGGCAACACCAGAAACAAAAGCAAACGAATCCTGCATTAGCATAGCTCAACTCCTCTGGTCGTTCGGGGAATCAGAATCTTTTTTCTGATTACTGAATATCGTATCCCACGCATCAATTTCTTGTTCACTGAGTGAAAGATCAGGATCAATATCTGGTCTTTCCATTTTCTTCTCTGCTTCTTGTGGTTTATCGTTGGATTTAGAGTCGAAAACATTTAGCCACTCCTCAGTTTCGCCTCTTTCCGGACACCAATTTGGATCCTCCTCGCGTGATTTTTTCTTTATGTCTGTCGGGGTTTTTAATGGTCGCTCTAATTCCTCTGCAAATTGTTCCGACCCGACAAATGCAATCCTGTGACGTTTTGCGCAACGTTGAATTTCTCGATCAGACGTAACGACACGAAGCCAACGTGCACCGTGCGAGGTTGCCACAACATCCATTATCATATCATCAGCTTTTTGCGGGCGGAGGGAATAAAAAATTTCCAACGGACCTGAATTTTGCTGTTGCGATTGATGAATATTATGACCCCCATCATAATAGATACACACACTTATATTGTTATCTTTTGAGTAAATCGTCAAGGTCGCCTCGAGATTCCTTCTTGCAACTATAAGTCCTTTTTCAATGATCTCATTGAAAATTGGAACGCTTTTGATCAGATTGTAGCCGTCTATGAGGATTTTTTGTTGCTTCATTTTTTGCGATTTTATTTCGATGTTTCCGTTAGTTTTATACCTGTCGAATTTAGTCCGTATGAAACCACGCTGCTTTTTGAATATTCGGGACGATTTTTTAGAGAATTTAACAATTCTCGTAGTTGACTGTTACAGCCGTTTCGTGCAATGATCAAAGCAAATCCACCTCCACCGGCACCAGTGAGAAGACCACCATCGCTCAGGGTTTTTATTTCTGGGCTATCGAACAGATACTGGAGTGCTTCGTTGGTGGCTCCGGGATCCAAGAGGCAACGAAACTCCCAATATTTTGTGGCTAACGTGCCCAACTGAGTATAGTCTCCATGTTGTAAAGCCGCTACCATTTCGTCGTGTATATCTAACGAGCCACGAATTCCGCGATAGCGTATGGTATCGCGGGTGAGATATACGTCGAGGACTTCGTTTAGGCCTCTAGTGGCCGAACGCGCAATGCCAGTGTCGAAGAGAATGACGCGATCGACAAAAGATGCTTCGTCAATATCTTTAATAAACCTGCGCTGTGGTGTTGGGAGACTGTCGGTAGCTGGGGCGTAAAAATCTTTTATTGCTGAGGGTCCACCACAGGCCCCACGTGCATCTTGCCATCCGCTATTTAATCCGAAACTCTGTTCGAGTAAAATACTTTGGTCATACAAACCAGGATACTCGTTTTCAGAAGAACCATATGCATGGTTTGACAAACGATATAAGAGTTTTAGCACCGAGGCGGCTAAGATACTACTTGTGCCCAAACCTGATCCTTGTACTATTTTGCTGGTCGTCGAGATTTCTAATCCGCCTCCACCAGTAAATGTCTTGATGTCCCCGATTATATTGTCTGAATTGTTGCCGACAATTCCAACGTGAACGAGTGCCTGTTTGACTAAACGCAGTGCTTCGTCCCCGCCATGGCGATATTGAAAGTAATGGTCTCTCGCGAGTGAATTCTCTTCATCTTCTGTTATTTCAAAGTCGGCGTTGAAGTCCATAGACCGCGACTTGAGAATCAGTTTCGGATCTTCTATTCTTCGGGCATTTACGGTCAAAGGTGACGTAGGTTTCTTTTCACCCTCCATTTGTAAGTCTATTCCGATGTTTAAAGTTTTGCCGCCTTGTTCTTTACTCCGAAGATGATTGTCTGAAGCATTGGCACTAGATATTCCTAGGCGGAGTGGTGAGGTGACGGTGAATTGCTTGCTGTAATCCTGTTCGTTGAATCGAGCAGCTGAATTTTGTTCTTGACCTAAACTGGCCAGATGATATTGTAAATCGATTCGTTGCAGGTCATTGATAAGGTCTTCATAGGCACCTGAGAGTTCATTGAATCGTTCTTCAACTTTGAGCTTAATTACAAATTCGTTATCTATCTTGCAAGAAGGCGGCTCAAATTTATGCCAAGCGTTGGAGGTTTGTTCCATGTTTTGATATAGATCAACCATAATTCTTGCAGCACGCATTCCTCGTATTGCTATGAATGCTTGAGGTATATCATCGAAATACTTACTTAGTATTTCGATGGATTTATATAAAGCTTCTGTATGGTTTACTGCTACCAGGCGAAGTACTTGTCTATGGTCAACATCGGCTTGCATTTCTAATATCTCACGTAGGAGACTGGGGATCTGATCTTTCACGGCATCTGAAAAATGTTGATTCCACACGTCCATGGGGAGGATTGAAAACACATGGCTGACTGCTTCTTGGATCTCATGAGGCTTTTGAAGTGATTTGTTTAGAATTAATGCGCGGATTAATTTTTCTTTATTATCTTCAGTAAACCTATTTTTGATTACTTCCGGTAGCAATACGTCGAGTGCTTCCTTCAATTGCAAAAGTCCTGTAGCATTTCTCAATTTGCTAAGAGCTTCGTCCATTATATTTCCTTTTTTTTGAAAACATATTGAGTCATATAGTGTCTTCCATAATTGGCTACTAATTTTTGGCTTCCCATCTTTTATACAAAGAGAACGACACAATCCAGCGGGACGTGCATTTGCTTCCAATACGATACATGTTGGCTGGTCAGTTGAATCCACATCTACAATCAAGTCGATTCCGGCTAGAAATAAACCTGGATAAATGCTAGCAGCTTGCTCTGCAAGGGTATACGCTTGAGACCAAAATAGATCATTCAGTTCAAGGGGACGCCAGTGTTTACCTTCAAAGTAACCAGTTTTACCTTTCAAGTCTTGTTTTGAAATTATCCTACTGTCGTGTTTGGTTGAGGCAGGACTCCATCTGTCGGCCCCTATTTGCGTGTAAACAGATTCCACTTTTAATGAAGAAGGGGTTTGGCCACCTACATTCAAACGGATAACCAGTGTTTGAGGTTGATCATTATCACTTTTCTTAAATAAAACGGTATCTTTTCTTGCTTGTAAGATCCATTCAGTATGATTACTCGCATCTGTCCAAACTCGACGCAAGTCAATTGCTGATCGGAGAAAAGTTGCTCCGTACCCTCCAGTCGCAGAATTCGGTTTTAAAATCACTTCTTCATATTTTTCAACAAAATTGATAGCGGATTTGTTAATTTTGGTTATTGGTAGGGTTTCCGGTATAGGTATGGAACGAGATTTCCACAACTTGTAACTTGAAATTTTGTCGTCAGCTGGCCAGGAATGCTGGAATGGATTAACCTGTACGCATTCGAGACGTTTGCTTAGCGATTGGTGTAGCTCGATTTCATTTGCGCCCAATGATACAAATTGTACACTGTCAAGTTTCTTTGGTTTCAGGAAATCAGTTTCGATTAATCGCAGTTGCTCAAAGTCAACGAGGATCGCTCGAGTTACGCAACTTTTCTCATCAATCCATGAATCTTTTAAACCCAAAAGGTTAAATCTTGCTTGTCCCTTAATCGAGGAGTCAGCAGTAAAGGCATCAACTGCTAATGCAAAAAACTCGTTTGTAAAAAGATGCATATCTGCGCAGATAATCCCGTGAAAAAACTCACCGGGTGTCCATGTGGATATTTTTTGGGGGCTGAGCGGGTTAGGGTATATCAATAATTCTGGGGCTAAAGCTTCACTGTATTTGCCTTCGCGCGCAGTTTGTAATACGCGAGATCTATAGTTTGAACACTTTTTTAGTGCTGTGAAGGCTTTTCCCGCGTCTGGATTTGCAGGTAGGATCTTTGCCAACTGGGATAACTTGCACATGGTTGGCTCATTGTCCGAAAGCGCGTACTTGAAAGCCACGCTATACTCTTCCGCTTTAAGCAATTGGTCTGCGTTGATGTTGAGTGCTTGCTTTGCGCGTTTAACAGTAGAATCCCAGTCTTTTTTCAAAAGTTATTCAGAAATTTCAGTTTGACCCAACGCGTTTAGGTAATCGGCCCCGGCGCGAGTAAGGTCGGCCAATACAAGACGAGCCTGTTGTCCAACTGCATCGGAGTTAAACGGTGTTCTGTTTTTGGTAGATTGCTCTTGTTCCATAATCTCTTCACGAATGGCAACTCGGTCCCAAAGGCCGAGGCCAATGTTGGGTTCGACCAAGACGATTCTCCAGTCACATATTTGTGCACGAAAAGTGTCCTCTTTATGTCGCAGGATATAATGCGAACCTTTTCGTTGACCCGTTGCATCGAAATCTGGTTGTATGTCAACTAACTCGCCAGGTTGATCAAAAATAGGTGCTATAAGAAAATCTAGCATCATATACCTAGGGATACCGTAGGACAATCCCGTTAAATCTGAACCCACATTCCTTCCGGTTTGATGTTTATAATCGTTACCCGCTCTCTTTTCATATGCACTAAGCGCATTCATAACATTCCGGCCGGCATCTGCTAAACGCTCAAAGATTACTTTTTTATGTTGGTCTTGGACAATTTTCTCTTCAAACAAATCAAGATTGCCTCCTCGACCGACATTGGTGATTAACTGTTTACTATTTAGTGTGATCCAATGAGATATATTCCATCGTTCCTTGGGATCTTGGGCATTGGGTTTATCAGTAGACAAGATTATACGATGTGATCCATATATGCGGGTTCGAGGTCGGCGGTCGCGTTCCACTGAACTTCCCCAATCAATAATTTGTCGGCCTATAAATTCACGTATGAATGACTCGGTAGCCCAGTATTCCGGTGAAGATATAACGACTTCCTGTATAGACACGTTACCTTTGAGCGAAAGTTGGTATATGAAATCAATGGCTTCATTGAGTGCGATAGGATCAATTGAGCCATCAATAAGTCGCAATATAAAGACTCGCATACCACGTCCCCCTGATCCTCCGGCATCTTTTGCTATAACGACGCGATGCTGATGGGAAAAATGTATTAAGCCTGTATAACGACCATCGGGTGTTCCTTCAGAAATCCAGTTTTTGACTATATCTTCACTAATCCCATTGCCATACTCAGCTAACCAATCGATTTCTGCAGGTAATTCTACAAGAGATTCCGATGGAAATATGTCAGGGTATTTAGCTTTGTCATAAGTGGTCCATGTGTGGAATAGTGACTGGATCGTGTATGGGAAGCCACAATCTTCAAGGCGACCACTATGGTAGAGTGGGTCTCCGTGGAAAGGGAATACCAAGGCAGCTAGAATAGGACGATTGAAGATAGCAGCAATTCTAAGGCCTTTTTTTGACACGTTGGCAGCGATCGACACTGCATCCTTTTTTGAAAGACCTTTGTGAGCTTGAAGTGCTTCTATATATGTTTCTGCATCGATATAAAAGTGTCCACTCTCAACATAGGCTACGGGCGGTTGGCCCTCTTTTATTTTCAGACTTCTACTGATAATCAGATTTGCTCCTATTTCTCCTCGATTCTCCAATTCACGAGAGAGAGTTGGCCCTTCGCTTAAAGCTCTCGAATAGTGCGTGCGTCCGACTGGAGTTGCAAAGACGTGGTTAACTCGTGTACTTGACGAAATTAGATCAGGATCGAATTCAGCAAATATAGGCGGGATAGAAAACCCGTCATTCCGGATAAAGGAAATTTCCCGTAATTGTCCATAACAACGCCATTGTTGTTCAGTTAGATTGTCTGCCTCGGCGCCAATGGCTTGAGAAGGGCTGCTTGAAAGTGTATTACCAAGAAGAATATCTTGTTCGTCTGGGCTTAGATCGGCTACGTCAGTGAAGTTGCAAATAACGTGACGAAGATAGGTGTAAAGCCACGCATGGTGATCTACGGCAAGCTTATACAAATCTTGGCCTCGGTAGTGGTCATAGCCAATGCCACGGTCATATAACCATGGTCTATATTCGTAGAAGTGATCATTTACGGTTTCGGCAAAGAATTCTGCCAAGTTTCTCCACAATGTTTCTATGTCTCGCTCTTCAGTCGATTGATGTGTCGGACCAATAGTAGATTCTATAGCAAATAATCCGTATAGGAGTTGGCCTGCTTTCGCAACACGTTCCAAATGTTCGTCTCGTTCAGCGAGGCTAATCTGTTGTTGGTTTGCGCGTTCAACGATTCTTTGAGCGATACGCCCCAAATCCCCGATGTCTTCGTAGCCGCCGGAAATCGATTTCCAAACATCGATGTCGATTTGTCGCCCGCTGAAAAGTGCTGAAAGACGTTCGAGAAACTGTTGCGCTTCATCCGGGTGAGCCTCGTCAGAATACTCGTTGCCAATTGCAATTAAAGCATTTCGAGCGTGAGCACAGAAATATCCAAATGCTCGTTCACTCAGCGGAGCTTGTATTCGACTACTATCAACTGCAGTTTTTGCTGCCTCGAACGCGGTCTCAAAAGTTGTGGCGCTATGACTAATTTCATCGAAAGCACGTTGTCTCTCGTTTAGTGCTTGGGCTTGAGATACTCTTTCGGCTAATTGTCTGCGAGCCTCAATGGCTATTTTAGGACTTTCTTCAGCAGCTTTATTGGAACTTTCTATGCCCTTTTCTTCACGAAATTCTTCGATCTGTGGCACAAGTTGCGAATATAAAAAATCGTTCAGTGGACGCGTTGCATCGGGTGTTTGTTTGTTGGATAGATTTGCTATGGTATCCTCAAACTGCTGTCTATATTTCAGAATATCGGTTTTAGTTTTACCGTTCAAAAGAAAAAGACCACCTAATGCGAGGAAAAAATCAAACTCGAGTTGGGCAAGGGTCATGCCCGAGCTAATGTTGGAAAGCAGTTGTGCTATTTGGCGATCTCGCGGTCTATCGCGTCCAAAGCGCTGTAATTTGGCAGTTTCATCTAGGCAGAGTTCAACTTCTTGTTCATGAATAATCTCGTTGCGTATTTCGTCAAATATTTTGTCGGCTTCTGTTATGTATTCGTTACAAATTGCTGTTCCTAGCAAATCAGCTCTTCGACGATGCCGACGCATTGTTTGACGCCAAGCTTCAATTGTTTGTTGGCCTAGTCCGATTGAGGAGTAGACCCCTTCTCGGCCTCGTTGTTCTGCAGCAGCGAAGAACAACATTACGTCGAAGCGGTTCATGGCTCGTCTACGCGCACCTGACGCTCCGTCCACAATCGAAAGGGCGCTAGTAGGACGCCCTTCCAACATTAGGTCACAAAGCCGACCAGGGTCTTGTAGAAGTTTTAGGAGTTCTTGGTGTGGGATACCGACATCAAGAACGTCGGATCCTTGTAGAGCATGTTCATAGTCGTAATCCGGCCCAACAATACTCAAATGAAGAGCATGTATTGCTCCTCCTAAGCTGCTACATATACTTTCTTTTTTTTGGGAATTTATTCGATTACGGTGATTCCACCGGAAAAGGTCTATCCCATGGACATGCATATTAGCTTCAATTTCAGTTTCGCTAAATCCGGCATGCAAAAGTACATTCTGTGCCTTATTTGCCAGTGTTTCTAATTCTGTATCACTAGTATAGGTGAGCAAATCCTGAGTGGACAATCCTGTCGGTGAGACCATACGGATTTCTGCAGGAGCCTCTTGCGTTGGGAAAATAGAGGATAGCTTTTCGGGGTCTAGGTTGCCAATATCCTGTCCCAATAGCTCTTGTATTATTTCGCTCTTTCCGTTGGCAGAGAGAGATTCAAACCCTTCTGAAATGAGAGCAGCTAGTGCCTGTCCCTCTTTGTCTAAAGAGTAATGTAAATGGTTACCTGTTCCGGCGAGAATCTCAAATTTCCGCATTCCGGCGGAGAAACGGCCATCTTGTGTATCAGGTTTATATTCCGCCGACAAAACTACAACGAATTTTTTTATCTGTGGCTGATGCTTTGTATTTCGAAGCGACGATTCTACGATAGATTGGCGTAAAAGCCAAGTCTTAAAAAAAGGCATGAATCTGTTTACATGCTCAGCCCCTGCAACCATTTTGTGAATTCCCCATTCGGCGATCATTCCAGTCATTACCCGGTAGGGATTATTGAGTTCCGGTTTTCCCAGTCCATCTAGCACTTGTGCAATGCGTGTTGGCTGGAAAATAGTTGATGGGCCTTTAGGGTTCTTTTCTAAAATATTACGGCACCATTGTTCCCATTCAAATTCAGTAGAGAAATCTTTTCTTTTTTCTAGAGCTTCATTTGCCCATTTTACCGCGTCAGAATGTTGATCGTCAGACAGTCCGATTTGGCGAAGTTTTTCTCCTCGTTGAAGCGTAAGGACAAACTCCAAAAATAAACCATCTTTTGGAACACAATATCCTCCATAACCTTCGCCCGCAGGGTGTATGAGGCGATCCTTTCGACGACTCATTTGGTCGCCCATTTCTTCAATGTCTCCGTGACCGGCTGCCGTAGTCATGAGTGATAGTGCATTGGAGAAGGCGAAATGTGAGCTCATAGAAGCATTTTCACCTGTTTTTAACAATTCTGGCTGTGTCAGATTTTCGTAGCTTTGTACTGATTTGTTAATCAAACCATATATTCGTCGGCCAACCTGAGCTGCTGAACGGTCTGCGCCACCCACCCATTGGGACCAAGTCTCAACGGATTCACGTTCGCGATGACCTAAATCGACTCTACTTGGTGTATAAATGAGGTGATAACGCTTGTTCCCACCTGTGGCTTGAAAGTAAAGGAGCGGATTAAGGGCCTGTGAATTTAATCCAAGCTCACTAATGATTTCTTTTCTTGCAGTGGTTTTAGATAGCCTACCGTAGCGTCGTAAGAACTCATCGGCTTGTTGGCGTAGGAAAAGCGATGGGCTTTGTCTATCGAGCATATTGAGTGCTGCCTGTCTTGCTTCGAATCGCATGTAGGTGTCGAGGTCTTTAGCATAATCTGGATCTGATTCGACGACAGATAGTAATGCCTCAGCTTCGCTTGCATGCGTATTAATTTGTAGGTGTTCTCGGATGGATTTTTTGAGTTCCTCACCATTGCGTTCGACTACTTCTTCTAAAGATTTTTTCTTGAATTGATCAACATTCTCGTTTAAGAGTTTCGCTACAATAGGCAATTCTAATTTCGGATCCGGTTCCGTTTTTAGATGTATAGCTAAAGTTCCAAGTACAGCTAGCTCTTGTTGGACACGTCGATTGCCATTTATGACTCTTAATAGTGCGGCATCTTCTTCTATGTGTTCCCGTGCGGCCATTTCTTCGACTTCTACCCAGATACCTAGTTGGTTTACTATTTGATGTCCGAGATTAAGAATACGCCTTTTGTACTCGGTTTGACGAGCTTTAACTTTGTCATGCAGATTGGATGCTGAGATGATGTTAAAAAGAGCCATAGACTCTTCCAACCATGTCCTGATATAGCCCTCCGTCATACCGGCTGATTGTGTTGTTAATACGTGGAGAGTAGGGAGCTCGCGATGGGGGACGTCGGTTTCTATAGAAACTGATGCCCATTCGCTATCATCAATCTTGAGTGCAAATTTAGCAGCTGTATCATTCACGGCATCCTGCCATGTTTTTTCTTCGGAAACAACTTTATCACGTAGGAATTGAGTGGGACTATTGGCGCCGAGTAGGATTTGACGCATGGCGGTAAATGGATTGGAGTCTTCTTTTTCTATTCGAAGATGAATCAGTTCATGTTGATCTCGATAAAGGGCCTGTATTAAAGAAGCAACGGAAACTATTTCATTCGGATCAAATGTGGATGCGGCTCTTTTACAACGCTCGATTTCGTTTATCGCATCAGGAATCATTAATTCTCTAGCTAAAGAAACGAAGTCGTTAAGTAGTACTCGGCGGATATTCAAAGCCCAATGGTCAGCCATTTCTTCACGGAAGGATTCTTCCATGCCCGCTATATCCACCACAGTACGCGTCATTTCTTGTCCATCTTCTATCGAGATCTGCTCTTTGATAAATAGTGGGATGGCTTCAACCCAATGATCTGCCTGCTCCAGCCATCGATAATCGGGACTACTATATACACGGTCTCCAGCTAGTCTCACGAGTTTTTTTAGGTTTTCAGCTTTTCCCAAATACGGCTCGTCAAATTCGTTGATTTTTACTAGGAGATGAGATCCAGTTGGCGATGGGCGTTGGCTGATTATGACATAGGCAGCATGTCGTTTTTTTGTTCGAATTGCAGCTGTTCTTATTTGCTGAACAGCTTTTAACCGAGCTATTGTTTGTGTTGCGATAGATTGTTGATCAATGGTGGCGAACTGATTATTCCTTAGGGTATCAGAATGATCTTCTACTTGCTCTCGAAATGGTTGCAAGGCAGATAAGGCATCTCCTTGCTGTACTTCTAACACCGCATCCTCAAAACGTTCACAAGCTCCTTCAAGTTGTGTTAGAGCTATTTCATCTGTGCTGCTAAGTAAAAGTCGCAAAGCTTCAGTGGATGGTTCCAGCGAGGGATGCCCGTTGGAGGCTTTAGAAATTACTGATGCTAACGAAGCCATTTCCTGAGATGGCTCCAACAATACGGCATTCGCAAATAGAGTACCTTGGTTGTGAAATGCTCGGCTCATCCTTCCAAAGACTAAATCTTGACGTTCAGCTCTTACTTGTTTAGCAATGCGCCTGATATTGTTTTTCTCAATAGACCGATCGTAGGATCTAAGGACCTCAAAAAGTCGCAATCGTTTCTCATCTAAGTCTATATCACTTGCCAATATTTCACGGGCGGATCGTCGATCGTAGGGTATATCCAGACGGTCTTGTCCCATTAACCAGGTGATTTGTAGATCATGCCAAACTTTTTTGTCTTTGTTTTCTGGAGGTAATTTTGATGCTTTGTCGAGGAAAAGACTAAAAACATCCCCACTGTCAATAATAGTTGTTTCTAAAATACTTCTTAACCGGGCTTGTTCATTTGTTGATAGTGTGGTGTAGGCACTTAGGGTGACATGTAAAGATTCTCTTACGGTTTTTCCAGAATGGATTAGGACAGCATACAGTTGACCAAGACCAAACAGGATCTCTATGCCGTTTAAAACTTCGAATCGATCGCAAATTAATTCACATTTGTTCTCATCGAATTCTATATCTAATTGAGGAGCAATATCACAATTGATGTAAAGACTTTTATCCCCTACGCCGACCATTCTGTCATTACCACAAAGGAATACGAAAGAAAGGCTCTGAAACAGATTCTTTAAGCTGGTATCTTTTAATTCAGATATACCTGCAAATCGCTCGAAAAGAAAACAAATTCCATGCTCACATAACTTGGATGTAACCAATGCATCACAATTGTTCACATCTTCCAGGCTAATTCTGGGCGAAATCTGGTCGTCATCGAAAAGGCACAAACAACCGTTCGCTATTTTTTCTCCAGCAGTTCGTCGGGAACTCCATACTCCATTCTGTGACTGGTAATTTTCTACAAGTCTAACAGGGAAACCATCCAAAACAAGGGAAACTCCATTAAAAGTGTGTCTGATTTTTAGTTTGTTAATTTGTATCTATTGCTGTTATGCCGAGATTCCTAAGAGTTAAAAACAAAAAGAGCAAAATCACCGTATCCGATCCATTTATTTGGTTATACAAAGGCCGTAGATACTAAGAGATACTTAAATTGACTAATTTATTGGGTCGATGCAAAAAAGTTTGGTTTTTATTTTTTATAAACCATTAAAAAAAACGGGGGATACCAATGACAATAAGTTATAAAAATGCCCACACAAAGATAGGATTGAATTTTTGTGGAAGTATAGATCGCTGTGACTCAATGGTGAAAAATTCTATTTTTCTGCGCATTGGAAGGTTAAATGGAGGATCTAAAGCGATGCGAAAAGGTTATAAAAAAGCAACGGCGGACAATTTATTGTCCGCCGTTGCTACTCCTACTATGAATGTAAAGCGATAAAATAGTCTATCCAGCAGCCATAGCTATTTCTTTTGCAATGGATTCATCCTTTTGTTCTTGTTCGCTCTCTTTAAATGCGCTCATTTCTCCATATTCATGGAGCTTATTTCTGAGTGTGCGCGTACTAATACCTAACAAATTGGCTGCATCTGTTCGGTTGCCTTTGCAGGATTCTAACGTTTTCATGATCAGACGTTGCTCCATGTCATGGACCGTCATTCCCACTTTGATCCCGCCATCACCTGTGGAGTGATCTGAACCTTCTTCCAATCGGCGTGGATAGTCACTCAATACCAGTTTGGGCCCCCGAGCTACGACAACTGCACGTTCCGTGTAATTTTCTAATTCACGGATATTTCCCGGCCAATCGTATTGCAGTAAAGATTCAAGCGTTGTGTCATCTACCCCATCAATGGTTTTACCATTTTCCTCATTGAACTTTGCGATGAAATTCTGGACTAGTGTCGGGATATCCTCTTTGCGTTCACGGAGAGGGGGTAGTGCCATTTCAATGACATTAAGCCTGTAATAGAGGTCTTCACGAAAATTTCCGGCTTCTACCTCTTTTTGGAGATCACGGTTAGTGGTGGCTACAATACGTACGTCAATTTTTATGGTTTGTGTAGAGCCCACCCGTTCGAATTCCCGCTCTTGTAACACTCTTAATAATTTTGCTTGTAAACTAGGATCAATTTCGCTGATTTCATCCAAAAGAAGTGTGCCACCATCGGCCATTTCGAATCGACCGCGTGTTTGTTTTATCGCACCTGTAAAGGCACCTTTTTCGTGGCCGAAAAGCTCGCTTTCCATCAAATCCTTTGGTAGTGCGGCGCAGTTTACTCTAATAAATGGTGCGGTAGATCGAGAACTGTTGTAATGTAGAGCTCTCGCTACCAATTCCTTCCCAGTCCCACTTTCTCCAGTAATCAATACCGTTGCTCGGCTGTCTGCTACCGTCCCAATTAGATCAAAGACTTGTTCCATATTATGTGCTTTTCCTACCATATTGCCGTAGCTGTATTTTTCTTTTAGTTCTGAGCGCAGGCGCTTATTTTCTAATTGTGCATCCTGGAATTTTAATGCTCTTTCGACCACAAATTCGATCTCTGCCGGGTCAGCGGATCCTTTTTGAACGTAATCGTAGGCCCCCTTTTTCATAGCCTCCACAGCATCCTCGATAGTCCCGAAAGCTGTCATCATGATAACATGAGTATCGGGTGCTTTAAGGCGGGCTGCTTCCAAAAGTTCAAGTCCATTCATGATCGGCATTTTAATATCTGACAAAATGAGGTCGAAATCGGCTTCATCTAATTTCGCTAATGCGGCTTTCCCATCAGAAGCAGTTTCTACTTTATACTTCCTGCGAAGTAATATTTCTTCGGTAGCTTCTCGGACGTATGCATCATCATCAACAACCAGTATGCGCTTATCAGTCATGTTGAGTTCCTCATTGTGTGTGTTTCTTGGGGACTGTCACAAAAAATTGCGTACCTGTGTTAGGCTCGCTTTCTACTTGGATTTCTCCTTCATGTGCATCTATGATCTTTTTCGATGTCACGAGCCCTAGTCCCGTTCCATCTTCTTTCGTTGTGAAAAAAGGGGTAAATAATTTCTCTAGGACATCTTCGTCCATCCCTGTCCCAGTATCGCCGATACAAAAAGTTCCATTTTTATCATTTTCGAAGACTCTTATAGAGAGCGTACCGCCTTCGGGCATTGCTTGTGTCGCATTTTGAAGCAAATTCAAGATTACTTGTTGGAGTTGTTCTGGGTCTAGATTACAAATCAAGGGTTTGCCAGGAAAGTTTCGTTGAATTTCTATATCGTCACGTTGTCGCTCTATATCAATTGCGTAGAAGGCCAACGTTTCTTCGACGACGTCGACTAAATTAACTGGATGGGCATTTAAGCGTAGTGGGCGGGTGTAGGTCAGTAGGCTTGATACAATTCGGTTTAATCGCCCAACGCCCTCGGTTATTCGATGAACGAGTCTTCTATTCGGATCGTCTGATGCGAGGTCGCGCTCTAACATTCCGGCATAACCTGCTATGCCTCCTAAAGGATTACGAATCTCGTGAGCCACTGTTGCTGCCATCTCACCCAACGCTGCCAAGGTTTTCACTCGTTGGATCTCAGCTTCTAGACGTTTGACTTCTGTTAAGTCGTTAAATACTTCTACGGCACCCAAGATGGTACCTTGTTCGTCACGGAGAAGAGAAGTGCTGAATCCGAGCGGTATTATAGTATCATCAGCTTTTTTAAGGCTCTTTTCACGGTTAATTAGTCTTTCGCCAGATTCCAAGGTGCGCATTGCCGTTAGTTCACGGCCTTCGGAGACTCCAATAGTATCTTCGTACGGGTGGCCCAGAACATCGGATGGTTTATAGCCTGTGATGTCTTCAGCTTCTTGGTTAAAGTGTGTTATATCTCCATTCAAATCGACAACAAGAACACCGCCACTCATGCTATCTAAAATGTTGTTGAGGTAGTTTGTAACGCGGTCGCGCTCTTCGACACGTTTCTGCAAATCGATATTAGTATCTTCAAGTTTGACTGTTAATGATTCAAACTGTGCCTCAAGTTGTTCGTAAGCCTCCCGATATTTCCGAGTTGTCTCCTGAAACAGGATATATGAGTCCGTAAAATTATCCAGCGGACTTCCACTATTTCCTAATTTTAACGGGGGAACGGGATCTTTTGTGTTCATTTCAATCAGTCTCGGGGGGGTTGGTTGTATTTATAGGTTTTTGGAAGATTGAGGGGAATACCCTGGGCGTGAACCAGATCATGGTTATTCTTTTCTAATGCTATTAATTCTTCCATTTGTGTTATTAAGCTTTTGTAAGCCGCCTCGGTATGAGAAATTTCTGAAGCGTTGGCAGCAATGAGTTTTATGCCCTTCTGGAGTTTTTCTACCTGCCCGTTGATTTGGTTAAGCAACGTAGGAATTAGTTTTTTATTTGAAGTTTTGTTTTCTAAAGTACCACGTAAGCCTAGCGACAAGTCGATGCATTCTTGGCACAATTGGGATAATTGTGACCACGAAATGTTTGGGCCTATTGACTCTGTGGTTGTCTTCAAGTTCACATTGATCCTCTTGGTCCACAAGTGAAAAGATTACAGCGGTAACTAAGCAAAACTAGTGCCCAACTATGAGAAAACAGGAAAATTTGTCCGAATCCCATCGAAAATAGTGGAATATTAGGCTCATCTAAATAATTCCGGATTCTTGTTATTGTTTTCAACTCGTGCCCAAGATGTTTTGAGGAAGGCACGGGAGGAAAAATATTCCTTAATCTGACCAGTCTGAGGAAATATTTTCCCTTATTATCGATAATATAATGGGGTATAGAGAATAAGTGCAAGCAGATCTCTACGTCTGCAGGGCAACTCCTGTTCGTTTACTCGAGCGGTTTGCAGGACTTCTTCTGGAATTTCTTGGGTTACTGCGGTTTGTCCACATAACGTAACCTCGTCCGTTGGACGTTTTTCTTCCTGAGCTTTTTTCGGAAATGTCGGGGAGTTTTTGCAGGAGGCTTGCATAATTACTTATTGCGACATGGGATGCGCGGACCTTTGAAAGAGCCCGACCTCCAAACGAGAGGCCTAAAAGGCCTATGATGGTCGTGCCACCAATTAAATAAATCAAATACGTTAGAAGTGGTACGTTCACCATTTGGGCACTTATGGCTAAGATGCCGCCTAAGGTGAGGCATACCGAGAAGCATATGCGGCAGTATGCTTTCCAAAATTCACTGCTTTTTTGACGTGCATCTGAAAGTCCTTTAAAGGGGAGTTTATTAGACTCTTCAGAATATTTTGTTTCAATAAGTTCGGGAAGACCGATCCAAAGGGATTCGTAATTTTCTGCTAGCCCTAGCAATCCAGAAACGGTAGTGGCTCCGCCAACCATAAGGCAAATGATGGCCGGCAAAGCATCGATTAACGCATTGCCATTTTCTGGGTGCACCTGGATACTGAGAATTATCTGAGCGCCAATACACAGGATTGCGCCTATGGATAGTAAGAAGATATAACGCTTCAAATTTCCTCCTGTCGTCAGTAGAATGGGCAATTTTGCTGTTTATTCAGTATCAATATTGGGTTATTGGGCAATAACTGTGCCAAAATTCAATTCTCCTGCCGTGATCTCGAAAGGCAGGTGATTATTAGGCGGTGGTAACGGGCAGACGTATAAGTTATCGTAGATACAATAAGGGTTGTAAGCATGATTAAAATCAATAGTATAGAGCCCATCTTCTATTGGCATCAGTTGCACATAACGACCGATTTGGTAGGTGTCTTTCCCATTGGTGTCATCCGTGAAGAATGCTTCTATTTGTGCTGTTTCTAGGCTTCTATAGGCTTCTAGCCAGAAAGTTTTTTCCGACCATTGGAAGTAAATGCGGCCAAAACGTTCCATGATTATTGTGTTTCCGTTCGTGCTCGGAACTTCTATTCGGCGTAGGCGTGCATATCGGTGTAATTCCCCTGCTATACGGAATCTATAATCGACAGGGAAATAGTTTAGCCCCTCGAAGGACGATCGTTGGTCTTTTGCGATGGGAGAATCGGGACCGTACTTGAAAACACTATCCTTTTGAGTTCGGAATTGTTTTATTTCGGCTAAATATTGTGATGGACCAGTTTTTTGCGCCCATCCAAAAGATGGGTGTGAAATAAATAGTACCGAGGCGCAGATCCAAAGAATCATGGTGAGTCATTCTCCAGGCAATATTTTTCAATCGGTCGTGTTTGAATGTACTTAATATAACTCTTTCTATGTAGGAGATAACAAATGCGATTAAAAGACCGTGTGGCATTGGTCACTGGTGGTTCGTCTGGTATTGGACGAGGAATATGCCTGGAGTTAGCTGGAGAGGGGGCCCGAGTTATTGTGGTTGATGTTCGTGAAACACCCAAACAAGGGAAATATCACGATATTGACCCTATGGCTCCGACGGCAGAGGTAATTACCAGTAACGGTGGGAGTGCAAAGTATTTCGAGACAGATATGGCTGATTCGGATGCAGTAAGGCAGTTGATTTCCAATTCTGTGGCTCATTTCGGTGGATTGGATATTTTAATCAATAATGCCGGTATCCATGTTCCTGGGGACAGTCAGTCATTGGAGGTCGGTGATTGGGATCTTGTCATGGGAGTTAATTTGCGGGGTCCTTTTCTAAGTACGAAATGGGCTGTTCCACATCTTAAAAAATCAATGGCGGGGCGTATATTACACATCGCCTCGGTCCATGCTTTTGCTGGTGGTGGTGGCCCGGTGTATCCTTTGGCAAAAGCGGGGCTCGTGAATTTGACGCGAGATTCTGCCGTAGAATTAGCACCGTTTGGTGTAACAGTAAACTCGATTTGTCCGGGATATATAGAGACTCCGATACAAGACTACCAGTCAAAAGAAGATATCGAGGTCGCGCGTCAACGTACGCCGTTGCCAAGGTTGGGATTACCTCGTGATGTAGGTCGAGCCGCAGTCTTTTTTGCTTCGGATGATGCTGAATGGATTACGGGCACTGCGTTGCCGGTAGATGGGGGATGGCTTGCTCCGATAATGTAAAATTGGTTGTTTTTCGTTCAGATGTATCCCTTCCTATTGAGCCGGTTGTGAGGTTTTTTTCCGGTTTTCAGATATTTTTTCGGCAAATGAATTAAAAATCTCAGATTTATGTGGATCAGGTGATCGCGATCACAGAAAGTATGGTGTAAGTTGTTGATATTCTGAGGTATTGTGGGAAAAATAATTTCAAATTTACTTGCAAATACTCAACGTATGAGATTAATTCCTATTTGGCCTTATAATGAACGTACGCGGGGCAGTGGCTTTCCAAACTGGAAGTGGGGATTGGACCGACAATAATCAATAATTTGG
The DNA here is from genome assembly GCA_036343635.1 of Candidatus Latescibacterota bacterium. GTDB lineage: Bacteria > Latescibacterota > UBA2968 > UBA8231 > UBA8231. Next base: position 3,032 of record JAYYVF010000048.1, on the reverse strand, counting down.
TCAGATCGATGTTTTTTGTGATCGCTACTTGGGATAAAGGACGTCGAAGACGGAGTTGAGGGGCTGTAGTCTTTCTAAAGTTGGCCGATCTATGATAACGGAGCCGTAGTTGTTTTTGGATAGATAATCTATTACCGATCCTTTCGAGGGAGAGAGTAATTTTTATGTCTCACACTGTCCTTGTCAAACCAGCACCAGGACGCATTGAAAGATCAATGCGCCTGGCTAAGACTGTAGGAATGCGCCTAACGGGCTTTCTGTGTTTTGCTGGCCAAGGACGTAGAGCTCTTTCTTCAAGATTTGGTTTGTCGCTCCCGCAGGCGGTACTCGTTTCAGCTCTGTTGCATTTGATGTTGCCTGCTTCAGTTTCTGCTGCTGAGTATCTTGTTTACGCGGATATATTCAACGATAGAATCATGCGTGCCGGGCTTGACGGCTCAAATCCCACTGTACTGGCTTCCAACTTGAAGGATCCGTTGTCCTTGGCCGTGGATGAGCAGAATGGCAAGATCTACTACTCAACTTATCAGGGTGGTCATCAAGCTATTCGTCGAGTAAATCTGGACGGTTCCGGGGGAGACGTGCTTGTTGGGAATCTCACCGGATTCAGTGGATTGGTTCACATGAATCTCAATCCTGGCACAGGTAGAATCTATTATTATCACTCGGGAATGAATCCACGAACAATCAAGTATTTTGACATAGCGAATGGTTCATCCGGAACTACGTTTGATGGCTCGGGTGTTTCTACCAATCTCCGCGACATTGCTATAGATCGAGCCAACAATGCTGTATACTCCATAGATCAAGCTGGAAAAATCCGGAGAGTCAACGCTAATGGTTCGGTAGATGTTGTTTACACGCCAAGCGGAAGTGGGGGCGGGACTTCGTGGTGGGGGATTGCTTATAATCCGAGTGATCAAAAAATTTATTTCGGTTCCAATAAATACATGCATCGTGTTAATGCAAACGGATCTGGATATCAACAATTGTCTGGGGTCAGTTATAGCTATTCCTACGCGGTTGCGGTGGATTCTAAAAATTCAAAACTATATTGGGGTGAATACGGAACAATGTTCCGTTCTAACTTGGATGGTAGCAACAAGCAAACAGTTATCACGGGTTCGGTCGTCTCAGCAAACACCTCTTATATCACGGCTATCTCGATTGCGGGACAAGGTAGTTCGGCTTCAAATCAGTCGCCGGTTGCTACGGCCCAGTCTGTTTCTGTTAATGAGGATACGCAGCTTTCGATTACGCTGGCGGGTACTGATCCGGAGGGAGCCAGTTTATCCTACGCTCTTGCATCGAATCCTTCTCACGGTAATGCGAGCTTGAGCGGAAACACGGTGACCTTTACGCCGACGGCGAATTATGCGGGTTCGGACAGTTTTACGTTTACGGTTTCGGACGGAAGTATCACGTCTTCGGCGGCGACGGTTTCCATTACGGTGAACGCGGTGAACGACACCCCGGTTGCCACGGCTCAGTCTGTTTCAACAAATGAGGATACGCAACTTTCGATCACGCTGGCGGGTACTGATCCGGAGGGAGCCAGTTTATCCTACGCTCTTGCATCGAATCCTTCTCACGGTAATGCGAGCTTAAGCGGGAACACGGTGACCTATGCGCCGACGACAAATTATTCCGGCTCGGACAGTTTTACGTTTACGGTCTCGGACGGAAGTATCACGTCTTCCGCGGCGACGGTTTCTATTACGGTGAACGCGGTGAACGATGTCCCCGTTGCTACGGCTCAGTCTGTTATTGTTAATGAAAACACGCAGCTTTCGATCACGCTGGCGGGTACGGATACAGAGGGAGCCAGTTTATCCTATGCTCTTGTTTCGAATCCTTCTCATGGTAATGCGAGCTTAAGCGGGAACACGGTGACCTTTACGCCGACGACAAATTATTCGGGATCGGACAGTTTCACATTTAGGGTTTCGGACGGAAGTGCTACGTCTTCAGCAGCGACGGTTTCATTAGCGATCAATGGAGCACCTACCGCTACGGCTCAGTCTGTTTCAACAAATGAGGATACGCAGCTTGCGATCACGCTGGCGGGTACGGATCCGGAAGGCAGTAACCTAACGTATGCTCTTGCGTCGAATCCTTCTCATGGTAATGCGAGCTTAAGCGGAAATACGGTGACTTATACGCCGGCGGCAAATTATTTTGGTTCTGATAGCTTTAAGTTTACTGTCTCTGATGGAAGGATAACCTCGCCTCAAGCTACGGTTTCTCTCTCAGTATCTGCGGTGAATGACGCGCCCACTGTTTCCTCGGTTTCTGTTGCGGCTGGCGAGGATACTCAGCAGTCGATTGTTCTGTCATCAGGTAGTGACGTGGATGGCGATGACCTCACCTACGCTCTTGCGTCGAATCCCTCTAAAGGGACCGCTACGCTGAGTGGGAATACGGTGACCTATACACCGAACTCAAATTATTCGGGATCGGACAGTTTTACGTTTAAGGCTTCGGATGGGAGTCTTACGTCTTCCGCTGGGACTGTTTTTGTAACTATGAACGCGGTGAACGATGCCCCGGTTGCCACGGCTCAGTCTGTTTCAACAAATGAGGATACACAGCTTTCGATCACCCTGGCGGGCACGGATCCGGAAGGCAGTAACCTAACGTATGCTCTTGCGTCGAATCCCTCTAAAGGTACTGCGAGTTTAAGCGGGAACACGGTGACCTTTACGCCGACGACAAACTATTCGGGATCGGACAGTTTTACGTTTAAGGTTTCGGATGGGAGTCTTACGTCTTCCGCGGCGACGGTTTCCATTACGGTGAATGCGGTGAACGACGCTCCGGTTGCTACGGCTCAGTCTGTTTCTGTTAATGAGGACACGCAGCTTTCGATCACGCTGGCGGGTACGGATATAGAAGGCAGTAACCTCACCTATGCTCTTGCGTCGAATCCCTCTAAAGGTACTGCGAGTTTAAGCGGGAACACGGTGACCTTTACGCCGACGACAAACTATTCGGGATCGGACAGTTTTACGTTTAAGGTTTCGGATGGGAGT
>JAYYVF010000047.1:0-48981 GCA_036343635.1 Candidatus Latescibacterota bacterium | reverse complement strand
CGCAGTAGTCGGATCTGAGTTCACGTCGTAAATCCTTGGATAAGACGGATTCGCGAAACTATCGTAGTTGTCATACAGCGTGGAAAAAGATGGAGGTGAGTAAAACTTACCCCATGAGTAGTGCATTGCCGCATTTTCGCTAATCGGATGCGAAATACCTAAGCGTGGTTGCATGAACCACTTGGTATCCACGTTCCCTTCGCGGATCGGCCGGCGATACAAATGAGTCTCACCGTTGCTATACGTATAATCCACGTCTTCTGACGGCCTAAAGAAATCCTTGAGCTGTTCAGCATCTACCGCTAGACCGTCCATACGAATTCCGGCGTTGATAACAATACCTTCATACTCAATCTTGTCCTGAAGATAAAAGGCTGTTTCCTTTGGAGCACGCTCATATTGGCTAATCTCGTAAGGAAACGGCTTACTGTATCCAACGGTAACTTGAGTCCGCTGCATCAGCTGTGAAACGTTATGCACACGGTATAACAAACCCGCTTTTATCTGGTGATTGAAGTTTAGTTGATGCGTCAGGTCCGTTTTCAGCTGGACTACATCGCGATTAACTTCCTCAAAGAAAAACCCCGGTTGTCCCAACCTGTACTGATTGGATCCAAACGGCAGATCGAAATTCTTTGAATTCCCAGGGTTGGTGGTAAAGAATGTGAAATTACCATCAGCATCAGCGCCACTGCCATCAACACCGAGATACAACTCAGATTCTGCAGCACTATCTATAAAGATGAAATCACCATCTTCACCGGATTCAACGATACCATCTCCATCATCATCGGAATAACCGAAGCTACTGGAACGGGTCACTCTCGATAATTTAATATCCAAGAATGTTTTGGCTGAAAACGAATAATTGGCGCCCAAATAGGCCATGGTGCCTAACTTCTTATTACCAATAGCACCTTCAGGATAGTATGAATATTTTCCGGAGAAATTACGATTTACCCAACCACCCAATTCACCGCCATCATCGACCATAACATTACCCGTAATCTTGAGGTTATCGTTAACCCGCTGAGTAAGCTTAAGAGACGTGCGCTGCGTACGATTGATTGTATTTGGGAACATACCCTCATCATTAAGATAACGGGTGGTTAAATAAAAACCCGTCCCGATCCCGGGGAGTTTGCCTCCGAGCGAGAGCTCTACCTCCTGGGAGGGGTTGTCTCCGTAGGTAACGTTTTTCGGATTAAACGTGTAATAATCATTGGCCTTTGCTTTATCCGCATCATCCTCAGAAGCACTGAGTTCTGTTTTCGATTGCGTATATAGGTCAAAATAGGTCGTTTTATCTACGGTACCGTCTTCGGCAGGGTCTGGGTTAACAAGACTTTCATAAACATCTGGACCAGCATTCTTGGTTCCGCCTAATCCCGTTCGAACAAAAAGACGTCCTTCTAACTCCCCACCGCCCTCGCGGGTTACAACATTAACAACACCGGCACTGGCTGCATCATATTCCGCATTAAATGTGCCGGCAATAATATCTAACGCCTGAACGCTACTTGCATTAATTCCAACGGCCCCAAATTCTCCACCGGAACTGCGATTCACGTCAATATAAGGGTTCCAGGTGTTGCCACCTTCTCCGGCACGAAAGTAGGTGTCAGAGACATCAATCCCGTCGACCAGCACTTTAGCCTCTGCTTTACGACCCCCACGTATGTAACCACGGAATACACTCGGAGTCGTATTAATCAGTTCCTGTAAATCAGACACCGGCATCGTGTTATTCAATTCAGACTGACCTATGGTAGCACGACTGGTAGTCAACGTACGCTCTATCAGTGGAGCTTCAGCAGTTACGACAACCGCTTCTCCTTCTATTGCCTCAGTCGACAACGCGAAATCAACTGTCGACGTCAGATCCAATCGAACTTGAACCTCGGTCTGCTTAAGAGACTGGTGACCAATGTAACTGGCCTCGACCGAATAGTTCCCAGGGGGAACGTTAAGGAGAAAATAACGCCCTTGGTCATCAGTAATTGCTCCAATTCGCTCGGAACCAACTACCGTTACAACGTTTGCCCCGGGTAATACTTGACCCGAGTCATCTTTGACGACGCCTGCAATTTTACCATTACCGGCAACTACAGGTTCAGCCACTAGGAAACAGGCTAATGCCAATGGCACAGCCAACACCTTCCCCAAATTAATGCGCATGGTTTACCCTCCCTTGCATTTTGGAAGCAGTGTCACTAAATACCCGAAAAGTGAAAAAATTATTCTAAGGTTTATTGAGCCTACATTGTAACTCACTACGAAACAGGAGTCAAACTTTATTTTTGCTGGAATCTATATCAATCACAATAATTGGTGCTTACCTGATTCCTGTTCTTAAAAAAAATTGTTACAAAATATTTCAGGGAATGCAATTGCAGTTCAGTAGAATTTATGGAACACCAATAAAAACAGCATTACCCATTTCACCAAGTATGAAATCTATTATTGCCCAGAGGGCTCCCCCTATGAGTTGCCCTGCGATCATTCCAACAAAAATGGGTTTATAAACCAGATAACCTTTGGTGCCCGTAAACTTGAATATTATGGCCTTTAGTAGCCATCCAATAAATACGGAGAACCACGCCCAACCCAAAACCCAACTATCGCTAACAGGCAAACCAATGTAATGAAGAGGCCACCACAGATAATGATGTTGCATGTAGATCAAAAATCCCATCAATGCAGCACCGATCCCTGTAAAAACAAGCCTAGGTGCGATATGGTCCCAGCCAATAGGGTTCAGTAGCTTGTCCTGTAAAAAACGATAGGCGAGAGACGGCACACCAAACTGCCGAAGGTTGATTCCACCATGGCGGTAATTCAGTTCAAGAGTCATCCAGGTCGCACCAGCCATACCCACCACAATAGCCAACACCATACCCCAAAATAAACGCCGATGATTCACACGCGCGCTGTCAGCAAGTTTCAAACCGTTAGCAGCGGATGCCATTACTGAAGTTCGCATTTCCGCCGCCCAGGAATAACTTAGGCTCACAGAAGCCAAGCCTTTCCACCCGACCATTTCGGTTCCTAGCGTGTAAACGACAAACGGTTGAGGGAGCATCGTTGAAGCCGTAAAACCTACGCCACCTTGTGCAATAACTCGAGCAATCGCAAGGAAAATTACAAAGGCTCCGACAAGGAAAACAAATGTTGAAAGCGGTGGCAGACCGGTCATTACAAACCAGCCAAATACATAAATTGCACAACCTATCCACACAAATACAGCAGCTCTGTAAGAAAGAATCTCGTCGGCATCGTTGGCACCGTGATTCTTTGTAAATGCAGAGCGTAAAACCTCACGTAAATGAGAGCGTGCCACCCAAATCATAGCTGCAACCAACACTAACATTGCACCCATCCCCTGATGAGACAGGGCCACAGATGATCCCGTCAACGCCTCATTGTGCCCTTTAATCTGAAAACCGATTGTACTAAAAATTCCTGTTTGGAAACGACTCAGCAGGTGAAAAAACCATACCGAAAAAGCAACATTCAAGTTCAGAAAATAGGTGAGACCAATAATCGCAAAATTAACGAATATTACTAAACTCACAGAATTGCGAAACAACCGCAGTGGCTCGAATAAGGTCTCTATTTTAGGCACAAAAAAGAAGTAATGGTTGAGACCTGACAATATTTGGACAATAAATGGAAGAGAAAAACCAATCCACATGAAAGGGTTGCGAAAAAGACGTGGGAAAATCCCATCATCGGCTCCACGAAGCATTTCCAACGGCAATTGCGTCAACGGAAATACTAATCGCTCCTGCTCTACCCATGGACGACGAAAAATGACCATGGTTGCAATCATGAGTACATAAATCGCCAACATCACACTCCCCCACGCCAACATGGGCAAAATCCAAGCCTCCCATGGTAACGGAATACCTTCGGGCAACCCCTCATAGAAATATCTTGCAACAGAGGGGTCTCGAGGTGCTAGCCAGCTTGGAATCAGCGGTTGCACTAATTCGTCCCAACGGTTTTCAGGCGTGGCGTAATAAAATGGTCTTGTAAGAATGTGAAAAAGGTTTGTAACCAGTCCCCATGTTGGAATAGCCGAAGCAACAATCATCATTACATAAATCACCACCATTTCACCAGACCGAAGTGCCCAGGGCCGATATGATAGTTTCATTAGTGGATTTAACAAGCCGACAATGAGCAGGAAAATCATCATCGCTCCGGCAGTTATGTAATCAGAAGTCAATCCAGCGTTCTGAAGGACGAGCACCGAGTATGGGCAAGCGATATTAAGAAAAAACGCCAACAAGGCTCCAATAATAAGTGAGCGCACACTTACTTCAGGGCCAGAGAATCCGTTCACAGCCATTTGAAAACTCTATCCAATACCTGATTTAGAATGATGTGTGTAAAGTATGCACTACCCCCTACGGGTTGCAAACGCTTGCAGACAGCCACAAATTGCATTTTTATATATTTGTGCTGAGATTATTGTTCCACAGGAAAAAAACTAATTGAGGAGACAGTCAGTTGAACGCGATAGAAGCTATTGGTGGTCACCTACCCCTTAAATCTGAAGAATTTGCGCGCAGAGCCCACGCCTATGCTCTAAACCCATTACGGAATTCGTTAAAAGAGGTTTTAGACCAGGCTGATTCCGTTGAAAATACCCCACCACTCCTTGGAATATTTAATGATATTCCCTGGCACAAATTCCGTGAGAGTGAAGCACATGCTTGGGCTAAGGCCGGATTTTCCTGGGTGGTCAATGATGCCGAGCATTCTCAATGGGAAGGTTGGTATGGACGCGACCATAATGCCGCGGAATCACGACTCGGACTTCTCGCTGTCCAACGGCTACACCGCGAAGCTCGATCCGCTCATGGGGATGTTTATCAGATGGGAGCACGAGCCAGCTTACGCCCGTACAGTACCACATATGAAGATGCCGAAGCCTTCTTCAAAGCAGTAAATTTTCCCGTTCCAGGCAAAGCTACCGCAGATGACCGCGGAGGCTACCCGGTAAGGACGGGCGACCGTACTATGATGTTCACACCCGATGACCTACGTAACGCAGAGACAGAAACACAGGGCTGGATTCAATTCGAAACAGCAGAATATATACTCGATCGTAAACTTCGAGATCGTGTTTTGGATCTGATGGCTGCACAAGGACGCAACAAAGCCTGCGGTTTCGTTGGGCCATTCGATGCAATTTTACGGGAGGGTGAAATGCCTGAAATCAACGATGCCGTAAACGAGTTATTCCGTGAAGCTGCCAAGCGCGGTATTCACACCGGACGTGTCGTCGGATCAGGCTCCATGGAAGACCCAAAAGATATCGAAGACGCTATTGTTAGTTCAATAGAAAATGGTTGTCGCCTAATTTCTGTGCACCCAATGACCAGCGACATTACATATCGAGGTGCCGCAGCAATGGCACAACCGTTCTTTGATGCGTCCAAGCGTTGCGGGTTTTAGTGAAAGACCGAAATGCTAATTTCCAAAATTGAGACGTTACATATAGCAGAATTTTCCAACATCCTGTTTGTACAAGTCTATACAGATAATGGCCTAATTGGTTTGGGTGAGACATACTACACGCCCCAAACAACAACAGCATTCATTCACGAGGTCCTTGCCCAACAACTTATGGGATTAAATCCCCTTGATATCGAAGGCCATTGGCGTCGCCTATACGATTCAACGCACGTTTACGGAAATCGTGGTACTGAAATGCGCGCTATCTCTGCGGTGGACGTGGCGCTTTGGGACTTATTCGGCCAACAAGCAGGCCTGCCTCTCTTTCGCGCGTTGGGAGGAGCCAGTCGGGAATCGATTCGCACCTATAACACCTGTGCAGGGTCTACATATGCCCGCGGAACTCCCGGCGTCGCCCGTCCAACTTCAAGCAACACTGTAAAAGAGGGTAAATATGAGGACCTTGAAGCCTTTACAAACCGAGCCGACGAATTAGCATGCGATCTTCTATCTGAAGGCATTAGTGCCATGAAAATCTGGCCATTCGATCCTTTTGCTAGCCAAAGCAATGGGACCTATATAAGCTACGCCGATATCGAAAAGGGCCTTGAACCCATACAAAAAATACGGGATGCTGTTGGAATGGATATGGAAGTTATGATGGAAGGCCACGGCTACTGGAAACTTCCTGCTGCAGTTCGTATTGCAGAGGCCCTCGAAGAGTACAAGCCAATGTGGTTAGAAGATTTTATTAAACCCGACAACGTCGAAACACTGGCCCAACTGCGCCAAGCGACATCCATACCGATATGCGGATCTGAACTCGCTCTCTCGCGATATCACGCTAAGGACTTATTAGAGCAACAAGCGGTGGATATTTTAATGACGGATGTGACTTGGACCGGTGGATTGACTGAAAGTAAAAAATTAGCAGCGATGGCTGACACATTCAACCTCCCCTTCGTTGCGCACGACTGCACGGGCCCGGTGACTTTTTTAGCTTCGATACACCTTTCGATTCACTGCCCTAATGCGCTGATTCAAGAAAGTGTGCGAGCCTATTATCACGGCTTTTACAAGGATCTGATCACCCAACCAATACGGATAGAAGATGGCTACATACACCCCCCTGATGGACCTGGTTTAGGGGTTGCTCTAAACCCCGAGATCCTAAAAAGGGACGATCTTACTATTCGTGAGTCCGTATTTTGAACAGGCTCCGACCAGAATGATTATACATTTTTTCCCGATTACTCTAACAAGATTTATAAAGGTAGCTTCTAATGAAATTTTTTAAGGTACAAATTATTCGGAATCTGATATCTATTCTGTTAGGATCGACTCTGCCGTCTTTCGCTCAGGCACCGATACACTACGACCCCTTTTTCGTTTTGCCCGGAAAAAAGGGAGAAAAAAGTATCGTTGCCGCGTTAAGCAGTAGTAATATTGAGAGTATCGGTAAGACAACGGATGCAATCTTAATGAGCAAATTCTCTCCAGGAAAAAATACGGAAGTAGGCGCACACTTAACTTTTGGTATTTTCAACGACAGCGCTAAAAGCTTTTCGACACTTTCGGTTGGAAGTAAATACAGACTCGGGGAGAATAGTGCTGCTACGCTGACTTTAGCCTTACCGGCAAAAGACGTTAAAGATCCAGGCATCTCATTAGGTTTCATGAATACATCAATAATCACCACCGGATTTGAAATAAACCAATTGGTATCGGTTGGAGGTTTAAAGGGCTATACGTCCAAAAACAGCACTCTTGTTTTGGACGCACTCCTTGAACCCGTTTTTACTATAAACAACAGGTGGGCTTTCATACCCGCAATAATAGCCGTTAGTGACACAGAGGATGTGTCAAATCACTTGGCAATTGAATTAAACCCAAGTATTGATTGGTTAATCGCGGATGGGAATCTTATCAACATAGGGTGCTCTTTTGGCCTCGCTGGGTCAAACAAAAGCAACACAACCTCTGTTTTGATTGGCCTGTTGCGAAGTATGTAACTTATCCACCAGCGACACGTGGCATCCCTTCACCGTCATTTACTACATATGAACGAGCGGGTATTTGTGTCTGTTCGGGAATAATCAGGTCTTTCCGACAAGCATTTTCAATAATCGTTCCCGCTCCCACGCGTACTCCATCCTTCAAAAATATCCTCCCTGGCGGCTGATCGTCTTCGCGTATTGTACCTATAAAAACAGATGCGCCCACTTTACATTTTGCACCCAAAGATACCAATCCATGCACCTCTGCATTGGCACCGATCACAGAGCGATCTTTTACCTCTACGGGACCATATAGACTAGCATCCGTACCGATAAACACGAAATCACCAATTATGGGATGTCGTTGCTGAACTTTTTCGCTTAATCCGCCTAAAGTACATGGATATATTTGGCACCCTGACCCTATAATACCTGTTTGACCCGTCGTCATACCACGATGAGGATGGTCTAAAAAATTCGCATCTCCTATAACCGTCTCTGGATGCAAGTCAGCCTGATAATATCGACCCGCCAATTCTGATATTGCTCGCGGTAATAACGGTACAGGTCCTTGCAAAAAACCAGGATCCTGCTCTAAAACTCCTGTACCAACCAGACCGTGAGCCACATCATGATAAAACAGAATTCTCCAACCAGGATACGTGCTCATCACTAGCTGCATCTGATAATCAAATGCAGCAGCACATCCAAAATCTGCCAGGAACTGCTGATAATATGAGACATCACGCTCACGGATTGATTTTTCTATAGCAGCAGTAAAATCTAAGTCCAAGAAACCGCCAGAATCTATTTCAGAATTCGACAGCAAATAAGCATCCCAAACTGCCGGGTCTTTTAAAGCAGCAAATCGATTCCAGTGTGCGCGCTCCTTGAGTCTCGGAATATCCCAAAGTAAGCCAAATGTACTTGCCAAGGCCTGCTCTTCAATCCTTTGCGATTCTCCCACAGCCAGGAGTGACTGCGCGATCATGGCGTATAGTTGGTCCGCTACCTGGCTCAGTTGGCTGGACAAATCACTTTTCTCCGGCCCTGTCGCCACAGCATTATGAGAACCTGGAGCCACACATTCCAATAAATTACCCAAAAGCGTCTCTACCAAATCGCGATTTACAAAACCACGACCAGATCGCTGAGAAAGAATGTCTGAATCAATGACATCTATTCTCATCGCATCTATTTCTGCACGCGAATATACGGATTCCACTCGCTCCAGAAGCATATTCAATAATTCATGCTTCTGTTTGAAATATTGTGTATTGAGTAATGTCAATGTCATCGCAACTCCGAATCCACTTTGCACTTGCCCTATATATTGAAGACACTACCTTCTTATAAGATAATGACGTACGACACGTTCCGCCGCAACACATGCCCTACATTGGAGTTAATTCATGCATCCTTTTGAAAGTATACATATTCCCGAAAATTGTGTTGGAATCCATTGGTTTGGTCAAAGCAGTTTTGGGCTACAGGATAGGGCCGGCACCATCGTTCAAATCGACCCGTATTACCCTCGACAACGGCCAGGAGATCGGTATCTACATACCCGCTCTCCTCTTCACGAAGCATCTCTACAAACTAACTTTATTATTCTAACGCACAATCATGGGGATCATACCTGTGTTGAATCCATTAATCGAATAAGGGGTGCCTATCCTGAAGTCCGTTTTATTGGCCCAAGCGAGAGTATTGACGCACTGCTCGAAGCCGGAGTCGATACCTCACTAACCCAGATCGTAGAAGCTGGTATGGAAGTGGACATGGGCTCAATGAAAGCACACGTTGTTTGGGCAAAGCCACCGAAAGGAATAGCTGAAGATGACATCGCGCCACCCGACGTAGCCCATCTCGGTTACGTCATTGAGGTGGAGTCAACCCGAGTCTATGTATCAGGTGATCCAGTGAATACTTTCGGTAACCACGACTCACTACTGGACCCCGTTCGAGACCTCAAACCTGATATTGGTTTCTTAACTACCCACCCTAACGAAGGGGAATTTCCATTTTTTGATGGGTCTGCAAAAATGGCCAAAAAGTTGGGCCTAAAGGCTGCCGTTCCTGCTCATTACTCATGTTTTGTTACCCGCGACTACAATCCGGAAGAATGGGCTAAAGAGTTACAAGGAGTCGAGCCTCTCATAATACCATACAACCAGTCTGTTATATATCCAAAGGCACTTTAAAAAGGATTGTTTTACGATATATTGTCTGAAGAATTTAGCTAGCACAATCAAAGTCGTTTAAGCTGTATTCGATCAATGTAAAATTTGTGTGAAATAGATTCCGAACTAATAAGGAATCTAAGGTCATCAAGATCTTCAGATGGGGTATAATTAAATTCAAATTGCTTTGGCTCTATTGAAATACCAATAGTTTCAGAGCTCCAAATCGCCTTCTCAGTAGATCTTTCTTCCAAACCAATTCGTATTGATCCGGGATTATCTACTGATTTGGCCAAAAAGGAAATTACGTACACACTCCCTTTTGTGAGAGAGATCAATGACCTTTTTCCGTCAGTCCATTCCTTGCGACCTAATTCAGTTCCCAAGTTTTCCTGATATACTGCAGCCTGAGCATTTTCCGCGAATTCGATTTCAAGAGCACTGTCTCCGCTAAGCCCCGCCGTAAAAACACGAGATATTTTCACCGGTCCACGGGTCTTCCATTGCCTTATGCCAGCATTAAATTCTGAATTAAGCAGTGGTGATAGAGGCGGGGGGATATTGGCCTCGCGTCCCGTTAAAATACCCAGAGCCTCTCGGTCCCATCCAGTATCGGTGTCAAATAATGAAAAGGGCCACTGATTATTCATATAGCCACAATAATATATCCATTCGATGTCAAGCCTGGCAGTTTCATTCACTATGTGTTTTAAGTAGGAATAAAAATCGTCTTCAAAGTTACCCGGAGGACCCCACGCACCCCATTCTGTCAATATTACGGGTTTGTGCCATTCTTTCGACCAAGAGGCTGCTAATTGCAATTTATCAGTAACAATTTCTGTCCAGCCAGATTCAAGGTGTGAACCATGATAATGCGAAAAATAATAAGGTAAATACATATGAAAAATACCCACTATATTTTCATCTTGCTCAAACCCAGACCCATCTTCTAACCTGTAGTCTATATAATCCGGGTTTACAAATTGGATAAGGTTCTCAGCCTCATTAAACCCAGGTCCACCAATAGCAAGTATTCGATCAGGATTGCTCTTTCTTATGGCCGGAATCGCTGCATTTATCCACTCCATACTTAGAGACCCGTCTTTCAAATTTATTCCCTCAGGTTCATTCAAGAGTTCAAAAATTAGTTTGTCTCTGGGATAATCTTGGTAGTAATCAGCAAATTTTTGCCAATATGTTGCAAAATCTTTTGAGTTCCAGTTTCGGTCTGCCCACAAAACAACTACCACGGTAAGGTCTCTCTCGATTGCTTGATTTAACATGTCTTGCCAATGATCAGGATCGGCACTAGGATCAATAAACCATCTTACCGTTTGAAAACCAGCATCTCTTACCAAGTCAAAGTATTCAGGTTGGTGTTGATACTTTATATCTGTTCCCTGAACAGAGGCATCCATATTAACACCAGCCCCCACAATTAATCTTGAATCAAACATTATAGAGGAAGGACCATTGATATTTCCTGAATCTCGCTGACTACATGTTAAAAAACAAATAGGGGAAAAGATAAAATAAATGAGCAATTTAAGACTGGAACTTTTTCTCAACATCGAGTATTTCCCATCGTCAGAATATTCATTGAAATGCGACTAAACACTACTTTTCTATTACTAAAGATAGACAAGAATAAAAAAACGGCGCACAAATATCGCGAAAGCTACCAAGAAAACCCGTGAGATACTATAAAGTTTTTAAGATTATGAATCGACACGCCTAATCAAAGCGTCAAACGAATCGCGTGGTTCCCAGTCGAGTAATCGTTTTGCTTTTTCTGGCAAATATTTCCCATGAGGTAAACGTGTACACATAAAAAAGGTTTCGTAAAACGAAGGCATAGGGGATGCACGTAACCCGTACAGTAGGCCTTCGCCCGTATCTTCCCACGAAATACTATGTGTATGTATGCCTTTACCGTACTCTTCAGGCAATATTTCCCGAGGGCGAAACGAGCAATATAGGAAAGTGAGAACTTCCAATTCGTGAGCCTCGGCGAAAACACGAGTAATATCGTTGCTCAGATATTTGGTCATCGCATAAAGATCATCAGCAGGATGAATTGGAATGTCGTCACTTACACGAAAATCATTCCCCCAATCAGAGTCATAGCCCAGATTGGAGTGAAAAGGTCCTGTATGAATTAGACGTTTCGTATTACAGTAAGCACAGGCTTTTGCAACATTATAAGCCCCTACCATATTCACATGAAAAGCTAAAACAGGGTGGGGCCGAAGCACAGTTAAATTAATAACCGCATCAACTTCTTTAACCGCCGCTAATACTTGATCATAATCTGAGACATCGACGACCCGATTTTCATGCGGTTCACCAAGTAATTCGGGTAATGGTGCACGAGCACTTTGTCGAGGGCCTTGAGCAGCTTCATCCATCGTCCTTGAATCAGTGACAAGCAATTCGTAGTGATCTTTCAGAGAAGAAATCGCTGCGGCACCAACCGGCCCTCCAGCTCCAAGAATTAAAACTCTACCATTATTTACAGTCGCCACTATTCTTCTCCCTCACAAAGCAAAACGGCCGGTTGATGCAACATGTTTCACCGTCCAATGATAATTCCCGTTCATAGGTTCGCTAAGAGCACTTTGGACAGCATTAACCGCCTCGGAATATTCAATCTCAATTCCAAGATCCCCTAATCTCAACGCATACACACTAATCTTTCCTGTCCTGGCAATCTCACGACAAACCAACTCAGCCATATGTGGAGCAAGAGAATCAGCATGCGCCTCAGGACGTGGCTGCCATGTCGGATCAACACGATAACACTCATCATAACCCCGCATAATGTCGAGACGACTTACAAGTACCATACGAGTAATTGACATTTCACTGGCAGCCGTAGCTAAGACATAAGTGGCCCTAGCCACTAAATCCAATACATCGTTTTCTTGGTCTTCACTATTATGACAACGCGCAACATACGGCAATACATGAACAATGTGCGAGATCCCTTCCAACGATCCTTCGACCGCTTCACGATTTAACAAGTCAACGCATTCGTAACCCTGAATAGACGCAGATTCCGACATCCCGACCGGACGTATTTTCGAAACACCGGACAACCCATCATTTAATTTTTCACCAAAGGCAGTGTCAGCCGCTGTAAGGAGAACATTCATTAATTACCTTCTGTTATGTTACCAAGACAATTTCGAGGAAAGATTACGGAAAAAATACCCATAATCAAGATAGACCAATCGAGCCCTATGTTCCGCCTGTTCAATAAATATTTCCGTTCCTATACTCAACTGACACAGATTAACCCCATCAGCCATTAACGAAACGTTTTCATCTCGAGTTTTTTTACTTATCTGCAATCTAATAGAAGCTTCGGGAGGTAAAATTAAGGCTCTCGATGAAAAGTTGTATTCATTTACACCATCCAAAATCATGCACCGAACATCGGGAAGGACAATTGGAGCTCCTGTCGATAATAAATGTCCCGTGCTACCTGTTGGAGTACCTACAATCACACCATCACCGGTTATGGTGCGTATCCCTGCTTCATCAACAAACACATCCGTAAAAACCAGCTTACTTCCGGCACGAATCATTACTTCATTAACAGCAAAAACTTGGCCATCTGGATAGCGGCAGTTAAGAACTAGCCGTTCACTAATTAAATATTCACCTGCGATAAGCAAGTCGACAATTTGTAATAAATCAGTTCGATCACCGGCAGTTAAAAAACCGACAGTACCAAAATTAATAGCTAAAACAGGTGTTATCGGGAATTTATCTAACGCGCGTAGCGCCGTACCGTCACCGCCCATCGCTACCACCAAATCAAGCTCTTGCGAAATCTCGTCGGAATCCACCAATACAGCAGACACACCGTGCCCAGCGAATAAGGAACGCACCTCTTCAAAGTGCTGCTGCATATTCTCGTCACGAACCAGCACTCCAATGTTTTTTAGTTCAAGTTTCATCGCATTTGTCCCAGACAAGAAAAGCTACACGATCAAAATTTTTCCGTATAACGTTGCGAGAACACTTTACTTTTTAACACGCGCTTTCTTACCAGCCTGATTTTCATAGGCTTTGATCAAAGCTTGCGTACCCTCTTCGGCACATCCTGAACGTTCAACGATGTTAAAATATTGATGAACCAAGCTAACTCCGGGAAGAGCTAACTTAACATCGTTAGCAGCTTGCAGTACCAATTTAAGATCTTTCTGCTGAAGATGAACCATAAAACCGGGTGCAAAATCTCCTTCAATGATTCGAGGACCCAGATTACTCAATTGCCATGAACCTGCCGCACCCCCTGATATTGCCGCAATTACTTTATCCACATCCAAATCAGAAGTAGCAGCAAGCATAAGCGCTTCGGCCATAGCCAAGTTCGCCCCTGCAACAGCTATCTGGTTGCAAAGCTTCGTAGTCTGTCCAGCCCCATTCGGACCTATCAAATTAATGTTTGCACCCATGGCCTCAAAAACTGGAAGACATTCCTCAAAGATTTCGGAGTCGCCACCCACCATAATTGATAACGTCCCATTAATTGCCCCCACATCGCCGCCGCTAACAGGCGCATCAAGCATTGCTATCCCATTTTCCCTAAGACGGTCGGCAACATCTTGAGTGGCCTTCGGTGAAACTGTACTCATATCAATAACGATTGAACCCGACTTCGCTCCATGAATCACCCCATCTTCACCGCAGATAACGGCTTCCATATCAGGGGTGTCGGTTACTATAGAGATGATCACATTACAGCCTTCTGCAGCATCTTTCGGAGTCGCCACCCGAACTCCTCCTGCAGCAACAACTTCATCAACTCGCGGGCGATCACTTCTATTATAGACCTTGAGAGAGAATCCAGCAGCTAAGAGATGCTTTGCCATTGGAGCCCCCATAATGCCCAATCCTATAAAACCTATTTTTGTCTTTCCGGGCTCTGCTCGCATTTAAATAATCCTCACATTAAAACGTAAAAAATTGATGACGATTGTCTTCGATTTTTGCTGAGTCGTATAATTGGGCAAACCAATTTTCTACAACTTCTTGCTGACGCTCAACGAGTAACTGCTGCGCGAATTCATCTTTTTGCTCAGAAAATTCGTTTTCGTCAAAAGAGGTTTTCTCCAGCGAATGTATCAAGTATGCTCCATCTTGCTGCGTAATAACCTCGCTTAAATCACCCTCATCAAGTAGAAATGAAGCCCCAATCACACCACTTCCCCGACCCAAACCTGGCACGGAGCTATTCCGTGAAAACGGCTGCGGCCTGCGAATCTCAAGCCCCGCATCTATTGCAGCCTCTTCAAAACTTGAACCAGCCTCCACTTTAGAGCGAACGGTCTCCAGGACTAAACCAGAAACCTTACTTGTAGCTTCTGCTCGAACTGCACGCTCTACTTGATCTCTTACATCAGATAATTGCAATATGCCAGGAGAGCGTTTCTTAGAAACAGAGGCAATCCAAATACCCCGATCATCTTCGCCTATACTCGAAACTGCTCCCACCGTTTGAGAAAGCCCCCAGTTCACTAGAAAAGCTGTGTTCTGACCTAGAGCAGCAATATGCTGACTTTCTTTTAAAAATCCAGAATCTGTAACAGGTACGCCGGAAACGCTTGCCACTACATCGAAACCTTCAACCAAAGCACGATCACGTAGTTCATTGGCCATTTCTCGTAAAGCATCCTTAGTAGCCCGCTTGGGTTTATATTGGAGCAGGATATGACTGGCCGTTATCTTCTCCTCACCATCTTCTACCGATCTATCATCTACTTTTATCAAATGCCAGCCAAAACGAGTCAAAACCGGCTCAGAGATTTCGCCCACCTTCAAAGCAAAAGCTGCATCAGAAAATTTTTGTACCATTCGTCCCTTACCAAAAGTTCCCAGTGAGCCTCCTTGTGAGGCAGAACCAGGATCATCTGATGCGACTTCTGCTAAAGTGGCAAAATCAGCTCCTGCTATTAACTCACTTCGCAAATCTATTGCTTCCTTTGCAACAGCCGCTGAATCGGCAGAACTAGCCACTTTTGGAAAATACATATATGCTAAATTTACTAACTCTGGATGTTCAAACCCCGAAATATTGCTTTCGTAATGGGCCTCTATTTCGTCTTCTGATATACTAACCTCACTCTGATCAATGGTGGAATTCGGAACAAATACATATTCTACTTTCACTTGCTCATTACTTTCGGCATAACTATCTCGAACTGCATCAGGAGAAAGTTGAATACTACTCGTTATCAGACGTTGGAGCTTATGATTTAGCAACTGTTGGCGCATCATAGACTCCACTTGAATTACAAAATTCCGATTGTTTGGGTCTTGTAAATTGGAAGGATCACCGACAAATTGAGTGTATTTCTCCAAATCAAATGCCCCGTCCGTTTGAAAAGCTTCAATAGATTGTACGGCGGGCGGGGGCTGAATACGGGTAAAATAAGCAACTTCCTTATCGCTCACGTCCACACCTAGTCGATCGATCTCCTGCCGAAGAATAATTTCCTGAACATAGGATTGCCATACTTTTCGCACTAAATCACCCTCATCACCTCGCTGTTCCCGAGGTGATTGACTTGCGGCTTGACGCAAGATTCCCTGAAATTCCTTAAGCCTAATTTCTTCACCATTGACTACACCAACTATATCACCAGCCGATTGAGAGGGATCACCACCAGTATAATCGGCGCCCCATTCAACAACGATGAGACCTACGAAAGCAAAAATAACAAACCAAAGAATCCACACGGTTTTTTCGCGCAACAAAGTCATCATAAAATCTATATCTCCCGCTCAAATCTTAAATAAATAGTTTCAAAATTATTCTTACAAACTAATCGACCACCCAAAAAAAATAAGTAGGCAACGGACTAAGGTTAATCACTCACCACTAAAAAATGGGTGAATAACCCGTAAAATTCCACTAAATGTTTTCCGCCATCAATTTCTTATCGCGCTAACCGATCCAAAGAAGGGGAAATACACCAAGAATTCATACGATCAGAGGCATGACCCCACTCATCATCCGATGCATTTTCTACGCAGACCGAACAATTGAATTGTTGAGAAAAACCCGCAAATAAACAATCAATCAAGTGACATTGATCGACCTCATTTTCCACACAGTCGCTTAAAGAAATGCTCTTGTTATTTAGCTCTTTTTTCCACTCCAAACGCTCATGTTCTCCCAGTAATAAGAGGTCAATCAAACGCTCATGTTCATCACCTATGATAATCGAACCATGCTGTAACATCGCATCCGAAAAACGGCGTTGTGCACTGCCAATCAGTTTGCGTCCCTTCAGTTTAACTTCAGAACGAGCTATACTCGAAAAACAAGGGGTCGCAGTCTTACCCCGCGGGCGTCTCCCTATATCAACCTGTCCCTTTTCCAACTCTGCATCAATTCCATACTTTTGGAGTCCTTCAACCAGACATTTGCCAATTACTTTGTATGCTTCATCAATACGCCGCCCCCAACTCACACTATCATTGAGAGGAGCAACAACACTATATGTCAATTCTTCCCAATGTAATACAGCACGACCTCCAGTTGGTCGACGCACTAAATCAATGCCAGCTTCAACACATCGGTCTATATCTACCTCGTTATAAGGATCTTGAGCATATCCGAACGAGATGGCTGGTGGATCCCAAGTATAGAACCGAACAACAGGTGTCCCCCCATCCTGAACCCCCTTCAACAAAACATCATCCAAGGCCATATTCATAGCCCCAGAATACGAACCCGTATTTAGAAAACGCCAATCGCTTCTCACAGGGCACCTAAATGCCGCAACGCATCTTTAGCGGCCATTTGTTGTGCCTCTTTCTTGCTGCGCCCCTGCCCCGAACCGACGCATTCACCAGTAACACTGACCTCTACGCTGAACATTTTTTCATGATCTGGGCCATCTTCAGCTGAAACCAGATATCGTGGGTGACCATCTCCGAGGCTCTGAGTATGCTCCAACAATCTACTCTTAAAATTGATGAAATCTTCTCTGACAATTAGGTCATCGAAATCATCTAACACGTGGTCACTGACAAAACGCCGACAAGGACGAATTCCTCCATCTAAGAACATTGCACCTATTAAAGCCTCAAAAGTATCACACAAAATAGATGATTGACCTGCCCCACCTGCAGCGCGCTCTTCATCACTTAAAAGCACAAAGGTTCCTAAATCTATTGCTACAGCTTTTTTTGCTAAAACCAGGCGACTTACCACAAGCGACTTCATTTGAGTAAGTTCACCTTCTCGTTTCGCTTCAAAATTGCTAAATAAATATTCTGCTACGAGTAGATCGAGCACAGCGTCACCAAGAAATTCTAGTCTTTCATTCGAATCGATTCCGCTTTCCTCTTGTGCATAAACAAAAGATCGGTGTTTCAATGCCTTAAGCAAAAGGTCACTATCTCGGAAACGATAACCGATGAGTGATGTTATTCCATCCAATCGATCGTTTTCTTTGGTGAGTGAATGTTTCCTACGACCAAAGTTTTTAAAAAGGGATAAAATCCAGCGCATAGACAAAAAACCAATCTCTAATGCTTATGTCATGCAATAAAATACAGAGCGATTCAATCTGCAAAACGTCCTAACACGAGCGCTACGTTGTGTCCACCAAAACCGAATGAATTGTTGAGTACGTAACGTACGTCTAATTCTCGAGCTTCATTGGGGCAATAATCCAAATCACAATCTGGGTCAGGGTTTTCATAATTGATAGTAGGCGGAACAACTCCATGCTTGATAGCCATTAGACAAGCTATGGACTCTACCGCTCCAGCTGCACCCAGCAGATGTCCCGTCATAGACTTCGTAGATGACAGTACCACCTGAAATGCATGGTCCGCGAACGCATTCTTGATTGCAGTGGTCTCCTGTCCGTCACCCATTGGAGTCGAAGTCCCATGGGCGTTTATATAGTCAATATTTGCAGCATCTAACTCAGCATCGGCCAAAGCTATGTTAACCGCACGTGTACCACCTTCAGCTTCAGGGGCCATAGCTGTCTGATGATACGCATCGGCAGTAAAACCAAGACCCAAAAATTCACCATAAATTTGAGCCTTACGAGCCTTGGCATGATCAAGTTCCTCCAGAACCAATCCTCCTGCACCTTCTCCCATAACAAAACCGTCGCGATCCCGATCAAATGGCCTACTGGCAGTTTCAGGATCAATGTCCCGAAATGACAAGGCACGAGCGGCGGCAAAGCCTCCAACAGAAGTCCTTGTCACCGCCGCTTCAGACCCTCCAGTTATCATAACATCTGCTTCGCCATACTGAATTTTCCTCGCCGCTTCTCCTATTGCATGTGAAGCAGATGCGCAGGCAGAAACAGTTGCATAATTAGGCCCTTTTGCTCCCGTTTTCATCGAAATCATACCGGAGGTCATATCGATAATCATCATCGGCACTAGAAAGGGGCTAATTCGACGAGGCCCCTTTTCTAACATAACCTCATGTTGATTCTCGTGGGTTCCGATACCTCCAATACCAGATCCCCAAATCACTCCAACGCGCTCGGCATTTTCTTCGTCAATAACAAGCCCCGAATCTTCAACAGCCTGGAGTGCAGCGTATACGGCATAATGCGTGAACGGATCATTTGTACGGATTTCTTTCGGATGCAAGACTTCAGTTGGATCAAAACACTTCACCTCGCCCGCTATTTTCGCTCGATGATCACTCGTATCAAAACGCGTTATATAGCCAATACCAGACCGACCGTTAATAAGAGCCTGCCAGAACGAGTTTAAGTCATTGCCATTGGGAGCCAAAGCTCCCAACCCCGTCACTACAACTCGCCGCCTGGTCACCAATTAGATCCCCTCCGCTATCAGGACTTACTATTTTCATCCAAATATTTCATCGCATCGCCGACAGTCTGCATCTTTTCGGCATCATCGTCGGGAATATCTATCCCAAATTCCTCTTCAAATGCCATCACTAATTCAACCGTATCAAGCGAATCAGCACCCAAATCATCAATAAAAGCTGCTTCCGGATTTACCTGATCACCACTAACACCCAATTGCTCAACAACTAAATCACGCACCCTCTCCTCAATTGATGCCATCTTGTTTCCCCTCTTTTGGTTAACTGTAGATTGATGTTTTTCCAAATATATTACCTAAAAGCTTATTTTTTCAAGCCGCCTGATTCTACATAGCCATCCCACCATCGACAGAAATAACTTGCCCCGTTATATATTCTGCCTCCGCCGAAGTAAGGAAGACGACTGTATTTGCCACATCTTCAGGCTTACCCGGCCGCCCAAGTGGAACTTTTGAAAGCATACTCTCCATCACCTCATCAGTCAGTTCATCAGTCATTCCAGTATCTGGGACCAATCCTGGAGCAACAGCATTAACGGTGATTGAACGAGATGCAAGCTCACGAGCTAAGCTCTTGGTTAAACCAATCATACCAGCCTTCGAAGCAGCATAATTTACCTGCCCTGCATTTCCCTGCAAACCAACCACTGATGTGATATTTATGATACGACCGCAGCGAGCTTTGATCAATGCTCGTGCAGCTGAACGCGAACAATTAAAGGCACCTTTTAAATTTGTCTGAATCACCGAATCCCATTCCTCATCTTTCATACGCAACAACAAATTATCCCGCGTTATTCCGGCATTATTTACGACTGCATACAGAGATCCCAGCTCCTCTAACACTTTCTTCACCAATGTATCTGCCTGATCACTATTTGAAACATCAGCTCGAAATACAAGACATTTGCGGCCCAAAGCTTCGATTTCAGCTCCGACGGATTCAGCAGCCTCCACATTCCTTGCACACAAAGCAATGTCGGCACCTTCTTCCGCTAACCGTATAGCAATAGCTCTACCTATTCCCCTTGAGCCTCCCGTTACAATCGCGACTTTATCCGACAAATTCATATGTTTTCTCCCTTTAGCGATGCCACAAGAGTTGCGACCTCTTCGACCGTACCAGCACAAGTAATCTGAATATCACTGGCTATGCGACGCATCAACCCCTTGAGTACTTGTCCAGGTCCTACCTCAATTATTAAATCAACACCTGAGGCCACCAACGTTTCCATTGATTCGGTCCAACGTACCGCATGTGTTATCTGAGTAATTAAATCTCGAGACAAGATACCAGGATCCTGAATTTTAGTAGCGGAAACATTAGTTATGATAGGAATTCGAGGCTTACGGAAATTTACCTCCAGAACCAACGGTTTCATGCGATCGGCCGCACTGGCCATAAGCGGAGAATGAAAGGCACCACTAACCGGTAAATCGACTACTCGCTTTGCACCGGCTTCCTTACACAATTCTCCAGCATGACGAACAGCATCTAACTCGCCCGAAATAACAGTCTGTCCAGGGGCATTAAAATTCGCTGTTACCACAACACCTCTAGCCGAGGAAATTTCGCATAAACGATTCACTTCAATCGCATCAAGGCCGATAATGGCAGACATAGTACCTGCGTTTAAAAATCCAGCCTGAAGCATACTACGACTACGTTCACGAACCAACTCAAGAGCTTCTTCAAATTCTATAGCTTCAGCAGCTACCAAAGCGGAATATTCACCAAGACTATGCCCAGCAGTTACCGAAGGAAATATTCCTTCTTCCGCTAGCATAAGCAACACAGCAACACTATGTACGAAAACGGCTGGTTGCGTCACATCTGTCTCTCTTAAACGCTCTTCAGGACCTTGAAAACAAATTTTCGCCAAATCAAAACCCAGAATATCATTTGCTTTCGAGAAAAGTCCCTTCACCTCGGTTCGAGTTGAGCAGAGATCACTTGCCATACCGACATATTGCGAAGCCTGTCCAGGAAAAACGAAAGCTAAATTAGTCATAATCCCCTCCCCAACGGTATAAAGCACTACCCCAAGTTAACCCTGCGCCGACTCCAGTCATCAATACCAAATCTCCAGCTTGGAGACGTTTTTCATCACAAGCCTGCGAAAGCGCTATCGGAATTGTCGCTGCAGTTGTATTAGCATAACGATCAATATTCACCAAAACCTTTTCTGGTGGTAATTTTAGACGCTCCGCTGCTGCATCAATAATCCTAAGATTTGCCTGATGAGGAATAAAAAGTTTGAGATCTTCTCCCGACAGTTCGTTACGATTAAGCAAATCTGCGGAAACTTCGGCCATTTTCCTAACAGCGAATTTAAAGACGGAACGACCATCTTGACGAACAAAATGAAGGCCTTGGTCCACGGACTCGTGAGACGCCGGATTCAAACTGCCACCTCCCAAAACATTTAACGAATCAATGTCACTCCCATCAGCAAGATGTAAAAAATCAAGAAGGCCTGTAGAACAATCTTCGGAACGATCCAATATTACCCCCCCAGCGCCATCACCAAAAAGAACACAAGTGTTTCGATCATTCATATCCAAGATCGAACTCATCTTATCTGCCCCAATAACCATCACCCGCCGGTGGGCACCAGTATGTATAAATTGAGAAGCAGTAACTAGAGCATAAACAAACCCCGAACAGGCCGCGGAAAGATCATACGCCCAAGCATTTTTTGCGCCAACAGCTGCCTGTACTATACATGCCGTTGCAGGAAAAACCATATCGGGCGTAACTGTAGCCACAATTACCAAGTCAATCGTTAATGGGTCAATATTAGACTTTTCTAAAAGGGATCGAGCCACTTGAATAGCCATATAAGAGGTCGGCTTATCCTGGTCAAGAAAACGTCTTTCCTCTATACCCGTTCGCTCCCGAATCCACTCATCTGTCGTGTCTACCAATTCAGAAACGTCTGCGTTAGTAACTATACGCTCCGGAAGAAAATGAGCGGCCTCAGTAACAACAGCGCCGTATTTTCGCCATTGCTCCACTAAGGTTCTCGTCCCAAAACTACGCGGAAGATACTAAACTTCTGACTCAATGTACTGACGCCCCCTATAGCTTCCACAACTAGGACAAACTCTATGTGGTCGAGCGGGCTGACCACAACTGGAGCACGTGCTCCGAGCAGATGGACTTATTTTCCAGTGCGTTCGCCGCTTATCCCGGCGGGTTCGTGAGATTCTTCTTTTTGGTACGGCTGCCACAGGAAACTCCTTTCGCTAAAAGCGCTGACTACTCAACAAATCTGACTTTTTTCAACTTTTCCCAACGCGGATCGCTCTGATCCTGACCTTTGTAATTATCCAGCGAAGACCCATCACCGCAGTGAGGACAAAAACTATCTACTTTCTCAGACGGTATCCGCATGGGGAGTTCCAAAAATATTGTCTCACGCATGTAAATCGCAAGATCGATAGCACGCGTCCCCAACTCGACGATTTCAATACCTCCATCATCTTGAGCCGAAATCAACTCTTCCTGGCTTGCTTGCCGCCTCTGAAGCAAAAAGTCCAATCGAGCCTCTACCAATTCTTTTAACCTACCAAGACAACGACAACAATCTCCGCAAATATCAACTGACAAATTGCCTTTTATTTCAAAATTTTCTACACTCCGACGGATCATCACATCCGCTCGAACGGTTCCATCCACTACATAGAATTCGTGTTCGAAATCAATCTCTTCTGGAGCTATTTCGAACTTAAAATTGTTGCATCCTTCGCGAAGATCATCTAAGCGTATTTCTCCACTTGAAGCCGGCTCCATTTTTATCTAATCCGCAAAGAAAAAATCGATTTCTCGCACGGCATTCTCAATAGAATCGGAAGCGTGCACTGCATTACATTGCACGTCGGTACCAAAATCACCACGAATGGTTCCGGCAAGTGCTTCCTCGCTATTGGTGGGACCAATAAATTCTCGAAGACAAGGTACTGCATCTTCTCGTTCCAGAACCATCGGAACAGCTGGCCCGGAAGTCATAAAATCGACAAGTTCGCCAAAAAAAGGCCGCTCTTTATGAATATCGTAAAATGATTCGGCCGTCTCACGATTTAAACTAATCATGCGAAGTTGCCTCACAGTGAATCCATGTGCCTCCACCCTAGCAATTATCTGTCCTGTTACGTTTTTAGCCACCGCGTCCGGCTTAACAATCATCAGCGTCTTTTCAGCCATCATTTAATTCCCACAAAAAGAGTGATTTAATCTTAATAACACAATTTCGGCCAACAACAAAATATAATCCGGCTAATGTGTATGTCAATGGATCAGCCCTAACATATACTTTACATAAGTCCCTTCTAAATAACAATTTCTGAGCTATTCGTGCCAAAATAGTTGCTTGACACACTAATTTACAGCAACTAGATTGACGACCAATGGAACACGAACTCCTCAAAGACAATGGCAAAGCCATGCGTGACCCCGTCTGGGGATACGTAAACCTTCCTGAACCCGTCTTGTCGATAATCGACACTGAAGACTTCCAACGCCTTCGTAATATTACTCAACTCGGCTATGTACACCTAGTGTATCCGGGAGCAAGACACTCGCGCTTTGAGCATTCGATAGGCGTCTACCATTTAGCAAAACAGTTCTTGTCGCGTCTGTTAATGTCCGATCCACCATTAATACTCAACGATGAAGACATACGTGTTTTCGTCGCCGCTACACTGTTACACGATATTGGCCACTATCCTTTTTCGCATACTTTAGAGGAATTAGTCCCTTTTTTCGTTCTCCATGAAGAGCGAGCGCGGCAAATTATTCTAGACCGCGAAGGACCAATCTATAGCATCTTGCAACAACAATTTCACGTTGAACCCATTCGCGTTGCAAACGTAATCGATTATAAAAACCCAAAGGTACCAATACCGGAGAACGACCTTTTATTGGCCAATATCTTAAGTGGTACGCTTGACCCGGATAAAATCGACTATCTACTACGTGATTCTTTGTTCTGCGGCGTTCCTTTTGGGGAAAGCGTGAATCGTGACCGCTTAGCATCTTCTATTAAATTTGATCCAACCCAACAGCGCTTAGCAATCACAAGTAAAGGAGTCTCTGCCGTAGAGGCATTGATTTTCACAAACTATCTAATGTATAGAAACGTTTATTGGCATCATGGAGTTCGATCGGCTTCCGCAATGTTTAAACGGTCTGTCCAAGAAATATTACTTCACCCTGATAATGCGCTAAATGTCGAAGATTTTCATAAATTTACGGAAGGTGAATTAGTCAACGTTTTAAAAATCGAACAGAAAAGACTGAACCTAAATGGATCCGCCGAACTTCTAAATGGAACAATCTTTCGTAGGCTTTATAAAGTTGGAGCAGTAATCCATCCAGGAGACCGAAAAGAAAGTATGATGGTTTATCTAGATGATCTATATCACAATCCAGAAAAACGCCGACAAAAAGAAATAGAGCTCTGCAATATTTTCTCAGAAAAAATAGGACATAAATTACAAGGACACGAGATACTAATCGACATCCCTGGCTTTAATAAAAGCCCAGAAGTAGATCTCAAAGTATTCTACGGTGAAGACATCCCGTCTGAGAAAAAAGACCCTCTAACGTTCGACGACCTTGAGGTAACAAGATTGCGCGATTCTCTGCTCCACAACTTCGAAGATCAAGCCAAAATATTCAGAATTTTCTGCATCAACGATACTGAATTGCGACAAATAGTAAGCAAAGAGGCGAAACAATTTTTATACTGAAGCGTATAATAAAGTACTACTGAAAAATTATCACCTCATTAAGACTTAGAAAATTCACCACTTTGGTATTCAAATCATGAAAAAACAATTCGTCAATATTCTCTCACTTTGCATCTTTTCGAGCTTTTCCCATCTTGAAGCAATACCATATCAAATATCAGTAGTCGGGACGCGAGGAATCCATATTGACCTTATTCAAAACCTTGTGGAAAAAGAGCTCAATGCAAGCAGTCCCTTTGTCATTGTTGAGCGTGAAAAAACGGACGAACTGATCAGTGAAATGGGGTTTCAGCAGAGCGGTGCCACCAAAGTAAATAATGGCGTAGAACCTGGAGCCATGTTAAATATTTCACACTTATTCTCTTTACAAACGCACCGTGTTCAAAAAGATCTTCATTTGAGCATTCAAGTCATTGAAATCGAAACTGGAAAGATCGCTCACAACTACGTAGAAAAAGTGGGCTATGAATTAAAGGACATAAAAGAAAATGTTAGGCGCTTGGTAAAACGAATAATCGCGAGAGCAAGCCTACTAACCCCTGTTCAGATGAAAAAAATCTCTGGTGGCGCATTTTCAATGGGCTCAGATTCAGGGAGCAATAACGAACTGCCGATTCACACTATCAATATCGATGACTTTTTAATAGATCCCTACGAAGTTGAGAATATTGCTTTTGAAGAATGGCTGGTATCGCAAAATCGTAAAAAAATGGCCAACGAACAAAACCCTATGCTGCCGGCAACCAACGTTAGCTGGCATGACGCATCATCTTACTGCTTTTCAAGAGGAGCCCGACTTCCCACAGAGGCAGAATGGGAATATGTCGCCCGAGGTCATAACGGACGCACCTATCCTTGGGGTGAAAAGGTTCCCAGCTCTACAAATGTTTCTTTCGGTAAATTAACAACAAACCCTCTCCCAACGCGCTCAAACGTAGCGGGTTTTACTCCGGAAGGCATACACCATTTAGCTGGTAATGTCGCCGAATGGGTATCTGATCTTTGGCGCCCCAATTACAACCCGGAAGCTTTAGAGACGAGTTTTCGAGTAATCCGCGGAGGCAGTTGGATTAGTCAGGCACACGAATTAAGATCCAGTGCACGTAGCTACCACAATCCAGACCGTGGAACCAATTATATCGGATTCAGATGTGCACGTGATTCACCACAAAAAAACCACACTCCAAAAAATAAAAGGTAACCTTTCAGAATTAATATTATGTAGTATTTTCACGCTAATCCGACTGTCCCATGTAGCAAATCAAGATCAGAAGAAATTATTTTCAATTAATCACAAAATGGAATAACCTTGTGCAATACCCTCAATTAATTCTACGTCAAGGTAGTGAACATACCGTTCGAAATGGCCATCCTTGGATCTTTAGCGGCTCCGTTGCCCACAAACCTGACACGAAATCTGGTACTATAGTTGATGTAATGGACAACAAAAAACAATTCGTCTGTCGAGGGACTTATAACGCGCGGGCAATGATTCGTGTTCGCGCCTTAACCCGTAATCCTGAAGAAATAATTGATGAAAACTTCATCTCTGAACGCCTACAAAAAGCTCTCAATTTTCGAACGAGATCTAAATTGTATGACTGTACTAATGCTGTTCGGTTGGTTCATGGAGAGGCCGATGGATTACCAGGCTTGATAGTCGACGATTACGATGGGTTCCTGGTCGTGCAATTCCACACGTTGGGTATGGAAAATTTAAAAGAAATGGTTTTAAATGCTCTTGAGGCCGTGCTTAACCCTAAGGGCATATATGAACGCAGCGATGTTGGCACGCGACGTGCAGAAGGACTAAAAACCCGCCCTACGGGCAAACTGCGGGGAATGAACCCACCGGATTTCGTCGAAATTGTCGAGCATCATGTCAACCTATCGGTCGATATCTACCACGGTCAAAAAACTGGCTATTTTATCGATCAACGAGCCAATAGGTTTCAGCTTCAGAAGTTAGCTGCTCAGGCAGATGTACTAAATCTTTTTTCATATTCCAGCGCTTTTTCGGCACATGCTCTTAAGGGTGGCGCCAAAAGCACAATAGATGTCGACATTTCGGTCAGATCCCCTTATGCTGCAAAAATAAACATTGAAAAGAATCGTGGCGATTGTTTTCAAACACATCACGTTGTTGCAGATGCTTTTAACTTTATCGAAACCTTATCTAGGAAAGGTCCCCGTTACGATGTCGTCGTCGTAGATCCTCCATCAATTGTTAGAAAAAGAGACAAAAACGGCATTAAAAAAGCTTTAGGCATATATACAAAACTAAACCGAAACGCCTTACGTACGACTCAAACCGGAGGCATCATAATGACATCTTCATGTTCAACCCCTGTCACTAACGAGGACTTTTTCAACACTATCTCTCGGGCAGCCGCTGGAGCAAAAGTTGATTTACGTATTTTAGCCGTTACCTCACATTGCCCAGACCATCCAATTAACCCTTTTTTCCCCGACGGGCGCTACCTGAAAAGTATAACGGCGGAAGTTTTAAGATAAATAACCTCTTCGGCATTCACTAAATAGCGTGTTAGGTCTATTTCGAGATTGTGTTACTCGTATTAAGCTGCCAATATCCAACTTCGATCTTAATCAACTTGACAAATTAATCGGCAAAGGACAGCTTTGAGACCATGGAAGGGTTTACATAATATGTCTCCGAGTACCGCCGACCATTTATCAGAGGATCTCCAATTAAAAATTAACACCATGCCTACGGATGCCGGAGTTTATCTTCTAAAACGTAGCAATGGAACTGTAATATACGTCGGTAAAGCAAAAAACCTAAGAAATAGGGTTAGGTCTTATTTCGTCAAGGGCGCTCACGACGGGAGAAGGCAATTCAGAGCACTAGTTCGTAACGTTTCTGATCTTGAATGTATCGTTACAGAAACCGAGCAGGAAGCATTAATCCTCGAAGCCACACAGATAAAGCTGCACAAACCGCGCTACAACATACTGCTAAAAGACGATAAAAAATATCCGTTCATTCGCATTACCGACGAACCTTTTCCAAGAATATTTTCCACGCGCGATATCGAACATGATGGTTCACAGTATTTGGGACCGTTTAGCAACGTCAGAGCTATGCATACAACATTAGATCTCATGCAGAAGGTTTTTCCCGTTCGTAGTTGTGATTTTAAGCTTCCATCATCTCAAATAAAAATTTGTTTGGAATATCACATTAAACGATGCGAAGGCCCATGTGAGAACCTAGTTAAAAAAGAAGCCTACAAAAAAACAGTAGAACGCGCCGTGCGTTTCCTTAGAGGTCAAAACAACGAAATAATACGGGAATTAAAACAACTCATGAGGAAAGCAGCTGACAAATTACAATTCGAACGAGCTGCCCAATATAGAAATCAACTTAACTCTCTTGAATCTATGCGTGCACGACAGAAAGTCGTTATGGATGAATCAGTCAACCGAGATGTTGTTGGAATCGCGCGTAACGACGACGATGCCTGTTGCATCGTTTTGGAAGTAAGAGAAGGTAGGTTGTTAGGCAAGAAACATCATTTTCTTAGTGGAACCATAGACTCCGAAGATGATGAAATTATTTCTGCATTTTGTCGTCAATTTTATCTGCAAAATGATTTTGTTCCACCTGAAATTCATGTCCCTTCCTTGCCGAGTGACACTTGTGAAATTAACAAATGGCTAAGCGAACGGATGACGTCTCGAGTCCACATAAACCAACCTCAGCGTGGTCCAAAAGCTCAAATGGTCGACATGGCCAAAAAAAATGCAGTTCAACTTCTTAAAGAGCGCCAGCTCAAACGCGAACTTAAACGGGACAAAGTACCCCAATCTATTTATGCTCTACAGCGAGATCTGAACCTCCCGACCCTTCCGCGTCATATCGCAGGAATTGATATTTCCAATTTTCAAGGAACAAATCCTATCGGCTCTTTAGTAACATTTGAAGACGGTAAGCCGAAACGTAGCCAGTACCGCTATTTCAAGATCCGTGAAGTTGAGGGGCCAGACGACTTCGCTTCTATACACGAAGTAGTAACCAGACATTTTACTGGGATAATAAAACGTGGTGAGACTTTACCGGATTTACTCCTAATAGATGGAGGCAAAGGACAACTTTCAAGTGCCTTAAAAGCATTAGTTGAAGTCGGAAAACCTAATCAAATCGTTTTGGGCTTAGCGAAAAGATTAGAAGAAATATTTTTACCTGACCAAAAAGCCCCGGTATTGCTTCCGAGAACATCGTCCTCTCTGAGATTGTTACAAATTCTGCGCGATGAAGCCCATCGTTTCGCACTAAAAAATCATCGACATCAAAGAGCAAAGAATACTCTCACATCACAATTAGATAACATACCGGGAGTGGGACCCAAACGAAGAAATGTACTACTTCAAATATTCGGATCCGTACAACGCATTAAAGCCATGGCTGCTGCTGATATAGCCGCTGTTCCTGGATTTAGCCCGCAACTAGCGGAGTCTATATTGACCCACTTAAAAAACAATAAAAAAACCCAATGAAACCTTGCAAGAATCTTCATCCGTCTCCGAAAATGACAATGTCTGATTCACGAATTAAAAAGCATGAGTGCTCTAACAGCCTAAATATGTGTCTCGATGCTTTCGTCCGTTATATGAAAACGAAAGGTCGTGCAGCAAACACTATAAAAGCCTACGGACATGATTTAGCTCGATATATTTCATTTGTGAACAAAATGGATGTCTATGAAGTAGATGATATCAAACAAACAACTATTTCTGACCACTTACAAAACCTAAGAGCCGAAGGACTTAGTGAATCGACAATTGCCCGTAATCTCACGTCTATAAAACGTTTACACCGTTTCGCGATTTTAAATCGACACGGCACACATGACCCAAGCGATATTGTTGATGCCCCTAAACTTACAAGGAAAACACCTAACCTGCTTGATATAAATCAAGTCTCTCTGCTTATGGAAACACCAGACCAATCAGATCCATTGGGTATGCGCGACCGAGCAATACTCGAATTGCTATATGCTACCGGCATGCGTGTATCTGAGCTTACCAACCTACGAAAAGATTCCCTGGATTTAACGCGTGGAACGGTCCACATCTCAAGTCAACATCCTCGTCAAATACCTATCGGTGTACCAGCAAAACGCGCATTGAAGAATTATCTCCGTAGCGGCAGAATTCATCATGTTAACCCTTCAACCGTCGATTTCGTTTTTCTCAATGCCCAGGGCAGTCAATTATCTCGGATGAGTATTTGGAAAATCACGAAGAAAGCAGGAAAAAAAGCAGAAATAAACAGTGAAGTTAGTCCTCATACACTCCGTCATTGTTTTGCCACCCACTTACTCGAAGGAGGTGCAAACTTGCGGGATGTCCAAGAACTACTTGGACATACAGCCATTTCGACAACGCAGATGTATGCTCCACTTAATGTCTCAAAAATAAAACAGGTGCACGAAACCTATCATCCAAGAAGTTGAAATTAACCTCTCTGGCCAATCAAATTTGTCGTTCCTTTTAGGCAACAATTGTTCCTGCCTAAGCCCTTGCCATAAACAAACTTCTGCACATATTATTTCCATCAATCTACGTAAGTTGAATCTATTCATTCAGTCTCAATTTGTGAGACACAGAGATAGACTAAATGAGCAAAACGCCAAAAAACATTCTTCTTAATATGCAGGACTTGGGGAAAGTGTTCCCCGGTGGAACGCATGCCTTAGCCAATGTCCACCTACAGATTCCCAGGGGCCAATTTGTTTCTATAGTCGGACCGTCAGGGTGCGGTAAGTCCACCTTAATTCGACTGGTTGCAGGTTTAGACAATTACACCTCAGGCACCCTAAACGTTGACGGACAAGATCCTATCAATGCTCGCAAAAAAAGAAACGACCTAGCCTATGTATTCCAAGATCCAACACTCCTTCCATGGCGTACCGTCTATAAAAACGTGACGCTTCCCTTGGAACTTCGAGGACAGGTTATCGATGATCGCATAACAGCCATCCTAGAAAC
Source organism: Candidatus Latescibacterota bacterium (assembly GCA_036343635.1). GTDB lineage: Bacteria > Latescibacterota > UBA2968 > UBA8231 > UBA8231. The sequence continues at coordinate 17,720 of JAYYVF010000047.1, read as the reverse complement.
AGTCGGCTTGTCAGATTTTTTAACTGCATTTCCGTCACAACTCTCAGGTGGCATGCGCATGCGCGTTTCAATCGCCAGAGCTCTTGCAACCGACCCCGGCCTACTACTTTTGGATGAACCTTTTGGAGCGCTGGATGAGATCACCCGACAACTCTTAAACGAAGAGTTACTGAAATTATGGGAACGAGATCGCTGGACCGGACTGTTTATAACACATAACGTCTATGAAGCAACTTTTTTGGCCGACCGAGTGCTGGTGATGAGTGCCCGTCCGGGACGAATAATTGCAGACATAGAAGTCCCGTTTTCACACCCCCGAGATAAAAATCTTAGACACCAGTCTTCCTTCACCGATATAGCACATTGTATTTCGAATCGACTGGAAGAAGCACACCAATGAATATTCGCAAAATGTCCTCACAGATAGTCCCTCCTGTTTTTTTCTTTGCCTTATTTCTGTTCTCGTGGCATGCATTGGTAGAAGTCTTTACAATACCTCCTTTTCTCTTGCCTGGCCCATGGCGCGTAGCCGATGCAGTAATGCTCCATACAGAAAGGCTTCTTGATGCTACCCTGCTTACCGCAATCGGATCGTTAACTGGTTTTTTACTCAGCTTCGCCGTTGGATTTTGCATTGCCTTATTGTTTTCACAGTCAAGAATCATTGAACGGGGTCTATATCCATATGCCATTTTTTTACAAACGGTGCCCATCGTAGCAATCGCTCCTCTAATTGTTCTCTGGATCGGATATGGCCTTCAAGGAGTTGTCGCTGTATCTTTTATAATCTCGTTATTTCCGATCATTGCTAATACTACGGCCGGATTGACCCAAGTTGATCCGCGCTTACTTGACCTTTTCATTCTTAATAATGCTGGTCGATGGCAAATCCTTTTTAAACTACGCGTGCCGAATGCCGTACCAAACATGCTTACGGGAGCACGTATTTCAAGCGGCTTATCTGTTATTGGCGCTATAGTCGGCGAATTTTTTGCCGGCTATGGTACAGATGACTTTGGATTAGGTTATCTAATTATTCAAACAAGTGGCCAGGCAAAAACAGACTATCTCTTTGCGTGCATACTCTTTTGCACCATACTCGGCTTAACTATTTTTACAGCGGTAGGACTTTCAAGTCACTATCTATTAAAAAGATGGAGAGGTTAGGACATTATAGTCGTCATGAAATTTTCTGCCAAAAAATAATCACCACAACTAAGTGGAGGAATTACTATGAAGCTATTTACCCTAGTCCCAATAATAGCGGTTCTATCATGTGGTGAAGTTGAGTTAGCCTCTAAGCCAGAAACATCCAAAAATCGGGTGCGCTTAGCTTTGAATTGGTTTCCAGAGGCCGAGCATGGTGGATTTTACGCCGCACAAGTACATGGTTACTACGCGGCAAGAAATATAAAAGTGGAAATACTTGGAGGAGGCCCAGATGCACCTGTCATTCAGCGCGTAGCTACAGGGGGCGTCGAATTTGGAGTAACCAACGCCGATGATGTATTGTATGCAAGAGCCCAAAAAGCTCCCGTCGTAGCCGTCATGGCACCCTACCAAATAAACCCCCGCTGTATCATGGTTCATGCCAGTTCCGGCATAGAGCACATCGAACAAATAGAGGACATGACGTTAGCCATGTCTCAGCGACCTGCCTTCTCACATTATCTAAGATGGAAGTATCCATTAGAGGGAGTAAAAATCGTACCCTATCCCGGAAATGTTAGCCAGTTTCTGACAGACCCAGATTTTGCTCAACAAGGTTATATCTTTAGTGAACCCTTTGTTGCCCGATCAAAAGGCGGTAATCCCCGATCTTTATTAGTTGCTGATATCGGCTTTAACCCGTATGCAAGCGTTCTTATCGTGACTGAAAACACACTGAATGAACAGGCCGATATCGTCCGTGCCGTTGTTAAGGCGAGCATTGAAGGATGGAAACACTATCTTGAAGATCCTACGGAAACAAACAAGCATATAAACACACTCAATCCTGAAATGGGAATGGAAATTTTAGCCTATGGTGCAGAAGCATCCAGGCGTCTAGTTTTAGACGAAGTTGCCAGCATAAATGGCCTGGGTCATATGACTGCTGAGCGTTGGAATGATCTGCACGATCAAATGCAAAATGCAGCCCTTATAGAGGGTGATCGTGACAAAGTTTCTGCTGCTTTCGACACCCAGTTTTTGAAATAGGATGGCTTTTTCAAGCGACATCACCCTGGGTCGTTATATCGCCCGTGATTCCGTTGTGCACCGTCTCGATCCACGTACAAAGCTCGCGTCCTGCGGATCACTAATGCTCATTGCACTATCTTCGCATAGCGCAAAAGGGTTGGTCTATTTTGTATGTTTTCTCGCACTAACAATTTATTTAGCAAAGCTGCCGCTTGGTGCTGTCCTTTCAAACCTTCGTGCCTTCGTCTGGCTACTCACATTTACCTTTGGACTCCACACCTTTTTAACACCTGGCACGACTGTCTGGGAACTACCCTTGATACACGCCAATGCGACTATTGAAGGTATACAGAAGGGAGGATTCTTCTCATTACGGTTGTGCGCGATGGTTGTTGCATCAGCATTATTAACATTGACTACAGCCCCAATGGAAATAACAGCAGGATTGGAAAAATTGTTCTCTCCACTCCGATACTTTCGAGTCCCAGTAGCTGAATTAGCCTTAGTAATTTCTATCGCCCTCCGATTCATTCCTATATTGGTCGAGGAGGCCGAAAACCTACGTAAAGCGCAATTGTCGCGAGGAGCAGACTTTGGAGGGAATCCGATCCAACGTGCTCGAAGCCTGTTGCCATTACTGGTCCCCCTATTCATCTCCGCTTTCGATCGAGCAGACCGACTTGCTTTAGCTATGGAGAGCCGCGGCTATGAGCCAGGTGCTCCTCGAACGCAATTTAAGCCTTTAAATTTTTGTACAAACGATAAAATAGCCTTCCTCATAACTGCGGTGATTTGTGGTTCCATTTTGGTGATTCAGTAATTAATGCGTACACTTCAAATGAATATCGAGTACGATGGAAGTGACTTCTCCGGTTGGCAAATCCAAGAAAAAACTCGAACCATTCAGGGAGAAATCACAAAGGCCCTATCTGTTTTATTCGGCACTGTAACCACTCCCCCTATCGCATCCGGTCGCACGGATGCCGGAACACATGCACTTAATCAGGTAGCCCACCTACACACAGAAACGACACTGCCACTGGATCGCATAATGCGCGGTTTGAATGGAATACTCCCCCAGGACATTTCGATATTATCAGTCAAAGAGGCACCTCAAGATTTTCATGCGAGGTACAATGCGAAACGAAAACGTTACCGTTACCGGTTACGCAAAGGTAAAATTGCTGTATATAGAAATTATGTCTGGTCGATACCTCAGGATCTTGATACTACTGCCATGAATGAAGCCAGCACCATAATAATTGGTAAACGCTTATTCGGCGCCTTTTGTAAACAAGATCCAATACCTAAGACGTTAGAGTGCGAGATCTTCGAAGCCCGTTGGGAGCATCAAGAAAACGAATGGGTATTTGAGATTGAAGGTAACCGCTTTTTGCGACATATGGTACGCATTTTGGTAGGCACGATGGTTGAAATAGGATTAGGCAAGCGATCGCCCCAGACGATTTCTGATCTTTTGGTCTCTGGTAAACGAGAAAATGCAGGACGTACTGCCCCTGCTCACGGGCTCCACCTTCTTTGGGTGAAATACTAAGTAAAATCAGTTAAACTAATTTTGCATCCGAACTTAATCCTGCGTATAGTTTTAAAATGCGAAAATTCGGACAGGTACTCCTCGCGTTTGTGGCTGTTATTTCGGCTTCTAACCTAACAAAAGAGATTAGCGCCGATCCCATTTCGCAATCAAGGAATACCGCAATAGTCAATGCAGTGCGCACAGCCCAGCCTGCCGTGGTGAGCGTACACGTAACAACCCAGGTACGGCGACTTCGCCCCTACCGCTTACGTGACCCCTTTATGGAATTTTTCTCCCCTTTCCATTACTTAGTTCCGGAGGACACCGAACAACCGTCGACAGGATCCGGTATTATATTCAATAACGCCGGGTATATTTTGACCAATGATCATGTCGTTGGCGGTCCGACTCGAAATAAAAGAAAAATCAACATATCTTTACCCGAACCGGATGGCCGAGTACTCGAAGCTGAATATATTGCATCAGACATAGGGTCAGACCTTGCAATACTCAAAGTAACGGCTGAATCACTTCCAGTTGCGCCTCTGGGAGATTCAGGCGATATTTTAGTGGGTGAGTGGGCTGTGGCTATTGGTAACCCATTTGACTTAGGGCCAACCGTGAGTATCGGAGTTGTCAGCGGGTTAGATCGCGACTTTCCGCAACCTCAAGGCGAACATTACTACCGGGATATGATCCAAACGGATGCTGCAATAAATCCAGGTAATAGTGGAGGACCACTTGTAAATGCCGATGGTCAAGTAATCGGTATCAATAGTTTTATATACACCGGTGGCGATTATAGTATAGGATCTATCGGTATCGGTTTTGCCATACCGATAAACACAGCCAAGCAGTTTCTCGCTGAGGTACAAAAGCACGGCCAGGTAAGACGAGCCTGGAGTGGCATCATCGCGCTCCAGAATATTTCGCAAAGATTAGCCAAATATCTTAGCCTCAAATCGAAAGAAGGGGCGCTCGTTGCACGAATTGCAGCAGGCAGTCCTGCCGACATAGCTGGATTAGAAAGCGGCGACGTTATCGTTGCGATAAATGGGGAAAGAATGCGCAGTGGCGAAGATGCGTTAGGAGTACTAATGAGCCTTCGTGTTGACGATGAGTGCTCTCTTTCCGTGGTGCGCTACGGCACACCAATCGAGTTGACGGTTCAAGTGGCTGAATGGCCCAAAGAGCGTCAACGCTGGTAAATAACTTTGTGATGGAGTCCTAAATGCGGATGTTTATCCCTCAACTGTTCACATTAAGCAACTTGCTTTGCGGCTTTCTTGCTTTGCACTATGCCTTTCAAAACAATTACGTTGCTGCTGCCTGGCTCGTATTTCTTGGCGCTGTGCTGGATAAAATGGATGGTACCATAGCTCGGCGCATGGGCAAGGATTCTATATTTGGTATTCAGCTTGATTCACTCGCAGATATTTGCACTTTTGGATTCGTCCCCGCAGTAATAATTTATCAGAATTATTTAGAATCTGTTAACACGGTCCTCGGGCTTACGATCGCCTTCTCTTTTCTCTTGTGTGGAACAATACGCTTAGCCCGTTTCAATACACTGAGCCTAAGTGGCGATAAAGCGGAGCGATATTACCTGGGCCTGCCAATTCCTACCGCAGCGATCTGCTTAACTCAATTCAGCGTTTTTGAGCGTAGTTGGCAAACAGCATATGGAACTCCAATAGCCATGATATTAGTCCTATGGCTTGCTTTCTTGATGATCAGCCGCCTGGACTATGATTCAGTTCCTAACTTCCGTAGCCGTTCGATCGCAGATCGTGGGAAGCAAATTTTCTTCATTGTATCAATAGGACTGGTTGTTCATGAAAGTTCTTTTTTCTTCCCAATAACGATTATTTACACAGGCTCCGGACTCTATCGTTGGATCGTTGGTTTGTTTCGTGACGAGATTAGACAGCACGCGTAACCTATGATTAACAACAAACCGTTAAGTCATCTTTTACTTATACTGCTGACAAGCACACTCTGTGCCAATATTGCCGGGGAAGCTTTGCGCGTCATACTTGCCTTTGTAGCCGGACCTGATACGATCGTCGAGCGCGCCTTGTTACAATATGCCGCGTTTTCTATCGGACCACATATGTTTAACCTGATAATTCTATCTTTCTCCTTTGAATTGGCCTTGAGATTCAATCTGGTGACAATGTTGGGGCTCTTTCTTGGGTGGTACTATTACCGGTACAGTTACTAGTAACTATTAGGAGGTCATTCCATGTTTGGATTCGGGCATGGCGAAATACTTATTATTCTGGTCATCATTCTTCTCGTATTCGGCGCGAAGCGAATTCCTGAAATGGCCCAAGGTTTGGGGCGTGGCATACGAGAATTCCGTGGAGCAGTTCGGGAAGTTCAGGAAGAGATCAGCGAAGATGATTCCCAAAAACAAAACTCTACCATGGAAACGACTCCGGATAGTCATTCCGTGTCACAAGGCGAAAGCTCAAGCGAAACTAGTAGTGACAAAAAGTCACCGGATAATGCATGAGTATATAGCATGACGGTACATTTCCAGACGGCTCACCAGATTAGTGCTCTACTACAAGCTGGTGAAATAAGCTCGACAGAAGTTACTAAGGCCGTTCTTTCTGAGATCGAATCAACAGACGAAAAAATAAATGCCTTCATTAGTGTGGACCATGAAGGGGCATTGAAACAAGCCGCCGACGTGGACGATCGACGAAACGCAGGTGATTCACTGCACCCATTCGCCGGAATCCCAATAGCCCTCAAAGATGTGCTCTGTGTAAAGGGAGGAAGAACCACATGTGGATCCAGAATCCTCTCTGAATACGTATCTCCATACGATGCAACATCTGTAGCACATCTTCGGGCATCCGATCTTGTCTTCATCGGAAAGACAAACATGGATGAGTTTGCAATGGGCTCTTCGAACGAAAATTCGTCTTTTGGCCCCGTCCTCAATCCTAAAGATCCTACTCGCGTCCCCGGTGGCTCGAGTGGTGGTTCCGCAGCGGCCGTCGCAGCAAATGAAACCATCCTTGCACTCGGCTCTGATACGGGCGGATCCGTAAGACAACCAGCGGGTTATTGTGGGGTAGTCGGGCTGAAACCTACCTACGGACGGATTTCGCGCTACGGACTCATCGCCTATGCATCATCATTAGATCAAATCGGTCCGATGACAAAAGATGTCACCGACGCTGCATTACTACTAAATATTGTTTCCGGCTATGACAAAAAAGATTCAACATCACTTAACGAGCCGATTCCTGACTTTGCAGCAAATCTCGATGGTACGATCAAGGGACTTCGGATCGGTTTAGCCAAAGAGCATTTCCCCGATCATTTGGATAAGGAAATTGGAGCCGCCATCAAGCATGCCGCAAAAATCCTGGAAAAAGCCGGGGCTGAAATAGTCGACGTAGAGTTACCCATTGCCGGTAATCCTGAATATTGCATAGGCACCTACTATTTGATAGCCATGGCGGAGGCCTCCGCCAATCTTTCCCGTTACGATGGCGTAAAATATGGTTATCGTGCAGAGGGGACAGACGATCTAATTGAAATGTATACTCGTTCCCGTAGCGAAGGATTCGGACAGGAAGTTAAACGTCGAATCATGCTTGGGACCTATGCTTTGAGTACGGGCTACTATGATGCATACTATCTAAAAGCACAAAAAGTGCGAACGTTGATTCGCCAGGACTTCAACAAGGCCTTTTCCAGCTGTGACCTGCTACTCAGTCCGGTAGCTCCCACCACCGCTTTTCCCGTGGGAGCACAAACCCGCGACCCTCTGGAAATGTATCTCAACGATATTTATACTGTAGCTGTAAATTTGGCAGGTATTCCGGGTATATCAGTTCCTTTTACTTCTGCTGAAGACGGATTACCTATTGGTGCCCAACTATTAGCACCCGTATTAGCGGAAGAAAACTTATTACGAGCAGCCTTTGCCTTAGAACAATCTGCTCCAGTTACTAACACGGAGAATTAGTTCCATGTGCCGATTAACTATACCTACTGCATTCGCTCTCCTGTCCGTTTATGCTTTTAGCGCGGAAGCCATCAACCCGAATGCCGGAACAACAGGATTTAATTTTCTCAAAATCGGCGTGGGGGCACGAGCAACAGCCTTAGGAGGAGCCTACAGCACGGTTTCCGGGGATATCGAAGCGACCTCTTGGAATCCTGCCGGTCTCTATGGCATTGATCGTCGTAAGGCCGTATTGTCCTTCAACAAATATCTTGTGAATTCCCAGGCAGGCTTTGCCAGCATTGCTATTCCTTCTATAAACGGCCCCTGGGCGATTTCAGCAAATTATGTCACCTACGGAAAAATGCAACGAACCGATATAGAGGGTCGTGACCTGGGCGATTTCTCTGCTTCTGACATAGCCATTTATACAACATTCACCCGGGCCTTCAGAAACAAGAGCATCATACTCGGCACGAATCTTAAAATGATTTATTCCAGTATTGATACGTATACCTCAGATGCGTATGCCATGGACATAGGTGTTCAATTGGCAGGACCCGTGAAGGGAATGAGACTTGGCGCATCATTAAGCAACCTTGGAGTCGTTCGTAGTGCATATGCCGGCGACAATAAGGATCAGCTGCCCGTCCATATACGCTTAGGAATCTCTCATCAACCTGCCCATATGCCGATGCCGATGCTTCTGGCTTTGGACGTCAATATACCTAACGACAATGATGCATATTTTTCTTTTGGCATGGAAATGGAACTGATGGGCGGTCTGTTCATTCGGCCCGGTTACAGTTTGCAACAGACCGGTTCAACAGGTGAAGATCCGATAGGACTGTCAGGGGGAACCGGATTCCGACACGAACAATATCGCCTGGACTACGCCTATTGCTCTTTTGTTGATTTGGGAGAGGTACATCGCATCTCGCTAACGGGACACTTCTAAAACCCTGTGGCGCATTTGAAAAAACTATCGTACAAGAGACATTGACCCTTTATACATCATCCCTGAAACTTCAAACCGATAGAAGTATACGCCGCTTCCTGCCATCAGCCCTTCGTCCGTAAATCCATCCCAGTGGGTATCGTGGCTACCGGCCGAAACAGTCTCATCAATCAAATTTCTCACTCGTTGTCCCAGCACATTGTATACCGAACAGCGAACCGGACCATCCTCCTGTAGAAAAAATCGAAGCCGGGTATTCGCATTAAATGGATTCGGGAAATTGCTAAATACGCTCGATCCTTTTGCATCCGTAGAAAAATCCTCAGCAACCCAAGTCGGGATACTTCCTTCTATTAGGTCAATACGCAAAGCATCAGATCCTAACGCTATACCCTGACGATAACCTCCAGGCCATACGATCATGAGTGAGTCGGCAGACCGTCCGGAGCCCAACCCAAAGTGTGCCGTTCGACTACTCTGAGCTAAACCCGCCACACCATTTATTTCACGCGTAATCGATTCCTGCTCACCATAAAGTATCAACCTGGCGCCAATGGCATCAACATTACTTGAGGTACCGTGAAGATTCACTTGAAGCCAACCGTTTGAGTTTCCCTCGTTCCTATAAAGCCGGTTTGGGAATCCTTCATTAACCACATAGGGATCCAGATCACCGTCACCATCCATATCACCTAAAACTATGGACCGGGTTCGAACGGTATCCAACATGCCGACCAACGAGGCCACATCCTGGAATGTACCGTTTCCCCTATTCATATAGACTCTGTTAGCCCCCGCTCCGTTCACAACAAACAAGTCCAGATCACCGTCATTATCATAATCACCAAAAGCACATCCGGTACCTGCACCATGATTTTCTACACCACTCCGGCCACCTACATCCAAAAATATTTGACGATCTATATCATTTTGCCACAGAGTACTTCGCCAATTCTGATTTACTACGTAAACGTCTTGGTCTCCATCCGCATCATAATCACCAAGCGCTATGCCCACCGCATCCCCTTCATCCCCCACCTGAGCTTTTTCGTAACCGTCATCACTCCGGTTTGCATAAAACACATCGTAAGTACCAAACATACTGGCATACAAATCAATATTACCGTCCAAATCAAAATCCGAAAACGCTGCCGCTGCCCCACTGTAACGCTGGTAACTGACAATCCCACGTTCCACTCGCTCATCCGTGAAAAAATTACCTTCATTACGATACAGCGCGTTGTATTGACCACGAAATTGCGAAACATATAGATCTGTCCTGCCATCGCCATCGAAATCACCCGGTACCGCAGCATAACTCGCGTCCACCGCACTCATGCCCACGTCATCACTGACATCTACAAACCGACCGTCCCCCTCGTTAAAAAGCATTCGGTTGGGCTCACCCGGAGGAAGAAATCCCCCACGTGACATAAATAGGTCCTGGTCCCCGTCACTATCAAAATCAGCAAAGGTTACTCCGGTTCCGTTCCCCGCATCGGCCGTTCCACTCGCATCCGTAACGTTGCTAAAATGGGTCACGTCATTTCGATAATACACGTTTTCGTCCACTCCGAACGATCCACCGTTTGAAACATACAAGTCGATATCCCCATCCCCGTCTCCATCGGCCATCGCAGCAGCCCAACCGTTTCCTGCATCATCAACACCCATCTCCTCAGCAACATCGACAAAGTGATGACGGTATACTTCACGTTCCCAATGCCCATACCCCGAAACATCCTCTGCACCTTTGAGATCTATTTGAATCGTAAAGGGTCCACCTGAATAATCCTCCCATCCCGGCAAAGCAACAAGCGAACGTGCTTCAGCTTGAATATCCGGCACATTAACTTCTTCTTCATATACGCGTTTCCCTTCTAAATCCACACGCCCTTGAAGTCTTAAATTATTGCCTAACGTTTGGCCCGTATTGATAACCTCCACCATAGCCAAATATTCACGCCAGGTGGAATGATCATCGGGTAACTGCACCAATCCTATGTGTGCATCTCGCTCTCTTCCGGGCTCGGACAACTTCAGCGTTTGATCAACGGCAACATTATCGATGATCTGTCGGTAGCCGGAAGGCCAGGAAATACGCAGTTGAATCGGATCCGGACCTTGCAATCCAATGTAAGTCTGAACGTCTTCGCTACTTCCCAATCGCGAATCCGAACCCGTCATATACCATTGGGAACCATGATCGAGTGTGGTAACCTGCACCGTAGCAGCTCTACTTTTTTCCCAATCAATATGAAGCCAATGAGACCGTGAGCTTTCATTATTCAACAATACATCTTGACCCTCCAGCCCCAGCAGTAATGCATCAATATCTCCATCTATGTCGTAATCACTCGTCGTGATCCCAGCAGTTTTAACCTCATTGCGTAACTCATTCGGCAACGCTTGACCGGAGACGTCAACAAACAAACCATGACCATCATTTTCGTATACGTCTATACCTTCCACATTAGAAACAAGTAAGTCGACATCCCCGTCCAGATCCCAGTCCGTTGCAGAAGCTCCCGAACTGCTCCTGTTACCTTCAGCACCCACATCACTGGGAACAAACGATGCCCCCCCCTCATTACGCCACATCGTGTTGGGTCTTTCATTGGCATGTATCACATACAAGTCAAAATCACCATCGCTATCATAATCCGCAGGTATGCCGGCCACGCTAAAATTCACCTCGGTAAAACCCAAGGAATCGCCAACAGGCGTAAAAAAGGCCCTGCCATCATTCCGATGCAGAGCATCCTCATACCCGAAATGAGCCACATACAAATCCAGATTCCCATCTCCGTTATAATCAAAAACAGTGGAGGAAAATGCATCTTTCCCGGCGCTTAAAACACTTTGTATCTCAGGTTGGGAGTTGAATCCTGCGACCGTCGGCCGCAGCAAAAGCTCGTTAGGATTGGAATAGCGATAAATAGAAAAAAGGTCCAGAAACCCATCGTGATCAAAATCAGCAATCGAGACCGAGGTCGCACCGGCATATCCCCGCGACAACAACGAATCAGGGAGAGGATGCAACCCCTCTTCATCATTCATCAACCAAACATTGCGTCGGTTAAACCGTATCGCATACAAGTCCCGGTCGCCGTCCCTATCGATATCAACAAAGAGCCCGCCCATGGCAGCGCCCACATCATTTACACGATCACTGCGATCTTCAAAAGTCCCGTCCCCACGATTTTCAAACAGCTTCGAACCCACATTGCGATCCAGACAGGCAACAAAAAGATCGGGCAAATCATCCCCGTTGTAATCTCCGAACGCACCCCCGTTAGCCGTGCAGGAAGAAACAACGGCTGCTTTCTCTGTACGATCTATAAACCGGATCTCTGCATAAAGAAAGGAGGACATCTGGCACAACATGCAACATATCCAGAACCGACTCATCATAATCCTTGAAAAAAATATACCGAACCCGCCTATTGCCAGGCATGGCTACCAGCACCTCGACATGCGGCGTGATCCAGATGCACGATATCCGAATCGAATAACCCCAGTCGTTATACCGTGCATTACGCGTTCGATCAGTTAAAAATGTAATATAACGTTATGAATTGATGTTGCCAGATAGGAACCTTACCACCGTAATTCGTAGTTGTCCATAAACCCATACAAAGGGAAAGCTCTCGGCTAACAGGATCTTAACCGAGAGCTTTCCCTTTGTAATACCAACGCTGTCCTAACTATTCCAGTCTATATATAGAATCTAAATTTTTAAATAAATTTATCTCCGTTTAATACGACTGTTCCACATCCAAATATCGAAAAACCGGTTCCCCTTCAAGCCAGGAAGCGAACACCTCCATGCTGCCGTTTTCCTGACGCCATTGCATATACTTCAATTGATCTTCTTTACTATCCCATGAACTGAAAAATTCAAATGAAGTTGGATCACTGCTATTGGTAGTAAAATATACCCAATTACAACCTTCAAAAGCACGCGTATCAGGTAGAACTCCTGCAATAAACTGTGGGAATTCTTCCTCCCGGCCTTTTTTTACGTTGAGTTGAAGATTCACGATAACAGCCATTAGCTCTCTCCTCTGGGGAAATTGATTAAGGTCAACCTATTAAGCACGAATTCCTTATGAAAATCAACAACGAATCGTATACAATGTTAAAATAAAATGTACCTTAAAGAATTTAGTAAGTATTTAGGCATACGAAATCATAGATTACTGTTGTCATTTATATCTCTGTTCAACAGTTTCTTTTACAAAGTTTATACCACCGGAATGGAACAACATTAAGCGGAAATGCCTGCAGTCTCGTTAGCCACTTCCTTACACGCAAAAGCCCTCGATTAACATCGTGTTAACCGAGGGCTCATCGTGATTGATACTGTTACTTAGTTCCGCCTTGATTTATTTACTGCTGCTCCCGTCCCATCCTCGTCTTGGACCCCAAGGGTTGTCGTCTCCAGAAAGATCCACGGTAATGGTACCGTCCTCATCGATGGATACAATTTCGAGCTTGTTGCCCTCACTATCAACAACGACTACGTCTTCAGTGCTTCCACCGTCCGTGTTGTCCGCGACGGCCGCATCCACCGCATCTGCAACAGCCTGTTCAATAAGGAGACGTACTTCCTCCGAAGTGGCATCTACTATTTCACTTATATCCTGAGGGTGGTCTCCTGGCTGATCCATATATTCTTCGGTATACTGACTATTTTTCTTACCAATCTTTTTAGTCAGCTTAGATGAAGAAAGGTCTCTTGCATCGACAGGTCCAAGACCACCAAAAAGCAAAGCAACTGCAAGCGCGCTACCGAGAAACTTGTTCATACATCACCTCTAATTTATATAACGTGAATGTCGTTTTATTCTCTTACCAATTCAAACATACCATATCTAAAGAAACCTTCAATATCAATGCGGTGATACAAATCACGTCGAGTAAACAGAGGCTCCGTAGCCATGGACAACTATATTCGGGTTCGGCATTGGTTTGAAAGGGGGCTAAATGGTTCGCCTAATGAGGCGTGGGCGTAGATTAATATCCATCTTTTAAAGTATTACTGCTCAGCTTTTATCAAGCCCCAACCCTGTGTCTTCAGCACTGTGGGGGCACTCGATTCTGGTTCCATCATCAACACGCGAAAACCGATGTTGTTGTTGCCGTTACCAAGATAGATCCCGTAGCGAAAGGCTAACCGGTATTGCTCCCATTTCCTTGTACGGAAGGAGCCGCCCCGAACAACGCGGTTGGTACCCTCTTCAGGACCCCAGGGGTCAATTTGAGAGTCAATATTGTACGGCCCGAACCAATTCTGACACCATTCCTCAACATTACCGTGCATATCGTGCAGCCCCCAGGGATTCGGCAATTTCGTGGCAACAGGTTGTGCTCCCTTAGTATTATAATCGGCAACGGCAGAATAAAGGTTGGGCCAAATCCATGCGTATTTTTTTAGCTGATTAAAATAATCATCGCCAAACGACCACATGGTAGTCGTTCCTGCACGAGCCGAATACTCCCATTCCGCTTCAGTCGGCAATCGGTACAGCGATTCATCCGATGCTATATTCAGCGCCTCCATGAACGACTGCGCATCGCTCCATGACAACCACACTGCTGGATGCACCGGATTCAGTTCCAACTGATCTCGCACAGCATCGCCGGTAAAATGATCCATCCACGGCTCCGTACCCATAACACTTTCCCATTGCCCCTGCGTGACCTCGGTTGTTCCAAGATAAAACCCACGGGAAATGGACACCTCGTGCTGCGGGCCTTCATTTTCCAGGTGCTTCCACTCCGAAGAAGAAGAGCCCATCATGAACTTTCCCGGATCAATCCAGACAAAATCCATGGTCGCCCCACCCGGCAGGTCTACAGTTATATCCTGAGCCGCAGATACGGTACTAACCAATAGAAACGTAGGGGCGATCGACACCCGAATGAGATTACCGAATCGTTTCATCAATACACTCAAATGCGAGGATTTGTTTGGTTTTGTTACTGAAAATAACATTAGAAACCTCCCTAAAAGTTTTAAGAGGAAAACCAAGCCCTAAACAAAATCCTCAATTCTAAAGAGGCACGAGTGAAACGCTTAAAGAGGTGATTACTAAGAATTACCTCCTGCCAAATTATTTGGTACAATTTGCCAAACACAGTACCACATGCTACGGGAACAAAGGATACTACCACATTAAATCTGAGGACAAGAAAAGAACTACAAAGGAACGAAAATAAAATTGCCAGTAGGCACCCTGCTCATGTCCCAAACATGCAGCCTTTCTCGTAGTAAAGAAAAAACCCCCGGCTTACAAAGGTCACCGAGAAAGATACCACGGTTTTGAATAACTTAAACGACGTAATAACCAAAACAAAGAGGTTGTTTGATTATTCACTCATGTATATTGTAATAATAGATTTTTCTATGAACCCTATTTGCAATAATAAGGAGTTTCAAAATGCTTGAAAATAATATAGACCTCGATCCCTCCCGCCCTAAATGGGTCAGTGCTATTTGTATCATCGGTATTGTATTTTCAAGCTTCGCACTATTAGTAATACCTATGACACACATGATGTCTGATATGTCCATACCGCAGGAAACGAAAGAGACTATGTCGGAAGAGGAGATTCTGGAATTCCAAAAAATGGTTGAGGAGTCTAAGAAAGAAACTCAACTCATTTTGGACCCTCTATACGCCGCCTTGTCCATTACCGGCTCTATTATCACACTAATTTACTGCTTTTATCAATGGAAAATGCGTCTTCGCGCCTGGAATATATTAGTCTCTATCGATACCCCTATCACATTTTTAGCTGCGGCTTATCAGGTAATTATTGATTCTGAATTGATTGTCGAAAGTTGCTTTACGATCTTGCTACAGGCTGCGCTCCTCTATCTTATTTATAATCTAAAGGAACAGGGTCGCCTCAACTGACAGGGCTATAGAAACCGGCCAAGAAGTCCTATGTTTCTATCTATTATCGCAAGGTCGCGACCTAGTGTAGGATTTTCTGAAACGCACCCTCGAACGAAAAAAAGTCTATCCCCTCACATCCCTGCGGTCTGATAAAACTGAGCCATCAATCGATCCAATAAATAAAAATTAATTTAATACTTCAAAAAAAACGGTATCCGGCTATGCGCCCACCGGATACCGACTCTCCGTTGTCTTCTGATCAGGAAGGATCTAACGAAGACATATTGACGATACCCGAAAACCAAGAAAATACAACCTTTCCAAGTCAACGGTTTTTCATAAACGAAGAAAGACGATCTTATCTATATTTGGTCTGCATTTACAAACTGTGGAGTGATGGATCAACTATGGGAATTGATTGGGATTATCTGCCGGAAACTGTTTTTTTAAATGGAGAACCGGACTTCGCCTACCGGGATCCGTGCGCACACTACTACGACGGGACCTTCCGAGTCTGGCACACCCAAATTCATGGTACTGCCGGCGGTGATTGGGTCTCCGGAACCGGCGTAGTAGAGAGCACGGATTTAATACACTGGTCAGAGCCACGATTAATAACACCATTGGACAAACAATTCAACTATTCAAGTCCCGGTAATGTGATCAGATACGATAACCATTGGGTAATGTGCCTACAGACCTATCCAACCCCTAACGGCGGCTTTTTCGGTGACGAATCTGCAAGAATATTTACCATGGAGAGTGATGATCTAATTGAATGGGAGGAGCCGAAGTTGATTAAAGTTAAAGGCCCTGATACCACACGCGAAGACATGGGCCGCATGATTGACCCCTACTTGATAGAAGACAAGGACCAACCGGGGAAATGGTGGTGCTTCTTCAAGCAGAACGGAGCCAGCATGTCATGGTCGACCGACTTGAACACATGGACCTATTACGGACACGTCGAGGCCGGAGAAAATGTGTGCCTGTTAATCGACGAAAACGATTACGTCCTGTTCCATTCACCAAAGAATGGAGTAGGAGTAAAGCGATCCAAAGATTTCCAGACGTGGACGGACCACGGATTGCTGACACTCGGGCAAGCTGAATGGCCATGGGCTCAGGGCCGGTTAACAGCAGGGCACGTACTGGATTTAAGAGATGAAGAGGCCGTAGGGAAATATGTAATGTTCTTTCACGGTAGTTCCGCCGAAGGGTGTGCCTTACAAGAAACACATGGTCATTCAAGTTTGGCATTTGCCTGGAGCCCGGATTTAGCCTCTTGGGAGTGGTGTAGATAAATGAAGCTACAACCAACCCAGGAACAACAGTCCGTACTCGATGCGCCTGAACGACTCATCAAGATCAATGCACGCGCAGGCACCGGAAAAACATCCACTCTACTTATGTTGGCAAAGAAGCATGCTAACAGCCGAATACTTTACCTGGTCTACAACAAGAAAGCTCAGACAGAAGCCCGTTCAACATTTCCCGGTAATGTGACCGTACATACAGTTCATTCACTAGCATACCGATCCACACCGTCCAAACGTCATCAACGCGGATGGAAACCCATCGTCGACTTCACTCCGGCCGGACTCCTTCCCGAATTCGAAGAGTTTAACGACCAACAGCATGAATTAGCCTCCATGAGCTATAATTTTTTGACGTATTACCTAAATTCTCCAACACATGACATCGAAAAAGCAGCCGAACAATTTGCAGACCGGCACCTATCCAAGACGATGACCGAACTCTTCAAGCCGGCTGTTCCTAGCATCATCAATACATTTAAGAAAATTTTTGAATCCTGGCGAGAGTGCGGAGAGTGCGTCCACGATTATTATCTGAAACTGTTTCACAAAACAGGTAATTTTCTCCTTCAAGTAAATCAATACGACATAATACTGGTGGATGAGGGCCAAGACCTATCGCCTATCATGTCAGATGTTTTATCAAAATGCGATAAAAAAGTAATACTGGTGGGAGATCCACATCAGCAGATCTACCGATTCCGTTATGCGGTAGATGCCATGCAAACTCATAGCTCTGACGTAAACCTGGAATTGTCTATGAGTTTTCGCTTTGGGGCTTCAGTAGCAGAAACCGTCAGTAAACTCATCACCGAAGCAAAAAATGAGAAGGGCTTTTCTATACAGGGGA